>CAWBZX010000012.1:0-6972 GCA_963793295.1 uncultured Saprospiraceae bacterium | reverse complement strand
GAAAAAGGGCTACTAAATATTTCATTTTCGCATCAGTTAAACAGTCCTGAAAAAAAAAACTCCAACTTTAGGTAAGTTTCTATTATTTAAACAACTCTTTTGGATTAGGGTTTTTAAAATAAAAAATCCGGTTCAAAAGCGACTTTTTGATAAGAATTTATAATGGCAAAAGTTATTTTGTAAGCAATAATCAAAAACTAAGTTTATCAGGATTTGGCATATTGAATACTAAAGAATTTAGCTATTTTGGTCAGAATTTATATTTCGATCAAAATTCAGTTTAAATGTTTTTAAATCTACAAAAGTTGCGCTGGCTATTTATTTTAGTCCTCTTTTCAGGAATAACGGTGCTAACGAATGCCCAGCGAACAATAAACGGAACAGTTTCATCTGCCGATAACAACGAACCATTGATCGGGGTCAACGTGGTCTTGAAAACCGGAGATGTCGGAACAGTTAGCGACATTGATGGAAAATATACAATCGAAATCTCCAATGAGGACGCAGTCCTGGTTTTCAGTTACATTGGTTACCTAGATCAGGAAATCGAAGTCAAAGGTCAAAGTATTATTGACGTTTTTTTAGAACCGGATGCTCAGCAATTGGATGAAGTAGTAGTAACTGCATTTGGGATAAAAAGACAAAAAAGGGAACTGGGTTATTCTACTGAAAAAATTGAAGGCAAGGACTTAGCACTTTCCAATGCTCAAAATGCATTCAGCGCCCTAAGTGGTAAAGCTGCAGGGGTTAATATTATTTCACCAAACGGAGTAGATGGCGGTACGACGCGTATAGAAATCCGTGGGAATAATAACCTTACCACCCAAAACCAACCTTTGATCATCGTCGATGGCGTTCCGATGGAAAATAATCCTGGATGGACGGATGTCGGCAGAGGACAAGATTGGGGTTCCGCAATTAATAATATCAATGCCTTTGATATTGAAAGCATGGATATTCTGAAAGGCCCGACTGCCGCTGCATTGTATGGCTCGCGAGGTGCAAATGGCGTGGTACTGATCACTACAAAAAGAGGAAAAGCACAAAAGGGGCTTGGAATAAATTATACCTTCAGTCATAAAATCATCCAGCCTTACCGATATCGTGAAGTACAAAACAAATATGGCGGCGGCGGGCCAAATACCTTTACAGAACCAGAATTTCCGCTCGACATTGATGGGACTCCAATGATGCCCGATGGCACTCAAATCACCAACGGACCAAACAATCGCCCTACTTCTGAAGACTTTGGTTATTATTCAACAGGAGTGTCCTGGGGCCCGGAAATGAAAGGGCAAATGGTGAAATGGTGGGATGGTGAAATACGGTCCATACAATCCTCAACCAGATAACCTCAAGCTCTATTTTTCCAACGGATCAGCAACGACGCACAACCTTTCTTTGTCGGGAGGAAATGACCTTGGAACCATCAGGGCATCCTTTACACGAACTGATCACACCGCCGTTGTACCAAACAGCAATTATGACCAAACTACTGTCAATCTAGGCTCAAATCTCAATATTTCTTCAAAAGTAAAAGTTGATATTTCCGCTTCTTACATCAATTATAATCGTTTAAACTCGCCTTCTTTAGGCGATGACAATAACGCCTCTTTTGGAAAAGGGATTTTATACAGTTGGCCTAGAAGTTACAAAGGACTTGAAAAAGACATCAATATTCTGCCTGATGGCACCCGCAACGATTATGATGGAAGATATCCTTATACTTTTGCACCACCACACCTTTGGTGGAATACTTATAACAATAACACAACCCTCAACAGAAACAAATTGATCGGAGCATTGGCATTATCTTATGAGATCACACCCTGGCTGAGTGCTTTGGGAAGGATCGGTACCGATCTGACGATCAATCAATTTGAACAAAGAAATAATCCGATAAACAGCCTTGGAATAGAAGGTGGATCTTACGCCAATAATTTATCAAGAAATATCGTCGCCAATTCCGAATTTCTTTTAACCGCTCACAAGGAAAAGTTTTTTAATTCAAATTTTGATGTTAAACTATCCTTTGGCGGCAACAAATGGCAAAGAAGGGAATATGGGATAAGTGGCAAAACAAAAAAATGGATTGATCCCTGGTTATTTACTTTCAACAATTATGATGGAGAAGTTGTAGAAGAACAATTACCCAGTGAAGTTCGATTTGAAAAGGATATCAACTCTTTCTATGGTTTTTTAAATATCGGCTATGATGATTTCCTGTTTTTAGACTTGACCGGGCGTAACGACTGGACATCTTCTCTTCCAGCTAACAACAATTCCTATTTTTATCCTTCCGCCTCTTTGAGTTTTATTTTAACGGAAGCGGTTGATTTGAATATAAATTGGTTAAGTTTTTTAAAAATCCGAGCTTCTGTTGCGAAAACTGCAACTGATGCCGATCCTTATCTCTTAGACTTTGTATATTCAACAGGAACTTTCGGTGGATATCAGACTGCAAGTTTACCGGGAACTATTCCACCAATTGCTTTAAAACCACAAACCGCTAGTTCTTATGAAGTCGGAACCACACTTGGTTTCTTTGACGATAAGATCAGTTTTGATTTCACTTATTATTACATTCGTTCTTTCGATCAAATTTTGAACTCTCCGCTTCCTGCATCTTCAGGAGCCAATACGATTACCATCAATTCCGGTGAACTGGAAAACAAGGGAATTGAAATCATTTTGAATGCCCAGATAATCAACCGAAAGAACTTTTATTTTCATTCAGGACTCAACTTCGCACGAAACCGAAACTACGTAACCTCGCTCGGAGATGGAGCCAAGCTACTTGAAATTGCAGATATCTGGGGACTCAACGGTCCTGCCATTGCTGTCAGAGAAGGGGAAGAATACGGAACCATCGTCGGATATGATTATATCTACGACGAAGCCTCCGGCAAGCCTATCCTTAACGAAGAAGGAACGCATTATAAAATTACAGAAAATCGCGTCCCTATCGGCAATGCTTCACCCGACTTTACCGGTGGCTGGACGACAACTTTTGGATTTAAAGGGTTCACACTAAAAACACTGATTGACTGGAGTTGGGGTGGAGATCTTTATGCAGGTTCATATGTCATCGGTCTGCAAACCGGACAAAGCCCTGAAACACTGCTGGAAAGAGATGGTGGAGGTTTGCCTTACACTGATCCCGATGGTAATGTTCGAAATGTTGGGATCATTTTAGACGGTGTTTATGAAAATGGTGCCGCAAATGACAAAGTGGTTCATTATTATTACAAGTATCTCCCAAATGCAGGAGGATGGGGTAAATATCCCACAAGACCCGGCATATTGCAAAACAATTGGATTAAATTTAGAGAACTGGCTTTAACCTATCAGTTCGCACTAGCTTTGATGAAAAAATCTAAAGTTTTTCAAAGCTTAAGCCTTTCATTGGTAGGCCGTAACCTGTTTTATATCTACACCTCGATTCCAGATAAAGTAAATCCCGAAGGGACCAACGGAGCGGGAAATGCCCGTGGCTTGGAATGGGCTTCTTATCCCGGAATGCGTTCGGTTAGTTTTATGATCAATGCATCATTTTAAAACAAAGAAAGAATTAAAAGAAGAATACAAATGTTGAAATCTAATTTATATAAAATATTGTTGCTAAGCCTGTCGCTGTTTACTGCTTGTGACAAAGGTTTTGAAGAGTTGAACAAAAATCCATTTTATCCCACCCAGGTTGATTTCGGACCATTGTTTAACACGGTTATTGAATCTTTGGAACTTGGCTGGGACGAACAGTTTTATTTGCACAATGACACTTATTATGAAATAACCCAGCAAGCGGCGCTTACCTCGAGATTTACTGCAATTAACACCAACGGAACCGAAAATGTATGGAGCAATTATTACAACGCGCTGGCACAAATTCGGGAACTTGAACGAAGGTTTGATGCTTTTCAGGGAAACCAGGAAACCTTAAATAATGTTCGGGCACAGCTTAAAATAATCACGGCTTATAAAACTTTCCGGATCACCGATCAATTTGGAGATATTCCTTTCTTTGACGCTGGAAAAGGGTTTCAGGATTTAAAATACCTGCGCCCAAAATTTGATTCACAGGAAGCTATTTACAAATTTTTATTAGAAGAATTAGCCTGGGCCGTTGAGCATATTGACCTTAATCCTATTACCCCATCAGGTGATGAATACATCAGCTTCGGAAATTTTGATACTTTATTGGACGGTGATTTAAGGTGGTGGAAAAAGTTTGCCAATTCGCTTCGTCTTCGTCATGCCCTTAGAATGGCAGATAAAGATATTGTATTTGCAGGTCCAATTTTAAAAGACATCATTGAAAACAACCTGGAAGTAATCAAAGAGGATGAGGCCGTTATGATGTCTCCCCGTAAACAATCATGGAAAAAAGAAAGCACCCATTGGTCCTTTCGGGAGCATAAAACGCTGCGAATGGGCTCAAATATCTGGAAATATCTTTCTGAAAATGACAACACGGACGGAAGCGGAATTTATGATCCCAGGGCTTATTTTTTCTTCGAACCTAATAACGCCAATGAATGGGTCGCTTATCCGCAAATTCCCGATGAAAATACACCACCTCCAGGTGGCATTCCTTACCAGGGGCACCGGGATATAAATTATAGCAACAAAGGTGCGGATAATATTTATTCGCCTTTTAATTACTATCTGATCAGAGATGAAAATGATTTTCCTGAATTAATTATGACTCCTGCTGAAGTTTATTTTATAAAAGCAGAAGCTTATATCCGAGGGCTTGGTGTTGAAACCAATGTTGCATTAGCCGAAGGGGAATATGGAAACGGTGTTGCAAGCTCTATTTCTTTGTGGCAGGAAATAGTAGCCAATACTGAAATTTGGAATAACGCGCCTCCGCCATTGTCTGAAAGTCAAATTCAAACGCTGATCAATCAGCATCCAAGGATTAGTATTTTTTTAAATGATAATAAGCTCGAATTGATTTATATTCAACGCTGGTTAGATGCTTTTCGACAACCCTGGGAAGCATATGCGCTGTCAAGACGAACCAATGCCACACCTCGGGAAGGAAATGCTCCGGAACATTATCGCTTAGCTTATCCTCCTTCGGAAGCAGAAAACAATCCGGACAGTTGGGCGGAACAAATCGCCAAGATGGGCGGAGATACGCCAAAGATCAAAGTCTGGTGGCAAAACTGATAAAAAAAACAGGGCGACAAACTTAAAATTATAAACCACACATTATCAATAAAATTTTGAACCTATAAACTTATTTCCAATGAAAAAAATTTACACCTACTTAAAGATACTTACACCCGTAATATTAGTATTACAAACGTTGATGCTACAAGCTCAAACACAGCAATATCTTCATTTTGACAAAGTAGATGATTATGTTGAAATTCCGGAAGCTTCAAAATACATCGCCAACTCCACTGAAATTACAATGGCTGGCTGGTATTATTGTGATCAATTGGCCTATGGGCAAGGAATGATCGCTTTTCGAAATGGTGGAACCGGTGACGGTGAAATGTATCTCATCCAATTGAATAACGGTGCCTTGGAATGCCGTTTTATCAATAATGGTTCAACTTACGAAGTCGCTACCGGTAATTTTGCAGTTGCACCCCAAACCTGGCAACATTTTGCATGGGTGTATAATGGTTCAACCGTAGAATTATTTATAGATGGCGTGTCCGTTGGTAATGCACCTGCATCCGGTGTTATTAGCTCAATTGATACCCCGCTTGCCATTGGTAAGCACATCAGCCCTTGGGATTTCTATTATGGTGGACGCGTTGACGAAGTCTCACTTTGGAGTAAAGCACTCACCGCTACTGATATACAGGATATGATGGATAATGAACTGGTGGGTGATGAAGCAGGGTTGGAATTGTATTACAAATTCAATCAGGGAGTACCTGGCGAAGACAATACCTCCATTACAAAGCTGGTTTCAACTGTGGAGCCGGGAGTTCGCGACGGAGATTTAAAAAACTTCGCTTTAATGGGAAATACCTCTAATTTCCTTGGTGATGTAGATAATAGTTTTCAGGCTATTTCATTCCCTCAGATTTCAAATAAATTGATCTCTGATGTACCTTTTGACCTAGAAGCAGAAGCGAGTTCAGGATTAACCGTCAACTATGAAATCATTTCCGGGCCAGCCTCAATCCTAGGTAATACCGTGACTTTAGATGGAACGGTTGGTGAAGTAGTTGTAAAAGCAACCCAACCAGGTGACGGCACTTATGATCCCGCAGAAGAAGTGATTAATTCTTTTAATGTATTGGATCCTCAAACAAATGTGCCTGCAACAGATGTTCGAAGTCCGTTGGCGGGAGATGTGATGGTTCCTGAACTTGGTCCTATCCAGTTAGCAGCAATTTCAACCATTAATTTTACAGATCTTTTTTCTGTTGATAATGTATCTTTTGAAATTGGTTCAGATGTGATTCCTGCAAAAGACTGGCAAAATGGACACTATACCGGATGGTGGACACCTCCTGCATATGGTACTTACACCATGAACGTGGTAGCTACCAATAATTTTGGCGGCTCCAGCACCGAAAGTGTTGTGATTAATATCGTTGATCAAAGTACGAATATGACCGTCAACGCTGGTGAGTTGGTCTGGTTAAATGTGAATACCGGCAGTGCTATTGTCGAAATTGAATTACCAAGTTATGTCGGGGCATTTGATGAAATCATTGGCCATTTGGATATCACCTGTCCTGCTGGTGGATGTGATCCTTGGGACAGGATTTCAGGCGTTGAAGTGAAAGGCCATAATGGCGAATGGCTTGAAATCATCCGCTACATCACTCCTTACGGAGTCGCTTGTAACTCTGATATTGACCTGACCGATTTCATGTCTGTCCTTCAAGGAAAAATTGCTTTCCGGTTCTATTTAGGAACCCAGGGAAATGGTTTTGAATATACCCTGGATCTTGATTACAATGCCGGAACGCCCGAACACAGCTATAGTAATATCCG
>CAWBZX010000011.1:0-275171 GCA_963793295.1 uncultured Saprospiraceae bacterium | reverse complement strand
GTGGGCAAGCCTCGCTGGCATGGACGAATAGCTATTGTTATAGCCAGTTTTCAATTCTTAAATCTATATCAATTCATTCGTAAATTTTAATATTTGGAATACGAATTTCTTTGATCAATTAATTATCAAGGTGATCTTGTTGTCAAATTCTTGTAAAGTCACTTCTCCGTCAATATTTATGAGTTCAATATTTTCAATTGAGTAATTACAATCCTTGCAATTATTCTTTATTTTAACGAAATAAACTTTCAAGGACCCAATATTTTGTTGGTCTTTCCAAATGCCGTATTCATTGGAATATCTTTCTTCTGACGATTTTCTGCAAGCATATGCAATTATACTTGTTGGCAACGGAGTTAATCCAAATTCGATTATAAACTCAAGTTGAGCTCCTGGAGTATCTGTTTGCCGTATATAAAAGTTATCAGCAGTTAAAGTTGAGGAAATATCTTCTGACGTGGTATTGTCTATTACCGTAAGCTTTACTTTTCGATCACTAATTACCTCTTCACATTCTTTGCAATTAGGTAGCAGGAAAGACAATGATATTAGTAGAATTGATTTGATTATTGTTTTCATAGGAATTCAACTTGGATTCGGGCTTTATATTTTGTGTTTAAAATTTTTAATAGGCTATAACGGTCGGCTATACGATGTGCCAGCAAATACGCCAGTGCGTTGGCTTGCAGTGAATTTGCCGAGGGCAAGCCTCGCTGGCATGGACGAATAGCCATTGTTCCACATAGCCTTTTTAGTTTTTTTTATTGATCTGTAACATGTTTTGGCATAGTTCGTATGATATTTTTATGAATACTTAAAACATTAATAATCAGTGATGTTGTTATTAATTTTTTAAGTAAAACTTGAATTAAACCTAAACAATAAAACATCAACAATATAATTTTATATGTTTTTACTTAACAAAATATCATTTTCAACACTCATTTTCTGTCTTTTTTCTCCTTTGATCTTATCTGCCCAAATAGATTGGGTTGCAGCTACTGGATTAAATTTGGGCGATACATTTATAGACGGTGCAGTTTATAATGACTTTGCAGGTACAGGACTGAACGTTAGAATAAACGTAACTGTAGTTTCAGGTGATCCATCGATTGATGCTTCAGACCCAACAGCAGTATATATTAGAACTTCTGATGGAGCTTCTATGACATTAACTTTTTTGAATGGTTCTGGAAATGTTGTGTTAAGAAATTTTCAAAATCTCCTTGCAACAGAAATTATTACGGTATCTAACCCCAACAGTGAAAATATAACAGTGACCGAAGTTACTAATAATGGAGGGGCAGCAATGACTGTTGATGGTGTAGCAATGCCAACTGGAGGATCACCCAATGCCATAATAGGAGATGACTCGGTAATACTCACAGAAAATAATGGTGGGGCAGGTACTTTTCATGATGTCTCAATGAATGGTGTAACTGGGTTTACATGGCTATATGAAGGAGCATCAGGTGCGACAGAAGGATTCAAATTGACTTTAAGCGGGATTGCTCTTCCGGTTGAATTAATCACTTTTAAGGCAACTTCATCACTAAATGATCATGTACAGCTTGATTGGACAACTGCGACCGAAACAAATAATGATTATTTTACAATTGAGCGTTCAAAAGATGGGATAAACTGGGAGCAAATAGCTGAAATAGATGGAAATGGTACTATATACTCGGCAACTTCATACAGATATATAGATGAGACGGCATATCCTCAATTATCCTACTATCGCTTGAAACAAACAGATTTTGATCAACAATTCTCCTATTCTTCAGTCGTATCAATTAATATGAAGAAAAATGAAGCTGAAGCTGTTAATATATATCCCAATCCAGCAACAAATCTTATTACCATTTCTGGATTTGATATTAAGCAAGATGTATTGGAGGTTATAGACATCTTAGGCACCGTTGTTAATAATTTAGTAATAATAAATAGTCTTAACGAAGCAACGTATCAAATTGAATTGTCAAGTCTTCCCTCAGGAGTATATTTTATTAGAACTCCAAATTCGATTAATAAAATTTTCAAAAAATAGAATAAAAGAAATTCACCCAATTCTTCATTTTCGTTTCGTCTAACGGTTGGGCTACATGCAGTGCGAAGCGTATGCGAGCATTGACATGTAGCTGGTGTTGTATGCTGTTTTTTTGTTTCCATTTGTTGTTGCAGGAAGTAAATTGGATTCATATCAGGTTCATAATGGCGGACCAACCATTTGTTGATCAGGATATTTTTTATATATGTCAGCGATTTTTTCTTCAATGGCCTCTCCACTTTGAATTGCCTCATTTAAATCTCTAAACATTTGTTCTACATTAAGAGCAGGGGTAAATATGTAGATAAGTTTTCCTTGTTCTTCTCCTACATTTTTCCAAGCGTGAACCGTACCTTTTGGTACCAGAGCAACATCCCCTTTTTTCATTCTGAACCTTTCCATCGATTTCAACATCAAATGTTCCTTCTAAAAATATGAATGTTTCATCTTGTTCATGGTGAATGTGTCTGGGAGGACCAACTCCAGGTTCTACAATGTCTTCGAAGATTTCTTGTAAACCATTTGATTCTGACCCACTCAAAAGAACTTTCATTATAATTCCATCAGCGAATGCAAAGGTTTCTGCTGTTTCGTAGTCTCTATAAGCTGGATTCATAAGTTTTGTAACTATAATACTGACTAACGTTCGCTAACTCACTGATTATCAATACTCTTTTTTCTCTTCAAATTTACCCAATTCCTCTTAAATTCTAGGCTAATCGAACGTTAGACTGGAAAATTTATTAGCTGGGGAGAAATTGACAGCTTTAATTCTCTCAATTTCGGTTTGTCTAATCTGTGGAATTGCATGCAACGATAGGCTATACTTGACGTGCCAGCAAATTCGCCGAGAGCATCGGCTTGCAGCGAATTTGCCGTGGGCTGGGATCGCTGGCATGGACGAATAGCCATTGTTATGCACAGTTTTTCATTCACAATTAGTGCAATAATCTTGGGTATCAAAATTTATTTCATAAACACACAAAGGATAACAGTCATTATTTTCAATGCCTACAAGATATTCAGGATTCCCATTTAAATAATTTATTCTCCAAATAAAATCAACTCTATCAATATCCATGTTTAAAATATCCTTTATCAGCGGTTTATAAGTTTGTATGGAATCGTTTAAATCATTTAGAACAATGCTTTCATCAAAGCACTTATTATAAGCATGAATAATAATTTCTTCATCAGTTTTTTTAACACCTACGAATAATAAAGTATCTGAGAGCTTACAGGACTTACCAAAAATTGCTGTAATTGTATCAATATTGTAGGTGGATTCTAAAATGGACACAATTGAATTAGGCAATTGATTTTGGGAGATTTCAAGATCTTCGTTCTCTTCTTCGCAGAATGATAAAAAATAATTGTCTGGAATTATACATGCTTCCAAGGTATCATTATTTATTTGTGGAGGATCAGTTTGTATAGATTCATCATTCTTGGAACATGAAAATATATTTACAATTAGTAATAATAATATTAGTTTGACAAGCTTTGTACAGTTGTTTAGTAGCATTTATATTTTTTTTGTAAAGTTTTGTTTTCGTGGTATCAGGGTGCAAATATATTGAATTTTTTATTGTGCATAACGACGGGCTATACCTGACGTGCCAGCAAATTCGCCAGTGCGTCGGCTTGGAGCGAATTTGCCGCGGGTCAGGAACGCTGGCATGGACGAATAGCCATTGTTATGCAGCGTTTTTATCTGCTTTTGGAATTTCATCAAGTTCATCCAATAATTTATTGTTGTATTCTTCAAGATCGTAATCGTCTTGTAATCCAAGCCAAAATTTAGCAGAGGTTCCGAAATATTTACTTAACCTCAAAGCTGTATCGGCTGTAATTCTTCTATTTCCTTTGACAATTTGACTGATTCTAGTTTGAGGAATTTTTAAATCTTTAGAAAGCCTGTATTGACTGATTTCCATTGGAATTAGGAATTCTTCCAATAAAATTTCGCCAGGATGAATATTTGGTAATTTTTTCATTTTTTTGATCTAATTTAATGATAATCAATTATTTGTACTTCGTATGCGTCGCTTCCAATCCATTTAAAAATTATTCTCCATTTGTTGTTAATTCTGATGCTGTAAAAATCACCCAAATCTCCTTTGAGTTTTTCTAACCTGTTTCCCGGAGGTACTCTCAAGTCATTGATATCTTGTGCATTATTTATCATTCTCAGCTTTCTTCGAGCAATTGGTTGAATATCAGAAGGAAGTTTTTTCGAAAATATTCCCTTCCAAATTTTCTCGGTTTCTTTATCTCCAAAACTTTTTATCATAGTGACGCATTAAGTTGCTAACGTCAAAGATAAGCATTAGGTTCAACTTTTCCTATTTTTTATGTGGCATAACGATTGGCTATACGATGTGCCAGCAAATTCGCCGAGAGCGTTGGCTTGCAGTGAATTTGCCGTGGGTCTGGCTCGCTGGCATAGACGAATAGCCTGTGTTAGTCGCTTTTTTCAATTTATTAGTAATTTTTCAACTGTTTGATTTTCTGGTGAATCAATTTGTACAACATACATCCCTTTTGGCCAATTTGATATTTCTACTTCAATTGTTTCCAATTGATTGGATAAGAATAGTTTATTGTGATACATTTCCCTGCCAATTAAATCAAAAATTCGAATATTGATTGATCTTTCATTCGAATTGATGCGCAAATTAACTAAATCGCGCGCTGGATTTGGGAAAACACTTAACTGTAATAATTCCGGATCAGGCAAATCAAAGGTTGGTGTAGTGGAGTTTAGTACAATTGTACTATCACAGACCGGATATTGTGTTCCGGTACGATAGTGCGGAAAGTTAGGGAGAGAAATAAAATGTGGAGTTGGTAATTGTACCCCATGCTGTATCACTTCACATTCCAATCCAGGACGGTTGGGGTGATTGATCACATGAAGCACGTCAACACCGTTAGGGCTATTGATATAGATTCTGCAATCCGGGCCAAGTTGTTGAAAATAAAAGGATGTTGGGAAGGGAGAATTGTACCCGTCCCACTCCGCAACTAAGACTTTTGATGCCTCAATATCCACCGCATCCAAATCAAATTGATAAATATTGGTCACGGTATTAATGTAGAGAAATCGAGAATTAGAAGAAATGGCACAACCACCGGGAACAGTAAATTCTTCCAAAGGAATATAAATTCCGTTACTTACCAGGCCTGTACTTCGGTCAAAATCATAAATATAAATGCCGTCTTGTACCTTGTATTGAACATAACGTTTTCCGTCTGGTGAAAAAACGGATTGACCGCCATTGTTAAAATCACTACCCAGCGGTACCTCCTGTATAAAAGGACCTTCGATGGAATCGGATTTGACCAGCAATCTGTAAAATGCACCATCTGTTTTACGAAGATTAAGCACCCACCAATCGATTCCGTTATCGTGACGAATTGCGTTTAAATTGCCAATTTGGATGGTATCATTAATCAATACCTGGTTCTTTTGAGTGACCTTTCCCAAACCATTGTTGTAGCTCATGTCGACAGTAGTGTAATAAAGTGGAATACCCCTAACCGAAAAGCCGTTTTCGGTTGTATAGACTATTCCCTGATGAAAAAGAAGATATTCGTATGAGCTTCCAGGTTTTGGAATAATCAAAACACCCTCTGGAGCAGTGTATCCATCGTAGCATTGGCTATCATGAACTTGTCCCGGATTAAGACTGTCTCCGTTTACCATCATTTCGTGCTCGGCATTCGCAATATAACAACCATTGGTATATAGCAACAGATTACCTAAACTGTCACTTATGCTGGCATTTGTAACATATATATACATATCTCGTTGGACATAGGAAATGCTAATGGTATCTTCGTTAAAACTTATATCAGCCCCATCTCCTCCTGGAGTTCCTAAATCTGTATCATAGCCAAATAACCAATTGTAGTCATATTTTTGTTGCGCAATTGCCTGTACGAAAAACAACACAAACATTAAAAGGAAGATATAATTTTTCATAGCTCTGGTTTTAATTTTAATAAAACACTTTTGGCTTCACGATTTTTTCTCAATTGCGACTAACAATTCGGTAAACGTATTGCGTTTATATCACTTGTGTGTGAATATCACCATTATTTTTAGGATTTACAAATACATTGTTAATCAATGGCTCGCTCATCCCAAGAAAATCCAGCGGACTTTTTAGCTTTGCCATATGATGCTTCGTAATATGAGTATAAATCTCTGTTGTTTTAGTGGAATTGTGTCCCAGCAAATGTTGAATATATCTCAAATCTGTGCCGTTCTCCAATAGATGTGTCGCGAAACTGTGTCGTAAAGTATGCACAGTACCAAAGGCGTTTACACCCGATTTTTTTATTGCTCTGCGTAAGTATTTGCTGAACACTCCTTGGTGAATATTGCCCACCATCCTGCCCTTCAAACAACCAATATTCAGGAAGGTAGATTTTGTAGTAATGGCGAAGGTGTTTCAATAACATCGGAGATAAAACGGTGTATCGGTCTTTTTTACCTTTGCCTCCTTTTACAAATACGCTCATCCGCTTGCTGTCAATATCCTGGAGCCTGAGATTCAGGAGTTCACTCAAACGGATACCCGTTGAATAAATGGTAAGTAATATACACTGATGCTTTATGTTAGTATGGGCCTGAAGCAGCAATTTGATTTCTTTTTCACTGAATATTTTGGGTAACTGGAAAGCTTTTTTGGGCCGTGGCAAATCATAAACGACTCGATCTTGTTTGAGAACTTTTTCAAAGTAAAATTTTATGGCATTGATCATTTGGTTTTGAGCGATTGGAGAGGCTTTTTTATACTTTATCCAGTGATATAAAAAATCCCTGATCTTTGCTTTATCCTGATCTTCAGGTGAGCGATCTGCTCCTAGCCAAATGGTGTATTCTTTAAAAAAACATAGATAGGTTTTAACCGTATGCCTGCTGTATCGCTTAAGAAAAAGTTCCTGTTCCATCTTACACATTTCATCGGGCCAGGGCGAGTGTTGCATTACAGGTTTGATCTCTTCATAAACTTCCTTTTTGGATTTTGATTGAATCGCTTTTTCTTTTTCAGGATCAAAATCCAACCAACATCGCTCTCCAAATAAATATTGAAGTTGCTGAATCGCTTTTAAAGTATAAGGGACCGTCCAACAGGCCAACTGTGGAAGCCATCGACAGTCGGGGATTTGTTTGACTAAAAACCTAGAATTCAGATCATCCCATTTGATCCACATACCTAGCTTTCGACTTTGGCCATGTAAAGGGGTGATTCTGATAAGATTTGAAGCATTATGTTTATTTTTTGAAACAGTATCCCGCTTGACAACAGGCGCATTTTGATGATCATGCAATAAATTGATCTTGTCATTTTTAAAACTGGATTTGAAAAGCTGCCAGACTTCCTTTGTATAAGGAATAAGCCATTTACTTCGGCTATTGCTCCATCGCCTTCCGGGAATCTTTTTGATCTTTTCAACCAAAACCTGGTTCTTTGGAAGCGAGATACCCAGGAAAGACTCGTTATCAATTTTAATAAGATTTATTGAAATCATGCATTTTTATTCAAAATTAAGTTATTTTTAGTCATGATAAATGATTGATAGACAGATAATTAATAAGATAGTCGATCACAACCGTTTAATATCAGATCATAATCGATTAATTAATTTTGTAGGAAAAAGCAATGCAAAAACTAACTTGTATTTCATGCGGAAAACAATTTGCAGGAAGAACAGATAAAAAATATTGTTCCCTCGCCTGTAAAAATATTTACAACTATAATCGAAGGCAACAAACCAAGTCTGCCACGCAAACCATTGATGCGATTCTCCATAAAAACAGAGAAATACTCGATGTGATTATGGGCCCCAAACGTAAAAAAATGTATATTTTAAAAACGGAACTGACCCAGATGGGATTTCAATTTCCATATATGACCGGATATTACACTAATTCAAAGGATAAGTTATACCATTATATTTATGATTTTGCCTGGATGGAATTTACTGGTGAGAAACTTATGATTGTTAAAAAATGACAATATAGTTTCTGACAATCAATTAGGATATTTATTTTTACGTTTTTTAAAAAATAGAAGACGCTGTTCGAGAAGTAAATTCCTCTAGAAATTTCATTCCTCTGTGAGAGTTCCCTTTTTTATTTAATCTGGGGCTCCAAACTGCTATGCTGTATTTGTTAGGATGAACCGCAATTATTCCACCTCCAACACCACTTTTACCAGGTAATCCAACTTTATAGGAAAACTCACCTGCTTCGTCATAAAAGCCGCAGGTTTGCATGATGGCATTGATCCGCTTCGCTTGACTTAAGCTTAGAATCTCGTTCTTGGAAAAGCTAACTTTTCCATTATTCGCAAGAAAAAGAAAAGTTTGTGCGAGTTCTTTACAAGTCATTTTTATAGAACATAAGTTGTAATAAAAATCAAGCACCAAATCAATATCGTTATGGATGTTTCCAAAAGATTTTATAAAATTGATTAATGCTGCATTTCGAAATCCCATGGACCTTTCTGACTCGACAATGGTTTCGCAGTAATCAATATTCGCGTTACCGGAAATATTTCTAATAAATGCAATCAATTCTTTTTTTGGATCATCCAATTGACTTGTCAATATATCACAGATGACAATTGCACCCGAATTGATCAAAGGATTTCGTGGGATACCGAGATCGTATTCCAATTGAACAAGAGAATTAAAAGGAGTACCGGAAGGTTCTACGCCAACTCTTTTCCATAATTTTCCGCCATCCATTTTATAAGCCAAGGTGAGGGATAGAACTTTTGCGATACTTTGAATAGAAAATTTTTCATCACAGTCACCTGTGTAAAAATGTTCGTTTTCAATGGTAGTCAAGTGTACGCCAAATTTATTGGGATCGACATTGCCGAGTTCGGGGATATAAGTAGCAACATTTCCTGTGTTATCACCACTTTTTGTTTCCGAATAAATTTCTTCTATGATTTCCTGGTAGTTCATTTTCCCGGTTTGTTCAAAATTCCAGCAAAGCTAAGTTATATTTCAGTTAGCTTATGAATTTTTACTATTGAAGGGAAAAAGTTTTCGGATCAAATCAAATTTTATGGTGAAGGCTTAGTTGAATCTGCCCTTTGCTCAGGTCATCCGTTGTTTGTTGCATATATCCCGCTTGTACCCTCAGCCCATTGGTCAGGCCATATCCAATTGCTGCGTAAGTTCTATTACGGTCAAATAGTTCTACTTTTCTGCCCTTACCAATGTTTCGCTCTCCATTAATGAAGAGTTCATTGTAAAAGGCTAAATAAATGGTGCCTGGCTCAATCTCTTTTTTGTTTAAGGCGATGTTGATAAAAAAGTTGTATCGCCAGCGGGTTCTGAAATCCTGTGTTTCTACAAAGCGTTGCTCATACCGAAAACGATGCGTAAGGTGGAATCTTTCGCCAACTTTTTGCGGCAGTAATGCTTCCTGATAAATTCGGCTTTCCTGGCTGGTGGTATTTTCGGGGCCATATTTCCCGGAAAGGATGTAAGCATAACCGAGGGTGAATTTCACATTGGCATTTTTAGGTTTGTATGTGCCTCCTCCCCGCAACAGCAATTGCTCAAGATCGCCCATGATATTCCAGTTTCGGTATTGAACATCACCCTGAAGTCCCCAGGGGCTTTCTTTTACCGTGGTATTCCAAAAATACATGTACCATCCACCGGTTTCGTTTTCATTGACCTGGCTGAATAAGGTAACCGGCAATAGAAAAAGTATGGAGATCGAAAGAAATAAGATTTTTTTTGTCAACCATTTCACTGGCAAGTGCCATTTTTTGATGAGATCTGAACTGCTCATTTTTAAATTTTTTGTTAGTAGATAGACGCTGTTTTAATACATATCATTTTATACTCGACATACCACCATCAACGCTAAAAATCTGTCCTGTGATCCATCCTGCTTTTTCAGAAAGCAAGAAAGCCGCCATCTCTGCAATATCAGTCGGATCGCCTACTTTTTTCAAAGCATGACGTTGCGCATTGGCTTCCATTTTTTGCTCGGTATTGAGAAGCTTGGCCGCTAAGGGTGTATTTGTAATGGAAGGAGCAATGCAATTTACCCGGATTTTTGGAGCAAGTTCTGCAGCAAGGGCACGAGTGAGCCCTTCAATGGCTCCTTTGGAGGCAGCTACTTGCGTATGAAAAGTAAAACCAGTTTGAACAGCAACCGTAGAAAATAAAACGACAGAAGCCTGTGCGCTTAATTTCAATCGAGATAAAACTGTTTGAAGCACTTTGATCGCTCCTCCTACCTGCAAATTAAAATCTTCGGTAAACGATTCGGGACTGATTCGCGCAAAAGGTTTGAGATTGATACTTCCTGGACAGTATACCAATCCATCCAAATGATCTGGTAAAAAGTCCAGATCCAATTGATCATCCAGTACATTTAGCGGATGATAGGTCAATCCCGGATGGCCACTCTGAACCGGATTGTTGTGATAGGTTGCATAAACCTGATTTCCTTCGCTGGAAAGCTGCTTGGCAAGCTGTTTGCCGATGCCGGAAGAAGCTCCAATGACTAAATAATTTTTCATACCTCACTAACATCACTTCAGTGATTTTGTTTAGTGGAAAAGAAGGATTTAGTGGAAGTCTTTTTGAAATTAAGTGACCTTTGTGAATTCAGGGAGTTCACTCTTTCGTGCGTAAGGAAATTCCCCGATTTTTTCAAACTTATAATAACTGTTCAAACCAGATATTCCGACCGTATTCATTGAACTGAGATCAACATAACCCTCTTCGGATATCGCTGCATCGGGTAATATTAGGTGTTCAATCTCTCCGATAATCAAAGTTGTGCCGTTGACCTCAATGGGAATGCTTTGTAGAAATTTCAGCCCGATTTTTAAGTTGCTTTCCTTTACAAAAGGTGCTTTGAAGTCTAATAAATATTCTTCTGTGAAACCGCATTTTTCAAATTCCGATTCTTCTTTTTCAAATTTTGCAGAAGTGTAATGCGCTTGTTTTACAAAAGGTTCGTGGATATGGTTGATGGTATAAAAACCATTTTCTTCGATATTTTCAAAAGTATCTCTGCGTACTTCATTTTCGGGCCGCGAAACAAATCCAAGGAGCGCCGGACTACTGCCCAGGTGAACTACAGAGCTAAATATAGCGAGGTTCGCTTCTCCTGTATTCGAAACGGTGCCAATAAGGTTGGCGGGTTTGATTCCTGAAATGGAGTTGATGATATTCAGCCGCCTGATACGCTCCATATTCTCAATAGCTTCTTTCGTAAAGTGCATATTTTATAGCGTAATATTTATTGATGGTAATTTTTTATCGAAACAGTCTATGTTATTTGTTTTATAATTAACGCAAGTTGCGAAACACCTTGCTAATTATAAATTATGAATTTTCTCCAAAAACGTGTAAAAACCAACTTATCATTCATCATTTTTAACTCATCATTTTCAAGTTTGCGATGTATCGCAACTTGAATTAATTAGTACAAATACTACCTCTTGGAAATTTTATTTGAACTAATTGATTTTTGGCGAGAACATTTGAAACGATTGATTTCCGGATTCCTTTTCTTTAAATGTTTTTGACTGACACCGCTATTGACTCTTTTGCGCCACAAGAGAAAGCTGTTTTTTTTTAATTCTCTTCGCATCAATTTGATGACCTTTTTCTCGGGCAATCCAAATTGGTATTCTATGGCTTCAAAAGGAGTTCGGTCTTCCCAGGCCATTTCGATAATGCGGTCAATTTCTTCGGGTGATAGTTTCCTGCTCATAAAATAATCTTTTGATCTATCAGGTCCTGGAACATCAGCACATCCTCTTCGTGCTGCGTGCGATAGTGTTTTACAGAAAAAGTAAATAGCTCATGGTCGCCTGTGGTAAACGATCTTTGTTTTTCAAGCAACAAATAAGCTGCAGCATCTTTCAGAACAGGCAATCCACGCCAGTTTTCTAATCGGTTTTTTTTCTCTAAAAAAGCCTGTTTGTCTATGTCCATTCCGGATTTTTTACCTAATAATGTGATCAGATCGATGTGCGGCTTTCTTAATATTTGAAGCACTGACCAATCTGAATTTTTTATATTTTTCAGGGTTTGTGTATTTTTATAAACAGCAATGGCATATAATTTTGGATGTAAACTTACCGCAGTCACGTAAGTACAAATATTCATATTTACCTTTCCTTCGTAATAAGTGGCCAGGCTGTAAACCGGAAAGTTTATAAAGTTCCATGGACGTCTGTTTGCCATTTATAGATTTTGCATTTGATGCGTTTCTAACAATGGATGCTGGAATTTGTTTATGTAAAAATATTAGAAAAGAGATTTTAAAAAGAGAGGGGTTCTTTTTAAAAGGAAAATTTTTTTATAAAAAATAAAACGGCTTCGCCTTTGATAAGCGCCATATATTTTTTTTAATGAGAGATTGAAATTCATAGCTTATCTTAAGTAAAATCGTTTCACCTCAATATCCATCTCCAATTGAAGTAAATATAGAAAACTTATTTCAAAATCTATAACAATTCAATTGCAAATAATGAGCTGTTTATTCAATAAAATGTTAAAGTAATTATATTGAAATAATCTTTAAAAAATTTGCTGCGATGATGCGTTTTTAAAAGAGTATGAAGGGCCTTAAATTTCTACAAACCGCCAGGTAATTTTTTTTGTTTTTGGATTGTGATGCAATACCAGAATTTTATCTGGTTTTCCATTGGATGGAAATTGCTCATTGTAGGAGGTGTTGGATGTTATTCCAGAACCAATAAAATGAATGCCATCGGCTGTAACTGCTTCAAATTGTGTATTCTTTTGACCAAAGTCACCAGCGATGTTTATAACTTTGATGCCTCTATCTGATACTTGCTGAAGCATTGGATAAATACCATCCGCAAATTTTTTATTTGGAGAAATATGAACCAGCGTATATGAAAATTCAGCATTGGCTGCATCAAAAACATGTTCAACCTGATTAATTCCTCTCCACATTACAGCGTGCGATAAAATAATAAGATGAGAAGATTCCTGGATCGTATCACATACATTTTTAATCAAATCAAATTGTTGATTCAATTGAATGGTATCATAAACGCCACCATGCCCAAAGTTTGTATTGACTACAATCAGGCATATTCCGTGAAAACTGGTCGTATAAAAAGTAGGCCTTTGCGTTTTTTCGGTGATCCAATGAACGTTTCCATTCCTGATGTCGTGATTTCCCAGCGCCCAATGCGTTTTGGGGTTGCTGAGGTCAAAAATTTCATCAAGATAATCCAGGGTTTCAACTGCTGCTGTTGTTTCAGAACAGATGTCTCCACCTAACCAAATTTGATCATAATAGTCCAGATCAATATCCAGCAAGCGGTGATCTATGGTGTTAGCATTTTGGTAAGTATGACCGAGGAAAAGATATTCAAAATGATCTTTTTCTAAATATCTGTCCAAATTAGATTTGCTACAACCGATACTTATTAAAAATAATAATAGCACAATTAGAATATCCAATCTTCTCTCAAACATATAGATTATTTGATTTTTAAGATCTATAATTTATTTCGCTTCCAGTAAAGAGGTCGATTCATCTTCTACGATAACCGGATTTGTCCAGCTAATGACGGGATATTTTCGGTCATATTTCCATGATAATACTGAACCACTCCAATTTCCATTTGTATCTTTTTCGAAAAGGAGCCGGTCAGCCTGAATGGGAATCCCTGCTTCCTTATGCGCAAATCCATGCTGGTCGAACAAGGTTGCTTCTACCAGCCCTTCTTCATTGACTTTTATTTCGCGGATGATACCGACGTGGCCATATCCTTTTTTTTGGCTATTAAAATACATAGAAACAATTGAACCGGTAACCGGAGGATAAATGGATTTTTCGTTTTCAAAATTTTCGAGGCGAACGGAATAACCTTGTAAGGTATCGCTTGTTCCGACAACCGCTTTATAATGTTCGGCAACATTCTTTGCCAGGTCTTTTCCATGCCCCAGACCTAGGTTAATACTTGATGGAATACCGTAAATTTCTGTTAAGAATCGATGAATCAACTCTGTGCATTGGTATTTTCGGCCACTTTTATGGGCTCCGTTAGAATAGGCGACGATGCCATAATAAGATTCAACCGGACTCCCAAAATTACCCCAGATCATATTGTCAGGGGAAGACTCCTGGTTTAAAGACAAAAACTTTTTACCGTTTATGGCAACTACACTCGGTGAGTTGTTTTGCGCAGTAAGCGAATAAAAAGGAGCAAATAAAAAAAGGAAAACCAAACCGTATAAAAGTAGGTGTTTCATGGGGGGTAATTTATTTTATTTATTCAAAAATACGCTATTTTCGTTTTAATCGATCACGATTTCATCGACAAACAACCAGGCTTCGTGTCCGGCGCCTTGCTCTCCCTTTGGAATAATGCCATATCTTTCTACTTTTATCTTTATAAATTGAGCTGAAATATCGGTCAAGGGAATATCGACTGTTTTTACCGGAGTATCAGCAACCGGTTGACCAGAGCCCTGACCTGCTTTGGTGAAATTGACTCCGTCTTCAGAAACTAATATTTCAATTTTTTTAGGTAAATAAATCCATTGCAACGGGCTGTTGAAAAATCGCAAACTGATTTTGTTGATGCTTTGTTTCTTTCCGAGATCAACCGTTCCTTCAAAATCTTCACCTTCCCAGCCAAGCCATTCGCTATCGCCGTATCGAGTATCAATACCAAAAATGCCATTGACTAGCGCTTCTTTTCCACCTGCATTGTAACTAGGGTGGGGTGGGGTGGCAATTTCAATGGCTTTGCCAGCAGCTTTGTGCAGATTGATTTTAAATTTGGCGACATTACCGATTTGCTTTCCTCCACTGTGCGTAGCAGCAATAATCGTTGTGCTTTCATTGATTTGAATTGGATTTTTATAAACCGTCTTTTCATCAGCTCCACCAACGGTCATGTATCGAATTTCGTAATCTCCGGCTTTTGCATTCAAATGCAATCGAACACCATTTTCAGCTCCCGTAATTCTTCCATCAACGTCCAACACATGATTGGCATAATTGACTTTCATCGCATCCAGACGAGCAAAATGATTGACCAATCTGATTGTAAAACCTTTGTAATTGCGCTCTGACTGAGGCGTCCATCCAATCTCAGCCAAAGCAATTGCCCTCGGAAAAACCATATATTCGGCATACTCCTGAGTGGTGATGTATTCGGTCCAGACATTGCCCTGCACGCCGAGAATATATTTCGCTTCCTCTGCATTCAATTCGGACGGCATCGGATCATACCCATACACTTTTTCCAGCGGGAGAAATCCACCGATGGCCAGCGGCTCTTCATCAGATTGCGATTGGTAGTAATCCAGGTAACAAAAGGAAGTGGGTGTCATGATTACATCATGTTTTTGTTTTGCAGCATTGATACCTCCTTCGGTCCCTCGCCAGGACATTACCGTGGCATTGGGCGCGAGTC
The DNA here is from genome assembly GCA_963793295.1 of uncultured Saprospiraceae bacterium. Classification (GTDB taxonomy): domain Bacteria; phylum Bacteroidota; class Bacteroidia; order Chitinophagales; family Saprospiraceae; genus JAHDHW01. The sequence continues at coordinate 259,649 of CAWBZX010000011.1, read as the reverse complement.
CGCCTTCCAGAATCTCATCCCAGCCGATGATTTTTCGACCTTTCGAATTGATGAATTTTTCCATTCGCGTGATAAAATAACTTTGCAATCCATGCTCATCTTTTAAACCTTCTTTTTTAATCAAATCCTGACAAAAAGTGCTGGCTTCCCATGCTGCCTTAGGGCATTCATCACCACCGATATGGATGTATTCGCTTGGGAATAATTCAATGACTTCAGTCAGTACATTTTCTAAAAATTCGAAAGTTTCTTCTTTCGGGCAATAGACGTCTTCAAATACACCCCAGGTTGTTTGTACTTTGAAAGGTCCATCGCTGCAACCTAATTCCGGGTAAGCAGCCAGTGAAGCACTAGAGTGGCCGGGCATTTCGATTTCGGGGATGATGGTAATGAACCGATCCTGCGCGTATTTTACTATTTCTTTCACTTCTTCTTGTGTATAAAAACCGCCGTAGCGTTTGCCATCAAATTTAGCAGGGATGTCACTGGCATGGCCAATGACCGTTTCGTTGCGGAAAGCAGCGATCTCCTGTAATTTTGGATACTTTTTGATTTCTATTCGCCAGCCCTGATCTTCGGTCAAATGCCAGTGGAACTGATTTTGTTTGTGAATAGCGAGCAGATCGATGTATTTTTTTATAAATGAAACCGGAAACATATGGCGAGCAACATCCAGATGCATGCCTCGATAACTAAATCGCGGTTCATCAGTAATTTCAACACAACTTACAGCGATTGATTTGGCTTTGTTTTCAGATCCATATATCCTAGCAGGCATCAATTGCAGCATCGTTTGAACAGCATAGAAAGCACCGGCGCCGGTTTTTGCGGTGATGGTTGTTTCAAATGGTGAAACCGAAAGTTGGTAGCCTTCAGAGTTACTGATGGTATTGTCAAGCCGAAAAATGATGGCATCTTTAGTTTGTTCCGAAGTTTCGATCTGGAGTTGTAGTCCGCTTCCATTTTTTATAAAAGCGATCAAATAATCCGCTGCTTTCTGTAATTCGAGATCATCGTTTTCAAGAACAATCCGCGTATCAGACGTGATTAAAAACTGGCCTTTTTTGAGTAATAATTTCGCTGGTTTTGGAACGATGTGGTATTGGTTTTTAGTCTGGGCAGCACGATTATCATCACTGTTACAAGCGCTAAAAATTGCAAAAATCAAAAGTATCGGAATCAAAAAGTTTATTTTCATCTCTCGAAAGCTTGTTTTTAAAATTTAGATTCCAAAAGTACTGAATATCTGCTTCTTACCGGTGATTAATTGCAATAAAAACAATGACTGACTAGTGTAGGAAAATGATAATTCTTCCTATTGAAAAAGTATATTTATCTTAAATTTGGTTTACAATTATTCTAGGTTTTCAAACAAAGGATTTATTAAGGATATAAAATGAAATATTACTCAATCAACGGAACGATTTTACCTGCTGAAAAAGCAGTCATTGGCGTAACCGACCTGGCACTGCTCCGGGCGTTCGGCATTTTTGATTATTTTCGATTTAAAGATGGGAAAGCCGTTTTTATGGACGATCATTTAGCGCGCTTTCATCGTTCTGCAAAAATGATGGGACTGGAAATTCCCTTTTCGAATGAAGCATTGAAAAAGCAGATTTTGGACTTGGCCAAAGCCAACGGCTATTTGAATGCCGGAATGCAAATGATTCTCACTGGCGGATATTCCGTCGATGGGTTTACACCAACAAAACCGAATTTGATTATACTGGTAAGACCTTTTATTCCTCACCCTGAATTTAAATATAAAAATGGAGTAAAACTGATTCTTTGGAAATACCAACGGGAAATTCCGGAAGTGAAAACGATCAATTATATCGTGCCGATCCTTTCCTTAAAAAAGCGTGAAGAAACTGGTGCCACGGATATTTTGTATCACGACGGGAAGCATATTTCGGAGTGTTCGCGGGCCAATCTTTTTATCGTCACTCCTGATGATAAACTGGTTACTCCTGAGAAAGGTGTTTTGAAAGGCATCACCCGAAAGCATATTCTTGAAATAGCAAAGACTTTTTATGAAATAGAATTGCGCGACCTATCAATTGATGAAGTCAAAAATGCTAAAGAAATATTCTTATCCAACTCTTCTCAGCGAATTATGCCAGTAGTTCAAATCGATGACTTTACGATCGGAGACGGTAAGCCGGGGGCGATTACTTTGCAGCTTACGAAATTACTACAACTGCACATCGAAGAATTGATGGAAAAAGAAATTGCTTTTTAAAACCAACGTTTGTTTTATTTCATAAGGCTACAAGATGGTCTGAATTTATCAATACAAAAAATCGAAAGTTTGTGATTCACCTTAGTTTACAGCTCATTTTTTGTATCTTACCTTTTTTCAATAGGTCTCAAAAAACTCCCGAAATATTTTTTTAGGATATTATTTTTTTGAATTGAAAGCTCAAAAAAATAACCATCACGCAATTGACTGCAGAATCAAAAATCAAAATAGGGTACTTCGTTTTTAAAAAGTATTTTGATTTAGAAAAGAAAAAATAATTTCAAATTTAAGTGACCTATTTTTTAAAGACAGTCTTCACTCTATATTAAAAAGAAATAATCCAAAAATGATAGAAATGCTTAGTAAATCTCAAACGCTATTTGAGAGAAGAAAAAAAATCGTAGCGAACGGTGTAGGTGTGTTCAATACGGCAACCGTTCGTGAAGCAAAAGGCGCCCTGATAGTTGATGTTGATGGGCGTGAACTGCTCGATTTTGCAGGTGGTATTGGTGTTGTAAATGCTGGTCACTGCCCGGAACCTGTTGTTGAAGCCATCCGTGAACAGGCAGGTAAATACATACACACCAGCTTCAATGTAGTCACTTACGAACCCTATATCGAGTTGTGTGAAAAACTCGCCGAGATATTGCCTCATGGTGATCATACCAAAGCGATGTTGGTTTGTACCGGTGCGGAAGCCGTGGAGAATGCTATAAAAATAGCTCGTCAGGCTACCAAAAGACAAGCGGTACTTTGCTACACTGGTGCTTATCACGGTCGAACAATGATGGCTATGACACTTACCAGTAAGATAGATTACAAATTAAATTGTGGGCCCTTTGCACCTGAGGTTTACCGCTTACCTTTTCCCAATTATTATCGTTATCGCGGGGAAATGGATCTTGATGAATTTGTAGCTCTGGAATTGAAACGTCTGCGCGAAAGTGCCAGAAATGTCGTAGACCCAAATAGCCTTGCGGCTATCATTATCGAACCTGTTCAGGGAGAGGGCGGATTTAACCCGGTTCCACAGAAATACCTCGAAGGACTTCGTGCATTCTGCGATGAGTTCGGGATCATGCTTATCATGGATGAAGTTCAAAGTGGTTTTGGTCGTACAGGGAAATGGGCAAGCTGGCAAAACTACAATGTGCAACCAGATATTAGCACTTATGCTAAATCACTTGGTTCAGGAATGCCTATCGCTGCAGTACTCGGTAAAGCAGAAGTCATGGATGCTGCAGGGCCTGGAACCATTGGTGGGACTTATATCGGTAATCCGGTGTGTTGTGCCGCAGCATTGGCTACTATTCAATATATGAAGGATAATGACTTAAACGAGCGTGCAAATAAGGTCGGAGAGATCATTTCCAACCGTTTTCAGAAACTGATGAAGGATTATCCTGAAATTGGAGATGTTCGCGGTATTGGGGCAATGCAAGGTATTGAGTTGGTAAAAAATGGAGATCCCCGACAGCCAAACGGCGAACTTTGCAACCGCATCGTGAAAAGCTGCGCTGAGCGCGGGCTTATACTATTAAGTGCAGGAACTTTCAAAAACGTGATCCGCATCCTTGTACCTTTAGTCATCACCGACGAACAACTGAACAAAGGACTTGATATATTAGAAGAAGAAATTAAAAATAAAATTAAAGAAATATGAAACCATTTGCGATAGCAGGAATACAGATGAATATATCAGCTACTCATTCCAACGTGGAAATGATGAAGCTGAAACTCGATATTACGATGAACCTATACCCATGGGTGGAAATGGTAGTGTTCAGTGAATTGTGTGGCTATGGTCCACTGACTTATTATGCACAGGAAGTACCTGGTATTTTCGAACAGGAAATGCAAGCTATGGCTAAAAAACACGGTATCTGGTTGTTGCCAGGTTCTATTTTTGAAAAAGTTGATGATAAAATTTACAATACTGCGACAGTTATCAATCCAGAAGGTGAAGTGGTAACACGTTATCGCAAAATGTTCCCCTTTTTTCCATATGAAGTAGGCGTGACTCCTGGACACGAATTCTGTGTGTTTGACATTCCGGATGTTGGTAGATTCGGGGTTTCAATATGTTATGACATGTGGTTCCCAGAAACAGTAAGAACTCTTGCTGTAATGGGTGCAGAGGTAATTCTTCACCCTACCATGACAGGCACGATAGACCGAGATATAGAATTGTCAATAGCCCGTGCGATGGCTACAGTTAACCAGTGCTATTTATTTGATGTAAATGGCTTGAGCTCTGGTGGTAGCGGACGCTCAGTTGTTTGTGGTCCCGATGGAAGGGTGCTCTACGAAGCGGGTAGTACCGAGGAAATCGTACCTATCGAGATCAATATTGACCGAGTAAAACGAAGCAGAGAATTAGGTGTACTGCGGCTTGGACAACCTTTGAAAAGCTTTCGTGATCACCTCGGGGATTTTAGTATCTACAAAACTGGAGTGAAACACCCCTATCTAGATTCGCTAGGACCGCTCATCAAACCTACTAAATTGGATAAACTTGCGGAACTAAAAAAGAAAGAAAGTGATATCCAACTACCGGAAACAGTGATTGGATATAAAGGAGATGACCAACAATAATCCGAGTCTTAAATAATAAAAAGCAAAATATGGGATCAATATCATCGAAACCTACTAAGCACAAACTAAAGCATTTTGTAAGCTGGTTTGAAATTCCAGCACTAAATCTGCAGCGGGCGGTCGCATTTTATAACCATATTTATGGAATTGAGATGGATACAGTGGAATTGAGTGGATATTCAATGGCTTTTTTTCCTGCAGACAGTGGAATTGGGGGCGCCGTGGTTATGGGGCAAGGATGTATCCCAAGCGAAACGGGCACATTGGTGTACCTGAATGGCGGAAAGGATCTGACGGCTGTTTTAAACAAGATTGAGGAAGCTGGTGGTCGCATCATTTTAAAGAAAACCAAAATTAACGACGAATCAGGCTATTTTGCACTTTTCATTGATACAGAAGGGAATAGGCTGGCTCTTCACTCTAAAAATTAATTCATGGCTATTCGGAAAAAATCATTAAGCGCACCCTATTACAGCATTGGTCAGCTTCGGCTTGACTACTGGAATGAACTCAAAAATGGATGCGCTGAACTGTCTCACTGCAGAAAGGGTTCAGCTAATGAAAAAAGCATCATTACCAAAGTCGAGGAGCTGCTTATGCAACTTAAAATAGTCGAGCAATACTTTGTTTTTCCGGGAAAAATTAATGTTGAAAAGCTTACCAATTCTCTGGACAGAAAAGAACATGCTGCTCTTGCTCATAATGTAGCAAAAATCACCCATCAATTAGTGAGTGATTCTTACCACAACAATTCTAATTTTGTATTTGAGGACGAAGTTGATCTTGCAAGTGTTGAGGAAATTCGCGAACAACCTTCAAGCCATCGAAAAAACCATTTCGAAGTACTCTTCGTTGAGGATTTAAGTGCGGCAAATGAAACCGCGTTATACGATAAATTGCACGACCTTCGCGATCCAAATGAGCAGTTTATTTATGAAGTTACCCTTCAGCGTTCTTTTCAGGATGCGTTGACGGCTCTTCTGTTTAATCACAACATTCAGGCAGCCGTGATTTGCTATGCTCCTCCTTACCATTCTTCCAATATAACACCCTTAATCAAACCTTATATCCAAAATGTCTTAAAAATTGATTTTGAATCAAAACCGGAAGCAGATCTTGGTCCGTTGTTGGGTAAACTTGTTCGGCAGTTCCGCCCGGAAATAGACATCTATTATGTGACTGATACTTCATTGACTAATCTGAAGGACAGCACATTACAACTTTTCAACCGGATTTACTATCGCAGAGAAGATTTACAGGAATTGCATCTTGGTATTATCAGAGGAGTGAGAGAACGGTACAACACACCATTTTTTAGTGCTTTGAAAGATTACAGCCAAAAACCCACCGGAATATTCCATGCCATGCCTATATCGCGGGGAAATTCAGTTTTCAAATCACGATGGATAAAGGATTTTGGAAATTTTTATGGTAGAAATATGTTTCTGGCTGAAACCTCTTCTACGACTGGTGGTCTTGATTCGTTGCTACAACCGACTGGCCCTATCAAAAAGGCTCAGGAGATGGCTGCTGCCGCATACGGTTCTCAGCGCACGTTTTTTGTAACTAACGGAACTTCCACTGCCAATAAGATTGTCGTTCAGGCTATGGTAGAGCCCGGCGACCTGGTGCTGATTGACAGAGATTGTCACAAGTCTCACCACTATGGGTTGGTATTGTCTGGTGCCTATCCGGTTTATTTGGATTCTTATCCTATTGAAAAATATTCGATGTACGGAGCAGTTCCATTGAAACAAATTAAAGATAAGTTGTTGCGATTGAAGGAAGCGGGAAGGCTGGATAAAGTGAAAATGTTACTTTTAACCAATTGTACTTTTGACGGATTTGTTTACAATGTGGAACGTGTGATGGAGGAAGTTTTGGCAATCAAGCCTGATATGGTTTTTCTTTGGGATGAAGCATGGTTTGCTTTCGCAGGTTTTACTTACACCTATCGACAGCGCACCGGAATGTCCACCGCTCGTAAATTGTCTCGAAGGTATCGTAGTGAAAAATATAAAAGACAATATAAAGAGTATATCAAACAACTTCCAAAAGGGGAGACTTCAATCATGCCTGACCCGGAGAAAGTGCGAATAAGGGTTTATTCTACCCAAAGTACGCACAAAACGTTAAGCAGTTTTCGGCAAGGGTCAATGATTCACATTTGGGATGATGATTTTCGAAGAAAAGCAGAAAACTCATTTTTGGAGGCATACATGACCCACACTTCTACCTCACCGAATTACCAAATTCTGGCATCTTTGGATGTAGGTAGAAGGCAAGTACAATTTGAGGGTTATGAGATGGTTGAAAAATGTGTAGAGTTAGCCATGGTATTGCGTGCCAAGGTAAACGACAACCCACTTTTGAGTAAATACTTTGAAGTACTCACCGTGAAGGATTTTATACCTGATGAATACCGCCAAAGTGGTCTGAATGAATATTATGACGCAGAGGCAGGTTGGAACCGCATGGAGGAAGGGTGGGAAAAAGATGAGTTCGTACTTGATCCAACCAAAATAACACTGTTTATCGGAAAGACCGGAGTAGATGGAGATACTTTTAAAAACAAGTATCTGATGGACCAATTCAATATCCAGATAAACAAAACATCAAGAAATACGGTATTATTGATGACAAACATTGGCACTACTCGTGGCAGCGTTGCCTATCTGACCAATGCGCTTTTGAAAATTGCTGAGCAACTCGATGAAGAATTCCGCTCGCTAAACGATAGAGAAAGCGAAATAGCCGAGCAGCGTATCCGCTCACTTACTTTAGACGTGCCACCTTTGCCAGACTTTAGCTCTTTCCATTCGTCTTTTCAAGCGGTTCCGGGTGTGCCGGGTGGTAACCTTAGAGAGGCTTATTTTTTGGCTTATAATGAAAATAACTGTGAATATTTATCCCTGCAGGAATGTAAAAAAGCCATTGAAGAAGACGGTGAACTTGTTGCTTCTTCATTCGTTATTCCGTACCCACCCGGTTTTCCGGTGCTTGTGCCAGGGCAGGTGGTCAGTAAAGAAATTATCCGTTTTATGTTAGCCCTTGATGTAAAGGAAATTCATGGGTATCGCGCCGATCTTGGTCTTCGTGTTTTCCGAGATAGCGTATTAAACAGACAAAAGACCGCTACTGCAATGGGCGCTATGGGTATCGGTATGGGTGGTTTGAAAAAAAATAAACAGGTGTAAAAAATACCTTATTGATAATATTAACCCAATACCCAATATCTAATTTATAATTAAAAACTCTAAATAATACAGAATTATGAGCAAAACAAAAATAAGTATTAAACCATTGAAAGAGGTTCATGATATCAGACGATATTTTTATAAAAATGAAGTTCCTATTTATTTCATCAGTGCCACTAACTTCAATTTGCTTGGAGCAGATGAATGGATAAAAGGCTTTAAGTTTATCAGTTATATTGAATGCTTTGATGGACTCCATCCTAATGTGTTCTCTCCAAAGGAAGAGATTCCTCATGATGAATTTACTGGCATCGAGGATATCAACAACTACCTGCTTCAACATCCTGAAGTCCAGGAATATATTAAGGCTAGAAAAGTGGGCAGAAAAACCGGCAAAGCTATGTTTTTGATGTTTGATGAAAAAACAGAAAAACTGGCTAAAAAGCTAGGGCTTGAAATAATGTTCCCCAGCGCGAAAATGCGAAACTTTTTGGACAACAAAGTAAATACCAACCGCATCGCTGAGAAAGCAGGAGTACCCTGTGTCCCAAATGTTTTATCGAAGGTTAAGAACTATAAACATTTATGTGAAATATCGAAAAAATTAGGCAATGACCTGGTTATTCAAACCCCGTTTGGAGACTCAGGACATACTACGTTTTTTATTTCCAATGAAGCAGAATACAAGAAATATGAAGAGGAAATAATTGAAGAAGATGAAGTGAAAATCATGAAAAGGATTAATTGTCGAGGATCTGCTATTGAGGCATGTGTAACCCGACATGGGACTATCGTGGCGCCATTGATGACTGAAATTGTTGGTTTCAAAGAACTAACTCCATACAAAGGTGGTTGGGCCGGAAACGAAATTTACCCAGATGCTTTCACACCGACGCTTCGACAAAAAGCTCGGAAATACACACAGCTTTTTGGAGACCAATTGCGGAAAGAAGGGTACAAAGGCTACTTTGAGCTCGATTTTTTGATTGATCAGGATAATGGTCAAATCTATCTTGGCGAATTGAATCCAAGGGTTACCGGAGCAAGTTCTATCACCAACCATGCAGTATTTGCACTTGCAGATGCACCGCTATACCTTTTTCATATTCTGGAATGGATGGACGTAGATTATGTATTGAGTGTGAAAGCGATAAACGATCGCTGGGCAAAGCAAGAGAACGTTGACAGCTGGAGCCAGTTGATTATCAAACACACTGAAGATACCATTGAGTATGTTACTGCGGCACCTGCCTCAGGTATCTGGCGAATGTTTGATAACGGCCACATTAAGTTTGAAAGAATGGATACGCACAGGCGAGCTGTAGAAAGTGAAAATGAAGCTTTTTTCCTACGTATTAGCAACACAGGAGATTACCTTTATGAAGGGGCTGACTTGGGTATTCTTGTGGCGAGGGGCAGAATGATGACTGATGATTTCAAACTAACTAAGCGCGCTAAGGATTGGATTGCAGCTATCCATGCAAATTACGCCTCTACGCTAGTTGAAGACAAACGGGAGCAGGCTATCCTTAAAGGAAGTTTAACGAAATAATCCCAATGAAGGTCAATCATAAATACCAGGTGGAGATCCTGGATTTGAGTGAAGTCAACGAACTTCCGGGAGCTTGGTCGAATGCAGATTTTATAAAATTGCTGAATCTCATTGAATATGATGATGCAGCTTCCATTGCCCCGGAGGAGTTGAAGGAAATGACAGCCATGGCATTATCAGACCTGGAACCAGAAGAAGCGGCAGTTAAAATATTGGAATTGCGATTTGGAGATCAACTTTCCAAAGGTCAACGTCAAAACTTATCTGAAGAATTAAAGGAAGAAAGACTATGGGAAGAATATGCAAAGATCAGTGATCATGAAGAACTTTTCAATGTAGGATGTATACTGTATTGGGCATTTCCTAAAAAATTTCCGGAACCTGAAATCGTTGAGATCAAAGTAAAAGTTCATTCTTTAAATCCCGGGTCTACCCCAAATCTTCAAAACCCCACTGCTTCTTTTATTGCAAGGCTGCTAAACGATGGTATGAATGACCATAATACGATTTACCGTCTTTTTGATGAAAATATTAAGTCGAACAGCTTTCCGGAAGCGGAGCACATCATCTGGAAATTTGAGGATTCGGGCTATACTTCCGATGATCTTTCCAATACATTTACAATCTACACTTCATGGAATTGGGTGGACGAATTGAAAGGAGTTAGAAAATATGAATCCACTGCTTTTTCTGATGGACAACTAAATTAACAATGGAATTTAAAAGTATAAACCCCTATAATGGCCAGCAGGTGGGCCAATATTTTGCACATACCGAAACAGAAACATCGGAGATGTTGCGGAAAGCACAAGATGCCTTTAAGTCATGGCGTTCAGTACCGATTGCCCAGCGAGCTGAGCTCATGGTTAAAGCAGGTCAGGTACTAAAGGACAACGTGGAGGAATATGCCCGCATGATCACACTGGAAATGGGCAAACCCATTACAGAGTCACGGGGAGAAGTGAACAAGTGTGCCTGGGTTTGCGATTATTATGCAGAAAACGCAGCAGTATTTCTTGCCGATGAAGTCATAGCCACCGATGCTCAAAAGAGTTTTGTAAGGCATGATCCGATTGGATGTGTGTTGGCCATTATGCCGTGGAACTTCCCTTTTTGGCAGGTTTTCCGTTTTGCAGCGCCTACGTTAATGGCTGGAAATACTGGTATTTTAAAACATGCTCCAAACGTGTTCGGATGCGCACAGCAGATCGAAGGTGTTTTTAAAAAGGCAGGTTTTCCTGATGGTGTCTTTCAAAACCTTATTATTCATCATGACAAGACGGAAAGTATCATTGCACATGATGCAATTCAGGCTGTAACGCTCACAGGTAGCGAAAGAGCGGGAGCGGCTGTTGCAGAAATTGCAGGTAAATACATCAAAAAATCGCTGTTGGAATTGGGAGGCAACAATGCTTTTATCGTATGGGAAGATGCTGATATTGACCAGACGGTTAAAACGGCACTCGTTGCCCGAATGCTCAATTGCGGGCAGAGTTGTATTGCTGCAAAAAGGTTCATTTTGGTGGAAGGGATTTATGAGGAATTTGTTTCGAAATTTACTGCGGCTATTCGCCAACTAAAATCAGGCGACCCAAGGGATGAAACGACTCAAATAGGTACACTTGCCAGAAAGGACCTCGCCGATCAGCTTCAGCGACAAGTCAGAGAATCAATCAACCAAGGTGCAAAATTATTGCTTGGTGGCAATCAGCATGACTGTTATCATGAGCCTACGATACTGGGAGATGTCAAACCAGGAATGCCTGCCTTTAGCGAGGAGACCTTTGGCCCACTGGCAGCAATGATCAAAGCTAAAGATATAGCGGAAGCTTTTGAACTTTCCGAACAATCCAAATACGGCTTGGGCGTAACGGTTTGCACAACAGATATTAAAAAAGCCACTTCACTTGCCGGAATGGTGAGCGATGGAGCTTATTTTATTAACGAACTGGTAAAGTCAGATCCCCGGTTACCTTTTGGTGGTACCAAACGCTCCGGTTATGGGCGTGAACTTGCAAGCGACGGCATTATGGAATTTGTGAACCGCAAGACGGTTTATGTGAAGTAATCGAACTGCAGCTAACCTTTAAGTTGTCGAAAATATTATTGATTTCTATCGGGAATCTGTCGGAAAAGCATATCATTTTTTAAACAAAAATGTCAAAAAATAATTATTAGTATTGTGAAATTGATTTTGATCTAATTTTCAAAAATCAAAATATGCAATACCAAAAAATAATTTCCGGAGAAACGGTTATAGAGTTTCATAACAACTGGCTGGGACAAGAGACCGTGATTATAAACGGACAAATTGTTTCCAAAAAATCATCAATCTTGGGAACGCATCACCACTTTAAAGTAATAGAACATGGGGACAGCGCCACCTATGTCCTGACAACAAAGGTGGACAGCAGCCTCCAGGTATTTCTTGATTTGAGGAGGAATGGAGAAATGGTTCAGGAAGATATTCCCGTTCGATTTGGAACGAAGCCAAAAAGGCCAGAAAATACTGCAAAGAAAAATGGAATTGTAAAACTAAAAGAATACGATTTACAAGACGCGATCATTGATTTGAAAAAAGCAATCGACATTGACCCTGATGATCCTGAGATTTATTTTTATCTGGCATGTGCAAACTCTTTGCTTGAAAGACCTTTTGATGGTTTTGAAAGTATTAAAATAGCGGTTGAAAAGAAATTACAAGACACCGAAATGATCCTGAATCACGACATGCTTGCTTTTTTGAGAATGCATCCGGCTTTCGAAGATTTTCTCAACAGCAATTTTACAAAATATGATACAGCTTTGATTGAAAAAGTGAAACAACAGAAAAAAAATTAGTTGTCATTGGCCCATTCGAATTCAAAGACTTTTCCTTTTTCCTGTTTGTCGCCAAATTGTGTGATAAATCCTTCACCAATGAATTCCAGTTCGATAGAAAGTTTTTGTGCTGTGCTGTCTGCCTGAGCAACCAAAGTTGCAGGCATTGTTCCTGTATTTTGTGAAAAGGATTTGAAACCATTTCCTCCAACGACCTTCCAATTGCCCTGCGGTCCAAAAATTGCGAAAGTATAATTTCCTGCCTCGATATTTCTTAGCCAAATTGCGGGATATTGAAAATTGTAAGGACCCCATTCATCAACTAAAATATATTTTCTGCCGCGATTATGATTTTCAGGAAGAAGGGCATTAATGCCATCTGCAAGCCTGAGTGGCAAGGATTCCAGTGATGTATCAGGGAGTTCGATTTCTATATAACCGGTCTCAATAAAACTATTCTGATTTTGCAAAGCTGTAGCATCCGCCAGGCCGGTGTCCTGATAAATCAAATTATCTATGAGTTGCAAAGTATCATTTTCTTTTTCGGCCAACAACAGTTCGTCAAAAACATTAAAATGGTTGTCTTCGATCAAAAGATTAGCGCTGGATTTGATACGCAAAGGGTTTGAACAGTTTGTAAAAAGGTTATAACTGATAATATAATCTTTACTTTTTGTATCCCTTTTTTTTACATAGCCCCAATCTTCAGGCTGCTCATTTCTTTCCCACAGCTGGATGCCTACTTTGTCATTTTCAAAACGATTCCCGGTTATACGATTATCATTACCATGTTCGATGGCAATGCTATAATTGTTGTTTTTAAAGTTATTTCCTTTTAAAACAGTCTGGTAACTGTAACCGCCCCAAATGCCATAATCACAGCCATGCAAAATATTATTGTAAACTTTATTGCTGCTGAAGGTAATCTCAATGCCATTGTTTGAAGCATAAGAAAAGTCATTGGCAGCGATGATATTATCGTTGCAACCTCCTTCACCGGTATCCATCGTACTTTTACCGGCCCAAAGGAAAAATCCATCTCCGGAATGGGTAGCTGAATTGTAAGCAAAAATATTGTTACTGCTTTGCTCATAAGCTAAGATACCAGCAGAATCCTGACCACGATTGTATTTGCCAAAGCTAAAGCCCCGGATGTTCCAGTCTAATTTATTGTGCATTACCCGATTGTAACTGGAGCGATAAAGTCCTATTCCGATGGCAGAATTAAAAGAAATATTGTTGTTGTTGAAAAGGCCGTTGTTGCTGTTGGTCATCATCAAACCGTTTTGGCCACCAGTGACGGTTAGATTTTTGACGATAGCATGATCACAGTTTTTCAGGTAGACCGCAGCACCATAACGGAGCCATTCGTCGTTTTCGTTTTGGTGGTAACTCATCCAATCATCAATATTTTCTTTTTCAAAAGTACTTTTTAGCTTTTGGCGATAATTGTAACTAAAGTCCGAATCTTCGATTTTTAAACTATCCACCTCTGCTGCCATTAGCCCTATTTTAAAACCTTTTATAATTGCATTTTTAATCTTAATATTTTCTCCGTTTTTGACGAGAATTCCTAAACCCTTAAATTCATTTGGTAAGTCAAATTCGTTGGAACCTTTTAAAACAGCGCCATTGAAGTCAATTACAATATCCTTTCCTTCAATAGTAATGACCGGCTTGGTTAAATCTTCGCTACCATTAAGTGAGTAAATTCCGGGCTTCACTTTGACAGAATGATTGATCGTCATTCCTGCTTTGAGTTCGATTTCTTGATTATTACACCCCAAGCAAAATAAAACGATAAGAAAGAAGAAAATTTTTAAATGTGACATGAAGTAAATTTAGGCTTTTTCGGCTTAATAGCATTGTTCAAATAACAAGTGGTATAAATTTAAAGCGTATTTTTGGGATTCAAAATAAAACAAACAAATTATAATGATGAGGAATTTATTAATCCTGCTTTTTTTAATTTCCTGGGTTATTTCTTATGCTCAACCTGGCGGCGGATCAGAGGAAATATTTCAAATTGTTGATGAGATGCCAAGGTTTCCGGGTTGTGAAGAGATGGAGGGCACGGTAGCAGAAAAAGAAGCCTGCTCGAAACAAAAATTGTTGGCCTTTATTTATGAAAATATCGTTTATCCGGATTCCGCCTTAGTGAACGATATCGATGGAACGGTCGTGGTTCGTTTTGTGGTCAACAAAGACGGGCGAATTACTAATGATACCCTTTTAAAAGATATTGGAGGAGGTTGCGGTGAAGAAGCTTTACGAACCGTAAACCTGATGAATGAAATGCCCGAGAGATGGACACCCGGCAAAAAGGGAGGCAAACTGGTCAATGTTTATTATACGTTTCCTGTAAAATTTAAACTCAATCAACCTATTGTTAACCCTGACTTTGTGGTTTTGGAAGGAGATTCAATATGGGTCAAATATGATGAAGTTGCAGAATTTAAAGGAGGAAATGAAGGGTATGAAGCATATATGGCCGAGCATCTGGAATACCCGTTTATTGGAAATATTGACTGCCTGGCTGGCGCAATTGAAATCAAAATGTTAGTTCGTACGGATGGTTCTGTAAAAATCATGGATATCACGGATTACAACAATCTGGGAATTCATTTTTGGTATGAAGCAATCGATTTTATTCATAAAAGTGCGGGACAATGGAAACCTGCTACTTTTCAGGGAAGGGAAGTGAATGGAACGCACGATGCGAGAATTACCTTTTTGCCAACGTACAAATGTATTGACATTAAAGAAAATTTTATAAAAGCATCAGCAATGGCAGAGGAAGGGATAACTTTATTTGAAGCCGATCAGTTGGATCAGGCTATCGAGAAGTTTAGCGCCGCTGTAGCTTTGTTTCCTGATAATCCTGAATTTTTAGCCTTTCGCGGACAGGCGTTTTTGGAAGCTAACCGTTTGGAAGAAGCTTGTGAAGATTTGACGAAAGTGCGGGACTTGCTTTATGTGCCCTGGTACGATTCGTTTTTACCCTATATTTGTAAGTGAAAAAGTTAGAAGGTCAGGAAGTTAAAAGTTAAAACATAACCACCTAAACCTTAATCTTCCAAACACATAACCGTTAACGTTTCTTCTGGGGTCGTTTTTTATGGACATAAACATCTTTATAGCCGGCATCAGCTAATTTTATGGCTACGTCGAAAGCGTCGTCCATGTCATCGTAGGCGCCAACAATTACAGAATGGTACTCTGAGCCGATAAAAACCCTGATTTCGGTATCATCATAACCTTGTTGATTGAGGCGGTTAACTGTTTTTTTGGCATTGCCCTCAGAAATAAATGCACCGGCGATAACTAAAAATTGACCATCAGAAAAAACTGGTTTTTCAGGTTTGGTGTTAAAAGTTTTAGTTGGCGCTTCCTCTTCTTCGGTATCGATTGTGGGTTCGTTATCTGCAAATTCATCGGAAGTGGTATCAACCGCTTCGGAAGTATACAAGTCTTCCAAATCGCTGGTGTCTGGTTCCATCGTAGTATCCTCAGGTTGTTCTATGGGTTCTTTTATTTCCTGGCAAGAGCGGTAAACAGTGATTGACCAAATGGCAAGTGCAATGATTAAAATTGTCAAGATAACATATCTTACAGTCTGGTTCATAGTGCTGGTTTTTTTAATAAAAATAGAATTATTTCAATAAAAAAGAAGGATCATTTATTTCTTTCGAACATCAGCTTTTCATAAAATATGATCCCAGTAGTTTGACTCGATCATGCTCTTATGCAAATTACAAAAATATTGACTTCTAAAAGCTTGATTCTCAATAAAATCTAAGAATTATTTAAGGGATCTTATATACGTAGGCTTTGATCTTGTGTTTATCTTTGAGAATAGACATCGTATCATTCGCTGCTTGTTCTGTATTGGATCTTGCTATACAAATCGCATGTAATTTGGAATTGTTTAAGTGAACAATCTCTGCAGAAATGCCCATTTTTGTGTATTGATTTACCTTGGTTTCTGCATTACTTTGATTTTTATAAGAGCCTGCGATAACTAAAAAAGGAGTTAGTGATTTGCTGATTGGAGCCTCTATGACAGGCGCTTCTATCTCTTCAATGATTTCTGCTTCCTCTGCGACTGGCGGCTCTTCTTCCTCAACTTCAATATATTCCTCAAAATCCTCCTCTTCATATATGCCATCCTCCTCAGATTCTTCCATGTTTTCAGAATCATAGCGACCTTCTTCTTTATAATTGATGTGTTTGCTAATGGTAGAAACCACTTTAACCTCTTTCGACTCATCCAGCTTTTGGATAGCATAATAGCCATATATTAATAAAGAAGTGATACCTAAAATGATGGTAATCGTAAGTATGGTGTTGACATTTTTTGACATTTTAAAGCTGTATTTTTTAAAATAATGGATTTGGGATCATTGATATTGTAATTTATTACTTTTTTTTCAGTGATGGTAGACTTGGTTATTGCTATTTAAACGGTAACTTTTTGATGTATCTGTACTTCTTGCAAACCTCCTCCGAGGATAAAATGCACATAAGATCTTATATTCTGTTGACCAAAAATACTTTGAATCGCTAATTCTGATAAAAATACAAAGTCAGACAATTCTTTAGATTTTTTCAGCCAGCTTTTCTGACCACCAGCGAAACCACTATTCTGGATAACAACCAGGCCGTCCTCTGTTTCAAGGATCAAATCAATGATCTTTTCGAATAAGCGGCCATGGTATTGAAAACTCAGCGGATATTTTCGATGTACTTTTTTTATATCAAAATTCTTTTTTAAATAAGTGTAAAAAGAAGAGGAAGCTACAATCATATCCCGAGGATCAACGGTTTCTGAAAGCTGATATCGTTCTGTAAAAGCCTGCGCCATTTCAGCTCGGGTTTCTGATGAAAATTTTAAATTATCTGCTATGAAAAACGCTTTGAGCATTTTGGCAACGGTATATTGTTGCTCCTCGTCTTTTAATAAAATGGCAGGAGCATAAGTAATGGCCGATCCCATTTTTGATACAAAATCTGTACTAAAAGTTTCCTGATTGAGATCAATCAGATAAGGGGTATAAATATTTTTACCAATGCGCCCGTTAAAAAACCGGATATTCCCTTCGTGTATTTCGGTATGTGTAAAGTCACGTGGAAAGATCAAATCACCAGGTGTATCTTTTTCAATTGTTTGCCCTTGCCATTCCCAGGGAGTTTCAAAACTATGATGATCAAGCGTTGGAATGCTTTCGTCACCTTCGTGCCATATGCGATTGAGCCAGTTGGTAGATTTGTTTCTTGTTGGAAATATCAGATAATCCCGCGCTCGCGTAATGCCAACATACAAAAGCCTGGCGTCTTCCTGCAAGGCCTGTTCTGTAGCTTGTTTTTTCACTTCGCTTGCATTGATTCGTTCGATAAGGGATGTATTGTGTTGCTGATCAGAATAGGGATTGATCCAATAACGCAGCCAGCGGTTGCCCAGAATATTATCCAAATCAATCCTTGCGGTTTCGTTAATAATATTAATGCCCCAAACATTATCTCTCAGGTTCCCTTCGAGGCTTTGGCAGATTACAACGGGCCATTCCAGCCCTTTACTTTTGTGGTAAGTCATCACATTGACTGCGTCAGCTCCTTCGCCGGAACCTTGCATGTCCTGTTTATTTTTTTCCAGTTCATTCAACCACAACAGCATACCTCCCAAAGAAGCAGCTGCATGCAGGCGGTTGCATGCTTCTTCATATTTTAAGGCGAGTTTTCGAAGCTCATCGATGTTGTCCATTCGCTGTTGGACTTTGCCCCAACTCGATATGATACGGCGAAGATCCAATTCTTCCAAAACCAGATTTAAAATCTCTGTACTGGAAAGTTCTGCAACCTGAGATCGGAGCTCGTTGAGTTGTTCTATGATGTGATTTTCTGATGCCCAGGCTGGTTCAGAAATGGTTAGTTTTCGTCTTTCCAAATAATCGAGTCTGTTTTCGATAATCGTTTCAATACCCAGTCGCGCTGCCAGCAAAAGGATTTCCGCTACTGAAAGCGAATCAGAGCGGTTGAGAATAAACTTCAAACAAGCCAGAATTAACTTTGATTCCGCAGTAGCGAGCAATCCACTTCGGGAAATGGCAGCTTTCAATCCTGCACGGTGAAGCGCTTCAGCAATTTCAAGGCATTCATTATTTGAACGACAAAGAATAGCAACATCTCCGGGTTGCAGAAGGCGCTTAAATTTTCTCTCTTTTGGAAGAATGTAAGTTTCCCGTTCAAGCATCAATTTTAAAGCAATGTGCAATGCAGTTTTCCATCCAGGGACGGCCAGGCATTCGCCCTTCTCCGTCATATTGAAAATGCCAGTGGATGATGGCATCCCCCATTTCAATCGGTTCAGCTGTAAAATTGGAATCCTCAGGGTTATCCCCTTTTGTTCGGTTGGCTTTTAAAACGATCTGCTCGTCGGGAATTTCGGTGAAAGCTTTGGTGAAAAGGGCATTGCTCATATTGACGATGTCTTCTCTTGAGCGCCAGGAAAACTCCTGAATGTCTTCCGGTTTTACGCCTCCGCTGGCTTTGATGATTTCCATCATCAACTTTGGATCAGCGCCACGAAATCCATAAATAGACTGCTTCGGATCACCGACCCAGATGGAGTGTTTCGCGATATTGGAAAGCTTTAAAAATATTTCTAGTTGAATTGGGCTGGTATCCTGAAACTCATCCACCATCAGCAAATCCAGTTCGGTTGAAAGGACATCCCTGACTTTTTGATCATCAAGGAGCCGTTTGACCTGAATTTCCATATCAATATAATCGATGAGCCCTCGTTGCTTTTTGTAAAGGTCATATTCTTTGATGGCTTCAATAGCGATATCAAAAATAGCAAAAGTGAAGTTCTGGATGTCCCGGTGAAAATCCGGATGAGCATCATGTTCTTTCGCGAAATTGATAAGTGATTCGATATCTTCGCGGCTTTTGGCACCGACTTTGAGCTTTGCAATTTTTACCCATTCATGCCAGTTGAGTTCATTTTTAAGGTTCAGCGTATTCAGAAATCCTTTCAGTGTATTGACGGCTATTGCAGTGATCTTAGTTTCGTCTTCATTGTTTTCAAGGCGCTGGATGCTTTCTGCTAAAAGCAATTTTAATCGTTCACTAAAATATTCATTGGGTTGATCAGAGACCGGACTTAAAAACTGTTTGAAAGACTGAAATGACTTTAATTTACTATTCTCCAGCACCGCTAAAGAAAAATCATTGGCTCTGGCTACATCACACAAGTTTTTAACTTCCAGACGCCAATCATAGCGTTCTTTTTTGTTGAGCCCCAGCTTGTCGCTGTAAGTTTCCATCCGTTCGATCCGTTCATTTGTCAGTACAGTCGCCAGTGATTTGTTGAACATCACCTGCTGGTCTTCATCAGCAATGATGGCTACCTCAGGGGACACGCCCGCTTCGAAAGCAAAACGTTTCAGTAGTTTGACACCAAGGCCATGAACCGTTCCGATCAAGGCATTGGTTAAATCATTAGCTTCATCGGCGAGCCCTTCTTCGAGTAACTTGACCCGAACCCTTTCCTGTAATTCGGCTGCCGCTTTCGTCGTGAATGTTGTTGCAATAATCCCATTAGCGCGGACACCGCTTTTTAGCAGTTGCACTAATTCTTGTGTCAGGCGATAAGTTTTGCCACTTCCGGCTCCCGCAGAGATTATTTTGAGGTTCATAAAAATACTGTAAAAGCGAAGGAGTTATCTAAATATGAGTTTGGACTGTTTCTGAATTTAACTTTCTTTATTTTCCAAAGGTATAAACCAACAGACAAAATAAATAATAAAATGGTTGCCGAGTATTTATTCTGGACCGAAAAGAGTTGGAAGTTGATAAAAGGGGTTATTGTAGTTGGTTATCTTTTTTGTTAGGCTTTAAATACTGTTTTTGGTAAAACATTTTGCTTGGAACATTATTTTTTACAAGAAATAAAAAATAACAACTTTGACGCAGCTTTTTGAGTGGAAACCAGCGTATTGGTTAGGATTTTATTCTCAGTGAATAAATAAAAACTGTTAAAGCAAACTCAATGAAAACCTTAATCCCTTTCCTTTTCACCTTTTTTATGCTTTCTCTCCAACTGCTTGGCCAGACAGGTACCATCAACGGAACCGTTTACGACAAGAAAACACAGGAAATATTGCCTGGCGTTACCATAATCGTGGAAGGTCATGAAAAAGGAACTTTTACTAACGAAAATGGCGACTTTTCAATTGATAATATTGAACCAGGGGAATACACGCTGATCTTTTCTTTTATTGGATATGCAAAAAAAAAGCTGGAAAATCTGGAATTGAAGGCGGGACAAATGTTGATTATTGGCCGCGTTGAACTGGAAGAAGAGGCTTTTTCACTTAAAGAAATCACCGTTACACCAGGTAGTTTTTCCGTTTTAGGAAACGGCAATTTATCTCGCCAAATCCTTTCCGGGGAAGAAATAAAAAGTATGGCTTTTGTAGACGATATTACACGTACTGTAGCGCGTCTGCCGGGGATTTCTTCTACGGATTATTCCTCAAAATTCACGATTCGGGGAGGCGAAGCTGATGAAGTTTTGATTACTCTCGACGGTATGGAATTGTACGATCCTTTTCACCAAAGAGATTACTCAGGTGGTCTTTTCAGTATAGTTGATGTTGAAACGGTTAACAGTGTAGAACTAATGACAGGTGGGTTCTCTGCTGAATATGGCAACCGGTTGAGCGGTGTTTTTAATATGAAAACCAAAACCATTCAAGATGACAAAAGGCATACCTCGATCGGCTTGAGTTTGTTAAATGCCCGTATTTATACGGATGGGAAATTTGCGAAAAATAAAGGTTCCTACTTGTTTTCTGCTAGACGGGGAATATTGGATTTAATTTTTAAAGTCGCGGACTTTACCGAGATTTTACCGGTTTATTACGATGTGATGGGCAAAATGGATTATCAATTAAATGACAAACATCTTCTTTCTTTTCATGTCCTGCATTCCGGTGATCAAACAAAAATCCGGGATATCGCCGATGACGGGAATATGGACAAGAACGATATGAAATATAATAATAGTTATGCCTGGCTGACCCTGAAATCTACTTATAATGCTCAATTGTTTTCACGTACATTATTGTATTCAGGTTTGATTACCCATGACCGTTTTGGGTCTTTTTATAAATTGGATGAAGTTGACAAAGGTACTTTTATGCTTACTGATAAGCGAAGTTATAGCCTCTTCGGGATCAAACAGGATTGGAACTGGGAAGCCAGCAACAAGGTGTTTTTAAATGGCGGTTTTGAAGCCAAACAAGTCAATGCGGATTATGATTATTTTATGGAAATAAATGAACTCCGTATCAATTCCCAGGAGGAATTGATTGATTATCATGATATCAATGTAGTACAAACAAATCCATCCGGGCAACAAATCGTAGTCTACCTGACTGGTCGTTTTAAAGTTTTGAAGCGGTTGATTTTAGAAACGGGACTGCGATATGATTATACCAGTTACACCAATGACAGTAATATCGGTCCACGCGTCAGTTTGGCTTATGCTTTAGCTAAAAGCACCTTTTTAAGGGCAGCCTGGGGCTATTATTATCAATCGCAGTTTATTAATAATCTGGATGTCAATAACGGAAATACTGATTTTAACACTGCTGAGCTGGCCAAACATTACGTCCTTGGTTTGGAGCATACTTTTAAAAACGGCATCAACTTTAGGGTGGAAGGTTATTATAAAGACCTCTCCAATGTGAGCCCATCCTGGCAAACCTTGGAAGACCAACTGGAAGTGTTTAACGAGCAAAGGAACGATTACCTCAGGGTTATTTACAACGGCACCACGTCAAAAGGCATTGAATTTTTTATCAAGTATGATGTGGGTAAAAAATTCTCGTTGTGGTTGAGTTATGCATTGGCTAAAGCCGAGGACGATATAAAAGATATCGAATATGACGGACTTTTGATCAAAAGAACCGGAAATGTGCCGAGACTCAATGACCAGCGCCACACGATCTATTTTGATTCAAATTACCGTCTGAACGAAAAATGGTCGTTTCATCTTTCCTGGCAATATTACGTCGGCTGGCCACGCACCGCTTATACTTACGATTATAAATATTTACCCAATGGTCAAATCCATTTTTATCCGGTACACTATGAATTTAACGGGACAATATATCCGGCGTATCATCGGATGGACATACGGGCAAACCGTCATTTTATCACCAAAAAAGGCAATAGGAATACGGTTTATTTGCATTTGATCAATGTGTACAACCGTAAAAACCTGAAAAAATATGACCTGGATGTTTATACCGAAGACGGCGTATTGTCAATAGATGACAACGGTAATTATGTTCCGGTGGATGCGAGCATTTATTGGTTTCCATTTTTGCCTGTGATTGGTGCGAGTTGGGAGTTTTGATGTTGGCGTTTCAAACTCTTGCAAAGATTTTTTTGAAGTCCAGACAATTATTAATCCTTATGTTCAAATAACAGCACCATCTTCCATTTGGATAATCCTGTCGGTTTTTTGCGCAAAATCCATGTCGTGGGTAACCACCAATAAGGAGAGGTTATTTTTCAGGCTTAATTGTTTAAAAATATTAAAAACATTCTCAGAGTTTTTACTATCCAAATTACCAGTAGGCTCATCGCCCATGATAATTTTTGGGTCATTAATTAAGGCTCTCGCAATAGCGACTCTTTGCTTTTGACCACCGGAAATCATGGATGCTTTTTTGTTGGCTTCAGTCTCGATTCCAAGAATAGCTAGTTTTTCCAATGCATCGTTCTTTATTTCTTTTGTGCTCTTCTTTCCTAATTTCCGGGCAGGCAACATCACATTTTCAAGCACCGTAAATTCATTAAGTAAATAGTGAAACTGAAATACAAAACCGATTTGTTGGTTGCGGATACGGGCCAGTTCTTGTCCCGATTTTCCAGTTAATTTTTGTCCATTTAAAAAGAGGGTGCCTTCATAATTGGTATCCATGGTGGAAAGGATATACAACAAAGTTGATTTGCCACAACCGGATTTTCCCATAATGGAAACAAATTCACCTTCATTGATGCTAAAAGAAATCTCTTTGAGCACATGAAAAAGTACTGGTTTTTCAAAGTACTTATTAATATTTTTTGCTTCCAGAACTAAACTCATAATATGACATTATTGACCCCTGATAATTTCTACGGGATCTATTTTCTCTGCTTTTTTTGCCGGAAGATATCCTGCCAAAAAGGTGGACACAAGCGCAAAGACAATACCGATGATGTAATAAAGTGGATTGAAATTTACAGGATATGTATCGATCGTTGGTAATGCCGGTGTATCGAAGGGAGTGTGGTCAATCAAAACAGACAGCCCCCAGCCAAAACCCAAACCAATCAAGCCACCCACGAAGCCAATTATCAATGCCTGGCTGATAAATATCTTTTTAACATCAGATCCCGAAAAACCAGTCGCTTTTAAAATGGCGATATCGTTCATTTTTTCATAAATGAGCATATTGAGAATATTGTAGATACCAAATCCTGCAACAACAAGTAAGGTGACGGATACCGCATAAGTTATCAAATTTCGAACAGATGATCCGGTCTCAAACTGGGCATTGGCTGTTTTTATATCAATCGCGGTAAGATCAAACTGCTTACTAATTTCAGTCGATAAGGCAGGCGCCTGTTCGATATCCCAAAGCTTCACATTGATATCCGAAATGTAATTACTTCCTTCTCCAAGAAATTGCTGGGCAGTTTTTAAGTTCACATAACTTTGTACGTTATCCACCTCTGCGAGGCCACTTTGAAAAATACCGACAATTTTAAGTGGAAAAACGCCACCACTTACCGTGCTTATTTGAAGACGATCTCCTACGGACAGTGACATTTTAGTGGCTATACCCGCTCCCAGTAAGATGCCATTATTAGTTTTTAACAGGTCCTGGGGGCTTCCTTTTACGATATAATCTCCGAAATTGAACAATTGAACTTCTTCCATTACATTGATGCCATGAACCAAGCCATTGAGTTCAATAGATCCAGCGAGATAAAATACTTGCGCTGCTGCCTGAGGAGTTACCCCTTTCACCCGTTTATCCTTTTTAAGTTGGACTATCAGGGGTAGCGAATTGTGTATGCGGGTTTGACTTTTTTTTGGTTTTACCGAACGGATAATGTTAAAGCCATCTTTAAATGGTTCGTACAAATCTATGGGTTGTGTTTTACTGGGTTTGATTTCGTTGTAAATATGGATATGCGGCGTTCTGTTGAGGATCATCCCATCGAGCAGATTGTTCAGGCCAGTCATAAAACCCATCAGGGTGATGAAGGTGCCGATTCCAAACGTGACGCCCAACGCCGCTATGCTGGTTTGTTTAAACCTGGACAACAAATGTGTTCTGGTGATATCCAGAATTACTTTGTAATTGGTCATTTTTGCTTAGGGTTTAATAATAATTGTTGCTGTATCAATGCCGGAAATAATCTCAGCGCGTTCAATATTTTTCATACCTACCTGAACCTTGATTTCACCATCAGCGGTTTTTACTTTATTTTCATCAATCAGGTACTCCAAAGGAATGGTCAGGGTGTTCTTTTTTTCTGTCAGAATAATATTCGCTTCCCCTGATAATCCGGCGTAAAGCATTTTTGGGGGTTGCCTGAATTTTCCTTCAACTTTAAAGGTTTGGGTGCGGTTGTCTTTTAATGGATATATTTTGGTGATGACCGCTTCGAAAACTTCTCCTGGATAAGCATCTAATGTGATCAAAGCAAGTTGGCCTAATTCGACTTTGGCAATATCCACTTCATCGATCAACATTTCCAGCAGGAATGAATTGCTTTTACCAATTTGTGCAAGTGGTTCTTGCAGACTGATCAGTTCGCCTTCATTTTTCAATAAAGAATAAATCTTTCCATTGATTTTAGCTTTTATAAAATAATCGCTAAAGTTGGACTCCGCTTTCTTAAGCGCAACTTGTGATTGTTTGTAACTGTTTTCTAGTTCAAGACGGGTTTGCTGGTATTTCTTTCTGAGTACGTCGAGGTTATTGAAGGTTAGTTCATACTTTAGTTTTTTATTTTCCAGTTCATATTTCGAACCGATATTTTGTTCCCAGAGGCTTTTTTGCCTGAAATAATTCAGGGAATCCAATATCAGTTGTTTTTCATTCGATGTGATTTCATCAGCGATGCTTGACAATATCGTTGCTTTTCCTTTGTAATTTTCGCGCGCCAATTCTAAACTCAGGGTAGCATTTTCAATGTTTATTTTCGGGTCGCTGGCGGTGATCTGAGCTATTATTTGACCTTCCGCTACCGTATCACCCTCGTTGACAAAGATGTTTTCCAATATGCCTGGAGCAGCGGTGTAAACATCGTAAATGTCTTCCGGCTGGATCGTTACGGAAGCATACACAGATTCGGTCATTGTGCCGATAGCAGGTTTGGTTTTTTCCGAGTTGTCGCTACAAGATTGAAGAAAAAGAAATCCGAGTAACATTAAAATTGATCGCCGCATTTGCTCAAGGTTTTCGTAAGTCTGTTCGTTTTCTACTTAGGTTGAGTTTCTTTTTATTAATTGGGTAAGCAGGCGTAAAAAATGAGTTTTTTAATAGTTTAGCTCAACAACTTTAGGATGCTAAAAATAAGTTTTTTCCCTATTTAAAAAGTAAAACAAGTAAGAATAGTTTAAATTTAATTATCCCCGGAAATACTTTCTTGCAGTGTTTCAATGGCTTTTCTGAGTACCGGATCGACTTCTATCTTTAAATCTTCTAAAGTGTTTTGGACTTCAACATCAACCGGAATTCCAATATTTTCATAGCAGATCATATCCGGAGTATAAAAACGCATATTAGAAAGCGATATCGTCCTGCCATTGGGCAATTTTTTAGAAAGAACATCAGAAAGCGCCCCCTGCGTCGGCATGCCAATTATTTTTACATTCGGGATCGTTTTCATCATAATTATAAATTCCTCAGCAGCGCTCACGGTTTCATCATTTACTAAAATGACAACAGGTTTCAGGAATGGTTCTTCTTTACCGGGTTTCACTTTTGTAGACTTCAATTTGGTAAAGGATTCGCGGCCTCCTTTTTTTCGTTTACAGGTATATTCTCCAATGAATTCATTTGTCGTAAATCTGCCGGCAAGCTTTTCAGGGTAACCGCTCACGCCACCGATATTGTTCCTGAGGTCTATAATGATCCCATCCAAATACGCCAATTTGTCGAGAATATTATGAAAGGTATTTAAATACTGTTTTCGGTCCTTTGATAAGCTCAGACGGCTTATTTTGCTCCAATTATAAAAAAACCAAGAAATCTTTAAGTAACCAAATTGTTCTGATTTGGTGTATTCAAAAGGGCTGTGATTGTAAATGGGCTTCTTTTCACTAAGGATGGGTCCGACCTGGGTTAGCGTATCAAATCCGAAGTTTGATAATGTGTTTTCGACATTTTTAAAATAGGCCACCTTTAAGCTATCCGAGCTAAATTCAGTATTAAATAAAGAGGCTCTACTGCCACTAAACACTAATTTATCAGGTCCGGTGGTTGCAAGCTTGATGTGTGCATCGTTAAATGGTGTAAGTATTTTTACCAATATTTCAAACAATTCGCCATCGCTTGTATTGTTATTGATTTTTTCTTTATTGATATTATAAACTTCCTCCCAATTGATTTTTTTTAATTCGAAAAAGGCGTAGTTCTGATCCATGATTTTCCAAAAACACTCGAAAACTTCACTTGGATTAGATTTCGACTTTTGGGCCAACAGCTTTGGTGAGATTAAAATACCCAAAACTACCAAAATGAATACTGGAATAGTACGGAATGACTTCATAAGTCTTTTTGATTCTTACACTCGAATTAATAAAAAAAACAGAAGAAAACAGGCTGTGTTTTCAATAAGACAAATTAATATAATCCAATCCAAAACTGGAAAGATATTTTACAAATGATTTAATTCACCCGGCTTCTTTCTTCTTCTGCCACAACACCAAACAAGGCTGACTGGGAAAATGAAATTTGCAAAAATAATGGAAGAAAGAAACTAAAAGCGAAGCAATACCTGAAGAGATTTTTCATTTGGAAATTAAAGGAGTTTGATCAACTTTTTTGATCTGTAACTGAAAATGGTGTCAGCTATTTACCAAAGACTAATGACCTGCCGACCATATTATAAAGATAATAATCCTATTAAACTAATTCATCAAAATGATTTTTATTATAACCAGCTTTAATTTGCCTAATTTCTTAATGACCTTTTAAGCAACTGTTGACAGACTAAAAGGCCATGGCGGTGAATGGAGCCCTTGCCGGTTAAACCATTGTTGGAACTGATCATTTATTTCCAAAAGAAATACTCACATCTTATAAATCATTGCATTAATATTCATTCCTGCTCCAACAGATGCGAAAACCAGAATATCATCTTTATTTATTTTGTGCGGTTTCAACTTTTCTTTCAATATGAGGTCTAATAAAGTTGGAATGGTCGCTACAGATGAATTACCCAACCATGCAATTGTCATCGGCATGATATCTTTTGGTAATTCAGTAATATCAAAAAGGCTATAAAATCTTTTTAATATGGCATCATCCATTTTTCCATTTGCCTGATGGATGAGCACCTTTTTGATTTCGCTAATATCAATATTACTTTTCTCCAGACAGTCTTTTATCGCTTGAGGTACATATTCAAGTGCATATTGATAAAGCTTTCGACCATGCATTTTTAAAAAATTATTATCCTTGGTTCCATTATTATTATTGTAGGATTTACCCATATAAAGCATTTTGGAATATAAAAAGGTATCCGATCTTGTTTTATGGGCGAGTATTCCAACAGGTTTATTGCTCATTTTGGCTTCCAAAACGATAGCACCAGCGCCATCAGCATACAACATACTATCTCTGTCATGCGGATCGGAAACTCTGGATAGCACTTCTGCACCAATTACTAATATCTTTTTTACATCTCCTGATTTAATGAAATAGTCAGCCTGTATAACGGCTTGTATCCAACCCGGACAGCCAAAAGGCAGATCATAAGCTATTGTATTGGGATTGTGTATTTCTAATTTATGTTTTACCCGAGCGGCTAAACTGGGGACAATATCAATCCCTTTATTGTCATTTTTTACATCCCCAAAATTATGTGCAACAATGATGTAATCCAATTCCTCTTTATCTATTTTTGCAGACTTAATAGCCTCAATAGCAGCATAATAGGCCATGTCAGAGGTTGTCAAATTAGCAGCAACATACCGTCTTTCGGCAATAGTTGTAATTTCCAGAAATTTATCTATTATTTCTTGATTCGTTTTTTCGAGCTTCGTGCCATCTGTACCATAAAATTCACTGGTGAGAAAATGCTCATTTCTGATACGTTTTGGTGGGATATAGTTTCCCGTTCCTGTTATCACACTATAGA
Source organism: uncultured Saprospiraceae bacterium (assembly GCA_963793295.1). Taxonomy (GTDB): domain Bacteria; phylum Bacteroidota; class Bacteroidia; order Chitinophagales; family Saprospiraceae; genus JAHDHW01. The sequence continues at coordinate 230,806 of CAWBZX010000011.1, read as the reverse complement.
TGGAATTGCTCATAATTTTTTTTTACATTTTTCCTTGTGTAGAAAGGTTTGCAATTCTTCTAAGTAGTGATTTTGGAATACTAAATGGGCTGTAATGCAACAAAGGTTGATTATTATACAAAATTTCAAAGCTGCAAATTCCCACCACTTTTGGGTAGGTGCTGGTCTAAAATCTAACTCCAGAATCCGCTAACGATTTTCACAAGTTGTTGATAATTAAATTGTTAAATAGAACAAAGGTCATTTTTATAATTTTTATTATCACTTGGTTGTAAGTAAGTTACAAAATATTTTCAATGATTTTTTGTAATTTCCATATTTTATTTGGGTTAGTTTATTGTTATTTTTTTTATCACCAACCCTATTAAGTTAATAAATGTAATGCTTTTAATCCTTCATCAGTAAGTCCACGAGGTCCTTCCGAAAATCTAAAAAAACTTGTTGCAGACCACTTTCTGCATCCGTACCATAATTAACAAGATAAGCCATGGTGATGTCCTGGTTTGGAAAATAATACAGGTCAGCACTATATGCCAGATCACGTCCGCGGTGCCCCAAGGCGTATTCATCTGAAGCCCTATCGAGAAAATCCTTTCGGATAGCAACGCCAAAAGCAATATTTTCCGCTACTTTTTCACTGGTAATAGTGATCATTTCCTGAAGTGCTTCTTCAGATAGTATAGTTTGATCTCTCAATAAAGCTTCGATAAAGACCTGCATATCAAAGACTGTGGAATACATTCCCCCGTAACCATTCCCGCTACCTGTATTGTAGTTAGACAAATTAGCGATCGTGCCATTGTTATAAAGATCAAAATAGCCTTGAGCTACAAATGGTGGTAGGTTATCATGCCAGTAATAATAAGTATCGTTCAAGCCAAGTGGATCAATTAGTCGCGCTCTCATCAACCGTGAATGGGAAAACCCTGTTGCTTCCTCAATGATCATAGCAGCCAGCAAGAGGTTCGTATTAGAATATTCTACATCCGTTCCCGGCGGAAAATTGGCCTTCTTATCGTAAACGAACTTGAGTAGTTCGTCGGGTTTCCAAAACTTAGCCGGATCATTCAGCACGGAGAGGTAAAAAGAATTATCAACGATAAGATCATAGATGCCGCTGGTGTGGTTGAGTAATTGTCGCAAGGTACTTTGATTGGCGTTTTTTATTTTTGAAGTGTACTTTTCGGGGAGCCATTTGGTTAAAGGGTCATCTAAATTAAGAATTCCTTCTTCAACCAGTTGCATAACCAGTACACCCACATATAGTTTCGTAACGCTTGCTATTTTAGAAACATGACATGCTTGCATTTCAATACCCTTGTCAATATCTGCCTTCCCTGATGCGCCAACCCATTGCCCATTGCCATCCCGAATTAAGAGAGAAATACCAGGGAGACCTTGATGGGTATACTTGTCAAGGAGGCTTTGCAAATCCTGAGCCTTTGGATGTGAATCATAATTTCCTGGAGGATTGAGACATTGTTGTGTAGGTTTTATCTCGTCTTTCCGGCAGCCTGGCACTAAAGCCAGAAGCAGGAAAAGTAGCACGTAAAATATCCGGTATTTTTTCATTGTGTTTCTTTTTTGTATTTCAAAAAAGGAAAAGCTACACCTAGGTGGAGTGCGGTATTCGGTAATAGGGGTACATATTCATTTACGAATGGCATTTGCAAATAAAACTGATAGGTTATAAAAAGCCGAACCGGATTAACCTTTTTATTGAAAACCTCAAAGCCGGCTTCCAAGGCTAGTGAGGTCATAAACTGTGGCCGTCCCCAATTGCTTTTTTTCTGATAATCGCCCTCTTTGAGCTCGAAGATCTGCATGTCGGGAATTGAATGTGTATACCCCAAGCCTAAACGAGATCCTAAATCAAAGCGACCTTTGAAGTGATAGCGGTAGCCAAGTTCTGAAAAAAGCTGCAAACTATGCTGAACGTATTGATGGTAGTGATAGCCTAACTTTACCGTTTGAAACAATTCATTAGTTGAACTTTGATTGTAACGAAATTCCGTGCCCACTGAAATGCCAGGATGAAGAGGTGCGCCAAAAATACCCAGGTTTTTACTCCAGGGCAGTTGGGTGACATTGCTATAAACGGTTACCACTAGCGGCAACTGGCGTTGGGCTTCCTGAGCTTTAGCAGGATAACAAACAAAAAATAAAGCGGCAATCAGAATCAAATTAGCAGGGGTATATTTTTTCATCGCTAATTTATTTGGCTCCGATAAAGTTATGTTCAAAGTGGAAGGAAAGAAATGACAGGGGTCAACGGAAGAATTGATTTTTATCAATTATTAAAAAATAGCTTTGGATGAAGCGGTACAAACTTCGAAATGAAATTGAATTCGAATTATCTCAATAAGCTTACAACCTGATAATTGAAATCATCAATGTTCATCGTAATTCAAATTTTCTACTTCAATAACTTCTCCTGCCTTTAAGTTGCTGAGTTTTAATGCACCTATTCTTACCCTTATTAGTCTTAAGGTTGGAAAACTTACTGCAGCAGTCATTTTTCGCACTTGCCTGTATTTACCTTCGGTAATAATAATAGAAACCCAGCTTGTTGGACCGTGTTTATCGTCACGAATTTTCTTTGTTCGTTCTGGAAATACCGGGGAAGGGATCAATAGAAATGCGTGACAAGGATTCGTTTTATATTTTACACCATGAATTCCTATTTCCACGCCATTTTTTATCTTTTCAATCGCTTCATCGTCAATAATTCCATCTACTTGAACATAATATTCTTTTTCGACCTTACTACTGCAAATTTCTGCGCTAACTTTTCCATCTGTGGTGAGTAACAAAATTCCTTCGGAATTTACATCTAAACGCCCAATTGCCATTGTCTTTTCGGGAAAATCATGTAATTCTCCAAGAAGGTTTTTCTTTCTTTTGTGTGGGTTGACAAATTGAGAAATAAATCCGAAGGGCTTATGTGAAATAAAATGACGATGCTTAGTCATGTTCTATTCTTCTTGAAAAGGAGTATTAATTCAATTTTTTCTGACTTACCACTTGTTTTTCCACATCATGGATTCGACAGGCTTGATGGAACGTTGGTTGTATTTTGCGCCAGCCTTTTTGTTGTAGTAATTTTCGATATCCCCTTCGACAGCGAAATAAATCAGCTGGCCGATCGGCATCCCGGCGTAAATCCGGACTGGTTGAACACAGGAAATCTCCAGAGTCCAAGTGTTGCAAAAACCAACGTCTCCTTTGCCGGCAGTAGCATGAATGTCAATGCCGAGGCGCCCGATACTTGATTTTCCTTCGAGAAAAGGTACGGAGTTGTGGGTTTCGGTATATTCTTCAGTGACTCCGAGGTAAAGCGTTCCGGGTTGTAATACAAAACCTTCTTCACCGATTTCAATTTCTTTGATTTTATTGTGCTTTTTAGCATCGAGGACATGATCCGTATAAACAGCAAGATATTTTCCCAGATGAACGTCATAAGAATTGGTGCCTAAAAATTCACGGTTGTAAGGCTCGATGACGATTTCTTTTTTAGCGATTCCTTCCAGTATTTTTTTGTCTGATAATATCATGTAGTTTGAAGTTTGAAGTTTTTGGTTTGAGGTTTTTAGTTCGAGGTTTGTGGTTTTAACCGCTTTGCCTTTTAACCTCTTAGGCTTACTTTCCAGACAATGATGCTTTGATCATCGCTGCACGAAAGTAGATAATTATTATAGCTTGACCAATAAAGCTTGTTAACGGAATTGATATGCCCGCCGTTTTTGATCGTTTCAATTACTTTTAGTAGTTTAAAATTTTCAGCATCCCAGATTTTAATGGTTTTATCACGGCTTGCCGTGGCAAAAAGGTGTGCCTCAGGATGAAATGCAATGTCGTTAATCGTAAACAAATGAGCCGCCTGTTCGGAAACCAGTTCAAAATCCCTTTCAATTGCCCAAATCTTCAAAATTGCATCGCGCCCACCACTTAAAAGGTAATTCCCATCAAGGCTGTATTGAACGGTGAAAACGGAGTTTTCATGTGCCTGTCGAATCATGTGCTTAATACTTAGGCTCTTTGCATCCAGAATGTAAATATTATTGTCGCTTGCTCCGATCGCTATTTCATTTCGGGCCTTATTATAGGCCATAGCGCGAAGGCTTTGATTGGTGATATGAAAACTTTCCAGTGTTCTGCGTTCTTCAACGGACCATCTGGTAATCATTCCCTCTCCTCCAAGTGTATAAATCTGATTGTGGATCAATTGGATATCAAAAACGCCTTTTTGGTGATGGGCAATATTTTTGGTTTTTTCCGGATCTTGGAGGTCCACCCAGTGCACTCCGCCGTCCATATTTCCGACAACGATCAACTGCTGATTGGGAAGATTGCAAAGTGAAAAGATATTCCTAGGTACTTTAGCGATCAGCTTCCCGTTTTCCAATTCGTTGAGGTTCCATTGCACGATCCAGCCGTCGCCGGCTCCAGTAAGAAAATGCTTTGGATCATCAGCATTGGCGAACACAAAAATAGCGGCTTTATGGCCGCGGAGCTGTGCAACCTTTGTTACTTTTATTTGACTCAAGTTGAATTTTGATTTTTAAAAACTGTTTGAAACACAAAATTAAGGGCTGAGCGGCACATTATTTAATTTCTCAGAGATTACTTCAGTTTGCAATTTGTCGATACCTTTTAATAATTTTTCTAACTTAGAAGTTTTTACTACTGTTACTAATTGTTCATATGCCGTTACTTTTTCACAAACATATAAAACCGGAAGGAGAGCTTGGGCTTTGGCGTATTGGAGAAGAGGAAAGCTATTTCTTAGAGCGTTTACAATTATTTCCGAAGGAAGAGGTATCATTGAAAAAAATGAAAGGACACCGGCGTTTGGAATGGCTTTCGGGAAGATGGTTGTTGCATCTGATGTCTGGCCGGGAGGACCGGGGGGCCTGTTTGAAAGATGAATATGGCAAACCGTATCTTGAAAATTCACTGTATCAAATTTCGATCAGCCATTCGCGGGAATTGACCTCTGTGATGGCGTCACCAAGGTTTGTTGGCGTTGATATTCAGAAGTTGGTGGGAAAAATTGACCGGATTGCACATAAATTTATGCGGCAAGTGGAAATAGAGAGCCTTGGCACGGAAAACAAGCTAGAACACCTTCATGTTTATTGGGGCGCAAAAGAAGCTTTATATAAAGCCTACGGCAGAAAGCAATTAGACTTTCGGCAACATATTTTTGTCGAGCCTTTTTCGTTTGATTTGAATATAGGAAAATGTAAAGGTTTTGTAGAAAAAGATAATTACCATCTGGACTTCGAGCTATATTATGAGCAGATTGACGATTATATTCTGGTTTATGGAACGGAAGATTTCGGGGATATTCGTTTGGTTAAATAACTGTCGAGCGAACAAAATTAAAAGATTTTTTTAGCGTATAATTTATTGAAAATGAAATACTTTATTGGCTTTTTGGTTGGTGTAATCGTTACTTCGGTTTTTTTTACCATGAAACTTAGAAACATGGTAGCCCCAACAAATGGAGCTGTTGAAATGACAGAAGAGTATGAATCAGAAGAGGAGGGGTTGCCGCCGGATTTTCTGGCTTTTTACCAGCGCTTTCACGATGATAGTTTGTATCAGTTGGAGCATATAATTTTTCCGTTACAGGGAATTCCTGCTGAAGCAGATAGTGCAACCATTGTCGATGGAAGATTCCGTTGGCAAAAAGAGGATTGGATAATGCATCATCCGATTGAGGATTCCAGAACTCAGTTTTCGAGGAAGTTTCAAAAAAATAAATGATGAAATTGTAATCGAAAACATTACAGTTGGTGGTGGTCAGTATGGAATGCAGCGTCGTTTTTCAAAATCCGGAGAGGATTGGTATTTGATTTATTATGCAGGGATGAATCGCTTGGCGATGGAATAGTTTGAAACCAATAGTTGAAAGTTTGAAGTGAGTAGTTAATAGATAGATGAGTAGGAATTTCGAATTCGCTTTCCTTGATTTCGCTATTAATTAAAGTTTCGAAAGATATCTTATCTAAGATGCTATTTTTTCATTTTGTTTATTACAAGCAAAGACATTAACTTTTTAGTCATTGTTTCTAAGCGTCTAATAAATCCCGATCATATTTACCTGTGCCCAATTTATGCAGTAAAGCAAAGTGACTTCTGACGGCACTAAAGAAGGTTTTTTGCTGGTTATAAGGAACATTAAATTCTACAGCGGTCGCTTTGACTATTTTGGAAATATTTCGATAGTGGACATGGCAAATATTGGGAAACAAGTGATGCTCGATCTGATAATTAAGTCCTCCAATAAACCAGGAAAAGAACACACTTTTACTGGCAAAATTAGAGGTGGTGTGCATTTGGTGAATGGCCCAGTTGTTTTCTATACTGTCATTTTCATCAGCTACGTAAAATTTCGTTGATTCAAGAACATGTGCGGGCTGGAAAATAAAAGCCAGGATCAATCCACAGATGAATTGCATCAATAGAAAACCCAATAATATCTGCCACCAGGGTAAATCTATGATTAACATAGGAAGTACCAGGATTAATAATAGATACCAGGTTTTGTTAAATAATATTTGTGCGAGAGCATTTTGAAAAGTTAGTCCTTGCCCTTCAAACAATTCCTTTTTGTCATATCGGAACAATAGCTGGAAATCTTTAATCAACAACCAGTAAATTGTCATTAATCCGTAAAGGAAAGGGGCATAAAAAGCTTGAAAGCGGAAAAAACTTTTATGCTCCTGATTTGGAGAAAAACGCATAACCCCTTTGTCAATGTCTTCGTCAAAGCCATGCACATTGGTAAAAGAATGATGTAGTACGTTGTGCTGAATGATCCAGTTAACATGATACCCACCAGTAAAATTAATTGCATAACCCAGCGCATAGTTTATTTTTGGATTACTCGAATAAGAGCCATGGTTAGCATCGTGCATGATCGATAATCCTATTCCTGACATGCCAAAACCCATGATCACCCACATCAACATAACTGCCCAAAGCGAGGTTACTAAGCCTGTTAACATCAATACAAGTGGAATTGTATAAAGGCACAGCATGAAAATTGTCTTAAATTTCATGTTGAAATCTGCATGTTTGGAAAGTTTGTTGTCTAGGAAATGCTGGTTGACTCTGATACGTAAAACTTTGAAGAATTCCGGACGGTCCAGCTTATTGAATTTAACAAAAGGTGCACTCATTTATTTATTTTAAGCTCACCCAAGATAAGCTTCGAAAACACCTAATGTAACGTTTTTTAATCGGGATAGATGCACGAATGGGAAATTAAATTTGAAATCAGGGTTATTTGTAAACAGCTTGTTGTTAATAAATGAGCGAATAGTTGAAAGATCAGAACGTTAGATTGGAGGATCGGGGAGTGATCAACTTTTTATACTTTTGGTGAAAAAGTATAACACCAGGCTTCTCCTTCAAGAACGGTTTCTCCATTTTGTCTTTTTATAAATACCTTTAATTGTGTAACGGGTTTTGTTTCATGTAGGCTTATGATTTCGGCTTTTGCTGTAATAGTATCACCGATGAAAACAGGAGCCGTGAATTTCCAGTTTTGGTTAAGAAAAACTGTCCCGGGGCCTGGCATATCCATGGCAACCAATGCATGAAGAAGCCCCGTCGTTAGGCCTCCTTGAACAACCAGCTTTTCAAATTTGGTTTTAGATGCGAATGATTCATCAAAATGTAAGGGGTTGTAGTCACCGCTTAGTTCAGCATATGTTTTTACGTGATCTGCAGTGAGGGTAAGGCTGCGTGTGGCTTTTTGTCCAACAAATAAATCCATAATTGTTTGATTAAAATTCTAATTTATTGAAGGCAAAGCTTTTTGAATCCCGACAATCTTACCAAACCGACTTTTTAAGCAGGTAATTTTTTACGTAGTCTTCTATTCCTTTTTCCAAAGAATAAAAAGGCTTGTTGTAACCTGCTTTTTTGAGTTTCGACATATCTGCTTCTGTGAAATACTGGTAATTTTCCCGAATGTCAACAGGCGTATCAATAAATGAAATATCGGGTTTCAAATCCATAGCTTTGAAGGTAAGTTTTGCCAGGTCGAGAAAAGATCTTGCTTTTCCAGTTCCAAGGTTGTACAAGCCGCTATTTTTCTGTTGTTTGTATAAAAAATAAAGGACGTCCACCACATCTTTTATATAAACAAAATCGCGCATTTGCTCTCCATCCTTAATCTCTTCTTTGTGAGAACGGAAGAGCTTCATTTTGCCGGTAGCTTTGATTTGCGATACGGTATGAAAGACGACGGAAGCCATTCGGCCTTTGTGGTATTCGTTGGGTCCGTAGACGTTGAAAAATTTAATGCCGGCCCAAAAAGGAGGTGTCTTTTTTTGTTTTAAAACCCACTTATCAAAATCGTTTTTAGATTCGCCGTAAGGATTCAAAGGTTTGAGTTTGGAAACAATCTTGTGCTCATCTTTATAGCCATGCTCCCCTCCGCCGTAGGTTGCTGCGCTGGAAGCGTAGATCATTGGAATCTGGTTTTCAGTGCAGAAATTCCAAATTGCTTTGGAGTAATTGAGGTTGAGCTTGTCAAAGATCGCTTTATTTTGTTCAGCGGTGTCAGTGCGTGCTCCAAGGTGAAAAACAAAATCAATTTTGGAAGGCATTTTTTTTACGATCTCCAAAAAGATATCGCGATGAATCCACTCCCGAATGAATTTGTTTTGCAGGTTCGGCTCTTTGTATTGTTTATAAAAATCATCAACAACCATCAGGTTTCTGGTATTTCCTTCGTCGTTGAGTTTTTTTACCAAACAGCTGCCAATAAAACCTAAAGCACCTGTGACTACTATCATTTTTTAAATTTTAAACGATCAATCAAGATTGATAAATGGACCGCGGATATCGCAGATCGAGTAGATTTAGCTGATTTTTTAAAATATAGAAGAGTCAGGAGTCAAAAGTCGCTAACCTTTGACTCCTAACTCCTAGCTTATTCCTTAATTCTCCATACCAACCATATCTTCTTCTTTATTTTCATAATCTTCGATTGGCGGACAAACACAAATTAGATTTCGATCACCGTAGGCGTTGTTGACCCGGCCAATAGAGGACCAGAACTTAGAGCCACTTCGAAGGTAAGCTATAGGATAAGCTGCCTTTTCGCGGCTGTAAGGATATTTCCAATCGTCCGCGGCAACCATGCTGATGGTATGTGGTGCATTGACAAGTACATTGTCTTCTGCGTCCGCATCACCGGTAGCGATTTCGTCAATTTCAGCGCGGATTTGAAGTAGTGCATCACAGAAACGATCCAACTCATCTTTGCTTTCGCTTTCTGTCGGTTCAATCATAATTGTTCCGGGAACGGGGAAAGAAAGTGTGGGTGCATGGAAACCATAGTCGATCAGCCTTTTTGCAACATCTTCAGCACTTACACCCAAAGCTTTAAATGGGCGAAGGTCAATAATGAGCTCATGTGCCGTGCGGCCATGTTCACCGATATAAAGCACCTGAAAATCGTTTTCCAGTTTTGCTTTGATATAATTGGAATTTAAAATAGCATATTTTGTAGCGTCCGTAACACCGTTCTTTCCAAGCATTTTTATGTAAGCATACGAGATGAGTAAAATGCTGGCGCTACCCCATGGAGCACTTGATACAGCATGGATACCTTTTTTGCCTCCTGTCTTTACAAAAACGTGCTTTGGAAGGAAAGGCGCAAGGCTGTCATTGACGCAGATCGGACCCATACCTGGACCACCTCCACCGTGAGGAATACTGAAGGTTTTGTGGAGATTTAAGTGGCAAACATCAGCGTTAATTGCTCCGGGACTAGTCAGGCCAACCTGTGCATTCATATTGGCTCCGTCCATATAAACCCTTCCTCCATTGTCGTGGATGATTTTACATATTTCTTTGATGGCTGTTTCAAAAACGCCATGTGTAGAAGGATAAGTCACCATCAAACAAGAAAGATTTTCCTTATGTTTTAATGCTTTTTCCTTTAGGTCAGCAACATCGATATTTCCCTTTTCATCACATTTTACAACGACGACTTCCATGCCCGCCAAAACTGCGCTTGCAGGATTGGTGCCATGCGCCGATTGTGGGATCAAGGCAATGTTGCGGTGATAATCGCCATTGGCTTCATGATAAGCTTTGATCGTCAGCAATCCCGTGTATTCTCCCTGAGCACCGCTGTTAGGTTGTAAAGAGCAGGCAGTGAATCCTGTGATTTCGCACAAGTAAGCATCCAGCTCATCAAAAATCTGCTGATAACCTTTTGCTTGGCTCAATGGAGCAAAAGGGTGGATATTAGCAAATTCTGGCCAGCTGACAGGGATCAATTGTGTTGCTGCATTGAGTTTCATGGTACAAGAACCCAAAGCAATCATCGAATGTGTGAGGGATAGATCTTTGTTTTCAAGACTCTTAATGTATCGCATCATCTTCGTCTCGGTATGGTGCATGTTGAAAATCGGATGAGTCATGTACTCTGACGTTCTTTTCAGTTTTGCAGGAATTTTCAGGCCTTTTGGAATGCTAATCTTTGCAACAGATTTCTTCTTTACACCTGCAAAAATATTGATGATGTCCATTAAATCGGATTCCATTACCGTTTCGTCAAGACTCACATGGATGTTATTTTTGGTATAAAAGAAATTCATCTTTTCTGCCAAAGCTGCTTTTTTTACATGAGCAATGGTTGCAGGGTCAGCAGCGATATTAACGGTATCAAAAAAGGAACTATTGGTTTGTTCAAAGCCTAATTTTTTCAATTCATTGCTGAGTACCTGTGTCGTGGTGTGAATACGCGTTGCGATCGCTTCAAGGCCTTTTGGTCCGTGATAGACGCCATACATGCTAGCCATAACAGCCAATAAAGCCTGAGCCGTGCAAATATTTGAAGTTGCTTTTTCACGGCGGATATGCTGCTCGCGGGTTTGCAGCGCCATACGTAAAGCAGGATCTCCCTGGGAGTCTAAAGAAACGCCAATGATTCTTCCGGGGATCACTCTTTTAAAGTCCTCTTTACAGGCAAAATAAGCTGCGTGAGGGCCTCCGTAACCCATCGGCACACCAAGCCGTTGCGTATTGCCGACAACAGCATCAGCACCCCATTCTCCTGGTGGAGTCAGCAGCGTCAGGCTGAGGATATCAGCAGCGACCGTTACATAAATTTCAGCATCATTTGCTTTTTTTGCGAAAGCAGTGTAATCTTCCACCAGACCATCTTTGCCGGGGTATTGCAAAAGCACCCCAAAAGTCTTCTCGTTAAATTTATATTTTTTGACATCGCCGATGATCACTTTGACGCCCATTGGCTTGGCGCGGGTCATCAAAATATCGATGGTTTGTTCGTACACTTTATCAGAAACAAAAAACTCATTAGCAGGTTCGCCTTTGACGCGTTTGTTTTTCAATTCATAAAACATATGCATGGCTTCAGAAGCAGCAGTTCCTTCATCGAGCAAAGAAGCATTGGCGATTGGTAAAGCGGTTAGGTCACTTACTATGGTTTGGAAGTTTAGCAAAGCCTCCAAACGGCCCTGAGCAATCTCTGCCTGGTAAGGTGTGTACTGCGTGTACCAGCCGGGATTATGGAAAACATTACGGAGAATAACAGAGGGTGTAATTGTTCCATTATAACCCATACCGATGTATGACCGGAAGACCTTATTCAGTGAAGCAGTTTGTTTGAGTTCTCTCAAATATTCATATTCAGAAAGTGCTGAAGGCAGCTTAAGCGGCTTTTTCAGGCGAATAGCATCAGGGACCGTCTGGTTGATTAAATCATCCAGCGATTTGGCTTTTACCGCTTTCAGCATGTCGTGTAATTCTTCTTCATTGATACCGATGTGTCGGTTGACAAATCGGTCCGTTACCGAGATATTGCTCATTTTATTGTTGATTAAGTTATTTGGTTAAAATGTAGGGCGAAGTTACGCTTTTGTTGCTGATTTTAACAAAAAATTGTGTCAATGGTTTTGATAATAAATGCTGTTTAAATTTCTGATTGATCTTTTGGTTGTATAGATCAAACCAGTCAGGTTGCACTGAAGGTTAAGAATAATTTTTGACGATTAAATTTTTTAGGTTCAACCATCAATGAGCTATAGGATAAATGCAACAAAACTGTAAGAAACCAAATTTGCGGTACCGTGGGCGATCCAACCCGGAATAATACTTCCATCTGCTAATTTTTCATTGAGATAAGTTATAAAGTAGGCCCCTAAAGCAGGAAAAAAGAAGATCACGGGTAGAAAAAGTAAACTATCCGTGATGGGGATAAAGATCAAAACGTGAATCGCTCCAAAAAGGACGGCCTGAATTATATTGCCCGTTTGAAAACTGGTAATCGCGATCAGGCGTTTAGCAAGAAATCCTCTGAAAAAAATCTCTTCGGAAAGTGAAGTTTTAAAAATGGCAACGATCAAAATGGTCATTACGGCTTCAACGCCAAAGCCCATTTGCCTGATTTTTCCAGTGACGCTTTCAGGATTTGTCATGACCTCCTTAAATTCCTGATTGATAAAGGTGAGCATTATAATAGGAAGTGCCATTAATAGCATAACTAATAGTGCTAAACGGTTAGCGTTTTTTGTTGATTTCTTTAAACCGATATAATTCCAAAAGCCTTTTGCAGATTTAGTTTTAATCAGGTAAACTAAAAATGGAATTAGTGTAAATAGTATTATTTGAAGTATAGTGGATAGCGTTTCTTCTTTCATAATTTGACGGATCAATATGGTCCTTTTTTTATTCTAGTACAGACTTTGATATTGGAAAATCTGCAAAGCGGGAATTAGATGGAACAAAATCCCGTGGAATTAGAAACTATAAATAGAAGGCCCATAGCGTAGTTAAAATGTAATGGGAAGTTACACTTTTTGTCGCTGATTTCAATATTGATTATTAGGATTCTAGAAAATTGTCAAAGGAACAGCAACTGGTATTCTAATTGATTTTTTTATCTAACCGGAACAGAATAATTTGGAGACTTTGATGGGTGTTCGGTCGGAACAGTCATCTCTTCTTGATTTAAATGACCTTTCTAATTCATATAAAATCATTGCAGACTGGTATTTTTCAAAGTATACTATCTCTAGGTGAATGTCATTGGATGATATAGATATTTCTTGATTTTCAACACAATCTAAATTTTCGGGATGAGTACTTATAATAGATAAAATAATCCCCATTAAAAGGTAACCAACAATTAGAAGGCTAAAGAAAATCAGAACTCTTTTTATATAGGTATTCAAAATTAAGGAAATGTTAAAGAAACAACTTTGTTTAATTTTTTTTATAAAAAATTAAACAAAAAGAATAACGTGCTGTTCTGCTCCTGTATTTTTTAATTAACCTAAACACATAAACAATGAAAAAATCATTCATTCTTTTTGCTCTTTTCGCACTCGCATTGAACGTAACTTTTGCCAGCAATGGAAATAATATTACTCCTTACCAAAATGAAGCATCCTTTTTAGTAGAACCACCAAATATCGTTGGAGTTGCTGCAGGTAATGAAAATTTTACCACTTTAGTTGCGGCAGTAAAAGCAGCATCACTAGTTGACGTATTAAGTGCTGATGGTCCATACACTGTTTTCGCACCTTTGAATTCAGCTTTCGAAAAATTACCAGAAGGTACAGTTGAAACACTTTTAAAGCCAGAAAATAAGGCAACTTTAACTGCGATTTTAACTTACCACGTTGTTGCGGGTGAAGTAAAAGCAGCAGATGTAGTAGCAGCTATCAAAGCAAATAACGGAAGTTTTGCAGTTACTACGGTACAGGGTGGAACATTGACGGCTTCTATCAAAGATGGTGGTGTAATTTTAACAGATGAGAAAGGAAATATTTCAAAAATAGTAATGACAGATGTTGCTGCTTCTAATGGCATCATCCACGCGATTGATACAGTCGTAATGCCTAAATAATGAATTTATCCTATTAGGGTTTATATATATAAGTTTGATGTAATAAATAATCGCCACTGGAATTGAGTTTTCAGTGGCGATTTTCTTTAAATTAAGGGCTCAAGTTTCAATAATTATTGAAACTTGAGCTTTTCTATTCAATTTGAAATTGCTCTTTTAAACTAAAGTTTGTTGATGCTGAGCAATCAGTTTTTTAATCTCATCCAAAACAACCGGATCTTCTATGGTTGAAGGTACTTTGTAGGGTTTGTCGTCCGCAATTGCACGCATAGTCTTGCGTAAAATTTTACCAGAGCGTGTTTTTGGTAAACGATTGGCTTTCAAAACTGTCTTAAAAGAAGCCACGGCTCCAAGTTTATCCCGAACATTTTGAATCAATGATTTTGTGAGTTCTTCGAATGAAATATCTACACCATCTTTTAATACGACAAAACCAACTGGAATTTGCCCTTTCATTTGATCCGCAACGCCAATGACAGCACATTCCGCAACGGCTGGGTGCACAGCGATTAATTCTTCAATAGTTGCGGTGGACAAGCGATGGCCCGCCACATTGATGATGTCATCGATCCGACCAGTGATAAATATATATCCATCCTCATCAATATAGGCTGAATCCTCTGCATTATAATAACCAGGATATTTCTTAAAATAAGCAGCTTTAAAGCGTTCTGTATTTTTCCATAAGTTGGGTAAATTCCCTGGAGGCAGTGGGCAACGAATTGCCACCTCGCCTTCTTGATTATGTTTCAGCTGATTTCCGGCTTCATCAAGGACAACAATATCGTAACCAGGTACACTTACAGTCGCAGAACCAGGTTTAACCGGGAATAATTCAATTCCTGGCATATTGGCGATCATTGGCCAACCACTTTCGGTTTGCCACCAGTGGTCAATGATCGGGATCCCCGTCAGCTTTTGTAACCACGCTAGGGTTCCGCTATCGCAGCGTTCTCCGGCAAGGAAAATGTAGCGTAATGCGTTTAGGTCGTATTTCTTTTTAAATTTTCCTTCAGGATCTTCCTTGATGACAGCGCGGAAAGCAGTAGGAGCGGTGAAAAATACATTCACCTTATATTCACTCATGACCCGCCAGAAAGTACCTGCATCGGGCGTTCGAATAGGTTTTCCTTCAAATAAAATCGTAGTACATCCGTGAATCAGCGGCCCATAAACAATGTAGGAGTGCCCTACGACCCAACCCACATCACTCGCGGCCCAATATACATCACCCGGTTTTGCATCGTAAATATATTTCATGCTAAACTCCATCGCTACAGCATGGCCGCCATTGTCGCGCATCACTCCTTTTGGTTTTCCTGTGGTGCCCGAAGTATAAATAATGTAAAGTGTATCCCAGGCGTCCAATTCAACATAAGGTGCTGGTTTTGACTGACTCCGTAACTCGTTCCAATCGATATCCCGAGGCGCTTTCATTGTTGCTTTTACAAAGGGGCGTTGATAGATGACGACATGCTTGACGGAGTGGGCAGCCTCTTCCAGCGCGCTATCCACTAATGTTTTGTATGGAATTACTTTATTGATTTCCTTACCTCCTGAGGCAGTTAACATTACTTTTGGTTTAGCGCTATCGATTCGAATTGCCAGTTCACGTGCAGCGAATCCGCCAAAGACTACGGAGTGGATTGCTCCAATACGTGCACAAGCCAGCATCGCGAATACCGTCTGAGGGATCATAGGCATATAAATGACCACACGATCGCCTTTGGTAACACCCAGTTTTACAAGCATGCCTGCTACTAATTCCACTTCATGAAGTAGCTGAGCATAAGAATATTGTTCTTTTTTTCCGGTAACCGCAGAGTCATAGATAAGAGCTAACTGATCTCCTCTGCCATTGTTGACATGCCTGTCGAGCGCCAAATAACAGGTGTTCAGTTTTCCGCCTTCGTACCAGCGGTCAAAACCTTCGTTATCTTTGCTCAGGATCTTTTCAGGAAAGGTAAACCAGTCAATACTTTGAGCTTGTTCTTTCCAAAAATCCTGAGGATTTTCGATGCTCCTTTGGTGAAATTTTTTATAGTCGTTCATATCTCTTTTATTTGCTATTGAATAAGTCAAATTTAGTGCTTTAATAGAATAATTGAAGTGATGAAAGTCATAAAGCTCAGGCTTCTCTGATGTTATTTGTCAATAATTAGTGTAAAGATTTATAACACTATTTTTGTCATACAAACAAAAAGGAAAGTTGGATGGACCTGCTGGGTTCCATTTAATATGATTCTTTAAAATTTTGTACTTTTTGAATGTGCTAGAGATTATTTAAAAAGAACATCTGGTTGGAAAAGAGCCGATTATGGCAACGCTCGTTCTTTATTAAATCAAAAATGAAATTTCCTATGCAGATCAAAACAAAAATCCGACTTTTACAAAACAATATTTAATACAATGACAGACACTTTAAATACCTCATCGATTCGCAAACAAATCCTTTTGCTACTTGAGCAAAAAGATAGTGAAGCGCTGACCCAGCTCATCGACTCGCTCGGGTCCAGAGAAATCGCACATCTCATCGGGCACTTAAATCGAAGTGATCAGATCGAAATACTCACCCTGTTGTCTCCGGAAGATGCCGCCGAAGTGATGGAAGATATTCCGGAAGCACAAGCTGTAAATATCTTCGAAGACTTGGAAGTCGGCGATGCGGCTGCCATTCTCAACGAAATGGAAAGTGACGAGCAAGCGGATATTATGATGGAACTCGATGAGGAAGACGCCCAGGCCATCCTCAACGAAATGGATCCGGAAGAAGCGGAAGATGTCAAAAAACTCCTTTCTTATGAATCTGATATGGCGGGAGGATTAATGCGTACGGAATACTTTTCTTTTCCTGAACATTTAACGATCGAAGAGGTAACGAGTATCCTGCGTAGAGATGCTGAAAAATATAAGGATTATGCGCTGAAGTATATTTTTGTCGTTTCCCGCAGAGGCCAATTAAAAGGGGTGCTGCAAATGCAGGACATGCTGCTGGCCACTCCCGAAACCCGCTTGTCGCAGATTATCGTCAAAGATGTGTTTAACGTCAATCACCAGGCTTCTCTCAGTGAATTGATTGATTTTTTTAATACCCATGAGTTGTTTGGGATTCCGGTGGTCAATGATCAACAAATGCTGGTTGGTGTCGTTTTGCGGCGAGACATATTAGAAGCAGAAACTGAACGGA
This sequence comes from uncultured Saprospiraceae bacterium, assembly GCA_963793295.1. Classification (GTDB taxonomy): domain Bacteria; phylum Bacteroidota; class Bacteroidia; order Chitinophagales; family Saprospiraceae; genus JAHDHW01. The sequence continues at coordinate 213,713 of CAWBZX010000011.1, read as the reverse complement.
TCACCCAGGAACATCTTGAAACCCAGGGTATCGTTGGTGGAGATGAATTGCGTACCATGCCTGTTTTGTTGAGAGCGAGGCGACGGTTGTCGTGGCTGTCGGTCAATATTTTATTGAATGTTATCGCTGCGAGTGTAATTGCTTTTCACCAGGATGTGTTGAGTTCAGTGATCGCTCTGGCGGTTTTTTTACCGATCATTTCAGATATGAGCGGCTGTTCTGGCAATCAGGCTGTGGCCGTGAGCATGCGGGAATTATCGCTTGGAGTTGTCAAACCGGGGGAAGTGCTCCGGGTTTGGTGGCAGGAAATATCAGTAGGATTGATCAACGGATTGGTATTAGGTATTCTGATCGGACTGGCAGCTCTCCTTTGGAAAGGAAATATTTTCCTCGGTTTGGTAGTTGGCGGTGCGTTGTCGATCAACACCGTGATAGCCGTTTCCATCGGCGGTACGGTTCCTTTGCTGCTCAAAGGATTGGACATCGATCCGGCTCTTGCTTCCGGCCCGATCCTCACGACGATTACCGATATGATCGGTTTCTTTTTGACTTTGAGCTTTGCTGCTTTAATGCTTTCAAATTTGGAAGGGCTATGATGTTGTCCTGTCCTGATTGGTAGCTATTAGCGCGTTCAACTTTTTTATACGATTCTAATATTGATCTGTGTGGTAATATTTTTTTAAGCGCCTTCTCGTGAAATAAAATCTCAGAAAGCCAATTAATAAAAGAACCGGTGCAAGGATTAATAAAAAGTAAGCTAGTTCACTGATTTCTTTTAATGCGCCCAGCTTAAGAATGGCAAAGCCCGAACTTAGAAAGACGATAAAAGTTCTGAAGTAAGCAAGAAAGGTTCGTTCATTCGCTAATTTTGTTCGCTCAATGGCTAATAAATCAGTTCGGTTTAGTTTTTCGCTTTCCATATCTAAATATTCCTATTTTTGAATTAATCATTTTTCTCAATTATTCATCGCTCTGTAAGCTACGGTGATCAGGCTTATCAAGTAAATTAAAGTAAAGATCAGCTTATTGTGGCGAGCTAACCAGTTTGGTAAAAAAATATCAAAATTATCCTTTTCCGAATCCGAATATTTTCGGGCAATAAGCGTCAAGGGACAAAACATCTTGAAGATCAATAAGACCAATCCTTCCAGGATAACCAATCCGATAGCAATCCAGGTATAAATTGTGATCTCGTTTGTAAAGCCACTATACAGGATATAAAAGATAAGGGTTACAAAAAATACCCAGATGAGCGTGTGGAGTAGTTTTATTTGAAGAAGTTTTCCCTTATTATTCATGATATGTTATTGATTAATATTTTGGGAATTTCCAGTAAATTTCTTGTTGGGTAGTTTTACTTTTTTAATCCGGGTTAACAGCCAGTCATTTTTTTATTTGGTAATCTGTTTTTTTCTTTAAAAAGAAAATCATACTAATCAGTTTACTGAAGTCTGTTTTGAGCCTTTTCTACCAATTCATAATATTTATTTTCAATCACATCTATAACTTTTGAAATCTGGTATTTTTTAGCTTCTTCGGCATATTGATCACCCCATTTCTTTAATTCTTCAGGTCTTTCAAACCAGTAATCAATCTTTTGAGCCAATTCTTTCACATCACCGTGTTTAAACAAAAATTGCTTGTCCAATACAAATTGTCCGGAAGCACTTTTTGGTGAATCGGATACAAGGAGCGGAGTGCCACATGCAGAAGCCTCCAAAGGTGCCATTCCTTCGGTTTCAATTTCAGAAGCGTGGATGTACAGGTCGGCCATATTGTAATAATCGACAAGTTCTTCAGCGGTTACGACATCGACCTGTAAAGGATTTGCGAGTGTCTTGGCCTGTTGCAATAAGGTTTCTAACAAGGGGCCTTCCCCAAAAAACAACAATTGAATTTTATCGCTGTATTTTGACTGGATAATTGCTTCAATAATAGTTTTGTGCGATTTTTCAGGGGTGAGTCTGCCAACAGAAAGTACAATAAATTTGTCTTCGAATTCTTTAGGACGTACGGTTAATTTTTGTGTAAAGATAGGCGAAACACCATTTGATAAGACCTGAGATGGCGCTTTTAAACCATAGCGATTGATTTCTTCCAGGGCAAATTTACTGGGGCAAAAAATGAAGTCAGTGTGATTATAAATCTTATTGATTAACAACTTATATCCGTTACGTATGAGAAACTCAGGTTCAAAGTTGATGTTTTTAAATAAATGCTCTACTTGCACATGGAAAGTGGAAACAATAGGTATATTAAATTCTTTAGCAAGTTTTAAAGACTTATACCCCAACCAAAAAGGAAACATCGAATGGACAATATCTAATTCTTTGAAAATGGGTCGCATTAATTTATCAATAGGTTTGGCTAACGGCATTTTCAGTTTTTTCATAATTCCTTTGGCAAACGGAACGTAAAAGGGTTTCATTAGGATAAAATAGGGGTCTTTTACTTCGTTACCAATAGAGAAGATATAAACTTCATGTCCTCGCTCCCTTAATAATTTAGTGATCCTTCTGGTCGAAATGACTCCACCATTAATTGCCTCGAAAGCGTCTATGGTGATCCCGATTTTTAACTTTTTTCTGTTATTGCTCATTTACACCTCGTGTTGGATTTTCGGCATAAAGCTAATAATTTTATCGTTTTAGTTTGTTTTTAAAGTAACTACTCAGATGGCAGTCAAAAGGTAAACAAAGTATTGTTTTTGCAATAATTCGCTAATAAAATACACATTTGATTTTTTTAATTCAGGCTTAAGATCATCCGGGAATTTGCATCCAGGCGCTAAAATCTATAATTCTCGGCTTCTATAGAAAACTTTAGGCATCTTCATTTTATTAAAAGTAGCCAATGTAAACAGTAGGTGGTAGTCACTATTTTAAGGTTCTCATATAATTGACAATATGCCAGATGTCTTCTTCATCTGGTATCTTTTTCTTATACCCCGGCATATCACCTTTCCCTTCTCTTGTTTTGTAAAAAAGGGAACCATCTGTTTGATTTTGAAAAGCAGGGATGGTAAAATCGCCGCTTGGTGTATCGAGCTGTGCTGCTTTGGCCCCATCGCCTAATCCTGTTTTTCCATGGCAGGAAGCACAATGCTTCTTATAAAGCGATTTTCCAATGCTTAGTGATTCGGCATCGACTTTTATAGGATTTGATTTGTTTTTGTCTTTTTCCGGGACAATCCAGCTGCCAGGAGTCTGTTTAGCTACTTTGGTTTCCTTCTTGGCTGCTTGGGTAACAATAATCTCTTTGGGTTTTTCTGTGACAGGCTCCGTTGCGGGCTGTGGCTGTGTGGTAACTTTCGGTTCTTCCTTTTCAACTAGTATTTTTGCTGGAGTTACAGAATCACTTTTAGGCATCTCGATAGCGGGTTGTACTTTGCTGGTTTCCGTTTTTGCAGCTTGACTCGATTCATCTGGTTTATTTATTTCCGGTTTGGAAATTGGTTTGCTTGTAGTGGAAGGTTTTAAATCCTTTTTTGTGGTGCCTGATTCTTTTTCCACTGGTGGCGTTTTCTCTTGTTTATTCACATTGTTTTCAGCTACCTTTTCTTTTTCCGGGGTAGCATCCTCAATATTTTTGGTTTCAATTGCAGGCTCAGATATTTGCTGCTGAGGTTTAATAATAGCATTTTCAGTGCTATCCTTGCCGGTAATTTCCTGATCTGTACTTTCCGTTTTATTATTGCTCGAGTTGTTACAACCAACCAAAATTAAAATCATGGCAAATGTAAAGGAAAGGCTTAGTATCCATGAAATCAGTTTAAATTTCATAAGTGTTTTTTTTATAGTTGGGAAATAATAAATGTTCAAAAATGGAGGTATTAAGGCTGGATAAATTTCTCTTCCATTTTTATATGTGGAGATTAAGGGTCTGTTTTTTTCGCCTCCGCCACAGATTTGAAAAATGAGTAGAACTCTGTTTAACTTTTTGTTGGGTAATAATTTGTAAAATAAATCCGAATCAAAAACTATCGAGTCGTTATTTGAATTCTCTTTGCGCTATACCAGATTTAATTTTGGGTGTATTTTTTCATGTTTTTCAAATAGTTATTACAACGGTTACACCCAAAATTGGTGAAATTGCAGCAAACAATCAATTTAAATCCAGCGTGAATTATGAAGTATGCTGCGTTCTGGTCTTAAATCAAAACACCAATTTGTCCAGGTACAAAATTAGAACCCGAATCATATGTAAGATAGTTGTTAAAGTACTCATATGCAAAGGGTTAATTGCTTTTTTTGTTGTTAGAGAAAAGATGAGAGTATCAAAGGATGAAAGCGGAGTATTTTTTTTTGATGGGTGCTAGATGTTGTTTCGATTACCTCCTTCGCTTTCGGGAATAATGGTGTATCATTTTCATGTTCAAGCCGATGTTTTGCTTGAATGTATGATATGGAAAAAATGCAAGTTTCGAACTTCCAGATTAAACGGCTATTTTAATATCGATCATTTTTTAAAGCCATTTTCGTTTCCAAAAATAGATCAACATCCCTGTCGCAACTACGATGATTACTCCCCACATGATAAAGTAGCTGTATTTGTAATGAAGTTCGGGTACCACATCAAAGTTGGTCCCGTAAATCCCTGCAATAAATGTAAGTGGAATAAAAATGACGGAAAAAACAGTCAGGAATTTCATGATATCATTGAGTTTACTACTTATGGTAGTATGATATATGTTGAGCTGGTCCGATAATATTTCCCGGTAGCTATCCGTGGAATCACTTGCCTGACTTATATTATCCTGAAGTTCTATAAAATGAATCTGAGTATTTTCATTTATAAATTCGGAGTCTATTTTTGCCAGGGAAAACACCATTTCCTTGGCAGGTTTAATGTTTTTACGCAAGAAATTTAATTCTCGTTTGTATTTATTTATTTCATTTATAACGGCTTGATTAGGATCGAGTAGAAGGCTGTCTTCCAAGGTTTCTATTTTTTCTCCCAACACACTGATGACATACAAATAGTTGTCTATTACAATGTCGAGCAGTGCAAAAGTCAAATAATCAGTCCCACCATTTCTTATTCGCTTCTTTTGTTTTCTGATACGTTCTCTTACAGGTTCAAACACATCACCTTTTCTTTCTTGTAATCTGAGGATAAATTCAAAGGATAAGATTTGCATATAACGCTCCTTTGTTGGAATATCAAAGTGCAGCAACTATAACGAAAAAGAAGGTAAGACCTTTTCTGCTTAGAAAGTAATTATTGATTAGTTTCTATTTCATTTTTCCTTGATCTACGTCCTTAATAAATTGGATTAAACCTTTAAAATAAGTTTCCTGATCATCATACATGGCCATATGACTTCCATTGGGACAATGCAAATATTGTCCTTTTTGAAACTCAGAAGCCATCCATTCCATATGCTTGGGATCCATCGTATCATAGGTTCCTCCGATGGTTAGTGTAGGAACGGTAATTTTGGGAAGGTCCTTACTTCTGTCCCAGTTTTTCAATTTTGCATCGCCAACAATACCAAATTCACTGGGGCCCTGCATGGTAACATACAATCCATTATTGATCTTGGCAAAGGCTCGATTAACCGGATTAGGCCATTTTTCAAGTGGCATTCGTAGCACATGCTCTGGATAATAATATGTGAAAACCAGCTCACCGTATCTTGGATTTAAATAGTCCTGATTGGCTTCCAGTGTTCTAATTTCAGCTAAGACTTCAGCGTCAAGTTGTGGGCCTAATACCTCATTTGCATACTTTATATACTCAGGAATGGAGGACACCATATTAGAAATGATGAGACCTTTTAATTTGTCTGGATATTTTAATGCGTATTCTATCCCCAAAATTCCGCCCCATGAATGCCCGAGAAGGTAAAAGTTGCTATTGTTTAAATTAAGGGCTTGCCTGACCTGCTCCACTTCCTCCACAAACCGGTTTAAATCCCAAAGGGTACTATCTGAAGGCTGATCGCTATAAGCGGACTCCAACTGGTCGTAGTAGTAATATTCGATCTCAGCATTCGGAAAATAGGAATCAAAACATTCAAAATATTCGTGTGTAGCTCCAGGACCTCCATGAAGCAATAATACTTTCATCGTTGGGTTGTTTCCCACCCGTTTGGTCCAAACATTGAATTCACCTGCTGGTGTTTGTATCGGAATCAATTTAACGCCACCGCTTAATTTATCATCCCGTTTGGAATAATCTAAATAACTGCTTTCGGTAGATTTATTGTTTTCGGTCTTCGGAGGATTAGCGCAACTCTGTAAGATTAGAAATGCAGTAAAAATTAATACTAAATTTTTCATGATTGAACTTATTGGGTTGGTTTATACTATTTGAATTGCTTTTTATTTGTCAATATTCCACATTTTTCATTCATCATTTATGATTAGCAAGATGCTCCACAACTTGCGTTAATTAAACTACTACCAAGATCTTAGACTGGCTATTGCTAAAATTACGAAATTCCATTTTAAGGTTTTCAGAAAAGTCATTTTGCTCAATACATAGCATTCTTAGATGCTCAGCATTTTTTGCCCATTTCAATAATTCCCTCCCTCCGCTATCTCCAATTCCACAGTTCACCAAACCAATTTCACATATTGAATACGGAAGAGCCTTTGCTAAAGCGATAGCTCCACGATCTCCTAATAAATAGTTGTAACTAAAGCTGATAGATCTTATTGCGTTTTTATTTTCTGACAACAATTCGGAAAGGGTATTAGCAATTGTAATAATATCTGAAGAAGTCAAACCCAAATTTCTTAGATTGAGCATATCACTTTGACCCTTTGTATTTTCAAGGCTTTCTGCTGTAATAAGGCAATCCTTGCTTCCAATTGACCGTAAAATTGCGGCTACTTTAATGTTGATTGAATTCTGGTATTTCAATGCTTGTTTTTTTTCAAATGCACACCTTAATGTTTTATACGTGCCATCCGTTTATTTTGAGATATTTGTTGAGGGATAATCCTTCAATCTCTTTTAAAATATTATTTCTGGTAATTGTTAGAAGCTCAAATTGATTTTCCATTGGTTTAGTTTTATGATGGCATAGCAAATCTAGGAATTTACAAATTTGCTGTGATTCATTGTGGAGGATGAGATTATTTTATCCTCTTAAATAGGGTGTAGATGTATGGTCGTATATCTCCGGAGGGCATTTTGTAATCATAATCAAATGCTTCAATTAACTCAAAATTACTTCCCAGTTTTTCCTGAAGCATCGTTTTATCGTATCTGTGAACGGGGAGTCCGCTGCATTTTGTCGCTCCACTCAGATTAAAAGTTGCAATTATGACAAATCCATCTTGCTTCACAAGCTTGTTGACAAGATTGAAATAAGTGTCCTGTTCTTTTTTATCATTGAAAAAATGTAAGACTGCTCGGTCGTGCCAACAATCAATTTGCTCCAACTTATTTAATTCCCTTGGATTTGTTAAATCGTCCATGATCCATTTTACGCTACTACTTTTATCGCCCAATCTTTGTTTTAGTTTTTCTAAACCAATGGAGCTAATATCGTTGGCGATGAGGTTTCTAAATTCCAGATTCATTAATTCGTCAACAAGGGTTGTCGCTCCAGCTCCGGCAATTAGAATGATTGCGTCTTTTTTAAGACCGCTTTTTTCTATCAATTTCAAAGAAGGTTCTGGAATATTTTCGTACCAACCCAGTTTGTCTATTGATGCTTTTTGATAGGTATTATCCCAATGTGATTTTAAGTCTTTCAAAGTCGAAGTAGTATTAGAAGTGTAACAAAATTAAAAAATGGAAAAACGGGTTCACTTTTTTAAATAAGTTCTCACAAAAGGGATGATTTCTTTATATCCCAGATGGTCGAGAAGTTTATAACCATTTGCTGTTAAGTCTTCGGGTTTTAGTTTCAATGCTATCATGGACTCATTTTATAATGCCATCAACTGGCCTCTGTTTAAATCTCCAATGTGTTGAAAATATATCTGTTGCGTTGATCTACAATATTTATTACAATCGGATTATTTCATAAAGAATTTTAGCATTGGGTTTTTCTTTTTAATAGAGCCAGCTTATAAATTAATAAATAATTTTTATTAATCTAATTTGAATATTACCGATTGATAAGGTTGGAGATTGACAGAACTATCCTGTATTTCGATTGAATCATAGTTATTGATCAAAGGTTCACTTAAAGAACTGATTTTTGAAAGTTTAATGGTTGATTCCTCTTTTGAAAAATTTAAAAGAATGAGCATTTCAGCATTATCCAATTTTCTTGTGTAGGCATAAATTTCAGGATGTTCTGGTTCAAGTAATTCATATTGACCATAGACCAATACAGGGTTGTCCTTTCTTAGTTTCACCATTTTTTTGAAATAATTAAGACAGCTGTTTGGGTCTTCTTTTTCTGCTTCAACATTAATTTTGGTGTAATTATCATTAACCGGCAACCAAGGGATACCGCTCGTGAAACCTGCATTTTCTGAATCATTCCAATGCATGGGCGTTCGGCCGTTATCTCTTGACAGAAAGTTCAATTTCTTTAGGTATAAGTCCATATCTTCTCCTTTTGCTAAAGCTTTTTTATAACCATTTATAGCAGAAATATCCTGGTATTGATCAATGCTGTTAAAATCAATATTTGTCATTCCCAATTCATCACCGTAATAACAGTAGGGGGTGCCACGCATGCTTAAAATAAATGTATTCAGCATTTTTGAGGATGCCGTTCTAAATTCGGGGCTGTCATTCCCATATTTAGAAACCATGCGAGGTACATCGTGATTAGCCAAAAATATGGATAACCAACCTTTTTCTGCAAAAGCACTATCCCAACGAGAATAGACCTCTTTAAAAGCTGATAATTCATAACCGTCAAGGCTATTGCCGATATCCATCCCTTCAAAATGATAAGCCATTTGGAGTTCATTCCTGTCTGCATCAACCAAAGAATGTGCATCTTCAAAGGTACTTCCTGCACCTTCCGAAACGGCGAAAACATCATATTTACTCAGTACCTCTTCATACATTTCTCTCAAGTACGGATGTACATTTGGTCCCATGCCGTAGTATTTAATGACCTCTTTTTCATATCCTTCCGGTAAAGGGGGAAACATGGTATCTTTTGAAACATATTGGAAAGCATCCAACCGAAAACCGTCTACACCTTTCTCTGCCCAAAATTTCATGATATCATAAACTTCTTGTCGAACTTTAGGATTTTCCCAATTCAAATCAGGTTGTTTTTGAGAAAAATAATGCAGGTAATAGGCGTTAGTAAGGCTATCATATTTCCATGCTTCACCCTTTTCATCAAAAAAGCTCCAACGATAGTTTGGTTTTCCCTTTTCTGCAGGCCACCAATGATAGTAATCACGATATGGATTGTCTCTCGCACTTCGAGATTGTTTAAACCATTCGTGTTCATCACTGCTGTGATTTACCACGACATCCATAACAAATTTAATTCCGCGGTCGTGCATTCCTTTTAGCATCACATCAAAATCTTCCATGTTACCGAACTCTTCCATTATGTTTCTATAGTCACTGATATCATAGCCGTTGTCATCATTTGGAGAACTATAAATCGGATTTAGCCAAACGGCATTCACCCCTAAATCCTTGATATAATCCAATTTTTCAATAATACCCTTTAAATCACCTACTCCGTCACCGTCCGTATCTTTGAAACTTCGTGGATAAATCTGATAAATCACGGTCTCCTTCCACCATTTTCGATCGGTTTGAGAAGTTTTTTCGATCGGTTCAGCGTTATTTTTACAGCTAATGGTTGTCAGAATAATTAAAATGAGAAATAAAAACCTATTCATGGTTAATGTATTTATTTACGTAAAAAGTTATTGAGCTAATTTATTAATTATTATTTATGTCTGTTTGCAAACATGTAAATAAACTAGTTGCTTTTATTCCTTTAAAAATAATTGTGGCGTTTTTTCTTTTTAAAAATGATCGATCGTGAGTATCTGTTCTTAATGTTTAACAAAGCTATTCAAAAGGACATTTTTGTTTATGATATAGGGTTCCTATTTATTATAATCAGGGTCCATATCAGGTGTGCGAAGGCCAGCAACTTCGTTTGCCATTAGTACAAATACGTTCCAGCATAACCCTCGGGTAGAAGGCCACCAGGAATCAAGGTTTATCCATTTTGTAGGAATAAATTCTTTACTATAAGGCCAATTTGGATTGAGATTAATTTCTGCCCACACTCTGTTTTCCATTAGTGCTTTTGACTTGTCCCATCCATGTCTTAACCCCACTACGTATGCGCAATATTCAGCACGCATCCAGCTTCCACCATTGTAATAAACACCATCTCTTGCACCGTCTTTGTAGCTCGATTCACCAAATTCCCCGAAAGGTTGATAATCAGGACTTAGGTAGGTATAGCCTTTTTCGTCGTCTGTTAATCTTACACATATTGGTGCTGTTGTACCATAGCTTGGGTGAGGTGAATCCGGCACTTTATTGAGTATGGGTATCAACTCCAAATGATTGATGACCATGCTGTCGGTTAACATAGGTCTGTTAAATAACCACAGAGAGAAAAATTCTGGTTCCAAATCAGTTAAGGAAATGATATCAGGGAAATCTTTGTCAAATAAAAGATGTTTTCTTTGTGTATCGTAAAAACTACGATATGCTTTTTCTGCTTTTTCAATATATGTCTCTGATAGCTCAAAACCCAATTCATTAATCGTCCGCAATGCAATAGCAAACATTCCCTGATTTACAGCCAGACGGTCAGTTTTCGGTTGATAGTCAATGATATCTACCTGGCTCAGGGTGAAATGGGACTTGCAAATTCCATCTCTGTCTTCATCAAATTCATTTAAAACGTACGCAACTGCTTTGTCTATCTTCTCTGCAGGGAGGGTAACTCCGAAGCGTCTTTTGTTCATCATTGCCCAAATGAGCCATTGGATAGTCGCTTCATTGTCTTTAGCTTCCACAGACCCCATGTATGGTGTTATGATAGTAGCAATAGCTCCTTTTGAAGTTTGCGTTTTACCCCATTGTTCCCAAATCTTAAGGTTTAACTCTTTATTGTAGCTTGAAATTATGGAAAAAAATGCATCCCTGTTATACATGTCCGGAGCATAGTTCATATTCGGAACATTGAAGGGTGTAAAATCATTTACAGAAGTGATCCAGGTCAACATATTAAAGTTTGCATACAACATTTTTTCTATCGAAGAACCCTCAAATCCTTTCCCTTCGGCAAGGCGCAATTGTGAGGAAATCATAAAATCGTGATGGTTTACCCATGGTTCAACAAAAACGTATGTTGTCTTTGTTACTGCTTCTCCCATTGGAATTATGTTGTATGGCCTCTTTTGAGGCTGATGTTCTACGATTTGCAATTCTTTAATCTGAAGGGTGCATTTTTTTCCGGATTGGGAACCAATAAACATGGACACGCTATCATTTTCTATGTAGGGAACTAAAATACTTCCTTTAAAAAGTGTCCAGTCATTTTCATTGACGGGAAATTTGTCGATGTATTTGATTCCGTGTTCTAATTCAATCGTTTTTTTTCCATTTTTAATTCTAAAAAGTTTAAGTGCTACCGGTGTCGTTCCTTTAGCAAAGAAGGAAATGGTGTATACCTTTTGATCTTTCAATGGAGTGATTATTTCAATACCTGATCGGTCAGAAGGCTCGCAGTTTAATGTGATCAACCCGGCTTGTTTTTCAATTTCGACAGCTCTGACTTTCTGAAACGCTTCATCAATTTTTAATATTAATTCGGATCCAGCATCCAAGTTGTACAATTCGCCAAATGTTTGTTTGATATAATTTTGATTTTGATCTCGCTCTGCTAAAGTTGCAACGGAGATCAGAGCCGGATCAGGCAGTTTTCTCATACCTACAAAACCACCACCGTGTCCGTTAAAACGACGACGTGTAGTACGCGTATAGTGGTTTTTATAACCAGCATCCATTAAAAAACCAACCAGTTGATTATCCGGAGTTACAAAACCAACGGACGGAAATATCTCATGTGCAAAACCTCCGGGAAAATCATCATGTTCAAAGGTGATATATTTGGAGGGTGGTTTTACTGGTCTTGAAGTTTCTTCAAGGGTATAATATAAAGCAGGTATGCTTGACTGAAATAAATTGATCGTCTTTTTAATAACATTTTGATTGATCACCTGATAGGTCACACTAATTGATAAATTCAAATCAAGTGCTGATATATAACTCTCTTTAGTTAGCAGTACCATGTTTTCATCACCTATCCATTTTGATCCTTTCCAGGCAGCTATTTCAACTTTTTCGCTTAAATCTAAATTGGCAATTCGGAGTGAAAACTCTTCCGTATTTTGAACTACCAATTTGCTGCCGGAATAAATGGCTACGCTAAAACCTTGATTAATATCGCCCACTACTTTTAGATTAAGGTTCTGACTCCACCCAACTATTCCGGTAAAACAGAATATTTGTATCAAAAGTATGAATCTAAATTTGGGATAAAAATCAGTCATTTTTGATGTGATTATTTCAACGTAATTAATACAAGTGGAGGGACTTAATTCTTTACGTCTGATTAACAGATGACGTTTTAAAGCTTGGGTTTACTTCTATTTTAAATTGAATGTTACCTCTTATAATATTAATCAAATTCGCCCTACAAGCTACCATTAATATTTTTGTTAAAAATTATCCGCTTGTTATTTCTTGAATGGAATTTGTTCCATTGCTCTTTCTGCAATAGCTGTAATAGAAAGTGCTGGGTTTACTCCTGGATTCGCGGAAATCATAGCGCCATCTATGACGAACATATTATTGTACCCAAATACTTCATTGTTCTTGTTTATTACCCCTTCCGTACTATCTTTTCCCATTACGGCGCCTCCCAAAATGTGAGCAGTTGATGGAATTCCGGCGATAGTTTCTAAGACAAATGATGTTGCTTTTCCATTAATTATTTTGCTGTATTTGTTTGTTAATTCTAAAGATTCAGGTATATCGGGACTGGGCTTTATTCCTTTGCTAACAGCAGATGTCATTACACCGAAGAAGTTATTTTTAAATTTTAAAGTACTATCAATTGACTGCATGAATAATAAAACTGCTGTGCTTTTTGACCAACTATTTAAAAAATAGATTTGGAAGTAACTAATTGGCGCTTTTAGCACTTGAGCTGTCATATTCAATAAACGTTTTAGTGGATTTTTTCCGGTAGATAATGGTAAATGAAGGAGTTTCCAAAAACCAGATCCTTCGGAATATCTTACAATTTCCAAGTGGCTGTTGCTGTCTGTATGGAGTAGACTTCCAATAGCCACTCCTTTTGATAAATCTTTTTTCTTATCAAGCGTTGAAACACTTATAAGCGTTTCATTATTGGTTCTTATATCTTCTCCTAATTTATTTGATAATCGGGGAAGTGATTTTTTCTTTAATTTGAGCAGTAATTTAATGGTACCAAGCACACCTCCCGAAAAAATAACTCCCTTTGAAGTGAATTCCTTTTTTTGTTTAAACAACTTTGTACTGGTTTTTACCAAGACTTTGTAACCTGTTGAACCATCATTATTATCAATTGGAACAACATTATAAACTTCGTTTTCAGCAAGAATTTTTGCACCATTGTTTTGAGCTAAATGAAGATAGTTTTTGTCAAGTGTATTTTTCGCATCATACCTGCAGCCAGTCATGCAACCGCCACAGAAATTGCATCCGGATCTTTCAGGTCCTTTTCCATCAAAATAAGGGTCTTTAACTTTTGTGTCTGCTTTTCCGAAGAAAACGGCTACATTGGGATGCTCAAATTTATCTTCTATTCCAATTTCTTTTGCAAGTTCTTTTAATGCGATATCTCCATCAAATAGTTTTGGGTTTTTTGATGCACCAAGCATTTTTAATGCTTTTTGATAAAATGGTTTTAATTCCGTTTCCCAGTCTTCAAGTTCGCTCCAACTTCCAGAATTATAAAAAGTCGATTTTGGAACGGGTAAAGTATTAGCATACACCAAAGAACCTCCTCCGACACCAGTCCCGGATACAATTACAATATGCCGGAAAATGCTCATTTTCATTATTCCAAAGAAACGTAAAGAGGGTATCCATAACCATTTTCTCAGATTCCAATTGGTTTTGGCAAAATCTTTTGGTTTGTACCATTTCCCTTTTTCTATAACAAGAACTTTATAACCTTTTTCAGCAAGCCTTAAAGCACTTACGGAACCGCCAAATCCACTTCCTATTATGATATAATCAAAATCGTATTGCACTGCTCTTTCCGATTAAATTATTGGGTTAAATAATCAACAAGCTTTTTCATCTATCGCAAAATAAGTCTAAAACTTCTTTTAATCCCCTTAATTAACTTCATTTTACAATAGAAAATAGCACCTCTTTCTATTGGTTGTTATATAATACCAGATTTTGTTAATATTTTTTCAACATTAATATTCGAACATTTAAAATGTTGTAGCGGGCATGCTCTTTTACCATGTAAACCACATGGCCTACATGATAATTTTTCTTCTGTTTCAATAACAAGAGCATGCTCTGATAAGGGGCCAAATCCAAATTCTGGGATTGTAGAACAATAAATTGCAGTAACAGGTGCATTTACGGCAGATGCAAAGTGCAGCGGAGCTGAATCGTTGGTAAAAGTCATTTTTGCGTGTTTAATTAATGCGACAGATTGTAAAATCGTTAGCTTTCCTGCTGAGACCTTTACTCTATTGACATTTGTACTTTTCTGGATTTGTTCGCAAAGATCAACATCGTCAGGACTACCGATTAAATGGATGTTATATCGTTGTGGGATTTTATTTATAAGTTCACACCATTTAGTTAAAGGAAATTGTTTGGTAAACCATACAGATGCCGGAGCAATGCATATATAATCATCGGTGGTTGGCACTACTTTTTCGTCGTTTTTTGAAGGGTATAATTTAGGGTTTTGAAATCCATTTCCTGCTATATTTTTAATAAGCGAAAGGTTCCGATCTACCTCATGAATATCTTTGCTTTCCGATATTTTGTGCCTAATTTTATGAGTAAACATAAAAGATAAAGGGTTTTTATCAAAACCTATTTTCACCTTTGCCCCTGATAAACTTGTTATTAGCCCAGTTGTAAAGAACCGTTGAACATTGATGACATAATCGTACGATTCAGATCTTATTGCTTTTATTAGAGCTATTAAATTTCGGTATTTGTTCTTCTTTTTGTTAAAAATTAAAACCTTATTGATATGGGGATGCTCAACAAATATTGATTCATTACCCTTTCTTAATAGAAAGTCAATAATGCTATCGGGATGTTTTTCCTTTAACTTTTCAATTAAAGGAGTGGCTAACACGACGTCGCCAATAAATGCTGTTTGGATAATTAATATTTTCATAGGAAGTCTAACGATGGGTGATACGCCTTGCCAGCAAATTTTTTAAAGTGCTTTGGCTTACATCGAACCTGCCTGCAGGCAGGTTTTCAGCTGGTCAGCTAAGCTGGCAGGAACGAATATTCATTGTTGTTTTTGTTTTTTATTTTTCAATGACTGTTATCAATTTATCTGATTGAAACATTCTGTCAGGGGTAATTATCAATTCTTCCATCGGAATGTCATTTCCATATCTCTCTTGAGCTTTGGCTTTAACCACTGGATCTGTTAAATCAAAATCCTTAATTTTTTGTAGTTCACCAATTTTAATATCAAAGGCTTGTTGGTAAATTTTCCAAACCAATTCGCTGCAATAAATCTTTTCATCTGACCATTCAAACCTTAAATCATAATTTTTATTTAAGTATTTTTTCCCGATTTCTTTCATTTTCAAGATTCCTTCAGGTGTCAAAAATTCATCGCTTGTTTTTAGTCTTTTGACAACATAATATTTATTCTCTCCTCTATCTATAAACGCTTTTATAGGAGTCAACTTTACTGGTTGTACCGCTTCATAAACATAGTAATCGTCTCCTTCTTGATAAATAATTCCTACATGAGAATATTTTGATTTAGAGGCAATTTGAATGGCTAAACTTTGATTTGACGTTGAAGTATGAAATATTAAATCTCCATTCTGAATTTCTTTTTTTGGTGACAATTTTTTCTCTTCATCCTGCGTCGAGGATTCAATTTTGACAGATTCATTATTATTTGAATTACATCCAAAAATGAATATACCCAAAATGATTAATATTCTCTTCATGATTTTTTTAATGAGGTACAATATTTCGTGCAAAAAACGAATGCTCACTTAGGGTGAATAGCTGTTTTACACTTTGTTAACTATCGGGTTGTTTTATCTTCTCAAAAATATCTTTTTTTTATTTAAATGCACTCCTTTTATCTAAATTAAGCTATGGTCAATTAGAGGGTGCTAAATTTTAAAAATTACAAGATTCAAAACGACCAGATTTTAATTGAAGATGTCCAAGTTGACTGAAATTAAAGCGAAAAATAAGAAATTGATTTCCAAAATAAAAGATCCCCAGCTATCCCCAATATTTTCCTAGGATTTATTCCTATGCTCGATAGTTATGACCACATTTCCCTTTTTGTGTCCTTTATCGACATACCTGTGTGCCTCGGCTGTCTGTTCCAAAGGATAGCGTCTGTCAATGACTGCTTTCAGCTGCCCAGTTTCAATAAGCTCTTTGAGGTAGGTCATGTCTTCGGCACTTTCGGCTATCACACCGGAGATCACTTTTTTAGCGCTTGTGATTGAAACCAGCAAACCTCGAAACATATGAGAAGGTCCAGCGGAAGCCATAAGTAAACATCCTTTTGTATGGAGTGATTTGATACTTTTCGAAAACGAGCTTTTGCCTACTGTCTCAAAAATGACATCATATTTTTCACCGCTCTCAGAAAAATCTTCTTTGGTATAATCGAATACCTTTTCCGCTCCCAGCGTTTTTACCATTTCAATATTTGTGGTCGAACATACCGCAGTAACTACAGCACCAAATGACTTCGCGAGTTGAATCGCAGCCGTACCAATCGCTCCGGAAGCGCCATAAATAAGAACTTTCTGTCCACTTTGAATTTTTGCTTTTCTAAGAAAATGCAATGCGGCTGTTGCGCCAAAAGGAATAGCTGCCGCTTCTTCATAGTTCATGTTTTTTGGTTTTAAAGCCAACACGCCATCTTCAGGCATAGTAGCATATTCGGCATAGGTACCAAAACGCATTCCTGTGGATCCAAAGACCTGATCCCCGACTTTAAATTTTGTCACCTCTTTTCCTATTGCTTCAATTTCACCAGCGACAACTACTCCAAGGGTTGATTTTCTTGGTTTTTTGAAACCGAATATTAATCGAATGATAAATGGGTCAGCTCTTCGGATTCGAGCATCTCCTGAAGTTGCTGATGTCGCATGAATCTTAATGAGTACTTCATTATCCTTAGGAGATGGCTTTTTAACATCAGTGAATTGGAGAACATCTGGAGCTCCGTATTTAGTGACTATGATTGCTTTCATTTTGTTTGAGTCCATTTTGGGGTAATTTACCTTAGTTGATTTCATTGTTATCGAGTTCATTCTTTGATGTTTTTTGGTGAAAAAATAGAATTCAGTTTTTTATAACCTTTTCAGAACTCAAAGGTAAGGGGAGGAGGAGAGGGAATCGTTCGGGTTTATAAATCGGAACTTATTGTTTTTGAGAGGAGTGAGAGACAACTGACAACTCGCTCCTCGTTCCTAAGAATTACTTCACTACTTCTTTCCAATAAGCCTTTGGTGTTTTTCCCATCATTTTTTTAAAAAAGGTGTTAAAAACGGTTTTGGAGTTAAAACCGCTGTCGTAGGCAAGGGCAAGAATGGTCAGGTGTTGTTGGGTTGGGTCAGCGGCTTTAGATTTGAAAGTTTCCACGCGGTAAGAGTTGACGTATTCTGCAAAATTTTTATCGAAACCTTCATTGAGTAATTGCGACAAATGATTGGGAGGGATTGCCATTATTTGAGCCAAACTGCGGAGCGTCAGGTTAGGATCGAGATATGGTTTTTCATTCACCATCAAAGTTTCTAATTGATGCTTATATTTTTGTAGAACCTCTTCATCGAGTAAGGATTTTTTATATTTTCTTTTTGAAATATTGAAAGTAGTTTCGGTTCCCAATACTTGTCGCATCAACTCCTGAAAGCGAGGAATAGAACGGAGGGGTTTGACGATCGGTTCTGTATTCAACAGATAACATCATCGGTAATCGCAAGGCAATTCCCTGTTCAATCAGCTGGATTGCCTCATCATATTTGTCCATCATTGTTTGACTGTAAATTAAATAATTCATGGCACTCCCCATGGAACCGGTTTGCAGAGCAGCTTCCAGTTTTGCAATCCTCTCTTCTGCTTTTTCAATATCACCCAAGGCAATGTAAGCAAGGGTAGTTCCTCCTAACTTGGTTAAGCCGGGTATATCATCTGGTAGCTTCTGAAAGAAAGCCAAACCTTCTGCGGCACGCCCCATTAATATCAATGAATTTCCCCAAGACAATTTAGGAAAATGCAAGTCAGGTTTTAGGCTAAGACTTTTTTCAAAACATGGAAAAGCTTTTTCATACTGCTCTTGAAGGTAAAATATAAATCCTTTAAAATGATGATTCATTGCCGAAAATGGATCAAGTTGCAAGGCTGTTTCTATATAATTTGAGGCAGGCTTTAAATTTCCCTTCCACATACGAGGGTAGTCGCCATTGTCTGGTAAATATTCGACAGTCGGACGAATTTCAAAAGCTTTGTTCAAATGCCGATAAGTGCCTTCCAAATCCCATTTTTGCCAACAAGCAAATCTAGGAAAGATTTAGTTGAGATTCCGGTAAATTTTCGTCCAATTCCAATAGCTTTATCCAGAAATGGTTGTCCTTTAGCAAAAGCTTCATCTGCCGGGATCATCCCCATCGTTCCGAGTAATGTGTATCCCAGATGTATCCCCAAATAAGCCAAAGCAAAATTGGGTTGCTTCTGCAATGACTTCCTTCTAAAATCGAAATGCCCTTTTTCAATATCAGGCTTACTCATTTTTATGATATGATACCTGCCTTTTAAGTATAGTTTATAGATTTCAACAGGTATTTCTGGAGCATCTACCAAGATGATCTTCTATTTCAAAATGTCCAATATGCTCTCGCAATTTATCAGCAATCAACAGACTGATTTCATCCTGAACAGCAAAGATATCCTCGATTGATCGATCAAAAGTTTCTGACCAAAAATGAAAATCATCCGCGACATCAATCAACTGCGCTGTTATCCGCATCTTATTTCCGGACAAGCGAATACTGCCTTCCAAAATGGTAGAAACATTTAGTTGCTGTACCAATCTGTGGAATCGGTATTTTTTTATTTTTAAAAAAGAAAGAAGAAGTTCTGGAAGTAACTTTCAGGCTTTTGATTTTAGCTAAAGCGTTGATGATTTCTTCGGTCATTCCATCACTAAAGTATTCGTTATCCTCATTGGAACTCATATTGACAAAAGGAAGTACCGCAATAGTTTTGGTTTGTTTTTTTTGCTTTCCTTTAAGTTCCGAACGTATTGGAATTTTTATCCCATCATTGGTTACTGCAAAAACTTCAACGGGATTGGCAATATTTTTAAATTCAAAATGTCCTAAAGACTTGGTTGAAATTTGCTGTTGATTTTTGAGTTCATCATTTAATTTTCCGGAGAGTAGAATAGCTCCGGCAACGCCCATACTTTCAATTCGGGAAGCCAGATTCACACCGTCGCCATAAATTTCCGTTCCATCAAAAACAATATCTCCCATGTGTAAGCCAATCCGCAACGGGACAGGCTCTCCTTTGTTTAAAGCCTTTTGAATGGCAATGGCACATTCCACCGCTTCCACTCCACTTTGAAAAACACTGAGCGTACCATCTCCAAAATATTGTAATATTTCTCCATTGTAAATTTCATGATACTTGTTGAAATTCTTGTCGATGATGTGCTCTGATTTCTGCGGCAGCATTTTCATCCTTTTGCATCAAAGCAGTATATCCAACAATGTCGGTAAACATAATAGCGGCGAGTCGACGGATCTTTTGGTTTTTCATAGCATAAAAGCTTTGAACGGTGCTTTTTGAAGTAAAAGCCTTTCGTTTTGATTGGCGTTTTTACGGAGAGCCAAAAATACAATAAAATCTAAACTTTCGTTTGAAGGGATAGAATAGCGGTTATCAAGCCAGGGACAAATACCCTTTGTTATGTGACGTTACTATTCATTTTTTGTGAATGTCCCAGTATTATTTGATTTTAAATGTAAGTCCATTTGAGGAAATGGTATTGTAATATTGTTTTGAGCAAATTTTTTATTAATAATTCTACGGATATCACTTTTCACTTTACTTATTCTAAAAATATTTTTACTGAAAAACAAAACTTGAAAATCTAATGACGAATTCCCGAAATTCACTAATCTGGCTTCTGTTAATTCCCTGTCAAAAACATCAGGATGCTCATAAGCACTTTCTTCCAAAATTTTTATTACTAAATCAACATCGCTGCCATAAGCAACTCCAACATCAATTCTGAAACGAGTTTTTTCTGATTGATGACTCCAATTTATTACCTTATTCGTTGTTATCAATGAATTTGGAATTATAATAGAAATGTCATCTGTATTTAATCCTTTGGATGTTCGTAATCCAATTTTTTGAATTTTTACAACATCACCATCTATTTCCAAAACATCATCGATTTTTATTGATCTTTCAGAAAGTAATATTATTCCGGATATAACATCGTTAAAAGTTTGCTGTAATCCTAATCCCACTCCAACAAGCAGGGCTGCTGAACCTGCAATTAATACGGTAACTATTAATTCCGATGGTTTCTAAAATAAAACCAATAGCAATTACCCATATTATATATTTAATAATTTGAAATAATGCATAAGCATTCCCTGTGTCAAGTTTTTTAGACTTTTGTCTTCGATATAATGCTCTTTTAATTAACCATAATATGGCTTTAGTAGTCATAAAAATTAATAAAATAATCACTAATGAATAAACTCTTATCTTATATTCTCCAACACTAATGAGTTCAAATTCTAAAATTTTATTTAATGCTTCCATTTTTGATGTTTTTCCTAAAGGGTTTGTGTATAAAAAGCAGCTCGCTTTAAGTTGCCTTATCCTGAAATAGAATTAAAATTGGGCGTCCTTTTGTACAGTGGACACTATCCTAAAAAGTGTGTAAAAAAATCGATCAATTTAACCAGGCACATTTGGGATTTCTACTTTTAAATTCCCTTTTCCTTTACCGAAAGATACGTTCATCAGAATCCACCATTCCATTTTGGAATGGTCATTAAGGTTACCTGGTGCTGGTTCAGAAATATTTATTATTTTATAAAGTTCTTTGTATAAATTAGAAATTTTGTTCTCTTCAATTTCGATACTAAGACTAAGTGCAAGATCGGAAAACAGGTTGAAATTGATAATGTAGCCACCATTTTTAGTAATGGTATCTTTTATAACTTCAATGACCTTATTTCTATCTTCCGTTGAGAAAGCTTGCCAATTTAGTTTATTTTTCACGTATGCCATACATTAAATTCGAATGAGTTTGTTGCACTGATTGGTTAATATTACGCTTCACTAATTTAGTGTTTTTTTAATTGACTAAAAGATTAAGTGAATGAGTAGCGATGGAAAACAGCCCGTTATCGAAAAGCTTGTTATAGATTCTGCTTATAATTGAATACCCGTAGCGAGTATTCTTGAAATTAAAACCATTTGTATCATTAATGATACGGGTCAGTAATTTTTTTTAAGAAAATATTTTCTAAAGAAGAATTTCTGTCGGAAGATAAAATTAAATCCTTCAACCTAATTGCTGATGTTGATGAGTCATTATATGAAACATAGGAATGAAATAATTCAGGTTTAACACCAACCATTTTTGCAATGATAGCATGAGCTATTTCATGTAGGAAGGTGGTTAGTGCAAATCCTACTACAAAAACAGAAATAAGGTTTAATAGTAGTACTTTTTCTTTCATTTTATTTTAGTGTGTCAATCGATCCGAATTATATGGCGCATGAGGCGAATGCAATTATGTGCGAATTGCGATTGTTGTATGCCGTGTTTGCCTTCATATTAGGTCTTCCCTACAAACCACATTTCCATTTCTCCCTTTCCTTTAACTTGTATTTTACCCCTGGCTTCAAAGGTAAACTGTGGGTCGTCTTTAATAAGCTCATAGGTATATTGAGAGATATTCACTTTGCCTATCTCACCACTGCTTTCCATTCTTGAGGCTGTGTTCACGGTATCTCCCCAAACATCATATTGGAATTTCTTGACACCCACAATACCTGCTACCACTGGACCAGTATGGATGCCCAGTCGCATTTCAAAAGTGATTTCGTTTTTGACTTTTTTAACTGCTATTCTATCGGTCATAAAGGATTGCATGTCTAAAGCGGCTAAGATCGTATTTTGTATGGAGTCGTCTGAAGGAACAGGTAATCCGCCAGCGGCCATATAAGCATCGCCAATAGTCTTTATTTTTTCTATTCCATATTTTTCACAAATATGGTCAAAGGCCCTAAAGCAATGATTGATCTCTCCTATCAGCTCTGTTGCAGATAGTTTTTCCGACTTTTCAGTATAGCTTTTAAAGTCTGTAAATAAAATTGATACCAGTTCAAAATCGCGTGCGGCAGCTTCACCTTTTTCTTTGAGCTCTTCTGCAATTTCAGCCGGCAGGATATTAAGCAATAAATTCTCTGATCGGTTCTTCTCTTTTTCGATGATGGCTTTCGATTTTTTTACATAGCGCCATCTACTGAAAAATCCAACAGAAAGTACAAGGAAGAATATGCTCCCACCAATGGCCAGATTTCTATTTTTATCTTTTTGTTGCACTTCGGTCTGGTGAGCCATTTCCACTTCCATATCCTTCTCCACTTGAACCAAACTATCTGTCAGCACTTGTTTAGAAAACTCCATCTGTTGTAGTTTTTTGGCAGTTTCTTCTGTTTTCAAGCTATCTGTAAATAACAGCATCAGTTCGTGATAGATCAATGCTTCATTCACATTACCCATTGCTTTATAAGCATAGTATAGGCAATCGCAAGAAGCTTCTTGATCGCTTATATCGCCTAGGTTCTTTGCCAAGGCTAGACTTTTTTTGCAATACTCGATGGATTCAGAATATTTCCCCTGATCTGCATAAATATCACCAATACGTAGCAGTGTGGAAGCGCTTCCTTGAGCATCATCTATTTGTTCACTAATGTTTAAACTCCTTTGAAGGAACTCCAATGCTTCGGTATTGTTGCCTTGCTCACTATAAAGGCTACCAATACCGGCAAGCCCGGAGGCTATTCCCAATTTATCTTCTTCCTGTTCATAGATAGTTAGTCCTTTCTGAAAATAATCAAGCGCTTTAACAAAATCCTTTTGGTCAAGGTAAAGGTCGCCAATATTGAGATACATAGCCGAGTTGCCACTTTCATCATTGAGTTCGTCATTAATAGCTATACTTTTTAAATAATATTCTAGTGATTTATCATATTCTTTTTTCTCCCGATAAATACTGCCGTATTCATTATATACTGAACCCATCCCATCTACATAATCAATTTCTTCAAAAATCTTTAGGCTTCTTTGATAATAATTTAGAGCCATTATGATATCCCCATTGTCGTGATAGATAAAACCAGTTCTTAATAATATATAAGCAGTTCCAATTTTATCGTTTATTTCTTCAGCTATTTTTAATCCTCTTTGGTAGGATTCTAAAGCTTTAGGGTAATTGCCCATCCTAAAAAAAGTATATCCTGCTAATTTCAAAGCATCCACCATTCCTATTTTGTAATCAATATTTTGAGTGAATTCAAATAATTGTTCTGCCAGTACAATAGCACTATCTGGTTGGGTGTAGAAATAGCCCTCATAAATGTAGTCCTCAAATGCTATAGCACGGATAGAGTCGGGTTTGGTTTTGTCTTCCCAAATAGCCCAAAGGGAATCAAGCTTGGTTTGGGCGCTCAACTGAAAAATAAAAAAAAGTAAAAAGTGTAATAAAAATATTTTTTTCATTAATAACCTGGTTTGCTTTATTTTGATGGCATACAACGTTGTTGGTAGAGACGCAGTACGATGCGAATACTAGCATTGACGATCATTTCCAGATTTTTTCTCACTGGCCTCTTTTTTAATCAAACCTTTAAATTTTGGTAAGGTTTCTTTTGCCCCTTTTCGAATAAAATGCCATTTACTACCAAAGGTGTGGACACTAATTCAATATCATTAAGAAGATCCATAAACCAATCCACCTTTAAATCAGCCACATTATTTGAATTGATATCATCTAGAGGACTAAACCTTCTTTCATTGTGCGTATGCTCATAAGCTAACCAATCTGAAGTTTGATCTTCGTTAGAGATTGCTGTATCATCAATAACGGTAAGCTGAACTTCTTCGGCACAGGCGGAGATTAAAAGACTTAAGATAATGGCCAAAAAAGGATTTTTCGAGTTAAATTTCATTTGTTTTGGTTTAAAAGATACAAATTAAAATGAAATTGACCTTCAATGGTTGATAATGGTTTGGCTAAAAGTAGTAGCCGTGTTTAGCGGCTATTGACATTTTAGCTTTTGTTGTAATCAGTTTTTATTTATTCAGGTTCATTGATTAAGGTATTTGCGCAAGAAAAGTCACAACCTCCGGCATTGCTATAATAGGATTGAAAATCAAACAATCCAACATCTAACTGATTCTCTAATTTTTGAATTTCTAGGCTTAAGGCTGGCTAGATGATATCCAGATGCTCTGATGCCTTTTTTATGAAACCTATTTCTGTAAATTGATTGCATATCGGGATTGAGAATGGGTGATAACTTTTATCTATGGAAAAATAATTTAAATAAATAAACTTTTTGGTAAATTCGTGCTTATAATTTAAGTAAATAATAAATCAATCGAATTATGGATAAAAACAAAAATCTGACATCAACTAATGCTACAAGCTACAATGGTAATGGTGAAAGCAAGTGCCCGTTTACCGGTGGAGCTTTAAAGAAAAGTGCTGGCGGTGGCACGTCAAACCGTGACTGGTGGCCAAATCAGTTGAATTTGAACATTCTTCGTCAACATTCTTCCCTGTCCAATCCGATGGGTGAGGATTTCAATTATGCTGAGGAGTTCAAGAAACTTGACCTGGATGCCGTGAAGAAAGATCTTTTCGATCTGATGACCACGTCTCAAGACTGGTGGCCAGCTGACTACGGTCATTATGGGCCATTCTTCATTCGGATGGCATGGCACAGCGCAGGTACTTACCGCATCGCTGACGGCCGTGGTGGTGCAGGCTCCGGCACCCAGCGTTTTGCACCACTCAACAGTTGGCCTGACAATGGAAACCTTGACAAGGCACGCTTACTGCTCTGGCCGATCAAACAGAAATATGGCAAGAAAATTTCATGGGCAGATCTTATGATTCTTAGCTGGTAACTGTGCCCTAGAGTCAATGGGCTTTGAGACATTTGGTTTTGCTGGTGGACGTGAAGATGTTTGGGAGCCTGAAGAAGATATTTATTGGGGTTCTGAAACTGAGTGGCTAGGAGATAAACGTTATACCGGTGACCGTGAACTCGAGAATCCGCTTGGTGCTGTTCAGATGGGATTAATCTATGTGAATCCGGAAGGTCCAAATGGAAATCCTGATCCGCTTGCATCTGCTATAGATATTCGCGAAACTTTTGGCCGTATGGCTATGAATGACGAAGAGACTGTTGCACTTGTTGCTGGTGGACACACTTTTGGGAAAGCTCATGGTGCTGCTGATCCAGATAAATATGTTGGGAGAGAACCTGCAGGTGCGGCTATTGAAGAACAAGGTCTTGGCTGGAAAAATACATTTGGTAGTGGTAATGGAGATGATACCATTACCAGTGGTCTAGAAGGTGCATGGACACCCAATCCAACTCAATGGGATAATGAATATTTTGAAGTCCTGTTCGGTTATGAATGGGAATTGACAAAGAGTCCTGCGGGTGCACATCAGTGGACGCCTACGGCAGGCCTCAAATGCGAGAACTGCACCAGCGGCTGGCGATCCATCCAAGACACAGGCTGCTCATGATGACCACAGCGGATATGGCTCTTAAAATGGATCCTATCTATGAACCTATTTCAAGACGTTTCTATGAGAATCCAGATGAATTTGCAGATGCTTTCGCACGCGCATGGTTTAAATTGACGCATCGTGATATGGGGCCACTTGCCCGCTATCTTGGCTCTGAAGTTCCTAACGGAAGAGCTGATCTGGCAAGATCCTATCCCAGCTGTTACGCATGAACTGATTGACGATCAGGACATCGCTGCATTAAAGAGTAAGATTCTTGCTTCAGGACTGTCTGTATCTCAACTGGTATCTACCGCCTGGGCATCAGCATCAACGTTCCGTGGCTCCGATAAACGCGGTGGCGCAAATGGTGCACGCATTCGCCTTGCACCACAGAAGGATTGGGAAGTCAACAATCCGGCTCAACTGGCGACAGTATTGGAGACTCTTGAGGGTATTCAAAAAGAATTCAACAGTGCTCAGTCTGGTGGTAAGATGGTTTCGCTTGCTGACTTGATCGTTCTGGGTGGATGTGCAGGTATTGAGAAGGCAGCAAAGAATGCCGGTCATAATGTGACGGTGCCTTTTACACCTGGACGCTGCAGATGCCTCGCAAGAGCAAACCGATGTAGAATCATTCGCTGCCCTTGAGCCGGCTGCAGATGGATTCCGCAACTACTTCAATGCCCAAACACAAGGCATCAGCAGAGGAAATGCTGGTTGACCGGGCACAATTGATGACACTGACCGCGCCTGAGATGACGGTTCTCGTTGGTGGTATGCGTGTCCTTAATACCAACTTTGATCAGTCCCAACATGGTGTCTTCACCAAGCGTCCAGAGGCGCTCACCAATGACTTCTTCGTCAATCTACTCGATTTGGGTACGACCTGGAAGGCAACTTCGGATTCAGAAGAAGTGTTTGAAGGTCGTGATCGTGCAACAGGTGAACTCAAGTGGACCGGTACCCGTGTCGATCTCATCTTTGGTTCAAACTCAGAGCTCCGGGCTCTCGCTGAAGTCTATGGATGTGAGGACTCTCAAGAGAAGTTCGTTCAGGACTTTGTGGCCGCGTGGTCCAAGGTGATGAACCTCGACCGTTTTGACCTGGCCTGATTTCAGCGCCGATGACAAATTGATTTTTTAGTTATTAAGAATAAAAAGGTGGTCTGGCAACGGGCCACCTTTCAATATTCCGATCTCTTTGTCTATTACATATCAATCAATCTGATAACCATCATTGTCGTAATTCCTTTCATTTACTGAACTAATAAATTTTCTAAAAAGAATTCTTTATCATAACGCAATTCTTTTCCAGGTGGGCTTTTAAATTCATTGTAAATGTAATATACTGAATGGGGTGAGCAGGTTAGGTTGTCCAATACCTTTGTCAAAGTATTCTTAAAAAATCGGGATTGCTAACTAATCTTATTGTACAAGAAAATCTGTTTGACATTGTTTTAATCAAATTAGCTACAACGTGAGTGGATATGACGTAGCTGGCGGCGGGTTTGGTTTGAGTGTTGGCCTGACTGCCAGCTATGTACATTATCCACATTGTTGTCGGTTGTTGTTTTTTAATTTTTTGATTTTTTTCTCAAATCCTTAATTCTATTTAGTTTTCCGCCTTCACTTCTCGGGATAGTGTCGTATTCTTTTAATTCCACCTCCATAGTCAAACCAATATTCTGTTTGATTTTTTTACTTAAGGCTTTAGTCAATTGAGCGATTTTTTCATTCGTGCTTAACGAAGATCCAGCAATATGTTTAGACATATCTTCGGAAATTTCCACATCTAATTTTACCTGGTCCAAAGTTCCCTCGCGTGTAACAATCAATTGATAATTAGGAGCAATATTTTCAAAATCTTCGAGTAAAGCTTCCACTTGGGTATGGAATAAATTCACTCCGCGAATAATCAGCATATCATCAGACCGGCCTTTGATCGCACTCATTTTAATGTGCGTGCGTTTGGCATGCTCGTCATAATAAATACTGCAAATATCATTGGTCCAGTACCGTAAAAGCGGCATGGCTTGTTTGGTGAGCGTCGTAAAAACCAATACCCCTTCTTCTCCATAAGGTAATGGTTCACCGGTGTCTTTATCTACCACTTCCGGAAAGAAATGATCCTCCCAGATATAACTTCCTGTTCCTTTTTCTTCAAAATCTTCCTGTGAAACACCGGGTCCGACAATTTCACTTAATCCGTAGATATTGGTGGCATTGACGTTTAACAGACTTTCTACTTGCGTCCTGATGGCTTCTGTCCAGGGCTCCGCACCGAGTACAGCATATTTGAGATTAATATCGCTGTGGGAAATTCCCCTTTTCTGTATTTCTTCCCCCAAGGTTTGAGCATAAGAAGGCGTACAACAAATTACTTCTGGCTTAAAATCCTGCAAAATCATCAATTGCCGGTCGGTCATACCTCCCGAAACAGGAATAACAGCCATTCCCAGCTTTGTAGCACCGCCATGAATTCCCAGTCCTCCGGTAAACAGTCCGTAACCATAAGCGTTGTGTAACTTCATCCCCGGTTTTGCGCCTGAACAAATCAAAGAGCGAGCTACCACCTCATCAAAAACATCCAGGTCATGACGATTGTACCCAACAACTGTTGGTTTTCCTGTAGTACCACTTGAAGCATGTATGCGAACAATATCTTTCATAGATACTGCAAAAAGGTCAAAAGGGTAATGATCCCTCAAGTCTATTTTTTTTGTGAATGGAATTTTGTGCAGATCTTCAACGGTTTTTATATCACCCGGTCGGATGCCAGCCTGCTTGAGCAGGTTTTTATAAAAAGGTACATTTTGGTAAACGGTACTTATGAGTCGGGTCAAGCGCTCGTTTTGCAATTTCCGTAATTTTTCTAATGGAAGCGTTTCAATGGTTTTATTATACATTCCTTTTTCTTTTTATAATACTCCTTAACATAAGTTAACCCTTAGTGGAGGAAATATCGCTGGTAGAAGCAAGGCTGGTTCGAGCGGATAATTATGGTTTACGGTGGTCGTTTTCAATTCCAAAATATTTTAAAATACGTAAGGCTCTTAAGGTATTCCATCTGCTTGGTTTTCCGGCTTTCTCCATATCAAAATGAACTTGCCCGGGATGTTTTGCCTGTAGGTTCCAAGTTAAATCTTTATTTCTTTTTTTTAATAAAACCTGTATCGCAGCATTCATTCGTTCGTCCCAGGTTGTTTTTGAATATTGGAAGTAATCCAGTGCCCTGAGGATATCATATCGCCATCTGCAAGGGAAGGACAGCCTAAGAAAGTCTTTATTAATTATTTCACCCGTCCTGTCAGAAATGAATAATTGATGGATTAAGATAAATTCTTTAGCAGCTTGTTCCGCTTTTTTCAGTTCATTAAGCCGATAGGTATAACCGTTAAACTTATATGTTGTAATGCCTTCCAAGATAGAGCAAGTAGTATGTAAAGAGCTGTGCACTGCTCCTGAACCATTTGATCTACAGTTGAATCCGCCATCTGCCATATGCTCTGTCAGGATAAAGTCAACAACGGATTTTAGCTTTTCTTCAGCTGTTTTGAAATAGGATGCGTAATTAAGAAACATACCATTTACGCAAACATCACTTTTTTGTAAGGCACCAAAAGGGCCAATACCACCATCGGGTCCTTTTTCTTCGGAAGCGATCATATCTATAGATTCCCTGATAATGGTGTTGTCAGGGGAAATACAAAGATTTCGCAGATCAAGAAGGGTATAGTGGGACGAAATCCATTTTGGCTGATAGAATCTTATTCCCCAATGGCCATCAGCTTTCCGTTTGGATAAAAATCTGGCACCCCATCCTTCGCGTTCAATTTTGTTTCTAAGATCTTCCCGATCTGTTGATAGCAAGTCCCGATAAACCTGGTATTGTATAGAAACATCACCTTTAAGAAGCCATTTTATTAATTCTTTATGGGTCATTTATTCTAAAAGATATTTGCTCAATCAAAGAATTATTATCACCTGGATTGATATCGAATTTATCAAATTTACTAAATTATAAATCTAAACGAAGGTAAGGCAGAGAAATAAATTTCTTGCTTGAAATAAGTGAGATTGGAGCGAACCTGTCTGTCGGAAAAAGCAGTTATAAAATATATTGGGATTGCAAGTATGAATGAATAGCCATTGTTATGCACGGTTTATTTACTCTTCGCAATTAAGGCAATATTCGAAAGTTTCAAAATTCATTTCATACACACAGATCGGATAGCAATCATTGTTTTGTACACCGACAAAGTATTCGAGATTACCATCAGTAAAATTCATTCTCCGAATAAAGTCTATTCGATCAATGTCCATGTTTAAAATATCTTTTATTAACGGTTTATATACCAGTATAGAATCTCCTATATCATTCATGACGATCAATTCTTCAAAGCATTTGTCATATGCATGAATAACATTTATTTCATCAATTCTCTCAATACCTACAACCAAGAAGCCCAACCGAAAACTCCCAAAAAGATACATAAATGAAGTTTTTTATGAATGTTGAAGAATAAGTTGAGTAAAAGATTGCAGCCAATAAAATGCTATTATATCATCAAATATTATTGCAAGACATAAGAGAAAAATTGTATAGAATTAATATGAGCGCATTGCATAATTGTATTACTAATCTGTAAGGTTTTTCTTGTTTTTAAGTCTTCGCTTATCTTTAAGTGCCCAATAAATACCTTTAACACCTGCAACCCATTCATCATACATAAAAATAAGTGTTATCTCTTCTATGGTTTCTAAAACACCTAACACAATCATTACATAAAACAACCAATAAATTGGTCCAAAAAACAATAACCAAAGGATGAACACGGCTTGTATTATCGCTGATAGTTTTGCCAAATAGGTATGAAAAGCAGTTGCTTTACCATACTTTCTGAATGCAATAAGCATTTGAATAAAGTATGGAATAAAAATAAGCGTAATTAAGAGATAGTTCTCCTTAATAAAATTGGATTCAAAAACTAATAGCCCTATTAATGCGACTACAAATGTTATCTGATCTCCAAAAGAGTCTAATTGAGAACCTCTTGGGCTTGTAATTTTCAATTTTCGCGCTAGAAAACCATCAATCATATCAGTAGAATAACTGATTAGCAAGAGCCAAGTAAAAAGCTCACGTTCATTTAACCATAAAAGGATTATAAGAAATGGTGCCGCAACCACTCGATAAAATGAAAACCAATCTGCTATATTG
Organism: uncultured Saprospiraceae bacterium; assembly: GCA_963793295.1. GTDB lineage: Bacteria > Bacteroidota > Bacteroidia > Chitinophagales > Saprospiraceae > JAHDHW01. The sequence continues at coordinate 182,475 of CAWBZX010000011.1, read as the reverse complement.
AAATTTTTAAATGTTAGCATATATCAACTTTACAGCCAACCAGTAAATGTTTGTCTAAACAAATCCTTATGAATTCAAATTCGCTTGTAAACCACACGGATAAAGTCATGATGAATAAACACAATGTACAAAAAAAGTAAAATCCCTGTTATTGAAAAATAATATAACAATTTGTTTTTACTATTCAATTCTTGATGTATTTTTTAGTTTTACTGAATTGGCTAACGTGGGTGGATACGCACGCTGACAGGAATGCGAGGCTTGACGACTCCACATTGTTCTCAGCAGGCTTTTCATCGTGCTTTTCTATTTATTGCAAACTCATAATTTACCAATGAAGTCCTTTTTCCCTTAGATATTCAATTAATAATAGTGGTCTGTCAGTTTGTATAATGTCAACATTGTTCTCAATATACCAATCATAAATGGAAGGATTAAGGGCAGCTTTTTCATCATCATGACCTGCACATAGATCTTCCCAAAGAGCATTAACCCAAATACTTGAGCCTTTTAATCTAATGTCATCAAAATAGGCAATTAATTTTATGGTGTCTTGAGGAATTAAAAATTCAAATGCAACTGGCAAACGATTTTCAAGATAATCATCTACTATTATTTTATCGCTAGGGTTTGGAAGTCGGACTACTGGCATAAAATAAACTTTGTCCAAATATTTACCAAATTCACTTTCTACTTCACTTCTTGTTTTTACTCCTTTTATAATCACTTGGTCAAGAGTATTTGTTCTTTTCATAACTTCATAACACTTATCAAAAATATTGTAACACTTATCCAAGTTGATTAAGATTTTATCTTTAGCAAGTAAAAGAGCTTCTTCCAGAGTAGGAATTCTTTGCAAAGTTGCTATACCCAATCCATCAGTGAGTTGCAAGGTTTTCAAACTGTCTAATGTCCAATCCTTTACAAAACCTTTACCGTTAGTTGTTCTGTCAATGGTTTCATCATGCATCAAAACAAGTTTTCCGTCTTTGGTTTCTCGGATATCGATTTCTACCATGTCAACTCCCATTTTAATACAATTTTCAATTGCCTGAATTGAGTTTTCAGGTGCATTACGCCAATCGCCACGATGTGCAACTACAATAATTTGATTGTTTTCTGAATCTTCTAAATTTTTAATCAAGGCTTCAATTGACGGTTTTTGATAGGATAGATCATTTCCGTTAGTCTGTTGTTTACAGGATGCACTGACCAATAAAATTCCGATAATTAAATAATAAAATTTCATCGTATTAATTTTTTATTGCCTACTAAGAACTAATAAATAAACGTATTTCGAAATCAACTTAGTAGTGATCGACACTCGTTATAGCTTCACGAGTTTGAATATTTGTTTTCCTTTTTGAGTGGTTATTTCAAGATAATAAATGCCTGGAATTCCGTTGATTTCAAATTGAATAATGTTGCTTGCATCGTTTTTTTCATAGACTTCCCTGCCATCAACAGAAAATACGCTAATTGTAGCATTAGTGATTGAACCTAAATCAAGGGTAACTTCTCCATCCGTCGGGTTGGGGTAGATTTTTACATCATTAAATAAAGTATTTTCTGATATACCAACAGGGGCTGATCTCAATTTTTGAACAAAAATATCGAAAGCACCTGCTGAAGTAAGATCAAAAGTTCCTGTCCCGGGATCAAAATCGACCGTTTCTTCAAAATAACCTGTTGAATGCACATTTCCGGCGTTGTCCAATGCAATGGAAAGGCAAAAATCGGTCTTTGTGCTACCCATTTGAACGGCCCAGACAAAATTACCTGTAGCGTCTAATTTGTTTATAAAAACATCAATACCTCCTGCTGAAGTGAGGTCGAAGGTTCCTGTACCCGGATCAAAATCTACGGTTTCTGTAAAACCACCTGCCGTATAGACATTTCCAGCGGAGTCCACCGTAATTTCAGAAGCTTCGTCATAACTTGATCCGCCCATTTGCTTCGCCCAAACAAAGTTGCCCGAAGCATCTAATTTGCTCACAAAAATATCATAGTCTCCTGCTGAAGTGAAATCGAATGTACCCGCTCCCGGATCAAAATCTGCGGTGCCCTTGAAATAACCGGCTGTAAATACATTTCCAGAAACATCCACTGCCATAGATTGTGCGCCATCAGAATCAATTCCGCCTAATTGCTTTACCCAGACGAAGTTTCCTGAAGCGTCTAATTTGCTCACGAAAATATCCTGATCTCCTGCTGAGGTGAGGTTGGCTGTTCCTGCTCCCGGATCAAAATCTGCTGTATCACGAAAATGCCCCGAAGTGTAAATATTTCCGGAAGCATCCACTACAATCGAAAGGCCGAAATCTATACTGTTTCCCCCCATTTGTTTGGCCCAAAGAAAATTACCCGCGGCGTCTAATTTACTGATGTAAATATCATGAGAACTTGCAGTGAGGTTGAAGCTTCCTGCTCCCGGATCAAAATCTACCGTCCCGAAGAAATAACCGGTGGAATATACATTTCCGGAGGCATCTAATGTTATTGAAATACCAATGTCGAAGGATGTTTCCCCCATTTGCTTTGCCCAAACAAAGTTGCCGGAAGCATCTAATTTGCTGATAAAAATATCATCACTTCCTGCCGAAGTGAGATTGAAAGTTCCTGCTCCCGGATCAAAATCTGCGATCCCTACGAAACGACCAGTTGTATAAATGTTTCCGGATGCATCCACTGCGATGGATCGGCCATCATCATTATTTACTCCACCCATCTGCACGGCCCAGACAAAGTTCCCCAAAACATCCAATTTACTAATAAAAATATCTCCTGATCCTGCCGAGGTGAGGTTGAAGGTTCCTGCCCCAGGGTCAAAATCTACAGTTCCAAAAAAAGAACCTGTGGTATACACATTGCCAGAAGCATCCACCGTGATGGAAGTTCCGACATCAGAAGATGAACCACCCATTTGTATGGCCCAGGCCAAATCTGGAGGTTGAGCAGACATTGAAGTGATCATTAAAGTAAATAGCAATGCAAAGGGGCATTTTTTCATGGTTTCAATTTTTAGGTGGTTTGATATAAAATTTTTAATTAATCTCCTTATCGAATTTACGGAAATTAATCTTTAAGGGTACAAAGGAGTCATTTTAAAACATTAGCCCTACAATTTCAAATTTCAAAATGAATTCCTTCTTTCAGCAATTTTTCATAAGTTGTTTTATTAAACTGGAACAGATTACCCGGTCTTCCGGCATTGGTAGATTTTGCTTTTTCGTCCAGTTTAATTAAAATCCCCAAACTCATCACCTTTTTTTTGAAATTCCTTCGATCAATGGGCCTGTCCAGTAGGGTAACATACAGGTGTTCGAACTCTGAAAAAGGAAACTTTTTATCCAGCAATTCAAAACCGATTGGCTGATAGACAATTTTATTTCTAAACCTTTCGATGGCCATATTCAATATTTGTTTGTGGTCAAAAGCTAATTTTGGCAACTGTTTAATATTGAACCATTTGGCTTCTTCAGCGTCTGTATTGGCTTCGAGTTTTGTAAACTGGCTGGATTTTACTAATCCAAAGTAAGCGACAGAAATAATTCTTTTCCGGGGATCACGGTCAGGCTGCCCAAAGGTGTAGAGTTGCTCCAGGTAATCAATCTTTACACCGGTCTCTTCCAGAAGTTCTCTTTCTACGGCGTCTTCCAGCGACTCCTCTTCTTCCACAAAACCTCCAGGTATGGCCCATTGGCCTTTAAAAGGTGGGTTCTTCCTTTTGATAAGCAAAACTTTTACTCCTTCTTCTTTGCTGTAACCAAAAACAATAGCATCAACCGTTACAGAAATATTTGATCTTCTTGCCATGAAAAGATTATTTTATTCGCCAGATCAGCATAGTCGCCAGGCTGCTACTTGAGCTGTTAAATTTAATTATTTTTAGGGTAAATCTAATGATTTGTGTAAAAAATACGCAAATAGGATTGAGGAACAAATAGCATCAGGTTACAATAAGATTCCTGTTGTGATGGCTTAACTGGTGGTAGAATTTTTTAGGAACGCTGGAATTTTGTATAATGGACAAATGAGTTTAAAAATCAACCGATAAATTCGCTAAAGACAAGCAAAACAAGGCGGTCCATAGAAACGTTCTCAGCCAATTTTTTTGAACGAGTTTTAAGGTTGTGTTTTCATCAAAATCTGCTTTTGAAATCTTATTATGCAACGGAACAAATTGAAGGAAGGTAAGTCCCCATAATAAAACAATGGTCACAATGCTAGTCCCGGTATACCAGGAAACGCCTAACCATAGTTGGATTGCCGATAACAGGAGTTGCCCAAGCATCAAAGGGAGTACAACATAGGTGATACGAACGGTGTATTTCTGATGCCATTCCAGCAATTGCTCCCGGTGGTAATATCTAAAACTTGGATAAACGACCAGTTGCACAATCCATATCAAAACGAGCAAACCAAAGTCGAACAACAAGCGATAGTGTTGCAGTGTCATGTTTTTAAATTTTTAAAGCCCACCCAATATGCCCATAAAATTAATAATGGATGGATCAGGATCAAACGGATCCAGGCAATCCAGGGGGATACACACAATCCGCTTTCCACACACGCACCAATTTGTATAAAATAAACGTGAGAAGGGATGAATAAGATTAATAATGAAATAATACCCCCAGCCGCTAATCGTTGGGTTTTTGGCATAAGAACACCGATAGCTAAACTGATTTCAAAAAGACCACTTAATGTATTGATAAGTCTGGGGTGGGGGAAATAATCTGGGATCAATCCATAATAAAATTCAGGATTGATAAAGTGATACGATCCTGCAATTAAATAAAAACCAACTAACCCGTTTTTCAGTAACTTATTTGTCTGTGAGTTTCCATTGGTACTCATAGTGGACTTTTTTTAAAATGAGGTAAAATGGAATCCACCAAATAAAGTCGTTGGTGAAGAGGGTGTAGATAAATTCAAAAGGTACAATACCTTGCAGGTAATTGAAAAGGAATCCCAGGGGACCAAAAATCTTCCCTAAAAAACCAACCGCAACAATAGGCCAATGTCTGATTGGATCATAAGATGCCCACCAATAACCGAGGCCATAAACGCCGATGACCATTCCCATGCCTTGCCAAACCATGGGATGATTCAGAGGCTCCATTCCAACCAGATGAAAAAAGTGATTGGGGAAAAGGACAACCCAGGCTCCCCAAAGGAGGTTGTAAATAGCAGCAAGTTGAAGGGTGGTTTTCATAAAGTTTGAAATTTTACACTCCTAACCGAATATTGCTACAAATGTTTTTAGATACAGGAGTTTATTCCCCAAGCGGTATGGCCTCTCCCTTCTCTGCATTTCCAATTTTTTTTCAGAGAAACAACGGTCCATTTTGCATCTTGCTTTTTCAATTTCATAACATACTTTTCCCCTTTTACAGAATCGTCCAACAGGTTATCATGTATTAGTACGACTTCGATATTTCCATTTTTCAAAGTGGTTTCATTCATGGTGATGCTTTCATTGCCTTCTCCGCTTTCCACTTCGTTTGGATAATACATTTTCATGATACTTTGAGGCGATATGCTTTCAGTCAGCTCAGTTATTTTTTTATTGAGATCCTCGAAATCTAATGCTTGAAAATTTTCAGTAGGAGCGGGGGTAATTACCTGCGTTGTATCCTTTTGTTCCGAAGAGGGACTCTCTTTCTGGTCATTAGGATTTCCTTGATTGCAAGAGATGATCAGAATACAAATTAGAAAGTTAGAAATGCTTTTCATATGCGGTGTTTTAATCTTTTATTTAGCGCCATTTTACAATAGCAAGTAGCTTATTAATAATTTTTCACGCCTGCTTATTTTAAAAAACAATAATAATAAAAAAGGCTCCGTCCATATTTCATTTCCTTTTATTATTGCACCAATTTGTCTCTATTTTTATACAAAAACCATAAACCCCCAAGGCCGTATAAAGAAATTAGTGATAGAATTACAGAATAAGAGGTATAATCAGTAAAATGAAATCCAGGAGCGCCTTCTGCATAAAATAAAGTAGACAAACAAACTATTGGCCAATAAACAGTAACAGCCATAGCACCAAACATTGTATAAATTCCCAATGCAACTCTTTTTAACAAACCAACAATACCTATGATAAAAAGAGGGATATAAAAAACGGTATCACCCAATCCAAATCCTTTATTTAATGCTACTCCAACTTCAGTGATTTCATTTATAGATTCTTGTAATCCGATTGATACCGTAAAATCGTAATTAATAACTGCCATTGTCTGCCCTAACAAATAAATGATATTGAGTAATATTCCAAAACCAATCAAAAACCAAATGTTCTTTTTGTTGCTTCATTGATCCTAATTTCCATGATTGTTATTTTTGATATTCAACAGATTTTTTCTTTCAAAATAGCTAATTATGATTAAAATTACTGCAATCGAGTAAAATGAATTATGATATTCTGGAAAGAAAAATGCTGCATGCAGTAATAGTCCAATAGATATGTAACCTATTATGAAACATCAAGAAATAAAATAATGGTTTAATACTGGTATCAGCCTAATTTTGCAGATTATGGAACTTAGCTTGCCTTATCGTTTAATTGCTGTAGGAGGTCGTTTTTAATTTCGTTGTTTTCAATCATAAAATTTGATAGATCCTTGGCCCATATTTGATAGGTGAGCTTGGATGGATGAACGCCATCACTAAAGAAATCAGAAACTTTTGCATCAATATTTAATCTGTTAATCCAATCTTCTAGTGATATTTTTTGGGCGTAATAATATACGTTTTGATGGGTAGAAATTACATCGTTCAATTCCTGGCCAAAAATTTCAACTAAATTTCCAATGGTGAATTTTATTAATGAAGTAAATGCTGGAAATTCTTTGATCGGTGGCATATTTGTGAAAATGATTGGTGAATTTCCAAACTTTGATTTTATTTCAACAATCAATTCATGAATATGGATGCGCCATTTTTTTGGCGTATTTAGTTTGAATGCGTCGTTTCCACCAAGACCAACCACGATTAAACCTACAGATTGTTCAACTATCGAGGGGATAATTTTTTCTGTTACTTTTTTGGCTGTATAACCGCTTCGGGCGTATACTTTCCAACTGATGTCAGATCTTAATTTTGATGCTAATTCGTTCGCTAAAGTTCCGGTAAATCCTTCTTCGTGGGTGTCGACACCGACTCCTGCGATAGTACTTTCTCCGATGGTTAGCATCCGAAGGATACTGGTTGAATTTCCAGTGCTTAATCCAGAAATCCCTTTGGCTACAGGTAATCGGGGTACGCTCGCTCTTATTTTGGTGCCCTGGTAATACATGAGCGGTAAAAAGGGTATTGATAAAAAGGAGCCGATTGTATATTTGATGTTCATTTTGAATGCTGTTATTTTGGGAACCAAATAAAATACATTTAAAACATCAGATTCTTAATGTTTTCCATATAACCTCTACTCACTCTGACTACATCGCCGTTTTTCATGACGACATCGTAACTGCTTGTATATTTGTTAACGCTTTCGATAAATTGAATATTTATGATGGAAGAGCGATGGACACGGATAAAGGCTTTTGGATCAAGCTTGGTTTCAAGTTTACTGATTCCATAGTTACTGAGGTAAGTTTTATTGTTGATGATAAGTTTCGAATAATCGCCATCTGCTTCAATTCTTTGGATATCTTCTACAGCGATCGTGATCAGCTTTTTGCCGGATTGAACCAGGATACGCTCAGGAAAGGTTTGTTTTTCCATGATCACGCTTTCGGCCAGGGGACTGATGGAAGGGAGCTGCCGGTCGTGCTTAATTCTTTGGATAGCATTGTGAAACCGCTCCCTGGTGTATGGTTTGAGCAGATAGTCAACCGCATGCACTTCAAAGGCTTTCAAGGCATATTTGTCGTATGCGGTGGAAAAGATAATTTTTGGAATTTCTTCCAGATGGGGTAGTACTTCAAAGCCAGTCATACCTGGCATTTGCACGTCCAGAAAAATCAGGTCAGGTTTAAATTCATTGATAACCCGAATGGCGTCAACGCCGTTGTTGGCTTCACCTATGAGGATCATTGATGGAAAATCGTTCAGGTATTCTTTGATGAGCTTTCGCCCAGCTGATTCATCATCTACAATTACAACTTTTTTCATTACCATTCGGTGTGGTTAAATCGCAAATTCGATTTTAAGTCCTTGAGGAAAATTATCCGTTATGGTCATTTCGCTACCATACATTTTTTGTAACCGGAGTTTTGTATTGGTTAAACCGACACCGATATCAAATAGTTTAGTTTTATCTTTTACACCTACACCGGTATCCGCTACTTCAAATTGAATATTTGGCCCGTTTCGATTAATGCGGATTAAAATTTCACCGCCATCGATTAGCGAAGATATACCATGTTTTACAGAATTTTCTACCAAGGGTTGCAAGATCATCGGAGGCACCATGGCATCTCGGACATCTTCGGGGACATCGATAATTACTTTCAGGCGGTCCTCAAAACGCGCTTTTTCGAGGTCTAAATATTTTTGTACAAATTCCAGTTCATCGCTCAGGAGTACTAATTCGGATTGAGTAGCTTTCAATTGATAACGGAACAAATCGGAAAGCGTAGCTATCAGCTCTCTTGTTTTTTCATTTTCGGAAGGGACGGAAGCACTGATGGTATTGAATACATTGTATAAAAAATGTGGATTGAGTTGGGCTTTCAAAGCGGAAAGTTCGCTTTTTAAAGCTGCTTCTGTTAGCGCAGCCTGCTGCTTCAAATGGCGCTGGTTGGTGTGGTAATATTCATAAGCATGTAATAAGCCAAACTGCAAGACATAGAAAAGGATCGGAATATAAACATCCCAAATCTGGCCCCAACTTCCAAGGTGCCCCCAGCCAATTGCCTCCGCCGCGGCGTAATAACACTGCTGAGCAATAACGACAAAAAGCGGCATAGTAACCAAGTGAATCATCAAACGCTGCTTTAGCGGTAAGTCTTTAAATTTTCTAAATATTAGCCACCAAATGGGGATAGAGAACAACAACTTGAACAGATAGTCCAAACCAGCCTGATCCATAAATTTGCTAACACTAAAAAGCTCACTAATTGGCGGATTAGTACTCAGGCTATTAATCCAAAGCGTCAAATGATATAGATAAGCGAAGAAAAAATAAAAGGCCAGAACAGTCAGGTATTCATAAACCTGAATGCCGTAAAATCTTCGTTTTAAAAAAGCTTGCATAGGCTATTGATAATAATGATTGATTAAATTAATGGTTTTTTAATGTTTTTGATAACAGGGTTTAAAATTATTTTCTTTTCAAGATAGCTTTCCATTTCATATAAGACCAAACCCTTTCCGACGAATGAACAAATAAGTCGTTGAATGGTTAACCAAGTCATTCGTCGATGCTATTTGCAAGTCATCGATTATCATTGCTGAATACGCTAATTGTCTCTTAGATTTGCATTATTCATTCATCAAAATTCTGCAATTATGTTCTTTCAAACAAAAACAATAATAAGTGTAATCATCGGAATGGGTCTGAGTTGGAATGTTCAGGGTCAGAATGGCCAGATAAAAGGTAATGTGATTGAGGGGGAAGAACCGCTGGGTTATGCTACTGTAATTTTAAAAAATAGTAAAGATTCAACGATCGTCAAAGCTGCAGTCACAAAGGAGGATGGTGGTTTTTCTTTTATCGGGATTCCTTATTCAATGTACTTTGTGGAAACTTCTTTTGTGGGTATGCAATCTTTTCAATCCGATCCTTTTTCATTAGATAAAGAGGTATACAAACTTGATCCAATTATTCTTCAGCCAGCTTCTGCTGAACTTGAAGCAGTAGAAGTAGTGTCAGCGCGCCCCTTGATTGAGGTTTTTGCTGATAGGACCGTTTTTAATGTTGAAAACTCACTTAATTCAACAGGTACTAATAGTTTTGAATTGCTTCGAAAGGCGCCCGGAGTGATCATTGACAATAATGATAATGTTATTTTGGAAGGCAAAACCGGAGTGTTAATTTACATCAATGGCAAACCATCTCCGCTTTCGGGAGCAGATCTGACGAATTACCTTAGCGCTTTGCAATCTTCAGATATTGAAGCTATAGAGCTCATCACGCAACCTTCCTCAAAATACGACGCAGCGGGTAATGCCGGGATCATCAATATCCGGTTGAAGAAGGATAAGCGATTGGGAACCAATGGTACCATTTCGGGTGGTTATGCTTATGGTAAAAACAGTCGCTATAATTCCTCGATATCTATCAATAATCGTACAAAAAAGACCAATCTCTTTGGTACTTATAACAATAGTTTTGGAGATACCTGGAGCTTTCTCAATTTGGACCGGATACAAGAGAACATTCGATATGATTCTAAGTTAGAGACTCTTAATAATAAAAAGGTAAATAATGTTAGGCTTGGGATGGATGTTTTTCCACATGCTAATCACACGATTGGCGTATTGCTGGACGGAAATTTTTTCAGGGGTAACTCAAAAGGTCTCACAACGACGCCTATTACACCACTTTCAACGGGACAAGTGGATCAGATTCTTATGGCACGAAATGAAAGTATAAACGAAAGTTATAATCTGCTTGGTAATATTAATTATCGTTTTGCAGATACACTGGGACATGAGTTGATGGTTGATATCGATTATGGAAAATACAATCGGGATCGCACAAGTTATCAACCTAATGAATACCTTGATGGCAGTGGAGAAAACCTGCTTTTTGAGCGAAATTACAGAATGATTACTCCTACCGTCATCGATATCAATACAGTAAAAGTAGATTATTCGCAAGAGGTTTTTGGAACTCAATTTAGTATTGGAGGAAAGTATTCTAAAGTAAAGACTGATAATACCTTCGAGTTTTATGATGTGATAGACGAAACGGATTATTTAAATGAAAATCGCTCCAATCGTTTTATTTATGATGAAAACATCAACGCCGCTTATATAAATATTAACAAAAAGTGGTCAAAATGGAATGCTCAAATTGGCCTTCGTGTGGAACAAACGATCTCGGAAGGTGATTTAAAAAGCATCCAATCCAGTGACGACGACAATGTCAAACGCAATTACACCGATTGGTTTCCAAGCGGTGGTATTACTTACAGTCCCAATCAAAAAAACTCCTGGACAATGAATTATAGCAGGCGTATACAGCGGCCGAATTACCAATCGCTGAACCCCTTTGAATACCAGATTGACGAGTTGTCTTTTTCAAAAGGAAATCCATTTTTACAACCTCAATACACAGATAATATAAAGCTGTCTCACACTTACAATTATCGGTTGACTACGTCGATAAGTTACAGTCATATAAGTGATTTCTTTGCAAAGGTGACCGACACCTTGGGTGCTACCAAAAACTTTTTGATCACTCGTAATATTGCCAACCAGAATATTTGGAGTCTGAGCGTTAGTTATCCTTTCGAAGTGGCTAAGTGGTGGAGCGTTTATGCCAGCTTGAATGCGTACCATGCTTCGTATCAGGGGAATGATGAAAAATTTAAATCAATAGACCAAAGTACATTGAGCTTTTATGGACAAAACACCTTTTCCCTTCCAAAGGGTTTTAAATTGGAAGTTTCCGGTTGGTTTAGTTCGCCTTCGGTTTGGGGTGGCACTTACCTGACTAAAAGTTTGGGGTCGCTGGATATTGCCATTCAAAAGAAAATCTTGGAAAACCGGCTTTCGTTTCGACTGTCTTTCAGCGATATTCTTTACACTTCCAATTGGCGCGCAGATATGGAATTCGGCGGCCTTTATATAACCGGAAGTGGCGGATGGGAAAGCCGTCAGATACGATTGAATGTCAGCTATGCCTTTGGAAGTCAGGAGGTGAAGAGAAGCAGAAAACGAAATACAGGACTTGAAGAAGAAGAGCAACGAGTCGGTGGAGATTGATCTAAAAAACATAAGATATCCCGAATTTTCTAATTATTCGGGATATCCTTTATCCATTGTTGAATCAGTGAAGTAATTGTTTTCATTTTTTTCAAAAAGATAGAACCGCCTACTCTGCGGTTTAGAAAACCTGAATCATTTCAAAAGATCTAATATCCTATCAAAATCGCAACCATCATGGTTGCCATCGCAATTAACATTAATATTAAAAAGAGAGGGATGACCATACGGAACCATTTTTCAAAAGGAACAGCAGCAATTCCCAGCATCGCCATCAATACACCGTTGGTTGGAATAATAATATTTGAAAAGCCATCTCCGAGTATGAACGCCAATACCGCTGTTTGTCTCGATATATCCAACAGATCGGCGAGTGGAGTCATTAGGGGCATGGAAACCAATGCCTGTCCTGAAGCAGAAGGAATGAAAAAATTCAGTAAGGTCTGAAAAAACAGCATACCCTCTCCGGCTAATATTTTGGGCATGGTCGATAAGCCATTGGATGCATAAAACAATATCGTATCAATGATTTGGCCTTCCTGCATTACTACGGATATTCCCCGGGCAACCCCAACAACGAGTGCAGGGACGATCATCGTTTCCAGCCCTTTTACAAAAGCATTCATGGATTCGTCCCCTGACATGCGGCTGATTAAAATGGTCATTATTCCAATACCAATGAATCCGCCGCTCATTTCGATCAAGCCCCAGTCCATGGTCTGAACAGCAATCATGATGAATGCGTAAGAGATCACCATCACTGTCAAGATCAAGATATGCTTGGAGGTGAGGACCTCCTTTTTCAGATTTTGGACATCCTTTATCTCGAAGGGATCGTCTTTCATGATAGACGCTGTCTTGTTATTTTTGACCCGGTTTCCATATCTCATCAGGTATGCAAATCCAACAATTGCACAAACGAAGTACAGTCCAATACGCAGCCCGATGCCACTACCCATGGGGAGTTCAGCAATTTTCTGTGCGATCTGCACGGTGTATGGGTTAGTGACTGCCGTAGTCCAACCAATGAAAACTGGAAACAGGATCAGGGAAATACCAAATAGCCGATCATAGCCGGTTTGTTTGGCCAACAGCAGAAAAATAGGGATCAATGGAATCGTTTCTATATGTATGCCCATGAATGAGCTACCCGAGAAAATCAACATATAAATCAAAAAGAAAAGTAAAGTCGGATTATTTCTAAATTTTTCAATTAAATAAAACAACACCGCATTGATGGCTCCGGTATAATGGATGATATTAAAAACAGCTCCGATGATAAAAATAAAAAAGATAAGGACCGCTGATTGTTGCATTCCTTTGGGTATCGCCGTAAGCAAATCCAATAGAGAGATTGGATAAGCACTCCCTGCTACTTTTTCGCTTATTAATAATCCTTTGGCAGAGTAATGTTTAGGAATCTCTTTATAACTACCGGGAACCACAACACTTTGCTCTATTTTGCCAATCATCCTGGATTTTCTCTCGAAAGTACCTGATGGAATAACGTAAGAAAGCAAAGAACAAAAAAGGATAATCCCGGAGAGAAAAATAAACACATGCGGGATTTTAAATTGGCTAAAAGTAATTTTCATTTGATCACTAATAGAGCTACAGCGTTTTCGATCGTCGTTTCTTTGATTATATTAAACTTTCTAAAAGTCAGACAAGGCTAACTGATAAAGTTATGGTTGTATTAAGCAATTTAGAAATTGGACACATCTCCTTAGCCTTAAGTGCTACTTCCTGAAACTTTTTTTCATCTATTCCTTCGACTTGACCACTTAATTCTAAATGAACAGTAGTTATATTACCATCCTCAAAAGTAACTTTAGCTTCTGTTTCGAGATTGGTTGGTGTAAAACCAGCTTCGCCCAACAAAAAACTTAGCTGCATCGTAAAACAACCGGAATGGGCTGCCGCAACAAGTTCTTCAGGGTTCGTTCCTATTCCGTTTTCAAACCGGGTTTTGTACGAATATTGGGCTTTATTTAAAATAGAACTTTGGGTGGTTAAAGTTCCTTTTCCATCTTTCCCGGAACCCTTCCAATTGGCATTTGCTTTTCTTGTAAATTTCATCTTTAAATATTTTGATATTTTATTAATATAAACAGCAGTAAGTATATGAAGCGTAGCCTGTCATTAGGCAGCTATGATTTCATATATAGTATTCAAGGTGTATATCCTTTTTTAATATTACTTGAAAACATACCTATATCCAGCACTAATTAATAATCCATTGGAATAAATTGGCTTTCCCGAAATCTTATCAGCTATAGCCCCTGTGCCAATGCCACCAATTTCAATAAAATAATTGGACTGACTATTCATAAAAAACTCAAATCCAAATAGTCCATAACCTCCAAACTCAGAATTCTTTGAGGAAAATTCACTAGAAGGCAATAATACCATAATCCCACCTTCTCCATATAAACGGATAAAATCCCCGATCTTTCCTCCAACTCCAATTAGACCAAGTGAAAAGCTTGAATAAGGAGACCAGGTTGTGTTACTATTATTATCTAAATGCTGATTCCATAACAAATTACCTTTTATACGAAGGGCAATTTTTTCATTTACAAAATATGGACTCGTTAAATTAAGACCTATTCCAAAGTCTTGTTGGTTTTGGATCAAATGAAACCCCATACCCAAATTTGTACTGAAACTTTCTTCACTTTGTGCTTTAACAATTGAAGAGAAGCCTATTAGAACTAAAATTAATACCGCTGATTTTTTCATAATTTAAAATTTGTATAGTATTATTTACTTGTGCTCATTTCATTTTTTATACCCTACAAATGACAAAAAACGTATTTTGATTATTTCTCAGCAATAGTTGCCACAGCGTTCTCCAAAGATTAATTCGCAACAATTATAGGAAATTCTAAAATAAGCCATTTCCTTTTACCAATATAATTTTATCTTTTTTTGTTATTTCCTTTAAGGAGAGCAACAGCGGTGGCTTTATTATTAATTTAAAATAATATTTCAATCTAAGAGATTAAAGGAGCCGCCCTATTTTTGATGCTTAAAAACCTTCTGAAGAAGTTTAATGATGATGTCCACCAGGACCGTGAACGTGACCATGGCTGATTTCTTCTGATGTTGCTTCACGAACGCTTCGCACCTGGATCTCAAAATTGAGGGTTTGGCCGGCCAAAGGATGATTTCCGTCTAACACAGCGACTTCATCGTTAAGTTCAATGATAGTCAGAATAAGGGGGAGATCTTCCGTTTCAACCTCTAATTCCATTCCCACATTAAGGTCGGGCAAATGCGTCAGTTCTTTGCGATCGACAGTATGAATGAGGCCTTGATCACGATCACCATAACCTTCTGCAGGATCAATACTTATCTTGAAATCATCGCCTTCCGATTTGCCTTCGAGAGCATGTTCCATACCAGGGATCAGGGCACCGGTGCCATGCATATAGGTCAGGGGACTACGCCCTTTTGAAGTATCCATTACGGAACCTTCATTATTAGAAAGTGTGTAGTCAATTGCGACAACGTGGTTTTTTTGAATGGTAAGCATAAGCAATATTTTTTGGAGATTTTTTCTCCGTTTATAATTCGGGGCGAAGGTAATATTTTTTTATTGGTTTGTCTATAGTCTTATTGGTTTCTACCTGCTTTAATCACTTTTTTTGAAATAGGCCCTTCCTCCCACATCAATCTCAGAAAATACATCCCTTCCGGAAAATCTTCCATGGAGATACCGATCTGATTGTTTAAAATAGTATCAGAACATCTCCTGTCAAAAACCACTCGTCCGTTTGCATCCAAAATAGCAATGGATTGAAGCCCTTGAAAATGATCTTTCGTTTTAAGGTAAAGTATTTCCGTTACCGGATTGGGGTACAATTCAAATGGAACACCTGGAACTTCATCTACCGAGGTGGGTAGTTCATTGACGGTTAGCATCATACAAGTAACACTGGTGTCACAATTAGCATAAAGCGTCAGGCAAACATTGTAGGTTCCGACAGCCTCATAGCTGTGCGTAGGATTTTCTTCCTCAGAAGTATTACCATCCCCAAAATCCCAATGATAGCTGCCGATAGCAATACTGGTATTGGTGAAATCGAAAGTTGCAAGGGGCTCATTGGTATTTGGTGCTACGCTAAACAACGCTTCTGCAGCAGGTATCTCGATACACTGAACATCGGTATCGCTATAGGAGAATGACGACTCAGGTCCATGGCCGGTCGCCACCCCGCCATCCATTGTGATATAACTAATATCCTGGATATCCCAGTTTTCGGATACCTCTGTCAATTCGTTGGTTACATCGATAGTATTACAGCCGCTTTCATAATTTGCGTCGGTTTTTATGATAAGCGGAATGAATTCAAAAGAGGTGCTATAGAAGTTGGAAAAATTAGACAGGATGTAACCGCCGTCCAATGCTTTACGCAAGCGCGTGTAGTGCGAACCACCCTGATTGTATAAAACTGCCTTTTCGATCAACCCGTCAGCATCGGTACTGTAAACAGCATTTTTGTTGGGTACAAAACCCATGGTCCAATTGGTAAACGACATGGTAGGCACACCTATACCATAACCACCATCATCTTGCAAGACTAGTGAAGATCCGCTTTCAGAATTATCGCTTCCAACCACAGGGACATAGATATTTGTAAACTTCGGTACTCCTTCGCTATTGGTTTTTATCAGAAAAACATCCGGAGGACTGGTATGGTCAATCTTGGCAATGGTTGTACTGCCGGTGAGTGCAATGTCACCGTTGTCCGACACTTTGATATCATAACCATAAGTGCGGTGATTGGGTGCGCCAAAGCCTTTGAACAGCAAGACATTTCCATCACCGTCAGTTTTGAGGATATAACAGTAGAAAGTGCCTCCTACAAGAAATCGGCCGGTACTGTACAGGTTACCTTCAACATCGATAGTCATGGCATAACCACCTTCGATGGCCTGGTTGTTTCCATAAGTTTTGGTCCAAAGAATATCGCCGTTGTTGCCATCGACTTTCATGAAATACACATCGGTGTAACTCAGCGAGCCGCTGTTGTCAGTACCGTAACTGTTGGTGCTCCCGGTGATGACGAAATGACCATCAGGAGTTTGTGCAATAGCGCGGCCGCCATCATCGCGGTTGCCGCCATATCGTTTTTTCCAAAGGGCAGTACCATCAGGTGCTATTCGTGCTACCACAATGTCATAGTTTTGGTAAGAACCTACATTGTTCACAAAAACGATGTCGCCGTTATCTGCTTCGATTATTTGGCAAAAAGTATTATTAATAGTGCTACTGTTGCCATAATTTTTGGCCCATTTGACAGTACCGTCACAGCTCAGGTTGGTAAGTGATATCTGGCTATTGCCGCCATTGTCAGCTATTCCGGCCATCATGTAGCCACCGTCCGATAACGGTTTAATATCAAAGACTTCGCTGTCTTGTTCGTCGTTGAGATAGATTTTATAAAAACTGACCTGGGCATTTAGTACGCTGCTTGTGCAAAGACACAAGAAAATCATGGAGCAGAAAGGAAAGATTTTCATGACTTGTTGATCGTTGGTTTCCCTTTAAAAATAATAAAAAAATGCAACAAGACAATAGTTATTACTTTATTCCTGATTTATAAAAAGCCATCGGTATACACCAATGGCTTTTTTTTAACAGGTCATGAATCCAGTTTATTTATTCTCGTTTTCAATTTCCCTTTTTGAGTATAAAAGCAGCTCTCCGTAATAATAATATTTACTTTTTCTTACTTTTGATCTGGTGAAACACATCGTAAATATGGGAATTTAGAATTGTATTGCTATCGCGTTTATCGAAATAATCCATTTTTATAATGCTTCTGCGTCCAGTTTTTACATCAAATAATATAGCATAATAAAGCATATCGTATTTTGGCGTGACAGCATTTGCAATAGTAAAAGGTAAAAGGTAAGGCATAAAAACAGATGCTCCAACCATAGCCCATCCGCTATTTTTTTCCTTTAAGGAGATTACTCCGGTCCATAAAAAATATTCAGTTCCGTATTTTTCTGCAATGGCATTCACTTTGTTTTGATTATACCCTGGTGTTAATGAAAGTCCATAGTGATCCATTTGCTGGCCAAAATACTGGTTGACCTCAGAGATATCATTGAATTTTTCGATATCATTGGTTGACAGATCTGTCACGTCAAGTACTGTCGCATTTAATTTTGATGTTTTTGCCAAATCTTTGATCATTTTCCGGAAAGAAGTCTGTTTTTCCTCGGAACGAATATATTGGATGGTTCCACCTTTTCGCTCATCAAGCGATAGATAAAAAGGGTTGACGAGGACAATTTTATTTATCCCAAGCTGTTTCCCTTTTCTCTCTTCTTTTTTTCTTTGCTTTTCATATTCTTTCCATCCTAAGTTTTCATAATATTGATCCCTTTCCTCTATTTTTTTTAAATCTTCCAATCCTTTTTCAAAATGCTCCTTAAAGTCTTCCCCTTTGAGTTCGTTTATAAAGGCATATTCCCAATACTCGTTTTCCGCTGCAGTCTTTTTTATTTTTTCATATTTAGAAAGGCTATCCCGTTGAACTGCCGGTTCAATCTCAGCGACAAGGCTATCAACTGTAGGTTTGGGAGTAAGCGCAAAGTCATCAAGCTCTTTAAAATCATCAGCGAATTCGATAAACATATCTTTAATCAACAGGTTCAGTTCTTCATCTTCTTTATTCTGCTGGTAAAGATTCCAGTTGTACTTTGTTGCTAATATCGTGAGATCTTTGTTATCCATGACACTTAATAAATTGTACAACTGATGAACCTCTCCTTCCCTGTTTTCTGCAATTTTAGTCAATTGTCTATCCCTGTTTCCACCTTCTTCACGTTCGTAATTCTTATATTTTGCTTCAATGTAAAGCGCTTTGCCAATGATTTTTTTAAGCTCAAAATCATCAGGAAATTCCTTCAACATCAGATAACTGGTATAAATGGCTTCCGGAAAATTTTCATCATAAAGATTTAAAAAAGGGATTTGATACCTGGCGATGGCTTGAATACTACGAAATTCGGCTTCCGGAAGAATGAAAGCTGTTTTATCGGTGTTTTCACCAGCAACAATTTTTTCCTTCATCATTTTCAACCGTTTGTTACTATTGGGGTGAGAGGATTCTTGTTCTGCATCTTTATCGTCCTCCATTGCGGAAATTTCGTTCACTTTTTCTAACCACAGATTTTCCGGAAAAACATAATTATCGTCTTCAAAAAAGGATTTTTCAAAAGGATAATCCTCAAAAGGCAAGTAAGCGTAATGCAGTACAGTAAAGGTGTTGAGGATTGCTTGTGGGTCATAATTGCTTTTTAAAAATACTTCCAGCCCTTTTTCATCGGCTTCTTCTTCCAGTTGTCTGGAATACATGCTTTGTTTAAAAAATTTTCTATCCACAGCGATCTTATCCACGTTCCTATCATTTCGTTTATTGCTTTTGTCGATATCCTTTGAATTGATAAATTTATTCATAGAATGCTGATGCTTGACATGCATCAACTCGTGGGATAGAATAAAAGCCAGTTGTGCTTCATTTTGTAAATTGGCAAGCAATCCAAGTGTCACAAAAATAATCCCCTGATGCGTTGCAAATGCATTAACCGCGCTAGTTTTCAGGACATAAACTCTGGGTTTTTTCTTTTTTAGTTTGGAGTCTTCAATAGGAATATTATTTAATACTTTATTGACATAAACGGTGGTCGGGTCATTAAACAAAACCATTCCACTTTGCAATATATCATCAATAGCAAAGTTGGTTTCCAGTAAAAATTGGCTCTGGTTTTTTTTCTCCTTCTTTTTTATTTTTTTGCTCTCTAATTGTTTGACTTGCTTTTTGTATTTGGTTGCACTTGGTGTGATAAACTCTTTGGGTATTTCACCTTCAGACTTCAATAAATCAGGAGATTGCGCTGACATAGAGATGCCGGCAAATAGAAAAAGGACTGCTATTAGATGATTTGAAATTTTCATTGCTATATCTTGTTCTTTTGGATGACTAAATTTTAATAAAGGTTTCCATTTCCTAAAAATCAATAGAAGTGATCTGCCCTCCTGGGCTTTGAATACTTTGAGAAATAGACGTTAATATCTGGCTAGGGTTAGAATCTGTAATTCTGTAACCAAGACTTGACGAAATCGGTGCTCCAAGAATATATTGAGAATCATCGCCTAATTGTGTCAATTGAGGCACTCTATAATAGTATAAAAAGCTATTCAATTCATTGCCGGACCATAGTCTAGTCTCACTGGCGTTTAATCGAAAGCTTGTTCTTGCTGAGGTTGTTTGATATTGGCTGAGGATATTAATGCCATCCGATTCAAACAAGTACTTGTTATTCGAAGATAATGAAGCCATTGAAAAGACAAAGTTGCCATTTTCCATAACTACGACACCTTTAACGGTTCCGAAAACACCGCTTAACGTGCGAAGATTAATGGGGTTGTTGGCCAATACTTCCGGACCATTTGTGTACAATTTGTCATCGGATAAAATATAATAAACCGTTTGGTTATTTTTATGATAGTCAAACCAATTGGCTGTTTCAGAGTTGGGTACCTCACCAATGACGTTTTCGGCCGCTATGTCATAGATCATGATATTTTGACCAGGTCTTTTAAAAAGGACTTTTGAATGATCGTTGTTTATTGAAGCGACTTCTACAGTTCCGGAATTATCAATCTTTATGGAGTCCCTTACAAATTCATTGGCCAAATAAACATTACCTCCGGCGACGTATACCACTTCTTTTGGAAGTTCTACTGTCGTTTCATCGCCATCTTTATAAGGCCCGTCAAACTGCGTATCATATTTGAAACAAGCCGTTGAAAAAAGAATTAAGAACAGTGGGAAAAGTTTTATTATATTATTTTTCATTTTATCTATGCTTTATTTTTTTTATTAAAATAAAAGGTAGCCTACACCAATATCTATTCGCATAAGTTCATGTCGAAATAATCGATCAAATACTGCTGCTTCATAATTGGCCTGATTCCGATTAGTATTGTAAATATCAAGCGCACTACCATCCGTGCCACCATCTGATAAAGAAGCGTAATATTTTAAGTTTAAAGGAAAACCTATTTTAAATCCTACATTTACAATCATTTTGTTCCAGAAAACCTGGCTGTTGGACCAACCAAAATGGAAAAAGCTAAAATTTATCTTTTCATCAATATTTAAGTTGCCATGGCCAAATAATTCTCCATCTGAGTTGTAAAAGGTGGTCTTTTTGTCAATGATTTCCGATTTAATAAAACTTGTTTTCAGGCTGCAAAAAAAACGGTTCCCAATAGGAGCCAGTGCCCCTTTTTTCTTATTAAATTTACTATAGACCAAACCGACCGATGTCACATTCAATCGGTGAAACAATTCATGTGAATCCATATCATTGGAACCAGGAATTTGCGGGAGCGACAAGGTGCTTGCTTTTGACTTTGTTGCGGTGTAATATTGCCCTCCAAAAACACCAAGGCTGTAGTAGCGGCCGAGTGCGTAAGAAAACTGGCCCTCAAGTTCATAGTTGATACCGAGCCAACCCGAACGATCCCCGAAGGTTCTTTCTTCACTTCCTCTGTTGTTTTGGGTAGGGCCGAATAATGCTGGAAAGCTGGAGAAGTTAAACATGATCGACGCTCTTTTTCCGAGGTATCCGGGAGCTTGCCCAAATAAACAAACAGGAAAAATCAAAAGCAAAATAATAGGTATACTAATTAGATTCTTCATACAGATAAATTATTTTCAATTTTATAGCGATTTTTCGATTTAAGTTGTTTGACGGAATTATCAATAAGCTATTTTTTTAACACATCTTAAAAATAATCTAAAAACTTCTTGGTAATCAGTTATTTAGATCATTTTCAAAATGTGAAATAGCTTATCAATAATTTCTTTCCGTCACTTAATGTTTTTTAAAGAATGTTTAAAGCGTTCATTAATTCATTATTTCATCCAGATCTTTCAACATTTTTTTATAAGTTGATTTTGTGTTTGTGACACCGCTCATGACGACTCCCTCTGGTTGATTACCATAATAAACCATCTTATTTTGCTCAATATCAAAAAGAAAATATATAATGGCCGGGCCTTCCTGATAAGCATGCAAATAAATGAATTGCCCTTCGTCACTGCCCATCAATTCTCCCAATTCTCCTTCTTTTACTATTCTAAATTTCTTGGTATAGTACTTTGCGATTTCTGAAGATTTGTAATCGTATAATTTACTGGATATTGGAATTAAAAGCTCTTTATCTTTAAAACCTGAAACATCATTTTGAGGATTGTAATACTTAGCTAATTGTTTTCCTTTGAAAAGTTCAAGCTTTTTCTTTTCAAATTCTTCCAAAGTATCAAACATCACTTTTAAAAAGGAATCAAAACGTTCATGAGAGATTTCGTTTCCGACAGAATAACCAGTCGGGACGTTTACAACAACATATTTGCTTCCCCAGGAATAATATAATTTGGATCTTCTGGAAATGGTTAGATTGACATTATAAAACTTATTGCTTGGTGTTCCTGCGACCGCAGTTGTCTTGGATAAAAAGAACAGGTCCTTTCTTTTTTTATAGTCGTCTAAATCATCCGAATTAATAAATTCATAGTCTCCGTATTTCCAGTTTTTCTCTACATATTGTTGGATATAATCGTTGTAATCAGGAGCCTTATCAAATAAAACGACCATCAGCTTACTACTTCTTATTTCGTCGATTACTTTTGGAGACCCAGCACCAAATTGAGCAAGAAGTGTCGTAAAAGCAAAAAAGAATAAGGAGGGAATCAAAAAGATCAGTTTTTTCATTTGTTTGTTTTATTTAAATATTGATCGGCCTTAGGTTTGGATTCAATTAATCCTATTTTTTTCAGGCTGATAAAAAATGGAAAACAATATAATAAGGAAAAATTAAAAAGCTGTTTTATTAAGTTGTTGTATTTTTTTTTGCTTTAAAACGCTTATAAAACAATGTCTTTTGCTTCTCAATTATCCTGAGGTTTTGAAAAAAAATCAAACACTAAAGTTTCTTGAACTTAATGTTCATTTAATAAGGCGTGAAACTTTTTATATAAAGCTTTTGAGTGTCTTTTTTGTCGGGAGAATTTATGTGGTGTTGAAGGTATGTTATTTTCTTTTTACAGAAAAATCTAATGCTTGTTTTTTTTACACTTGGAATAGCGGATGGATTTCAGAGGGTATTGGTTTGACAAATGAACTAAAATTGTTGCAATGCTGTTTGTTGAAAGTAGTCGCCAGCGATATAAATGAAGAATGCAGGCGCGTCCTTTCAAGTTAAGGTACAAAAAGAAATATATCAAACTAATTAGCGTACCTTGCATCCTTTTATCAAATTATATATGAATTTTAAAGAATTAGGAATTATAGATCCCATCCTTAAAGCACTCCAGTCCGAAGGATATACACATCCCACTCCAATCCAGGAACAATCCATCCCGATCCTCTTACGCGGAAAGGATTTGCTTGGTTGTGCGCAGACGGGTACAGGTAAAACTGCTGCGTTTGCGGTACCGATACTCCAGCATCTTTTTCGTGAATCGAATCAGAATAATGGATTACGAAAGATTAGAGCCCTCGTCATTACTCCGACAAGAGAATTGGCCATCCAGATCGCTGATAGCTTTACTAGCTATGGAAGATTTACAGGTATTAAAAATACGGTCATTTATGGTGGAGTAAGGCAAGGTGCTCAGACACAAGTTCTCCGAAAAGGCGTGGACATCCTCGTCGCAACACCGGGACGATTACTGGATCTGATGGGTCAGGGTTACATTTCATTGAATGATGTCAAATATTTTGTGCTTGATGAAGCTGACCACATGCTTGACATGGGTTTTATTCACGATATTCGCAAGATTATCGCAAAATTACCGGTAAAACGGCAATCGTTGTTTTTTTCAGCAACGATGCCACAAGAAATCATAAAACTGTCGCACAAGATATTAGGCGACCCGGAGAAAGTCTCTGTTAAACCTGGACAGGCAACGGCGGAAAAAGTAGAGCAGGCGGTTTATTTTGTTGAGAAAAAAGATAAAACAAAGTTATTGATCCATCTGCTGCAAACGGAGTCGGTTGATTCCACACTGGTTTTTTCCCGAACAAAGCATGGATCAGACAAGATTGTCCGTTTGCTTGGAAAAGCGAGTATCAAGGCTGAAGCCATCCACGGCAATAAATCACAAAACGCACGGCAACGAGCGCTGGGTAATTTCAAAAACGGTGACACAAAGGTGCTCATTGCGACGGACATCGCTGCCCGCGGTATTGATGTAGAGGAATTATCGCTTGTGATCAATTATGACCTTCCGAACATCCCCGAAACTTACGTCCACCGGATTGGCCGGACGGGACGTGCCAAGGCAAGTGGAATTGCACTGTCGTTTTGTGATGTCGAGGAAAAAGCATATTTGCGAGATATTCAGAAGCTGATCGACCAGGATATTCCCGTAATTGCGGAACATCCCTTTCTAAGTGATGGCACGGAGGAAATACATAAAAATCCGGTAAAGACACAAAGGAACCAACAATCCCGATCTGCAAATCCGACCAGAGGAGGTGGAAGCAATACCCGATGGAAAAGCCGACGGCCCAATTTTAAGAAAAGAGGCTAGTCAAAAGACAAGCTCAAATTTACACAATGGGAGCTATTTAGCTCTCATTTTACTTTCCCATGAATTATACTCCGCTTCAGCAAGTCCTGACCCTTCCATTAATTTTAAATCAAAACTGGATATATTTCCTATACTTCTTTAGTTTCAACTTTTTTTTATATATTTACTAAATCCCATCGCACCGACCTGGTTTTAAAATCTAAAGCTATAATTCAATTTTTTTATAATCGCAATTAACTTGTAATCTTTTGCAAGCTAACTTTTCAATTCAAAATGAATAAGTCATTTGCTTTTGATTCGAATTAAAAACCTTAGTGCCATGTTAAATCAAACTACAATTAATAAAGTCATTGTTCTCTTTATTCTGGTTTTTGTTTGCCATTTAATGAGTTATTCACAACAACCATTTACTGATGTAACAGTTGAAGCTGGGATTGTTGATCCAAATGATTCAAGTCAACCCCTTTGCCATGCAGGAATAGAATATCCTGGTTTTAATAATTATGGTACGGGAGCTGGTTGGGTGGATTATGACAATGACGGATATCTTGATCTTTATATCACCAATCAAGAAGCTGCCAACTGCATGTTTCACAATAATGGTGATGGCACATTTACTGAAGTTGCTGCTTCCCTTGGCATACAGGATACGGGCGGAACTGGATCAGGAGTATCATTTGCAGATTATAACAATGACGGTTGGAATGATTTTTATTTGTGTAACGGTTACGGCGACCGCTTGTTTCGAAATGAAGGCGGAACATCTTTTACGGATGTGACTACAGAGGCAGGTTTTGATATAGATGATGAGCGTAGAAGTACTACAGGCACCTGGGGAGATTACGACAACGATGGTTTCCTGGATTTATATGTGGCCCGCCACGTCCCAATTTTCGATGCTGATCCAAGCGCTAACACTCAGGATCAGTTATTTCACAATGATGGAGATGGAACATTCACGGATGTATCTGATTTGCTTGGTATTGCCGACCTTATGGGGGCTGGTTTTATCGGGGGCTGGTTTGATTTTGACCATGACGGTGACCCTGATATTATGCTGATCAATGATTGCCCTTATGGAGAAATCACTAAACCAATGCAATTATTTAGAAATGATGGGGGAACGGACGGAATAAATGACTGGACTTTTACGGAGGTTGCTGTTACCATGGGCGTTGATGCTTGCGAAAACGGAATGGGTCTGGCAATTGGAGATTACAATCGCGACGGGTGGATAGATATTTATTTCAGCAATTGGGGGGCTTGTATGTTTTATGAAAATAATGAAGGCACTTTTAGTGATGTAACTAATGACCTGGGAGTAGGAAATCAGAATGGAACATTCTCTTGGGGAACTTCTTTTTTAGATCATAACAATGATGGCTGGCAAGATTTATTTTTGGTGTCAGGATCTTTAGTAGATATTACTGTTCCACAATGGTATCCATCTCCAAATTATTTTTATGAAAATAATGGTGATGGCACTTATTCCGACATTTCCGAAGCCATTGAAATGGAAGATATCACCAGAGGCCGAAATGGTCCCTGTGCTGATTATGACAATGACGGAGACCTGGATGTTTTTATTCTCAATTATCATGAACCCGTTTATTTGAGAAAAAACAATAATGACAGTGGCTATCATTGGACAAAAATAGAACTCGAAGGTACGACCTCAAATAAAAACGGAATAGGTTCAAAAATTAAACTTACGACTCCTGATGACGTAATTCAGTATTTTGAAACAAGGAGTGGATCCAATACTGGCGGCGGCGATGCTTTATATGCTCATTTTGGGTTAAAAGATAATACAACAATTTCCGAAATCGAAGTGACCTGGCCTTCAGGCACTGTTCAAACAGAGACCAACCTTGATGTTGATCAGGTAATCCATTTAATAGAAATAGATCCGCCATTACCGGTTGAACTCAGTTACTTTTCAGCAATTCCAAATGATCAGAATGTGATACTTTCATGGAGGACCGAAAGTGAGTTGGATAATAAATATTTTATGGTTCAAAGAAGTAATGATGGAAGAACCTTTAATAATATCGGTAAAGTAAATGGAAAAGGAACGAGTAATCTGGCTTCAACCTATCATTTTACAGACAACAAGCCAAATCAGGGAGACAATTATTACCGCTTAAAACAGGTGGATTTTGATGGGGCTTCCAGTTTTAGCCAGATAGCGCATATACGCTTTGAATCAAAAGATTATTCTGTTAAAATAATTCCGAATCCGGTTAAAGGAAATTCTTTTGAAATTCAATTAGTAGACTTGGAGCGTGGTATTGCAACTTTATACGATGTTTTGGGTAATGAAATCCTCGTTCAACCACTTGATAACGGAAACAGAAATATTATTCCAGCTGCTAATTTAAGCGATGGCGTATATTTTCTTAACATAAACGGTGATTCTTTTAATCAAACAACGAAAGTTATTATAAACCATTAATCCAGGTAATTGAAGTTCAATCTCAAATCTATTTATTTAAGCCATTATTCTAAAATGGTTGCAGCTACTTAGCTTTCATTCTGTTATTTCTAGCATTGTGCTCAACTTCAGCAAGGCCGAGTTCCTCCATTAATGGAGGAATATACATGCCAAAGCGACCTCTAAAGTTCTTTTTGAGTCCATACCATCCGCCAATCGGATTGTCGGTAGATCGCCCCCAATGTTCTACAGTTCCCTCTTTCGTTTCCTGCTTTTCGTCTTTACTGCCGAGCAGCATCCAGTCACCATGTTTTTTCAGCATAGCTTGAAGGTCTTTCAGGCAACGGGCATCATAGTGTAAAATGGTTTTACCGACGGTGCACACGATGATTTCCTTTCCGTCTTTTTCATCGAGGTACATTTCATACGATGATGTTTGAGGAGGGGTTTTCAACTTCCAGGGGTTTTCTTTGGTTCCTTTTTTCATAATTAGTTTTTTGTATTTTGAATTGTTTCGGCTTCTTTTTTCAAATCCGCTGCATATTGTTCAAAAGCTTCATCGAATGGCGGAATGTGCTTGGCATAAAGCGGGAACATCAATCCACCGATCTTTTCGTGCATTGAAAACTGAACAGAGCCGTTGTTTTGTTTTTCCAAAGTAAATGTCCTTTTGCCTTGACTATCGCCCCAAACCATCCTTTTTTCGGGTTCCATTTCTTTGATTTTAATTTTAAATGTTCGCTTTTCATCAAGAGTGACCTTAAGTTTTATTTTTTCGCCTGTTTGGATATTTCCATCAATGGAAACAACCGTTGAATTCCATCTTGGAAAATCGGCTGCGTTCGTCAAGAGCGCCCAGATTATTGAAGGTTCAGCTTGAATGTTAATGCTTACTGCCGTCTCGCGACTGAAGGTTTTTTTGATGGTGGTGGCTTTGCCGTCTTGTGCTGTTAGGTTTGTTGTTGTCATAAGTAATAAAATTGTGATTAAAAGTTTCATTTTGTATTTTTTACTCTTTTGACGTCTGAGCAAAACAAAACGATAGGCTAATCACTATTTTTTTTCAAAAATTCTTCCATTACATTCCTATTGTGTGCTAAATGATGGAGTTGCAGTTCGGCTGCGTTGGATTCAAAAGGGTCAATTCCCTGTATTATTTTCATTCTCAAATCTAAAAGCTGCGCTTTATTCCCTTTTTCAGCCTCCCTCACCATTTCAATTTTTACTAATTCTTCCTGTGCTTTTTGTTTTGGATTAAAAATACCGTTTAGCTCCGTACATTGATGACAAATTCCTTGTTTATTGATCAAAGCGCATCTGCCTTCAAAAATATCTATCATTTTTGATCTGCTGGTATGCAAATAATATTTTACCATTGCTTCCGTATTGTCAATAATTTGCGCTATTTCACTCACCTTGAAATCATAAACGTCTTTGAGCAGCAAACAAAGTTGTTGTTCCAGTGGCAATGATTTGGAGATACAGGTAAAGCAAAAAGCGATATGTTCTTTGATTTCAAATGCACCTTGCGCAGAGGTCGTTCTGATTTGCATAGCTTCCTGAAAAAATGGTTGATTGGACATTGCAGCTTCTCTGCAGATATCGGTTACATTTTCGGGCCAGCGTTTTTTTGCCCTCAGATTGTCTTTGGCAAGATTGGAAGCGATAGCGAACAACCAGGTTTTTAAGCTTGAATTCCCTTTAAAAGTTTCCAGCTTAGTGGAAGATTTTAAGTAGGTATCCTGTACAATGTCTTCTGCATCTTTCACGCTGGCAGTTATTCGAAGAATGTAAGACTTCAATTGGCCTTTTATCTCATCAAATTCGGTATTAAGTTGTTCTGTAGTCATTTTTTAAAATTCAAAAATTGGATTGTAAACCTGGATAGAGGATAGCCAGCATTAAAGCCAATCAGCTTAATTCATTCCGGGTCACCAGGGGATTTATTTTTTCAAATTTAAAAACCAAATTTAAAATCCGGCTCATTATTCGACAACCAATTTTCCGGATTTCATAAAACTTTCTCCTTCGAGTAAATAGAAATAAGCACCAGCAGATAAAGCGTTTATTTTTAAAGTGGTCTTTTCATTTTTGGAGATGAACACATCTTTTACTTGCTTTCCATTGGTATTGAATAATTTTAGTCGAATTCGTTCATCGCTTTTATTATCAATAATTAAGTCATCGTTGTGGTGAACAGGATTTGGAAAAATAGTGACCATTTGAGCAGCTTCTTTTCCAACTAATTTTGTTGCTGTGATGTCGTCATCTGCTACGATTGGCGTTTCCTCGTCAACAGAACTGATATAAAACTGATTAAGCGCATTCAGGTTGCAATTATCTTTAAAATGAAAAGCGCTTTCCGTCCCACCAATGACCTCGTAAGCAGGGCAGAGTTGTTCCCAATTTTGAATAAAACCATTCTCTTCGCGCTGAAATAAAATGGCGATCGATGGATCATTGATCGCTTCTCCTGTTGCGAAACCGGTAAAAGGGGAGAAGCTTACCCCGCCGAAGGAAGTGGCTATATTATTATTTCCGTAATTGTTCACAATCCAATAATTATCAAAACCCGGATTTTGATTGGGTTTGTTAAAAGGATCGAGATTGATTCTGGAGACCACAACTTCTCCATTGGGCGTAATCCCTGTGTCAAGAATATCTAGCACAAAACCTGTGTTTTCAAAATTATAACTACCTCCGGTAGTAACATCCTGGCGATCGCTCGTCCCTCCACCAAGAGGAGCCGAAGATGTAACACGAGTAGCATTTCCTTTTAAACTGGCATGCGAAGTTCCGACTTTATCAAGGATACTACCTTCTTCTTCGTTAAATTGGTAATAGGCGATAATATCTGGATCGGTTTCAATTAAATTTTCTTTGGTTAAATGCCGGTAGGCTCTGATCTCTTCCTGTGAGAGTGCTCTTTTCCAAATGCATATTTCGTCAATTTGACCGTTATAATTTCGGCCTCCCCAGCCCTGATAACTTCCCATGAGCATGGTGTTTATATCCACTGGTTCTATAGCAATATTGTGTGTGGAACCCACTCCATTCAGATAAACCGCAACGGAACCGGCTGTGGCGACTAAAGCAACATGGGACCATTCTCCTTCCGGGGCGATCAATCCACTGTTCCACCACCATTGACCTCCCGGCCAGTGGTAACCCAATTCGTTGTTGTCTCTGAAATTCAAGCCGGCAGCGGTGTTGTTATTCATCAAAATACCGGTATAAGCGTTTTGGATACCGTTGGGTTTTATCCAAGCGGTAAAGGATAATTCCGTTGTGTTCAAATCAAAGTTTCCAGTTTCAGCAAAATCACCATCGACCATACATTCCAGCGCCTTTCCGGGAATGGTATCTGCCTGACAGAAATTGAAAACAGTGACCATGTCTGCTACTGTTTTGGAAGAAGTATTCCCACTGCCATCTGTAACGGTCAGGGTAACATCGTAACTGCCTTCTGTATCAAAAACTACTTTTGGATTACGCGCAGAAAGAGAACTCACATAAGCTGGCGACGGATCAAAGGCCCATTCCCAGTTGGCGCCGTTATGATCCAAAATAGAGTAGCAGTCAAATGGGA
This sequence comes from uncultured Saprospiraceae bacterium, assembly GCA_963793295.1. Lineage (GTDB taxonomy): Bacteria > Bacteroidota > Bacteroidia > Chitinophagales > Saprospiraceae > JAHDHW01. The sequence continues at coordinate 151,934 of CAWBZX010000011.1, read as the reverse complement.
CTGTATCTCGCAGGCAATATGACTTGTCGCCGGTCGTCATAGGTTGAGCGATTGGCATGGAAGGCTGAACTAAGTCAGATTCCCAAATTCCTCTCAATGTCGCCATGCGCAATTTGCTATCCCGATAAAAGGGTTTGACTTCAAAAGAGCCATTTTGCAGCGGTAATCCATCGCCGCAATATTCCCAGTCACTGCTATTATTATCCCGCGTAAAAACACCAGTTTTGGAAACCAGATAGATCAATCCATCTGTTCCAGCCTGGTAAAGAATGTCTTCCAGTTCTTCGCCATTTAAGACCGACGAAGTCATATTATCCCACTGATCACCTCCATTTAATGTTCGGTAAATTTTTTGCCCATCCGCTCCGCTGATCGCAGCGACCCATAGCTCATTTTCATCTTCCGGATTCAGGCTAATTTCGAGTCGCCATCGATTAGCAGGAATATTAGTAATTGGGAACCAACCGCTGCCTCCGTTATTAGAACGGTATATTTCACAGTCGTCCCAATAGGAGTCTCCATTTTGAAAAACACAATACATTACATTATGATTACTTCGAGATATTTCAATCTCGAGGATTCTTCCAGCAGTACCAAAGTCATAAAGCACTTCAAACAATCCTCCTTCGTTTTCGGATTTCCAGATTTTATTTTCATTACCCAAAAAAAGGTGGTGTGCATATCGTGGATCAAATACGATTTCACTGGAATAGGATTGCAGGTAATGTTCGTTGGGATAAAGTGCAATTTTAGACAAATAGGCATGATCACCTCCCAGATTATCCGGGAGTATCGTTGTTGAAATATCAGAAAAATAGGCTTTTCGCTCTTCCAATGGATTGACATATCCTGTCGCGGCTTCCGCTCCTCCCAGACGCAAATGATTTCCTTCGCCATAAGTTTGGAAATAGCCAGTGTTTCCGTTATGATAGCGGCCACCAACTAAAATATCTTCGTTCCAGCCCTGATCAAAACCCCAGAAGTTAGAACCACTCAAGCCATTTTTTCTGGATTCGTGAGTTTGTAATTCATCCGTAGAATAATTAATTCCACCATCGGTACATACCCAGATATCGTCTCCAAGGACATGCAAATCCTGAATATCCGGATGGATCCATCCAATATCATTATTGCCGGCGCTGTAACTGCCGATACGGGTCCAGCTGGCTCCACCGTCGTAAGAAACAGAAAGCGATAGACAACCCACCCAAATGGTGTTTGGATTATTATGAGAAACGGCGATTCCAAAATTGTAAAAACCCTGATGAAAACCCGTGCCATCGAGATTGATCGTAGCCAGATTTTGGTGGCTGTTGTTGTTATATGGGCCACCATCAGGCAGGTTGGGATTTAGCCAGCTTTCTCCACTGTCAGAACTCGTGTAAACGCCAATAAAACCATTGTCGCTGGCTTTGCTTTCACCAAGTAAACCAACGACGACTTTACCCGCTTCCGCCGGCGTTACGGCTATTCTTGCTCCAATGTCGTTTGCATTTGCCAGATCGTTTGGAACATACCAACCATTGTCTTTCAATACCCATGAATTTCCACCATCGGTAGATTTAAAAAATTCGCATTTTTTAAGAGAAGGATTTGTTTTTAAAAGGTATAAAATGTCCGGATTGGCAGGATGGAAAGCGATGTCCCAGCATTTAGTTGAAAAAGAATTGGTCCAGTTCACTCCTCCATCTGTTGTTTTCAACAAGCCATTTTCAGTGGCACAAAAAACAATGTCTGGGTTGGAAGGGTGAATCGCTAAATTGAAACCATTGCTTCCGATGGCAAAAACCTCGTCCCAATCAGTGCCTCCATTGATGCTTTTATAAATACTGCTTTGAGCGATAACATATACGATCTCGCTATTTGACGGCGCAATTTTTACGTCACTGACGGTGATAAATGGTTGGTTACTTGATACCAGATTCCAGTTTAACCCTTTATCTGTAGATTTGAAAAGGCCACCGGATTCCATCCCTGCAAATAATATGTTCGGATTGGAAACGGATTGATCAAAGGAATAGACATTTGCCTGCCAGGAGACCGGAAATGCGCCTTGTGATCCAAGATTGTAAGTTTCCATCGGACCGATACACTCCCAATTGCTGGTTCTTGCCGAAGTATTTTGCTCCCTTTGTCGCTGTTTGTATTTAAGAAAAGTTTTTTCCTTTTGAATCAATGACTGATCTATGAATCCGTTATGATCAATATATGAATCAATGTTCCGGCGCCAGAATTTATAATTCTGTGTGTGGATATTTTTTTCAAAAGCATGTTCTTTATAAAATTGGTAATACGCCCAATCTATTTCCTTTACATTTGGATTGTCGGAATACATCTTCTTCGCCCATTCAGGAGTTGAAGCATCCAAAGTTGGAATCGTTTTAAAAAAGCTATTATCGTTTTGTGCTGTTGCGAGATTGCTGAAAAGAAGGATTAAAGCAATCTGGATGAGTTGTAAGTTTTTCATTGATTTGTTTATCTTTTAAAATGGGCGATTAAGATAAACAGAATTTCAATGATCTAATTAATCAGGCAGGCATATATTTTAAAGGAAGCTACATTGGTGTATTTTTTTTATTACACTTCTTAATTTGAAAATCGATCTCTTCAATCTCCTGCCAATTAATCACTGCTATAAATCATTTTTTATCTTGATATAAATCATCAACACAAAGCTATAGAAAATGGTACTTTGTAGCTTCTATATATATAATGAAGTAAAAAAATGGAATTCATTTATCATCCAATATTCAAGGAACACGATACGGGGATGCACCCAGAGAACAAAAAGAGATTGGAGGCTTTGGGCGACCTTAAAACCACCAGCTTACCTTTTGATGAGTCTGTGCTACGCATCGTCCATGAAGATACCTACATACAAATGGTAAAGGAATATTGTGCTTCCGGTAGGCCACTTGATGGAGATACCCATACTTCAAAAAAGTCATATGAATCAGCCGTCTATGCGGTTAATGCCACTATCCTTGCTTCAGAGAGAAATGATATGGCTCTTGTTCGTCCTCCGGGACATCATGCTTATCCCAATCACGCCAGTGGATTTTGCATTTTTAATAATGTAGCCATTGCAGCTCAAAGATTGGCTAACAAAGGTAAAAAAGTACTGATCTTTGATTTTGATGGACATCTGGGGGACGGAACTTCCAAAATTTTTTATGACTCAAATCAAATAATGTATTGGTCAATTCATCAGTATCCTGCATTCCCAGGTCATGGAAGCGAAAATGAAATAGGGAATAAAAAAGGGAAAGGGTATACTATAAATGTTCCTTTGCCTCCGGGTTCAGGTGATGATATTTTTATGGATGCACTGCGAACCACGCTTCCTATTGCAAAACAGTTTGATCCGGATGTAGTAGCGGTTTCAGCAGGATTCGATGCGCATCAATATGATCTTTTGCTGAGCCTTCGGTTGACTGTAGATACTTTTTATGAAATAGGTGAAATCCTGTCAGAAAATTTTAATAATATTTTTGCGACACTGGAAGGCGGTTATAATATTGAAGAATTGCCAAAGTGTCTGTACAATTTTGTAGACGGTATTAATGCTCAGCCAAAACAATTTTCAGAGAAGCGCACAGAAACAAACATTAAAATCTGGAATGAATATGAAATCAGAATCAATAATCTATTAGTCAAGCTGACTCCATATTGGAAAATTTAAATAAAGAAATAGATCAACATAAAAATGAATCCACTAAAACGAATATTTGAACCAAGAACAGTAGCAGTAATCGGAGCTTCTAATAATGAAGGAAGTGTTGGTTATGCATTGATTAAAAATATGATTGGTTCAGGATTTAAAGGCACGGTATACCCGATCAATTTCAAACATAAAAGCATCTATGGCGTCAGAAGTTACGCCAAGCTTAGTGAAACCAGAGATGAAATTGATCTTGCTGTTATTGCTACACCTGCTTCCACTGTTCCTGACATTGTCAAAGAATGTGGCGAATATGGTGTAGGAGGTATAGTGATCATCTCGGCTGGGTTTATGGAAGCTGGAGAAGAAGGACATCAACTCAGTGATACCATCCTGGGCTATGCCCGGAAATACAATATGAGAATTATCGGGCCTAATTGTCTTGGATTTATAAAACCTTCTATTAAGCTTAATGCCAGCTTTGCCAATAAAATGGCGCTCCCCGGTAAAATCGCATTCATTTCTCAAAGCGGTGCTTTGTGTACTGCGATCCTGGATTGGTCGGTAGAAAAAAATGTTGGTTTCAGTTATTTTGTATCTATTGGATCAATGATAGATGTGGGATTTCATGACCTCATTGATTATTTTGGTAATGACCCCAATACGAGCAGCATTGTGATTTACATGGAGTCGCTTACCTACGCCAGAAAATTTATGAGTGCCGCGAGAGCTTTTGCACGTACTAAACCAATCATTGTTTTAAAAGCGGGTAAAAGTGATGCCGGAGCTAAAGTGGCGCTGTCCCATACCGGAACGCTGGCCGGAAATGATATTGCTTTTGAAGCTGCTTTCAAAAGAGCTGGAATTATTTCTGTCAATACTATTGAAGAACTCTTTAATGCTGCTCAGGCATTGGCAATGCAACCAAGACCAAAGGGTAATAAACTGGCAATTGTAACTAATGCGGGAGGGCCTGGAGTACTTGCCACCGATCACCTCATAAATCTTGGTGGACAGCTGGCTGAATTGGGGGAAGAAACTTATGAAAAACTCAACAAGGCATTACCTGCGGTCTGGAGCCATGGTAACCCTGTTGATGTATTAGGAGATGCAAGTGCAGAGCGATATAGGGATGCCACGGAGGCTGTCCTTAAAGATGACAATGTCGATGGAGTACTGGTTGTTCTTACGCCGCAGGCGATGACAAAAGCAGATGAAATTGCTAAAGAAATTGTCAAACTTGGTAAAAAATATTCAAAAACGATATTGGCTTCCTGGATGGGACAGAAAGATGTGGATGAAGGCTGTGATATTCTTGAAGAAGGAGGAATTCCGGTTTACAGAATTCCTGAAAATGCAGTCAATACCTTCATGTCAATGTATAAGTATACGCGAAACATTCAAGCTTTATATGAAACGCCATCTACTATTCCTGGAAGCTTCAATCCCGATACCGAAAAAAACCATCAATTGATCAAATCAATAATGAAGGAAAAAAGGTATGTACTGACAGAAGATGAGGCAAAAAATGTACTGACAAATTATCATATTCCTATTGCTAAACACAAACTTGCTGCTTCCGAAAAAGAAGTAAAAGAAATATGCGAGGAAATAGGATTCCCGGTTGTAATGAAAATTGCCAGCCCTGACATCACACACAAAACCGATACAGGAGGAGTCATCCTTAATATCAAAAATGAAACAGCAGCTTTGGAGGCTTTTCATAATATCCTCAACGCGGCTAAAGATGCAAAGCCTGACGCAGCTATCAAAGGAGTACTTATCGAGGAAATGGTCTCTAAAAAATATGAGCTGATTATTGGTTCTAAAAAAGATCCGATTTTTGGTCCTGTGATTGTTTTTGGAATGGGTGGTGTTGCTGTAGAAGTATTCAAAGATCTGAATGTAGGACTTCCGCCACTCAATATGGCGCTCGCGCAAAGAATTATAGAAGACACTAAAATATATAAACTGCTTAAAGGCTATAGGGGAATGAAGGGGGCTGACATAGAATCCATCAAATTTATATTGTATAAATTCGCCTACCTGGTTATGGATTTTCCACAAATAAAGGAAATAGATATCAATCCCTATGTGGTAGACCATACAGGCGGAGTGGTATTAGATGCCAAGATTGTATTGGATGAACATGTTGACCCAAATATAATTAAAACCTATTCTCATCTTGTTATTTCTCCATATCCGAGAGAACTCATGACCGAATGGAAATTGAGCGATGGAACAGAGGTACTCATCCGTCCAATAAAACCGGAAGACGAAGATATGGAAAGAGAATTATTCAGAAGAATTTCCAAACAAACAGAGTATTTCAGATTCTTTGGATATATCGGTAAAGTAACCCATGAAATGTTGACCAGATATACCCAGATAGATTATGACAGAGAGATTGCGCTTGTTGCAAAAGTAAAAGAAGGTGACAAACACGCAATTGCAGGAGTTGTGCGACTCGTGGCAGATGCGGATAATGAAACTGCAGAATTTGCAATTCTTGTTGGAGATCAATGGCAAGGCAAGGGACTGGGTAATAAATTTATGGACTTAGCAATGCAAATTGCCGAGAAAAGAAATATCAAAAAGGTCTATGCAACAGTCCTCAATGCCAATGTTACTATGCTGCATATGTTTAGGAAAAGAGGATTTAGCATCCAACATGATGACAACGATTCCAGCTATGCTGAAAAACTTTTAAGAAGTGATTAACAAGGTAAGCATGCGTTAAAAATTATATAAAAGCATTTTGATATTTCGAAATAATGATAATCAACTGACTACAAAGTGTAATGGGCAACCTGATGTTTCCGTTGATTATTTGAATAAGATTATCAACTTAGAAGCCCACAATCTCCGGGAAGATATTCAAGGCTACAGTTATTTACTTTTAGCAAGGGCTCATTACGAGCTGGGTAATTTGAATATCATGGATTATCTGATCAGCAATGCAAAGCATTATTATTTGAAAATGAAACAAAGAAATTTAGTGCAAGCTTATACCCTGGATTTTTTTAATATCATTTCAAAAACACCCCCAGTCCAACACAAACAAGCCCTGGAGCAGTTAAAGAAAAACCTGGAATTGCTCCGCAATAGTCCCTTTGGAAAAAGAGCCTTTTTATATCTTGATATTTATTCCTGGACAAAGTCTAAACTGGAAAGAAAATCCATGTCTCAAGTAATCCAGGAACTCAACGAGAACTCAGTTTGAGAGATCTTTTAAGGTTGTGGAGCATATTTTATTCTTTAATAATGGTTTTCGTTACAAAATATTTGTGCTCAAAAACGAATGTTATAAATAAAGCTTGAGGTGGAATCGAATCAAGTAGCGTAATACTCAATTTGTTTTTACCTATTTTTTGATCATCAATTTGTCCCTGCTCCAATAGTTGACCATTCGAAGCAGTAATAAAATAGTTTACATCTGTAAGTTGCTCTAAATCATAAGTCAGGTTAAATTGATTTTTTGCCGGATTGGGAAATATTTGAATATCATAAGGATTATTTCCATTTATTTCCTGAATACCTGTTGGCGTATTTTTAATAAGCTTAACCGCATAAATGGTGTTGTCCGCACTGGTGGTACTTGTTTGATTAACATTAAAAGGATTTAGAGATGGACTAATAATCCCGCCCAAAATATGTCCGATCGTTATTGTGTCTTGTGACATTTGACTCAATTTGATAATGCCAGATGTATAAAGCGGTAGATTTGGATTAGGTATAAATTCGGCGCTGGCACCTTTTAAGGCTGGCATTTCAACAGGCAACTGAAATTCTTGCAATGTTCCATCTTCAAACCTGGTTAGACGGCTAATGGTATTCACAAAAGGTACTTGATCATCTTGAATCAGATTCCCGTTTTGATAATAATACTGGCTTATTCCGCCAAAAAAGACAGCATGCATCTCGTTGGCTATACTGTCATAAAGGCAAGCCGTTGCACTGTGATAATTGCTTAAATATTGATTAAAAGTTGTAATCGGGTTATATCCGTCAGCAGTGATGTCAACCGGATACAAAAAGGGCAGATCAACATTCATTTGAAAAACGCCGGAAGAGATCGTGAAACCTTCTGTACCATCCGGAAAAATTTGCGGCAATAGATTATAATCTCGCCTTCTTAAATGAACAGGGTCAGTTATAGCGGAATAATTGTCAACACTTAATTGGGTTCCGCTATTATCGATGGTAAATTTTCTGATTTGATTGCTATAAGTTTGTATAAACGTTGGATGATCCATTGGATTATACCTTCCGTCAAACCGGTGACCACCAATTAGATAAAAGGTGTTTTCGATTTTTCCCAGATGGCCTCCAGTTAGCGCAAAGTTATCGTTAGTTATTTGTTTGAAATAGGAATCAATTGGATTTTCGTTAATGATCGCTTCAATTAATGAGGGAACTTGTACGGATATTAAGTTTGGAAAAGTAATATGGTCCCCTGCTGTTGGCGAATAGGCATAACCGCCGATGAGGTATAAAGTATCTTCATCCTGATGGAAATTTATATTGGTAGCTTGCAATTGCTCGCTTAATGCTGAGGGTAAAGCGCTAACGGAAGCGGACCAAAATTCCTGTGTAACTACATCAATGACATAGATGTCTGTGTTATTTTGTGATTCAGGAAATGCATTGAAAGGTTGCCTCGCGTGGATGCCATCTTTTCTTCCGCCAATCACCAGCCATTTGTCATCTGTTTGCGCAAAAGCGTAGGAGTGGAGTCCTGGCAAATCAGCAATATTTATCGGTGAAAGTTCCAGCGAATAATCAAATGTACTTTGACTAAAGGTTGTTCCAAAAAATGCAACAAAAATGAGTAAAAACAATAATCCCTTTTTCATAGGTTTGATATCTGGTGAATAATTGCGAAGGTATTGATTTTTGAATATCATATCTGTAACAAAAGTCACATTAGGATAACCTTATTTCAGGGATAATCTAAAACAGGGGAAGTCATTTTTTTTAACCTTATTAAAAAAAGGGTAGCAGTATTTTTTAAAGGTTTTAAACAATTTCTTTGATAAAAGAAACAATGCGATTTACTTCCTTGAATCCTATGTTTTTATGAAATTGAATGCTGTTTTGATTGTGCAATTCTTCTTCAAAATTACATTCCGGCCATAATTCTAACATCAAATTGGCGAGCTCGCTAATGTTATTCTCTGCTATTTTTTTCAATTTTCATGATGTTGGCATTAATTATAAAATCCTTAGTTTTATTCAGTAGTCTTCTTTTGATTGTATTTTTTTAGGATTTTGGAAAATCTTTTTTCGCTATGAACTTGAAAATTATAACTTCTGAAAGCAATAATATTCGCAACTATTTAATGGCTGGAGCCATTGTAGGCGTGCTCTTCGCATTTCTGGAATATATTGTAAAAATAAAAGTAGGTGACGAACCTGAGCTCTTGATCCCTCTTATCATTCGAGCTGCTATTACAGGTATGCTCATCATGGGATCAGTAGCAATTTTCGAAATATTGTTTAAAGCTAGGTTTAGGAAAAAACGCTTTTTTTATCTGGTTTTAGTAAGGTCTGTTTTTTACACTGTATTGATTATTTTTTGGCTTTTTGTCGTAAATGGAATTTGGTTTGCCATTCATGAAGAAGTCCCTTTTTATGTTGAACTTATTAATTACATGTACGATGAAATGTTTGTAATCAACATTACATCCGTCTTTTTAGTGATTATCATAGGTATTGGCCTTGGCCAAATAAATAGTCTTCACAGAAAAGGAGAGTTGTTAAAGTTTGTTTTGGGAAAGTATCACACTCCAAGAGAAGTCGAACTCGTTTTTTGTTTTATTGACTTAAAAGGATCGACAACAATTGCTGAAAAATTGGGTCATTTGAAATTTGCGATGTTTCTGAAGGATTATTATTCGGATATCACGGAAGCATTGCGCAAAACAAATGCTCAGATTTATCAGTATGTCGGCGATGAAATAACACTAAGCTGGACCTATAAAAGTGGCTTGAAGAATAACAACATGATAAACTGCTTTTTTGAAATGAAGCAGGTCATTAATGTTTTAAAACCAAAATATATTAAAAAATATGGTGTGTTTCCGGAGTTTAAGGCTGGCTTGCATGGTGGACATGTCATTGTAACCTGGGTAGGAGAAATGAAAAAGGAAATTGTTTATGTAGGGGATGTAATGAATACCACCGCAAGAATCCAGGAGGATTGTAAGCGGCTTGCAAAAGATTTTCTGATTTCTGAAAGCCTGTTAAACAGAATAGATGATTTAGAAAACATCAAAGCAACGTTTGTTGAAGATACGGTTCTAAGAGGTAAGAAAGAGCATGTCAAACTCTTCAGCTTGGAGCAGGTAGGGTAACACCTAATTTTTAACTTTTACACACTTTACTGGATACGACCTAAAAAACCGCACCGCCTGAAAATCAAGCGATGCGGCAATAATGTGCTTTTGCGCACAAACTCTTACACTTTACCCTTCGTCAACTTTTACGAAACGCAGGATAAATACTTCGCCTTTTTGGTTTTCAATCCTGACGAAATACATGCCATTGGCCAATATATCATTAGGAATAATGTAAGTGTTACGGCCTTCGTGTAATTCCAAACGTTCATTAATAATCAAACGGCCAGCAATGTCAGCCACATGCAGAGTATGTTTGGTATTCTGCGGTCCTCCTTTAATGTCGATAATTACTTCCACATCCTGGTATTCTGTCGGATTAGGACGTAAATGAACACTGGTTTCTGTTTCAGAATCTTCTCCTTCCAATCGATCGCCTCCACCATCGCAATTCATCATCATCTGTGTGATTATAACTATACATTCGGTTGTAAAACCATTGGCATCTGTAACTACAATAGTGTATGTATCTGGTGGCAGATCGTTGATCAATTCATCCGTTACATCAGGTACATCCGTTCCACTGGCTATCTCAAAATTCGCAGCATTCGTTACGATATAATCAAATGGTCCATCACCACAGATGCTTAGCTCAAAGGAGCCACCTACACCAACTCCATATCCACCATTATCGTCATTATTATCACCGCCATGGCAATCTGATTGATAAGTGACACAAAGTTGTGGGGCCAGATCAGAGTCACCTTCATGAGAAATTGCTTTTCGTTTACCCTCTCCATCGATAATGATTGCAATTGAACTACCATCAGAATACCCTGCACGATCAACAATTTCCTGAATAATGCTAGAAACATCAACGGTTAGCTGGGCAGGTCCAGCATCTTCCTCATTCAGCCAATTAACAGGTGACCATTCTACTGTTGCATCAGTTCTTGGTCTACTAGTTATATTCCATGCATCGCTAGAAAATTCACCTGCATCATCGCTTGCCTGTCCATATATATCCAGTTTACATGGATTAATATTGTCAGGTTGATCAGCAGTAAACTGTATATAAGCACTTTCAATAATCGCTCCTTGAGGAATATTGAGATCCCTAAATCTCAAACCAATAGTCTGATCTGTATTCTCCTGGATTAATTCCAAATCACTGCTAGATATACTCACATCACCATCTGTATCTTCCTCTGCATCATCGCGTCTTTGATTCACTTGTGAACAAACTGTATAGGTGTTAGTATTAATTGGATTTCCGACACAGTCGCAATATTCGTTAATTACATCATTACAGGTGTCTGGATTGTCATCATCACATGGAGTTCCAGGCTCAGGGCCGTTTAGACAATGATCAACGTAATCACAAGATGCAGCCATCTCATTTGCTATAATACATTCCAGGTTTGTGATTGTGGCCGTACAAGTGGTTGTAAAACCATCGGCATCAGTTACTACTACGGTATATGTACCTGGTGCCAGCCCGCTGATCAATAAGCCCGTTATACTTTCTAAATTTATTCCACTGGCTACTACTACATCATAGGAATTCAAGACAACATAAGAAAATGGTCCAACACCACAATTGACAGTCAGTTCAAAGGAGCCACCGACACTACCTCCATTATCGTCTCCTCCACCTCCATTATCGTCATCGTCATCGTCATCGTCATCGTCTTCTTCATCATCGCAATCTGATTGATAAGTCACCCAAAGTACAGGAGCCAAATCTTCATCACCATCACAAGAAACAGCTGTTCGGACACCATCATCTCCTTCTATAATGATTGCAATTGAACTATTAGAAGTAAAACCATCTCTATCGACAATTTCCTGAATTCCCTGCGAAATATCAACAGTTTGTTGTTCATCAGTTGCATCCCCCTGATTCAGCCAATCGCCGGTTGTCCAGATAGCTAATGCACTTGTTTTTGGTCGGCTGCTGATATTTCCATCATCAGTTGTAAAAGCAGCTGCATTATCGCTATCCTCACCGTAGATTTTAATTTCACAAATATCTCCTCCAGCTGTTTCATCCACTGTAAATTGGATAAAAGCATTAGTTATTGTGGCGCCTTGTGGAATGTTAAGGTTTTTAAATCTCAAGCCTACTACTTGATGATCGTTACCATCCATAATCATTTCCAAATCACTACTAGATGTTTTTACCTCACCATTTGATATTCTTTCTTCTGCATCATCATTTTTATGATCTACCTGTGAAGAGACAGTATTAGTATTGTCAGTTCCAGCACATTCGCAATTATCATTAATCACATCGTTACAAGTATCTGAATCTCCATCATCACAAGGAGTACCTGGTTCAGGACTGTTTGGACAATGAACTACAAAATCACAGGAAGCTGCAGTTACATTTGCTACACTACATTCTAGTTTCGCCTGTATGGTGAATGTTGCCATACATTGATCTGTATTGCCACAATCATCGGTTGCCGTAAAAGTTATGGTAAAATCACTGGGCACGCAGCTTGGTTCTGGCACACTATTGCTATCAAAATTTGTTGTGATGGTTACATCCTGATCGCAGGCATCGGTTGCGGTTGCGGTATTGATCCAGTCATTAATCTGGGAGACACAATCAGCAACATCCTCACATTCCAGAAGTAAATCCTCAGGACAAGTGATAACGGGAGGCGTGGTATCATCAACTGTGATGATCTGTACACATTCACTGAAGTTGTCACATTCATCGGTACAAGTCCAGGTTCGCTCTATAGTAAAGTTACCGTCGCAGCTGCCAGGGATCACATTATCGGTCCAGGTCACATTAGGATCGATATCACATTCATCGGTACAGGTAGCAAAGCCTCCCGTATTGGCCGGATCAGAAGTATCAAAGCCGGCTATCCATTCAAAATCCTGATCTGGAGGACAAACGATCGTCGGAGGCGTGGTGTCATCTACTAAAATGATCTGCACACACTCGCTGGAGTTGTTACATTCATCGGTACAAGTCCAGGTCCGCTCTATAGTAAAGTTACCAGCGCAGTCACCAGGGATCAAATTATCGGTAAAGGTGACATTAGGATTCTCATCACATTCGTCGGTGCAGGTAGCAAAACCACCTGTATTATTCGGATCGCTGGCATCAAAACCAAAGACCCATTCAATATCCTGATCCGGAGGACAAACGACTGTCGGAGGCGTAAAGTCATGAACTACAATGACCTGTATGCATTCGCTGGACGTTACCGCATTCATCGGTACAAGTCCAGGTTCGCTCTATGGTAAAGTTACCCTCGCAGATTCCAGCGATCACATTATCGGAAAAGGTGACATCAGGATTCACGTCACAGTCATCGGTACAGGTAGCGAAACCTCCTGTATTATTTGGATCATCGACATCAAAACCGGCAGTCCATTCAATATCCTGTTTATCAGGACAAAGCGACTGTCGGAGGTGTCATTGTCATCTACTTCAATGATCTGCACGCACTCGCTGGAGTTATCACATTCATCGGTACAGGTCCAGGTCCGCTCTATGGTAAAGTTACCGGCACAACTACCCTGGATAGATCACATCGGTCCAGGTGACATTAGGATCGGTATCACAGTCATCGGTACAGGTAGCAAAGCCTCCTGTGTTGGCTGGATCAGATGCATCAAAATCGGCTATCCATTCGATATCCTGATCCGGAGGACATTCGACTACAGGAGGTGTTAGATCATGTACCACGATGATCTGTACGCACTCGCTGGAGTTGTTACATTCATCAGTACAAGTCCAGGTCCTCTCTATGGTGAAGTTGCCGGCGCAGCTGCCAGGGATCAAATTATCGGTCCAGGTGACATTAGGATCGGTATCACAGTCATCGGTACAGGTAGCAAAACCACCTGTATTGGCCGGATCGCTGACATCTAACTCAGCCACCCATTCAATATCCTGATCCGGAGGACAGACGACCGTTGGAGGCGTTAAGTCATGAACTACAATGACCTGTATGCATTGATCTACGTTACCGCATTCATCGGTACAAGTCCAGGTTCGCTCTATGGTAAAGTTACCCTCGCAGATGCCGGCGATCACATTATCGGAAAAGGTGATATCAGGATTCTCATCACAGTCATCAGTACAGGTAGCAAAACCTCCTGTATTATTTGGATCATTGACGTCAAAACCGGCTGTCCATTCAATATCCTGTTTATCAGGACAGACGACTGTCGGAGGTGTATCGTCATGTACTACAATGATCTGCACACACTGATCTACGATTACCGCATTCATCGGTACAAGTCCAGGTCCGCTCTATGGTAAAGTTACCAGCACAGCTACCCGGGAAGGTCTCATCGGTCCAGGTGACATTAGGATCGGTATCACAGTCATCGGTACAGGTAGCAAAACCACCTGTGTTGGATGGATCAGATGCATCAAAATCGGCTATCCATTCGATATCCTGATCCGGAGGACATTCGACTACCGGAGGTGTTAGATCATGTACCACGATGATCTGTACGCACTCGCTGGAGTTGTTGCATTCATCAGTACAAGTCCAGATCCTCTCTATGGTGAAGTTACCCTCGCAGCTGCCAGGGATCAAATTATCGGTCCAGGTGACATTAGGATTTTCATCACAATCATCGGCACAGGTAGCGAAGCCACCTGTGTTGGCTGGATTGGAAACATCAAAACCGGTTACCCATTCAATATCCTGATCCGGAGGACAAGCGACCGTAGGAGCTGTAAAGTCATGTATGAAAATGACCTGAACGCACTGATCTACGTTACCACATTCGTCAGTACAAGTCCAGGTTCGCTCTATGGTGAATAGTCCGGCGCAGTTGCCAGTGATAATATTATCGGTAAAGTCGACCTCAGGATTTTCATCACAGTCATCGGTACAGGTAGCAAAGCCTCCTGTATTATTCGGATCATTGAAATCAAAACCAGCAGTCCATTCAATATCCTGTTTGTCAGGACAGACGACAGTGGGAGGTGTATTGTCATGTACTACAATGAACTGTAAGCACTCACTGAAGTTACCGCATTCATCGGTACATTTCCAGGTCCGCTCTATGACAAAGTTACCGGCGCAGTTACCCGGGATAGTCACATCGGTCCAGGTCACGTTAGGCTGGGTATCACAGTCATCGGTGCAAGTAGCAAAACCACCTGTATTGGCTGGATCAGATGCATCAAAACCAGTTACCCATTCAATATCCTGATCCGACGGACAAACGATCGTTGGAGGCGTAAAGTCATGTACAAAAATGACCTGAACGCACTCACTTGAGTTACCGCATTCGTCGGTACAAGTCCAGGTCCGCTCTATGGTAAATAGTCCGTCGCAGTTGCCTTCGATCACATTATCGGAAAAGTCGACCTCAGGATTTACATCACAGTCATCGGTACAGGTAGCAAAACCACCTGTATTATTCGGATCATTGAAATCAAAACCGGCGGTCCATTCAATATCCTGTTTCGGAGGACATTCTACCGTTGGGCTAGTCAAGTCATGCACCTCGATGATCTGCACGCATTGATCTTCATTACCGCATTCATCAGTACAAGTCCAGATCCGCTCTATGGTGAAGTTACCGGCACAGTTACCAGGGATCAAATTATCGGTCCAGGTCACATTAGGATCGGTATCACATTCATCGGTACAGGTAGCAAAACCACCCGTATTATTCGGATCGCTGAACATCAAAACCGGTTATCCATTCTATTTCCTGGTCGGGTGGACAGCTGATTACAGGAGGAGTTTCGTCATGCACCACGATAGTTTGTACACACTGATCTACGTTACTACATTCATCGGTACAAGTCCAGGTCCGCTCTATGGTGAAGTTCCCGGCACAGTTCCCCTGAATGAGGTTATCGGTCCAGGTGACATTAGGATCGGTATCACATTCATCGGTACAGGTAGCAAAACCACCGGTATTATTCGGATCGCTGACATCAAAACCCTGAAACCATTCAATATCCTGATTCGGAGGACAGACAATGGTTGGGTTGGTCAAGTCATGCACCATGATGATCTGCAGGCACTCACTGAAATTATCACATTCATCGGTACAGGTCCAGGTCCGCAATATGGTAAAGTTCCCGGCACAGTTCCCTGGAAGGGTTAGATCGGTCCAGGTAATATCAGGGTTCGGATCACAGTCATCGGTACAGGTAGCAAAGCCTCCAGTATTAGCTGGATCAGTAGCATCAAAACCGGTTGTCCATTCTAAATCCTGATCAGGAGGACAGACAATGGTTGGGTCGGTCAAGTCATGCACCTCAATCATCTGCACACACTCGCTAGAGTTGTTACATTCATCGGTACATCTCCAGGTCCGCTCTATAGTGAAGTTACCGGCGCAGTCGCCAGGGATCAAATTATCAGTATGAGTGACAATAGGATTTTCATCACAGTCATCTGTACAAGCAGCGAATCCTCCTGTGTTATTCGGATCGCTGGCATCAAAACCAAAGACCCATTCAATATTTTGATCCGGAGGACAATCAACCGTCGGAGGCGTAAAGTCATGTACTACAATGACCTGTATGCACTCGCTGGAGTTACCACATTCATCGGTACAAGTCCAGGTTCGTTCTACGGTAAAGTTACCGGCGCAGTTGCCAGGGATAATATTATCGTTCCAGATCACATTAGGATCAGTATCACAGTCATCGGTACAGGTAGCAAAACCACCTGTGTTGGCTGGATCAGATGCATCAAATCCAGTGATCCATTCAATATCCTGTTTCGGAGGACATTCGATCGTCGGAGGTGCAGTGTCAGCTACTACAATGATCTGCATACACACACTGAAGTTACCGCATTCATCGGTACAGGTCCATGTCCGCTCTACGGTAAAGTTACCGGGGCAGTCGCCTTGGATAAGATTATCGTTCCAGGTCACTTGAGGATTTAGATCACAATCATCGGTACAGGTAGCAAAACCTCCTGTATTGGCCGGATCGCTTATGTCAAAACCAAAGACCCATTCAATTTCCTGGTCCGGAGGACAGCTGATCACCGGAGGAGTTTCGTCATGCACCACGATAGTTTGTACACATTGATCTACGTTACCGCAATCATCGGTACAGGTCCAGGTGCGCTCTATGAGAAATTCACCGGCACAGTCGCCTTGGATAATATTATCGTTCCAGATCACTACAGGATTCAGATCACATTCATCGGTGCAGGTAGCAAAGCCACCGGTATTATTCGGATCGGAAGCATCAAAGCCAGTTACCCATTCAATATCCTGATCCGGAGGACAGACGACTGTCGGAGGCGTATTGTCATGTACTACAATGGTCTGTTCACACTCGCTGAAGTTACCGCATTCATCAGTACATCTCCAGGTTCGCTCTATGGTAAAGTTACCGTCGCAGTTGCCTGGCATCAAATTATCGGTCCAGGTGATATTAGGATTCGGATCACATTCATCGATACAGAAGGCAAAGCCACCGGTATTGGCTGGATCGGAAGCATCAAAACCGGTTACCCATTCAATATCCTGATCGGGAGGACATTCGATCGCCGGAGGGGTAAAGTCATGCACCACGATGGTCTGGTTACACTCGCTGAAGTTAAAACAATCATCGGTACATCTCCAGGTCCGTACTATGGTAAAGCTACCCTCGCAGTTGCCAGGGATCACATTATCAGTCCAGGTGATATTGGGATTCTCATCACATAAATCAATACAGGTAGCAAAACCACCGGTATTATTCGGATCATTGACATCTAACCCATTGACCCATTCAATATCCTGTTTCAGAGGACATTCGATCACCGGAGGAGTAAAGTCATGTACTACAATGACCTGTATGCACTCGCTGGAGTTGCCACACTCATCGGTACAGGTCCAGGTTCGCTCAACAGTGAAGTTCCCCTCGCATTGGCCAGGGAGAATATTATCGGTATAGGTGACATTAGGATTTGGATCACAGTCATCGGAACAGGTAGCAAAGCCACCGGTATTGGCTGGATCGAGATCAAAATCCAAGAACCATTCTACATCTATTTTCGGAGGACATTCGATCGTTGGAGGCGCAGTGTCAGCTACTACAATGATCTGCACGCACTCGCTGGAGTTACCGCAATCATCGGTACAGATCCAGGTGCGCTCTATGGTGAAGTTGCCGGCGCAGCTGCCCGTGGTGGTTACATCGTTCCAGGTCACATTAGGATCGGTATCACAGTCATCGGTACAGGTAGCAAAACCACCTGTGTTGGCCGGATCGGAAACATCAAAACCGGTTACCCATTCAATCTCCTGATCGGGAGGACAGCTGATCACAGGAGGAGTTTCGTCATGCACCATGATAGTTTGTACACATTGATCTACGTTACCGCAATCATCGGTACAGGTCCAGGTGCGCTCTATGGTGAAGTTGCCTTCGCAGTCACCCGGGGTCAGATTATCGGTAAAGGTAACATTGGGATTTTCATCACACTCATCGGTACAGGTAGCAAAACCACCGGTATTAGCCGGATCAGAGGCATCTAATCCTGTAAACCATTCAATATCCTGATGGGGAGGACAGGTGATCACAGGAGGTGTTTCGTCATGTACAACGATAGTTTGCATACATTCGCTGAAATTACCACATTCATCGGTACATCTCCATGTTCGTTCAATTACGAAATTTCCATCACAATCACCCGGCATCAGATTATCGGTCCAGGTGATCGTTGGATTATCATCA
This sequence comes from uncultured Saprospiraceae bacterium, assembly GCA_963793295.1. Classification (GTDB taxonomy): domain Bacteria; phylum Bacteroidota; class Bacteroidia; order Chitinophagales; family Saprospiraceae; genus JAHDHW01. The sequence continues at coordinate 133,249 of CAWBZX010000011.1, read as the reverse complement.
CATTCATCGGTACAGGTTGCAAATCCGCCGGTATTGGCCGGATCAGAGGCATCAAAGCCGGTGGTCCATTCAATATCCTGGTCGGGTGGACAATCAATCACCGGATTGGTAAAGTCATGAACTACGATGACCTGCACGCACTCGCTGAAATTACCGCATTCATCGGTACATCTCCAGGTGCGCTCCACGGTAAAGTTACCTTCGCAGTTACCCGGGATGATATTATCGGTCCAGGTGACATTGGGATTTTCATCACACTCATCGGTGCAGATGGCAAATCCACCGGTATTATTCGGATCGCTGATATCAAAATCGGCGGTCCATTCAATATCCTGTTTCGGAGGACATTCGATCGTCGGAGGTGTAAAGTCATGCACCACGATGGTCTGGTCACACTCGCTGAAGTTACCGCATTCATCGGTACATCTCCAAGTGCGTACTATGGTGAAGTTACCTTCGCAGTTGCCAGGGATAATATTATCGTCCCAGGTCACTACAGGATTTGGATCACAGTCATCGGAACAGGTAGCAAAGCCACCTGTGTTGGCTGGATCGGAAGCATCAAAACCATTGACCCATTCAATATCCTGTTTCGGAGGACATACAACGGTTGGAGGTGTAGTGTCATCTACTACAATGATCTGCACGCACTCGCTGGAGTTACCGCAATCATCGGTACAGGTCCAGGTCCGCTCTATGGTAAAGTTGCCGGGGCAGTCGCCCTGGATAATATTATCGTCCCAGGTCACTACAGGATTCGGATCACAGTCATCGGTGCAGGTAGCAAAGCCACCAGTATTGGCTGGATCACTGATATCAAAACCAAAGACCCATTCAATCTCCTGATCGGGAGGACAGCTGATCACAGGAGGAGTTTCGTCATGCACCATGATAGTTTGTACACATTGATCTACGTTACCGCAATCATCGGTACAGGTCCAGGTGCGCTCTATGGTAAAGTTGCCGGGGCAGTCGCCTTGGATAATATTATCGTCCCAGATCACTACAGGATTCAGATCACAGTCATCGGTGCAGGTAGCAAAGCCACCGGTATTATTCGGATCGGAAGCATCAAAACCGGTTACCCATTCAATATCCTGATCCGGAGGACAGACGACTGTCGGAGGCGTATTGTCATGTACTACAATGGTCTGTTCACACTCGCTGAAGTTACCACATTCATCAGTACATCTCCATGTTCGTTCTATGGTAAAGTTACCGTCGCAGTTGCCTGGCATCAAATTATCGGTCCAGGTGATATTAGGATTCGGATCACATTCATCGATACAGAAGGCAAAGCCACCGGTATTGTCTGGATCGGAAGCATCAAAACCGGTTACCCATTCAATATCCTGATCGGGAGGACATTCGATCGTCGGAGGGGTAAAGTCATGCACCACGATGGTCTGTTCACACTCGCTGAAGTTACCGCATTCATCGGTACATCTCCAGGTGCGTACTATGGTAAAGCTACCCTCGCAGTTGCCAGGGATCACATTATCAGTCCAGGTGACATTGGGATTCTCATCACAAAGATCGGTACAGGTAGCAAAGCCACCAGTATTGCCTGGATCACTGACATCTAACCCAATGACCCATTCAATATCCTGTTTCTCAGGACATTCGATCGTCGGAGGTGTAAAGTCATGCACTACGATGGTTTGATCACACTCGCTGAAGTTACCACATTCATCGGTACATCTCCAGGTACGTACTATGGTGAAGTTACCTTCGCAGTTGCCAGGGATAATATTATCGTCCCAGGTCACTACTGGATTTGGATCACAGTCATCGGAACAGGTAGCAAAGCCACCCGTATTGGCTGGATCGGAGCATCAAAATCCAAGAACCATTCTACATCCTATTTCGGAGGACATTCGATCGTTGGAGGCGTAGTGTCATCTACTACAATGATCTGCACGCACTCGCTGGAGTTACCGCAATCATCGGTACAGGTCCAGGTGCGCTCTATGGTGAAGTTGCCGGCGCAGCTGCCCGTGGTGGTTACATCGTTCCAGGTCACATTAGGATCGGTATCACAGTCATCGGTACAGGTAGCAAAACCACCTGTGTTGGCCGGATCGGAAACATCAAAACCGGTTACCCATTCAATCTCCTGATCGGGAGGACAGCTGATCACAGGAGGAGTTTCGTCATGCACCATGATAGTTTGTACACATTGATCTACGTTACCGCAATCATCGGTACAGGTCCAGGTGCGCTCTATGGTGAAGTTGCCTTCGCAGTCACCCGGGGTCAGATTATCGGTAAAGGTAACATTGGGATTTTCATCACACTCATCGGTACAGGTAGCAAAACCACCGGTATTAGCCGGATCAGAGGCATCTAATCCTGTAAACCATTCAATATCCTGATGGGGAGGACAGGTGATCACAGGAGGTGTTTCGTCATGTACAACGATAGTTTGCATACATTCGCTGAAATTACCACATTCATCGGTACATCTCCATGTTCGTTCAATTACGAAATTTCCATCACAATCACCCGGCATCAGATTATCGGTCCAGGTGATCGTTGGATTATCATCACATTCATCGGTACAGGTTGCAAATCCGCCGGTATTGGCCGGATCAGAGGCATCAAAGCCGGTGGTCCATTCAATATCCTGGTCGGGTGGACAATCAATCACCGGATTGGTAAAGTCATGAACTACGATGACCTGCACGCACTCGCTGAAATTACCACATTCATCGGTACATCTCCAGGTGCGCTCCACGGTAAAGTTGCCGTCGCAGTTACCCGGGATGATATTATCGGTCCAGGTGACATTGGGATTTTCATCACACTCATCGGTGCAGATGGCAAATCCACCAGTATTATTCGGATCGCTGACATCAAAATCGGCTGTCCATTCAATATCCTGTTTCGGCGGACATTCGATCGTTGGAGGGGTAAAGTCATGCACTACAATGACCTGTATGCACTGACCTGTGTTGCCGCACTCATCGGTACAGGTCCAGGTCCGTTCAATGGTAAAGTTACCTTCACAGTTACCTGGGATGATATTATCAGACCAGTCGATCACCGGATTTTCATCACAAAGATCAGTACAGGTAGCAAAGCCACCGGTATTATTCGGATCGTTGACATCAAAATCGGATGTCCATTCAATATCTTGTTTCGGAGGACATTCGATCGTCGGAGGCGTAGTGTCATCTACTACAATGGTCTGCACGCACTCGCTGAAATTACCACATTCATCGGTACATCTCCAGGTGCGCTCTATAGTGAAGTTAGCGGCACAGTCGCCAGGGATAGTCACATCGGTATGGGTGACATTAGGATTCGGATCACAATCATCGGTACAGGTAGCAAAACCACCTGTGTTATTCGGATCGCTTGTATCAATTCCGCCGGGTATCCATTCAAACTCCTGATCCGGAGGACATACGACATTCGGAGGCGTAGTGTCCTCTACTTCGATGATCTGCACACATTGATCTGAGTTACCACATTCATCGGTACAGGTCCAGGTCCGCTCTATGGTAAAGTTACCGTCACAGTCGCCCGGGATAGTCACATCGGTATGGGTGACATTAGGATTCGGATCACAATCATCGGTGCAGCTAGCAAATCCACCGGTATTATTCGGATCGTTGGCGTTAAAGCCCACGAACCACTCTATATTCTGATCAGGCGGACAGGTGATAGTAGGCGGAGTCTCATCATGGACGACGATAGTCTGAACACAGTCGCTGGAATTACCACACTCATCGGTACAGGTCCACGTCCGTTCAATGGTGAAGTTTCCATCGCAGTCACCTGGGATTAGATTATCAGAGAAAGTGACATTAGGATTTTCATCGCATTCGTCGGTGCAGGTAGCGAAACCACCCGTGTTGTCCGGGTCGGTGGCATCTAAACCTGTAAACCATTCAATATCCTGGTCAGGTGGACAGGTGATAGTAGGCGGAGTCTCATCATGGACGACGATAGTCTGAACACAGTCGCTGGAATTACCACACTCATCGGTACAGGTCCACGTCCGTTCAATGGTGAAGTTTCCATCGCAGTCACCTGGGATTAGATTATCAGAGAAAGTGACAATAGGATTTTCATCACATTCGTCGGTGCAGGTAGCGAAACCACCCGTGTTATCCGGGTCGGAGGTGTCTAAACCTGTAAACCATTCAAGATCCTGGTCAGGTGGACAGGTGATAGTAGGCGGAGTCTCATCATGCACGACAATGACCTGGAGACACACGCTGGAATTACCACACTCATCGGTACAGGTCCACAACCGTTCAATGGTGAAGTTTCCATCGCAATCACCTGGGATTAGATTATCAGAGAAAGTGACATTAGGATTTTCATCACATTCATCGGTGCAGGTAGCGAAACCACCCGTGTTATCCGGGTCGGAGGCATCTAAACCTGTAAACCATTCAAGATCCTGGTCAGGCGGACAGGTGATAGTAGGCGGAGTCTCATCATGGACGACGATAGTCTGAACACAGTCGCTGGAATTACCACACTCATCGGTACAGGTCCACGTCCTTTCAATGGTGAAATCGGCAGCGCAGTCGCCTGGGATTAGATTATCAGAGAAAGTGACATTAGGATTTTCATCACATTCATCGGTGCAGGTAGCAAAACCACCCGTGTTATCCGGGTCGGAGGCATCTAAACCTGTAAACCATTCAAGATCCTGGTCAGGCGGACAGGTGATAGTAGGCGGGGTCTCATCATGGACGACGATAGTCTGAACACAGTCGCTGGAATTACCACACTCATCGGTACAGGTCCACGTCCTTTCAATGGTGAAATCGGCAGCGCAGTCGCCTGGGATTAGATTATCAGAGAAAGTGACAATAGGATTTTCATCACATTCGTCGGTGCAGGTAGCAAAACCACCTGTATTATCCGGGTCGGAGGCATCTAAACCTGTAAACCATTCAAGATCCTGGTCAGGCGGACAGGTGATAGTAGGCGGGGTCTCATCATGGACGACGATAGTCTGAACACACTCGCTGAAATTGTCGCATGCATCGGTACATCTCCATGTCCGCTCAATGGTGAAGTCTGCGGCACAGTCACCTGGGATTAGATTATCAGAGAAAGTGACAATAGGATTTTCATCACATTCGTCGGTGCAGGTAGCAAAACCACCTGTATTATCCGGGTCGGAGGCATCTAAACCTGTAAACCATTCAAGATCCTGGTCAGGCGGACAGGTGATAGTAGGCGGGGTCTCATCATGGACGACGATAGTCTGAACACACTCGCTGAAATTGTCGCATGCATCGGTACATCTCCATGTCCGCTCAATGGTGAAGTCTGCGGCACAGTCACCTGGGATTAGATTATCGGTAAAGGTGATATTAGGATCGGGATCGCATCCATCTGTACAAGTAGCAAATCCACCCGTATTATTTGGATCGTTGGCATCAAAACCTGTAAACCATTCAATATCCTGGTCGGGTGGACAGGTGATCGCCGGAGGTGTGTTGTCCAGAATGGTTATGTCCTGGCTGCGAGTTACTGATTCCCCACACCAATCCCAAGCCTGCCATGTTCTGGTGATGGTCCTTTCTTGTGGGCAGTCGCCAGGTGTAACCGTCTCAGTAAATTCAACTCCTCCACTGCCAGGATCGCCATGATTGACGTCGTCGATACCACAGTTATCGGTAGCTGTTACAACGGGTGGATCTGGCACAGGAGCATCACATTCTATAGTTTTATCATTCGGGATGCCTTGCAATTCGGGTTCTATATTACCATTGTCTACTACGAAGATGATTCTTTCACAAATCACAGGATCACATCCTGGTTCGTTACACGCTAATGTACATTGCAATTCGAAGGAACCGCATCTTATACCTGGATAAATCGTGACGGTCGCTGTATTATTTGCTCCAACAATTTCAGCTCTATCAAGACCAGGAAGATCGTTGACGAGTGTCCAGTTATAAGTTGGCGGGTTTGAACAAGGTCCTCCAATTTCATTTGCTGTATAAGTGTATGTTTGGCTGGGGATATCGGTACAACCAAGTTGATTCGGGTCGAGGTCCACGTCTTGGGGGACTGGTCCGGAGATTGAGCAGCCAGTTGGGCAGACGATAAGAGATTCAAGTACATCTGCCGGATTTTCGAGGGTGCCAAGCAAAACTCCTTCATTATAAACAGAGTTGCCTAGTAACTCACTTTCTGTATTCCGCTGGTCGTCATCCAATGATAATGTCTCGTCATTTTTAGTATGCTGCCAGTACAACGTAGTGGCACTATAACAGATCAATAAAAAAAGCAGGATCGCTGCTAATTTTCCATATTTTTTAGCTGTTTTGCTTGTCTTTAAATCAGCTATTTTAAAAGAGGAGCTACCAGCACGTATATTCAGGATCAGCTGATTTATAAAATCGGGTTTTGGGTTAAACTTTTTCATAGGGCGAAGGTTTAAGAAAATTTTAATTTTCGGTTTTTTTCGTTTAATAAATCTAGAATCAGTTTAATTGGGACGAACAGGTTATTTTTTTAATAGAAGTAAAAAGGGTATTCATTAACACACCCACAATAGACACGTCTACTGAGTAAATACTGTTATACAAGTATTCATTTCAGTGCAAAATTCCTCACATGAAGGATCACCTTGAGAAAAAAAAGACTAGGTGAAAAATGAAGATTGTAGATTAACACCTAATATTAAAATAAGCGGAGTTGGAGGTTTTATAAGTTTTGGTTTAAACTTATGAGAATAGTATAATAAGGATTTTTTCAAAAATGTGTGTCCTAGTACATTTTGGAATAGGGTGTGTGTGGTTTTCATACGTTTTATTTTAAATTACGGCTTTTGAGCTTTGTCTCTGTTCAATTTGCATCCTCCATTCTTAGCTTACAGTTGAGGGAAACTGCTTTGAATTATTTCAATTTGCACAATAGCATTCAGGCATTCGATTGTGTCAATCGAATGCAAATTCATTTGCATATTTAACTTATCACGGGATTGTTGAGTCAGAATTTTCTACCCAAAAAAGGGGTTTTACCTATATGTCACCATGATCTCATGGTTCTTTGGTAAAAATGAAAAACGAGTGTTTTTTAATTTAAAGCGTTAACTTAATTTTGTTTTTTTCCAATTACATTCAAAGCTGACAGCTAAACACAATTCGTTTGGACCTTATATATTTTATAAATAATTCTGTTAAGTTTTATATATAAGAAAATACATTTTCTACTTGCTTAATTCAATGAATAAGGAACTTATTTAAGTGTAACATTAGTGTAGGATTTTAGCATTTTTAGGCTAAAAGGGAAACTAATATAAGATTATTTTTTAAAGTAAAGTAATTTCTCATTAATTATTTTTCTTATCCATTAAGGCATTAAATAAGCCAGGCTATTCAAAATCTAAAAAAAACAGATAACTTTTTTTTGACAATGAAGCAGAGAAAAAATATCGGATTTTTTTATTAATGATTTGTCATCATTCAGCAATAGGCGATAGTTTTATTATTTGTTTTAGTGGTTAAGATATAAGGACATTGATGGCAGCAAATCTTGCTGAAAGAATCACAAGGATAAAGCGAAAATGAAATGAAGCCTTTTTTTATTTTTTGATATTGACCTTGAGCTCAGGAGCTTCCACTAACTGGAAGGTAGCAGATGCAAATTTGATTTCGCCATTTGTAGCTTCAATCTCGTTTAAAATTTTTGTAAACAGCTCTGTTTTGGTAGATCTTCTTTTATTATAAATCACAACATAGCGCAGCGTATATTCCACCCAATTGTCATTTGCAATCAAAGAAACCATCGGCATGGTTTGCGCTTCTTCCAAGCGGTATTTGTTCCGTAAAACGTTCCACTTTTCCCTTGATCTTTGGGATAAATCTCCTGCTATTTTTGTTCCTGCATGTAATAATATTTCTTTGGTCTTTTCATAATTACTTCCGTATTGAATTGGAATTTTGATTTCGTCCCACAGAAACGGAAAATCCCCGGAATAATTAAATACAGGCTCTTTAAACACAAAACTGTTTGCGATAAGCACGATTCTTCCGTTGTATAAATCACTATCCACCCACTGTCCCATTTCCATAATTGTTGTTCGCAAAACGCCGATATCCATCACATCTCCCTTGATACCTCCTAGCTGAACGCGATCACCCGTTTTGTAAAAGCCACCGAACATGATAGCCAGCCATCCGGCAAATGAAGCAATGACTTCCTGAAGAGCAAAGGCAATACCCGCGCCGGCTACACCGAGTGCAACGGTCAGCCCGCTAAGTTTATCACTGAATACAAAGGAAACCAATAGAACTGTCAATATAAAACCAATGAAACCACTAAATTTTTTAGCGCGATAGCGATTGTCGTTGTCCTTGATTTTTGAAAGCAGGCTTCTTTGTAAGGCTTTTATAATTATCCATATGATGGCGATTCCGATAAAGATGGTTGCAATTTTACCTACCGTCGGATTAAAAAGGAACTTCTGAATTTGCTCTTCCATGCTATTATTTTTTGAAGTAATTCATATTTGAAAAGGGATGCTCGAGCCAGTAAACGTTAATTTTTATTAGAGCTCTAAAACTAGAAAGTAATCACTTTTTATTAAAAAATAAATCATTTATCAGCTTCTGGATTTCCATTTTCTTTTTTTACAAATACATTAAAACTTGGTGCTTGATAATCTTTCGCTAAGTAACTGGAAGGAATCGTGGACATACTGCCGTCACGAGCTGCGCGATAATGAGGCGACAAAATTTCGATGCCTTTTTCATTACAAACATCCTGTATGTTTTGATGCAGATTGGAGTAGATCGTAGCCTGTTTGTTGGCCTCTCTCACATAAGCATTAATCTGATAAGACACATAAAAATCTTCCAGACTCGTTTGCAAAACAAACGGTTTGTGTTCCGGAAGAACAAGCTCCGTTCTTTGTGCCGCTTCGATCAATGCCTGGTGCATATCTTTCCAGGGCACATCATAACCAATGGTTACCGTGGTGTGGATGATTAAACCTTTTTCAGGAGCATCACTGCTGTAATTGATCGTATGGCTATTCATTACGGTTGAGTTCGGGATGGAAATTATTTCATTTTTGATTGTTCTGATTCTTGTGACCAATAATGATTTCTCAACTACATCACCCGCCACATCTCCAATCATAACCCGGTCGCCAAGTTTGAACAAACGCATATAAGTAAGCACCAATCCGGCAACGATATTGGAAAGCGAACCTGCTGAACCAAAGGTAAAAAGGAAGCCCAGAAAGACAGAAACCCCTTTGAACACGGGAGAATCACTTCCCGGCAAATAGGGAAAAATAACGACGATCATAAAAGCGAAAAGTAATACTTTTGCAATTTGGTGGGTAGGATTTGCCCAGTCCGAATAAAAACCAGCCAATTGTAAATGCCCATTTTCAATTTCTGTTTTCAAAAAATTAAGACCTCGGAATACATATCTGAAAACAACAATAATGACAATGATGGTAATAAGATTGGGTAAATAATTCCACAAACCAATTACAATTTTTTTAACAGGGTTGAGGATATACCCAAACAAGGTTTCAGCAAAGTTTTGTGTCCACGGAAAAATCCCAAAAAGTATAGGTAAGGTTATATAAACGGCTAACAAAATGTTGAACCATTTCAGGATTGTATTGGCAGTCAATAAAAAGTTAACTTGTCTTTTGGAATCAAACAAAGTATAGTTTTTGATCTTAAATCCTTTCAGGTATTTTCCTTCCTGTTGTTGAATAACAATAGCTAACCAGTTGAAAAATTTATTTACATAAAAAATCAATACGCCAATTATTAATAGCACCAATAAAGCGAGACCAACCATTTTTGCTATCTCTAAAAAACTAGTATCTTCTTTATATTCCATCACTGCATCAGCTATAATGCGCTTGAACTCTTTTGCAGTCTCTTCTCTGTTGGAATTGTTCCAGAGCGCATCGTCTTCGGAAACACTCATTATGATGCGGTCATTAAAAACGATATCAGTGGTATTTCCTGCGTCGATCAATTTTAATGAATCAGGGGCAAACCCGAATTTGTCACTAAGTTCATCTATCCTTTTGGCAATAAAATCAACTCTGTCTTTGGCAGACAAACTTCCTAATTTACTGTAAATAGTAAAAAGTGTATCCTCGAAAAAGACTATAACGGGAAATCCGACGGCAGTCAGTCTTAAAGAATCTATATGCGCTATTTTTTGTGCCAGCCGGTTAATTTCTTTTTCATTCAGGGCCTCCAGCTGCTTTTGTAATTCTTCTTTTTTGAGGTTATCGGTTGTTTTCAAAGAATTGAGTTGCGCTTCCAATTCCACTCTTTTAAGAGAATCCACTATTTGTTGTTGCTCAATTTCAGCCAGTTTCTTATTGTATTCTTCAAGGATTACAGCATTTAAAGAATCATTCTTTATTGCCTCATTCTTTATCGAATCAGCTTTTATGGTTGTGCTATCTTTTTGAGCAAAAATGACCTGTGTCAAAAAGAGGAAAATTACACACAGCTTGATGGTAGTAAGATTTATTTTCATTATTTTTGTCGTAATTTATTTTCCTAAAGTTAGAACTTTTTAGTAAACACCCATACAAATTTTTGTTCCTTTGAAGGTTATTATTGGTTGAATTGCAAGCTGGGTGTTTGGTTGATATCTGAAAGAATTGTTTGCAAAAGTGCTAAATTTCAATTTGAAATAATTTTGAAAATTGATTTTCAGCATTTTAATCTGGCGATAAAGAATTGGAAGTTATTTGGATTTCCGAAGCTGGAATAAAACTCCTGACTGACAGATTACTTTTCTTTAAAATAATGTTTATTTGAAACCGCAACTTGAGTTAACAAATTGCGGTTCGCAAATTTTAAAAGTAAAAGTGTATCAATTTTTTGATTGATAGTCAAATCTACTAAGGCTCTATTTGAAAAACATCAGTATTGTAGATGACCAGTAAAGTACCCATGTGGCTATCAAGTGACATTATCGGTGCAGCAACAACTTGTCTGTTTCCCTGATTAAAAATCGTCAATTCTTCGACTTTCATAACATCATCAGCATAATCAGTGGCTAATTGGTTGCCCTCATTTTTCTTATTTGTAGTTATCAGGATTTGCCCTTTTTTATCAACCAGAGTAACTTCTTCGATTTTATCGGCTTTTACCAATTGTTTAAAATATTGGTTAGCTTGTTCCTGGTTGCCTCTTATCATTTCTCCTCTTACGGCCCAGACAAAGGTTTTCATCATCAATTCGAGGTGTTTTTCCGAGTTGATTTGAAATAATTCCTGGGCTTGCTGTATAAGCATTGTTTTTTCGGCTTCAAATTCTTTAGCCTGTTTTTTGATTGCCTGGCCTTTGCTAATCCATAGATAACCGGAAAAACCCAGCGAAACTATAATAATAGTGTATAAAAACCAGTTGCGCCTAAAGTGTCCTTTTTCTTTTTTGATTGCTTCTGACATGGTTGTTTTAATTTTTTATATTTTAAAGTAAATTGAATATACTATGTAAGCATTGTTTTTTCTACTCCAAATCCTTTTCGTTCTTGTTTGAGATTTTATCTTTTACTGCTTTATAAATAACCTGAAAATAACTTGAAAAAATAAAAACGCCGATTAGCAGAATAGAAAGAAACCAATTACGATGAGGGCGCTCTTTTTCTTTATCAATTGGTTTGGACATGATTGTTTTTTAATTTTTGTTTTTAATTTTTTAATAAAAGGAGAAATAATGGCTTTTTGATATCTGATACTTTTTTCCTGACAAAGCCTTTACTCCTTTTTAAACCGAATTAAAAGGGCAGGTGTAGCTTTCGGAAATCTTCAATATAGATAAAACCCCGTTTTTACCTATTTAATACTCTCTCAAAAGATAGAAGAATCTTTCTGCTACACCTGTAATATTTTTAGAGGTTAAACTTTCTAACGTTCTCCTTAGCCAACTCAATGATCTCTTTCTGTTTTTCAATACCTCTGGCTTTATTTTCCTGATCCCGGGCGTTGATTTCAATTGTCATTTCATTTAAAGCAATAATGTTTTCTGCTTTTGCAATTTCTTTGTGGTAATCTTCGTGATCTTTCAGTAATTTTCTCAAGTCTTTTTCTAAAGATGACAAACGTTTTTCTTCAGATTTTACTTGAGATTCTGCATTTTTCTGTGCAGATCCTGCATCGCTTTCCTTTGTTGCAGCCAGTGAATAATCTTTTGCTAATTCAAGCGCTTTCTTTTGCGATTCTATTTCTTCAGCTTTAGTAATTTGATCTTGTTCGTTTTCTTCTATGTTTCCCTCATTTTTGGCAATAGCTGATTTTGCTTTTTCAAGAGATTTCATGTAATCAGCTTTGTCTTTTTGCAGATTTTTCAATTCTTTTACAAACCCATCCAGGCGTTTGTTTTCAGTATCAAGGATTGTTTGAGCCTGATTTCTCGAAGTGGTCATTGCATATTTTGTAAGTGCTTCAAGAGCATATTGTGCGTCAAAATCATCACCCTTTTTCGATAGGCTGTCCGAGGGGATATAGTCTTCCCCTAATGCAAACCAAACAATTACTGAAGTTCTTTTTTCCGGATATTCTTCTCCATCGATATTAGCAAAAACATTGATTAGACTTTTGGTAAGCTTAGGCATTTTGACATTTTCGGCATACCAAATCTTATTTTTTTTATCGTATTTAGCTTTTGCATTATGGCCATCTATCCAATTCTTCCAATCTTCTTCGACTTGGGCTTGATCTACACCGGGTAGATCAAAAAGAAAAGACTTGTAGGTTCCATTTATTGAGGTACGTTCGGCTTGTGTAATTTCAAATGTTTGCGCGGAAGCCCAGGCAAAAGTTATAGAGAAAACCAGGATTGCAAATATTTTTTTCATTTTATATATCATTTTTAATTGAAAGATCATTTTTAATTAATTTCGAAATAGGGACTTCACTTTTCAAATCGGTCACAATAATTTTAATAATGTTTAATAAAAATAAGCGTGTTAAACCTAAAATATAGCGATGAGGTTTTGAAAAGATGGGCTAACCCATCAAATAGGCCAACCCATCTATACCTCGAATAAAATTTATTTACCTAAACCGATAGACAAATCAATTCTTGCACTCAATCCGACGAAAGGACGTATCATCACATTCTTTCCAGGGACACCATCAGGATTGTTTACATCCGGAGGTATTATACCTTCCAGGAAGGTGGCTCCGGCATTCACTCGCAGAAATTTAAAGAGTTTATAATCCAGGCCAAGGTAGGTAGGTCTGCTCACTAAAAATCCGGTCACTTCATTCCCTTTATCATCTTCAAAATTGTCGAAAAAGAAACCGATTGTTACAGAACTATTCCTTAAAAATTTTGAACCAAGAACGTTATTTCCCAAAGGGAAAGCTAAGCCAGCATAAGGAGATGCACCATAGGTGAAATCATCCAAATTCCCTGACAGGTAAACCCCACCATACCCTACATTTATAGCCAGACCGTTATTTTTAGATTCCGTTGAGTAATCATCTACTATTTGTGATTCACTTAAAACCAGCATTTCTATATTGAGTAACTGTTCAACCTCCCGCTCTACTTGCGCTTTCAATTCAGTGATCAATTGTTGACGAGCATTTTGACGAAAAGCATTCAGTGTAGTTGTTGTATCGCCTTTCACATAACCTTTATCGAGGTTGGCCTTATCCAGTTGTTCCAGTTTGAGGCGGACAACTTCAGAAAATTGTGGCTGCCAATCTGCAATTTTGCTGCGATATCGGGTTAAAGCGTTTTCAACAATATTGTTCATTTCCTTCACTGTTTTACTAGGTTTCTTCATCAATTTGATTGATTTTTCGCCTGAAAGGTTTACAGCGATATAAGTATCCAAAGTGGCATTGATTTGATTCTTCAAAACGTTTTGTTTTTCTTTGGAAAGCACCCTAAAAAAATCAATCCGAAAATCATATTTATCGGAAGCCCGCAGTTTATAGCTGACAGGAATCGAAAACTCATTGTTATTTTGTCGTTTACCTGCAGTATAATTCAGCAGTTTATTGCTTTTTGAAGTAAGAATATTGATTTCTATTCTTTCTACATCCTGTGGTAGAATACCTTTAAAAATCATGGCTTTTTCAGCAGGAAGCACTTGGCCCTCATTAAACCAATTTTTATTGACATCATAAGTGACTGTAGTAAACTGTGCAAAGTTTGGGCATACAAATCCCATGATGGCAATTGCCATTAGTAACATATTTTTCATTACTTTGAATTTTGAACTTTATTTAATAATAATTACTTTTCCTCTTTCCAAATTTTTGTAAAAAGTTATTGGAGCGTATTGAGCGGTTTAAACTTTTATTATTTTAATCTGCTTTGTTATCATTTGATTAGCAGGGATGACGAGCTGCTCTTTGTCATTGATTTGAATGGTTACTGATACATTGGTCATATCGGTAATTATTCCTTGATTTCCATCAATTTCAATCGTCTGCCCTTTTGTAAAAGTCCTTCGGCTGAAAAAGCTACCGAGTATACTGGCCAGTAGATCCCTGGATGCCAAACCATAAGAGATGGCCGCGGCTGCCATGATCGAACCGATGATAAGTAGTAAGTTTGAAGTAATGATGCTGGTATCAATTCCTGCTTGATCTAAAGCGGTCAAGGCAACGATTATTAGCAACAAATAAAAAACAAAGGTGCTGATCACTTTTCCTGCACTAATACCTAAGGTTTTGGTAGCTCCAAGAATCACATCCCGAACAAAAGTAGCGATATAAGTTCCAACGATAAAGAATACAATAGCTGCTAACAACTGAGGTAAATAACCTAAGAGTTTTGATATTTCTTCAGAAACAGCGGACCATCCCAAAGCATCGGAAGCTGTAATAACAACTAATAACATGACGAGCCAATACACAAATTTTCCAATTAATGCACCTGGAGTCAAGTTGATATTTGCTTTTTGTAAAAATTCTTTGACGTTTACTTTTTCCCCGAGCTTATCAAACTTTATAACCTTGAGAATCCTTTGTATAGCCGTGGAAACCAATCGTGCAAACAACCATCCCAATAAAACAATAAGGATAGCTCCAATAATCCCTGGAATTGCGCTCATCAATGTTTGACCAAAAGCAGTCAAAGATTCAAAGAATAATTCTGACCATGTAGTTATCTCTTTCATTGTTTTGGATTTTTTAATGTGTTTGGAATAAAGACGCCAATCTGAAAATCGGTCACATTATTTTATAGTAAAAGCTAATATATTGATATACGTTGGCTTATTCTTCTGTTTCGTTTTTTTCATCATCATCTTCTATTTCCTCTTTTTCTGATTCTTCGTTATCCTGCATCAACCCTAGAAATACTGCTTCCGTTTTAGAAAATTTTGCTGTAAATAAATCTGCCAGGTCGCCCAATAAATTGAGCGTATCCAATGTTTGGAACACTTCTTTCTTCAATTCTTCAGGGGCGTTTTCATCCGGGATAAGTTGTTTAAACATATCCTCCAGGTTCTTCTTTATGGGATTAGTATCATGCTTCATTTTGTGCATCTTTTATTAGTTCGGCTAAGCGGTCACGACTTCTTTTTAGTCGCATTTTGACTGCGCTTTCACCTACACTCAGCGTAGCAGTAATCTGTTTTACTGACATGCCATCCTGATAGCGCATTAATAAAATCATTTTTTCATCTTCTTTTAATTCTTTAAATAAAGTATGTAATTGGTTTAATTGAACTTCTTTTAAAATTTTATGCTCTAATTCAATGTCCCCTGTCGATACATGTGCAAAAGAAGTAGCTTCTAAATTGTCAAATCGCAAACGGTTTTTCTTTTTGAGATAGTCCATACAATGATTATAGGTGATAGAATATACCCAAAAAGAAAAATCAGAAGTACCTTTAAATTTCATGAGATTCAAAAACACCTTTATCATAATATCATGAGACAGATCTTTTGAAATATCTCGGTCTTTTGTAATGCTTAAGCACTTGTGAAATACCTTGTTGGCATAACGATCATAGAGGATTTCGAGCAATTGCTTTTCTCCTAGTAATATTTTTTGAATAATATCCCAATCCGACAACTGCTTTATTGCAGCCAGTTTTTCTTTTTCTTCAATCATTCGAGGTAGAGCGAATTCCGCAAAATCTTAATAGAGACTTAAAGATACAAAACCGTCACATTATTATTGATTTCATCAGTCATAGTAGCACTTTGACGTATTTGAACCATCAAGGAATAGGTTAAAATAGGACCCAATTGATATTAACTAAAATTCAAAAGCCCTATAATTTTCTATGTTTTAATCATTAGAAAAGTACAGAGCTTTAGTTTTTTTGCTACAGAAAGCAGTTATTTGCTTGGTTTCAACTTCAAAGAATAGACTGATTTATATCTCTCGGGGTTTTCGAAAAAAGCATCCAGCTCACTTCTGGTGGTTGGGTCAATAAAAGCCATAAGAGGTTGTTCAACTTCAAATAATTTTCTTATTGCTGTCATTATTTTTTTATCCCATTCCTGATAATAATTTTCAAAATCACTGGGTTTTATAACCTTTCGGCAATCCTGAGAACCGCAATGGAGTACCATTTCTTCTTCCAAATTGAATATGCCGTATTCATCAGTGATTTGCTCTCCTTTTTTGATATCCCTTATCGCAATTTCAAATCCATAGCCCGTACTAATGGTGTTACAATTGCAGCAATGGTTGACATATTTTGCAAAATCCCAACTTACAATCCTATCCCCATGCTGGTCCATGTAGGAATATTTATCAATCACCTCTTTTACTTCATTGGAGTGGATAAGATAATCTGTAGGAGAAATGACCAGTTCTAAACTATCCTTGACATAAACAATCGTTCCTTCAGGAATATCTTCTGAAGCAAATACACCGTAACCAACGATGTCATCTATGCGCCTTAATTCCGTATTGGGATGTATCATTTTATACCTTATTATATTTTGGTTTTGGTTTTAAGTCCCATGGTTCACAACGGACACCTTAAAATTGATTATTTAAACTAGTTTTCGTTTTTAATTTCTAAAAGGTTGTCCGTTAATTCATTAATTTCAAATTCTTTTAAAACCAGGTTGTCAAAATTCAGTATTTTAATAATTTTTGAATTTTCATCATATTCCCACTTTCCTTTTTCCAAATAATGCGCATCGTTTGGAGCCAATACCAAAAATTCACATTCATAATTCTCCTTAAAATTGTATACCTGCCTGTATCTGCTTGCTGGAAAATTCATGTAATCGCAATGTCGGTATACTTCAATATTTTCTGACGTATTTTCTTCATAAGAATGAGTCCAACAATGTATAAGCAAAGCAGAATAATCATTATTGACAGGATCATTCGTTTTACAGGCCACAAAACCAAAAGTTAGAATGGAAACGATTAGTAATATTGTCAAATTCTTTTTCATAAGCTTACTTTTCTGTATCATTTCAATTGAGTTTCTAATGAATTTAATAGTAGGGATTTTATTTGATATTAACTCTTAGCACAACAGACGAAAATGAAGCTGTAAGATATATCTTTTTTCTTTTTACAATATAATTTTGTGTTTTTTTGAAGGATGGAGATTGCTTGTATAATCGGTTAGAGAAAGTATTGAAGGTGATATTGTTTCAACAAAAAAGTCGTCACCAGTTCCGAACTGGCGACGACTTTTTTATTTATTTTGAATGTTAAATAAAAGGTTGAAAATAAATTATTTATGCTCTCATTTCATTAACGTCACATCTCCTTTGTAGATCTCAACCAGTCCATCAATGAATTCAACTTCGGCAAAGTAAACAAATACCCCGGGATTCATTCTTTCGTTTTTAAAGTTACCGTCCCAGCCCTCGGAAGGATCATTTGGATTGAAATTTTCTGCTTCATGAACAACCTCTCCCCAACGATTGAAGATTAGGAATTTTTTGATCTTTACGATTTGGGACTCATCACCAAACGGAAAGAATTTATCATTGGTGCCATCACCGTTGGGAGAAAACGCCGTTGGAATATAAACCCTGCGGTCTTTTTGCATGACAATGGTAAGGTCATCAGAAGCCCGACATCCGTTTTCATCAATGACAGTAGCGTTCAAAGAAATGGTATTAAAAGTATGGACAATTCCTTCCAAACAAAGCGAATCAATACATCCGATTAGATTATCCGGAGACCAGATCAAGGTGTCTATTTGGTTAAAAGATAAATTAACCTGAGCCTGAACCATCGCGCTGTCACCAAGTTCCAGCTCAATGTCCGGCCCCAGGTTTAGATCAATTGGTAATGGTTCCTGAATTGAAATTAACGTGTCCCAACGGCAGCCGTTTGCATCCTCTAAAGCCAATTCATAGTTTCCTGCTGGCAGATTTGTATAAAAATTATTGTTGGTAAACGGTTCATTATTCAAACTGAACAAATAGGGAGCCGTTCCACCGATCACTTGATTTATATTGATTAATGCATCCTGATCTCCAAAGCAGGAAGGATCCTGAATGTCAATCAAAGCGCTGGTAGGCAAGTCTGTATTTTCGTTAACGGTTATAGACGAAGTGTTGGTGCATCCATTGTCTGCATTTATAACAGTTAATCCATAAACACCAGGATTTTCAGTTACAAAACTTATCGCAGTAGAAAGTTCTGCGCCAGAAGCATCTGTCCAGGAATAGAAAATGCCAGTACCTGAGCTGGAGCCAGTTCCATCCAGGGTTACTTCAAGCGTTGCGCAATCCAGTTCTTCTGGTGTTGCAATCTGAACATCCGGTAAATCAACATCCTGCTGAATGGTGACTTGGGCTGAGGAGGAACAACCGTTTAAAGTATTGGAAACGGTCAAGGTATACGTTCCAGGAAGAATCGCAGAAGCCGTGATTTCGTCATTCGTTCCCGATGATGCCTCCTGTAGGGCCAGACCAAAGATATTCTATTTCCAGGCCAGCAGAAGAACCGGCTCCATCCAGTATCGCATCGGTATTGATACAATCCAAAAGGGTAGGAGTGCCAATATTGGCATTTGGAAAGTCCATATTGTCAATAACTTCCACAACTTCCGAAGCCGAGCAACCGGTCATGTTATCCGTTACAACTAAAGTGTAGCTGCCTTGTGCAGTAATGTTGCTTGCAATTTCGTCAGTACTGATCATCATCATATCTGGATCAAACCATTCAAAGGATACGTTTTGATCTGCAGAACCTCCGGTCAAACTAATGCTGGGATTATTGCAATCCAGTTCAGAAGTTGGAAATTGAATAAAGACATCAGGTAAAGCTGTTTCATCAAAAATGAACATGGTATCTGGATTTGAAACACAACTGTTGGAAAGGTCCGTTATGCTCAAAATATATATTCCTGGGATATCAACCTCAGGATTCGGGTCGTTCATGTTTCCTGCATTGATCGAGGGGCCTGTCCATACTATTTCGAACCCGGTTCCGATATCTCCAGCTGCTTGTAAAGTGATAACAGGATCGTTACAAGTGATGGCATCGTCGTTTCCAGCCAGGGCTGATGGTGGATCCGTATCAGAATCCACATTTGTTGAAGCTTGAGCGGTGCACCCCGTCAGAGTATTCGTAATTGTTAATAGGTAATTTCCAGGTTGATCTACATTTGGATTTAAAGTGGTCTCATTTCCGTCAACAATGATTCCGGGACCAGCCCAGACTATTTCATAATCCGGTCCGGAAGAAGATCCATTTGCATCCAGGTTTTGGATTGGATTTAGGCAATTTAAAACTACAAAATCAGCAATCAATACAGTAGGTAATGGATTGATCACCACCGAAACTTCAGTTGCGTCATCGGGACAAGCTCCTAAAGATTCGACGGTATATTCAAAAGTATAATTGCCGGGAAACTGGCTGTTTGTTTCAAAAGTTCCGTTAATAGGATTAAAAGCGTTGCCTTGCGAAGAGGAAAGCTGAAGTCTCTGTCCAAATGCCGTTGGCATCTGCTCCAGCGATCAAATCTGCTAGGTTTACTAATTCATTTTCATTAAAACAATAAGAAAGGGGTTGAGCTGCTACTCCTGCAGTCACTTCCGGATCGACATTTACAATAGCCTGGAAAGAAACCGGACAACCTGGTGGTGGTTGGTTGATTAGGTCAAATTGTAAAATATATTCGCCAGGATCACTTGTGGTTGCATCAAAGAGCGTTCCGTTCAAAGAAGCTGGATTGGCTCCTGGCGGAGTTTGAATAATGGTCCATGTACCAGTCTCTGAAGTATTTTCAATAGTGCTTAAATCAAGGATATCACCTGCATTGCACAAGGGATCAGCATTGAAAAAAAATACATCCGGGCAAGAACAATCAATAACGGTGACCATCACTTGATATTCCGTTTCAGGACAAGGGGCAACAGCTGAATTGGTCGTGTAAATAAAATTATAATCTCCGGCTGGTATGTTGTTGAAATTTAAATTATTAAATAAACCGACAGCGCCAGAGTTGTCTGCATCTTCCCAACTGCCAGTCATATCTCCGGAGATAATCAGGTCATATAAATTGAGGATTGAACCTCCGGCTTCCGTATTGCAAAGTTCGGTTTCCGGTTGTAATTCAGCAGAAGGTGGGAGTACTTCTGTAATGGAAATTGTATTTTCTCCGGTACATCCCTGAGTATCAGAAACCGTTACAGAATAATTGCCGGCAACATCAACAGTCAAGCTTTGCGTTATTGACCCGTCTGACCACAAGTAAGTATCAAATCCGGAACCAGCATTAAGCGTGGTATTTCCATTTTCACAAAATGCATTATTTCCGGTTATGACGGGATTTAAAGAAGTACTTTCTTCGATAGTTACGGAGGCAAATCCAATACAGCCATTGGCATCTATTACGTCAACGGAGTAATCGCCTGGTGTGGAAACGGTGATTGTTTGAGAAGTGGAATCGTTGCTCCAATTATAAGTATCATAACCGTCACCTGCATCAAGGATCGTGAATCCACCAATGCAATAAGAAGTAGATCCACCAATCGTAACATTTGGATTTGAATTGACAGTGGTTGTTACATTTGCTGATCCGCTGCAACCGTCGTCATCTGTAACAATTACGCCGAAATTGCCACCGTCAGAAACTTCAATAGTCTGACTGATTTCACCTGTTGACCATTCATAACTTGAAAAGCCGGGCCCGGCATCAAGGATAGTGTTTGATCCTTCACAAAAGTCCAAAGTACCTGTGATGACTGGTGATAAAGAAGCATTTTCAGTTACTTCAAAAAAAGCTTCTCCTGTGCAGCCATTGGTATCGGTAACTGTGACATTATAAGTTCCGGATGAAAAGACCTCCAGCGTTTGGTTAGTGGTAGCATCATCCCATAAATAATCAATGTATCCCGTTCCTGCGTCAATAGTTGCGGAATTACCGGTGCAAAAAGTGTTTTGTCCAGTAATTTCGGGTTGAGGTAATGCATTGATCAAGACCTCCGTAGTTTCGATTGTTGAGGTACAACCATCAACATCTACCACAAGTTCATAAGTACCCGGATCAAGTGCATCATTTGGATTTTGATCAAAAGATGAATAACTATTTGGACCGTTCCAGGTATAGGTGATTACACTTCCGGGAGTATTGGTGTTACCAAATAATTCAATATCATCCCCTTCGCAATAAGGGCCACTATTATTAGCTTCGGCATCCGGTGGTGCATTAAAAACAACCTCAGTTTGTGCGATTTCTGAAGGGCAATTATCAACAGTAACTACCAGCGAGTAGATTCCATCCTCAATAGCATCAGTTGGATTTTGTTCTGTAGAGGTATATCCATTTGGTCCAGACCATTCGTAAGTGATGACATTGCCCGTAGTATTTGAGCTGCCAATTAATTGAATCGATTGTCCTGCACAATACGGACCTTCATTTAGTGCAATAGCTATAGGCATTTCGGTAACTACAACATCTGTAAACTCAAACTCTGACGGACAGCCATCAATGATTACCTGCATAATATATGCGCCACCGAGTGTTGCATCGGTTGGATTTTGCTCCGTTGAAGTATAACCATTAGGGCCGGTCCAGAGATATGAAATATTTGAACCTGTGCCATCGGTATCACCGTACAATAATATTTGTTGTCCTTCACATAGCGGACCGTTGTTGTCAGGAAAGGCATTCGGTGTTGAAAAGATCGTGATATCTAAATCATCGCTACCTTCACAATTGTTAAAATCAAAATAGGAATAACTAATCGAATAAGTTCCAGGCGGAATCATGTTTGGGTATAGATCTCCTTGCGGTGAAATAAAATCTCCGGTAAAAGTACCTCCGGACGGAACTGCTGTGAGCGTCATAAAATCAACGTTTTCACAGATTGGTCCCGGATCGACAATTTGTACGACAGGGTTGGGATTGACCTCAACTGTTGTCATAGTGGAATTAGTGCATCCATTTGCATCGGTAACTAGAACGGTATATTCTCCCGCGTAAATCGCATTATAAGTACTTCCCGTGGCCATTTCGGTTGGTGTAGTCCAGTCATACGAAAAACCACCGGCACCGCCATTACCTGTGGCGGTCAGCTGAATAAATCCTTCGCTTTGACAATAGGCTGCCGGATCTGGATCAATAGAAACCTCAGGATTTGAATATACCTCAATTTCTATTGATTCTAAAGTTGTGCAATTGTTGCCATCGGTGTAGGTATAAGTTACGGTATGCAAGCCAGGACCATTATCCATGGGGTTAAACAAATTTCCGTTTGCTGCACCGCCCCAAATTCCACCATTTGGTGTAGCTGAAAGCGTAACTGGAGGGTCGCTTTCACAAAACGGTCCGATCTCGGTTATATTAACTATTGGCAATGGGTTTACAGTAAGCTCCAACTGATCTTCGCCAATACAATCATCTTCCGTCACGATCAGGGTATAGGTGATTGTACCATTAAAGTCTCCG
The DNA here is from genome assembly GCA_963793295.1 of uncultured Saprospiraceae bacterium. Classification (GTDB taxonomy): domain Bacteria; phylum Bacteroidota; class Bacteroidia; order Chitinophagales; family Saprospiraceae; genus JAHDHW01. The sequence goes on along the minus strand of CAWBZX010000011.1, from coordinate 110,416 downwards.
GGCAAATTGACCGTTGGATCTTCAATATTTGGGTTACTAAGATAAGCAGTTCCACCATTTGTGCCTGACCATGAATAGGTTTCATTGCCATTATTTCCAGTACTTCCTCCATTTAAGGAAAATGGGGCATCGCCTTCACAAACACTAATATCTGCTCCAGCATCTGCACTTAATGCACAAGGAGGCTCTGCATCACAATCCAGATAATCAGCAGCGGTATCTGTCCAGGTAAGTTGGAATCCATTATTAGTGCCCAGCCAATTATCTATCAATAAAAAAAAGCCTTGTCCGGGTTCTACCTGCAAGGTTGAAACAAAGCCATCTCCGGTACCTGGACCTTCAGAAGTATCCATGGCGCCCATACCCATGCCGGTTTCGGGACAGAAGCCGCAATTGGCACTTGAAGAAGAACATCGAATTGGATCTCCAAGATCTCCACATTCTACATCTGGACCATACAAAGCCCAGTCATAATCTTCGCCTAATCCTCCATTAGGACTGATAATAAAACCTAAAATCAATCCTAAAGGAGCTGCTGGATCAATTTCAAAATAATACCAGGCAGAGTTTTGTTCTAAAGCCACCAAACATCCTTCATTATTATCGGGATCTGCGAAATCATTTAGTCCGGGCCCTTGTGGGTTGAAGGCGAGATCCTCATTACTACAAATCACCACTGCTCCCGCACAGTCGTTTATTTGGGCATAATTAAAAAAGGGTAAAAAGAGCAATATGGAAAACAGGGTAAAGGCAATCGATTTCATTTCCTGATTGTTAATGGTTAAAAACTTTCATAAGGGGGGATTGCGATAAATTGCAGACCTATTCTATTCGCACGATTATAAAAATATCATATTTTTTTGAGAAAACACAGGAAATGAAAAATGCAGTTAACAATTATTGGTAAATAGCAGTTGATCATCATGTGTTTAAAAGCTATAATTTCCTTCCATTTTATAAAAGCAAAAAGCTTAGTGATCCTCTTTTACACTTGCTAACCTTTTATTTTAAACGTCCAAAAATCTCCTCCAGCCAGTCTTTGTTTGCAATGGGATCTGCGGAAGTAAGTTTTTCTTTGATCATGCGATGTTTCCGATTGAAAGAAGAAGTTTTCAGGGTTGAGCCCTCCGTTTTAAGTTGATAGATACTTTTGGTAAGTTTAAGCATAATGGAATTTGCTTTTTTCTTATAATCAGCCAGCTCACGGTTGCGGAGGAGATATTTCCTGAAAGTTTCAATGAGTGCAAAAAGTGCTTCTGTTTCTTCGAGTTCGTAGTAACTTTTGATCTGGATGATCTTTGCGCCAAGGTGATAAGAAGCGTCTGTGAATTCCACATTATGTAATTCCTGAAGTGCTTTTTTGTATTCTTTCCGTGCGCTGAACAATGCAGCGCGGTTATAGGTCACGGCATTAAATTTTTCTTCTGGTATTAGATGGTTTTCGTATTGCCGTAAAAAGTTTTCGGTCCATTCAAATTCTTCCAAACGGATACCAACAGTAATGATATTTTTAAAAGTCCATTGGGTAATAAAGCCATTTTGAAAGATAATTTTTTGTTCCAACAAGACTTTGTATAAATCCAACACCTCTTGATAATATTGACTTTTTCCGGAGTTGATCTTTTTAATACAATAATTTGACGCATATTGGTAAAGGATTCTTAGTTCCGGTTTTGGGAAGAGTTCGGCATGGTCGTTCAACGCCTTTTTCAACTTTTTATAATGGTTCTCGTTTTCCTCTTCCTGCAGCATTTGTAGTACGTTGTAATAAATATACAAAGCGGGAATGCTTTGATAATTTTGATAATCTTTTTCAAAATAATTCAACAATTCATCAATAAAATGACAAACGTAACCTGCCTTGATGACGATATTACGGCTGGCCATATCGCAGGCAATTCGCAATTTGTTGCTGAAGTAATAAATATCCAGGTTGTCGTTTTCCAATTGCAGATTTTCGTCAAACCGCCGTTTGGTTTGTACTAAAAAATTGCGATCCAGTTTTTCATACAGCGCATATTCGTCATAAAAATATTGGTGGTTACGGTAATCGGATTGCTGTTGCAATTGCTGGTATCGACGAGCTGAACGATCAATATGGTTGTTGGCATCGCGATTGAGTAATTCGTCAAGCAGGAAATTTTTCTCAAATTGGGGGTGATCGGACATCGCTTTCTGAGCCAGGAAACTATAAGCCAATTGCAGCAAATCTGAGATGATATTGTTAATTTGCAGTTCATTGTACGCTTTCTTACCAAAAACCTGAGCAAAAGCATTTCTTTTTTCCAACGCCGGATCTTGAAAATCTGGTGCAAATTTTAATATTAAATCACAGAGGATGCGAACTTTTTGGTTTTTATTAAAAAACGGAGAATACACGTAATCCCGAAAAGTAGACCACTCACGGACCGAAAAGAAGCGAAGGATATCAATAATTTTTGTTTTGTACATTTTTAGTGATCTATATTTTGTTTTTGTAAATGCCTTATAGTAATAGGTTTTAGGGTTTAAAAATGATTTAAAAATTCTATAAATGCTATAAAATGTACTTTTTTTTGACTTGTTATAGCGTTACTTTTGTATAGTGCGATGGAAAAAAGATGCTTTCTGCGTTTTTCAACCTCTTTAAAATCAATACTCGATGAGAAAAATTACACTCCCTTTAATAGCATGTTTTTTAGTAAGTACTAACCTACTTGGGCAGATCAATGCGTTGTTTAGTGTCGATGTAACACAGGGATGTGAGCCATTGGTGGTTCAATTTTCTGATGCTTCTACCTCCACCGGAACAATCATAAGTTGGGATTGGGATTTTGATGACGGGGCAACGGATGACGTTCCTAATCCTGTGCATACCTTTGTTGGACCAGGAATGGAATACAATGTTTGCCTTACGGTGACGGATGATTTGGCCCAGATGGATACTTATTGTTTTACCGTTACGATATTGGATAACCCAATTGCAGAGGCTGGACCGGATATGGTGATCACTTGTGCTACGCTGGTTGTTGAATTAAGTGCTGCCGGCTCAAGTACCGGCCCTGAGTTTGCTTATGAATGGCGTGATCCTAATAATAATATTTTGGGCTTTGATTTTACTGTTAGTGTGGCTGGCCCAGGAGAATATACTTTGATCGTTACTGACACAAATACTGGCTGTACGGCTAGTGATGTAGTTTTAGTGTTAGAGGATGTAGATGCTCCACTTGTAGAAATCTCGGTAAACCCATTTTGTGATTTTCCAGTCACTCTTACTATTGGAAATTCAAGCTCTGGTCCAAATTTTACCTACGAATGGTATGATGAATCCAACAATCTTATTGCTACTGGGGATGAGGTTGAGATTGTAGAAGCTGGTACTTATACTTTGGTTGTTACCAATTTGGATAATGGTTGTACTTCTTCAAGCAGTTTTGAAGTAGTTGATCCAACTCCGATTTCATTAACCGTAGGCCTTATTGATCCACCATTGTGCGCTGATGAATGTAGCGGATCACTCCTCGCCGCAGCTAATGGCGGCTGTGGAAATTACGAATATGTTTGGAGCAATAACTTTGTCGGTGAATTGAATGAAAACCTTTGTGGTGGAGAATCCTATAGCGTAACCGTGACTGATTGTAATGGCTGTACAGAGACCATTGATTATTTAATGCCTGAATCACCACTTCCTTTGGAATTGAGTTACACAACGATTTGCGCCACTTCTGCTAACGACGGTTCTATTAATTTATCTGTGATGGGAGGCGTTCCACCTTATAGTTACTTTTGGTCCAATGGAGCGACTATTGAAGATGTGATTAACCTTGCTCCTGGTGATTATACCGTTCAGGTTACAGATGCTAATGGTTGTACTGTAACAGAGACCATTCCTTTGAGCACTTTGATTGTGGATATGACCAATGACACCACCGTTTGCGATGGAGATGAATTACAACTTTTTGTAGATGCTCCGGATGCGGTTAGTTACAATTGGGTTCCAAGCAACAATTTAAGTTGTACGGATTGCTCGGATCCCGTATATACAGCAGATATTTTTGGACCGATGACTTATTTGGTAACAGTGGAAGACGCAGCGGGATGTATTGATCAGGAAATAGTCGCGATTTATGTTCAATCCTATCTTGATTTTGGATTGTTACTATTTTCAAACAGCCCGGTATTTGAAGGCGATACGCTTGAATTGTATTGTAATGTTTCTAATGCTATGACAGTTGACTGGACCGGACCGCTAAATTTTGCTTCGAATGAATGTAATCCCATCGTTGCAAATGCCGATGGCGGGCTGGAAGGGCCATTTTTAGTAATGATACAAGACGAGTATGGTTGTGAAGCTTCAGCAACGGCTGATGTGGATATTCTGACCATTATAGATTCAATTGGGGAAAATGGTACGATTTGCACGGGAGAAACTTACCAATTCTTTGTCGATGCACCAAATGCGGTGAGTATTGAATGGTCGCCTGCTGCTACTTTGGATGATCCATTTTCAGCTACTCCGATTGCAACGCCCGCGGAGCCGACTAATTATACCGTAACCGTTGAAGACGCATCTGGTGATATTGATGTAGCTTTTGTTTATGTAGCAATTGATAATATTCCTGATTTGACTATTGCTGGTCCAACAACAGTTTGTTCAGGTGAAAATGTTCTTGTTTGTGTTGATGACGTTTTACCCGGAACCTACTTTTGGACGGGGCCAAATAATTTTACAACGACAACAGCTTGCTTTGAGCTTGACAATATTTCAATGGATATGGCGGGTTGTTATGCTTTGGTTTATACTTCTCTGGCAGGATGTGAAACCACGGCCGAGATTTGTATTGATATAATCGATTTTGAAATTGAAAGTATCACTGATGACGTGGAAATCTGTATTGGCGAGTCTGCTGTACTTGAGGTTGTTGCTCCAGGATCTGTAAGTTACCAATGGGTACCGGAAGATTTTTTGGATTGTTCGACTTGCCCCACTGTAGTTGCTTCGCCAGATCAAATTACGACCTATTTGGTAATTGTAACCGATGCCAACGGCTGCCAGGATGAGGCTATTACGGTAGTAAATGTTGAATTCGATTGTGTCTGGCCGGGCGATACAGATACCAGCAAAGTCGTTGATAATTTTGACTTGTTGAATATCGGCTTGGCCTATGATTCGATTGGCCCGGTACGTGACAATGCAACCATTCTTTGGGATGGACAAACAGCTCCAAATTGGCTGATTTCTCAACCGGGTATCGATGTGGATTTTAAGCATATTGATTGCAACGGCGATGGAGCAATCAATGCGAACGATACGCTGGCGATCACGCAAAACTGGGGAGAAATACACAACCTTACCGGAGAGAATGAAACGGAGTTCAATGTTACTCTAGACCCACCATTTTATATTGACCCGGATACCTTAACTGAAGGGGAGTCGATCAGTCTGCCGGTGATCCTTGGGGAAATGGACGATCCTGCAAACGATGTTTACGGATTGGCATTCACCTTAGAATATGATTCATCAGTCGTTGTTCCGGGGAGCGCTAGGATGACCTTTAATGACGGCTGGGTTGGTTCCAAAGGAGTTGACATGATCACTATTCAAAAAACGTTTGTCAGTCCGGGGGTTATTGATGTTGGAATGACCCGAATTGATGGGGCAGAGATGGATGGCTTTGGTGAAATAGGCCAGGTTTTTATCACGATTGAAGATGATATTTTATTCCGGGGTGAAGACGATGATAGTAGAAATGGTAATGCATTGGATGTGTATTTCAATATTTCAAATGTACGAATCATAAATAGCCTTGGTGAAGAAATTCCAGTCAGTGCAATCGAAACTTCGACTATCGTTGATGGTACCGTAGGAACAAAAAATATTCCTTGGAAAGAATTCATTCAGGTTCAGCCAAACCCTGCGAGTGACGCATTTTTCATCACAACCAAAAATATCGAAATTGAAGCAATCAATTTGTTTTCAATGACCGGAGAATTGATTGTCGATCAAAAACCAAATGGATTAAAAACACAAATAAACACACAAAACCTCCTTCCAGGAATTTACCTTTTAAAAGTACAAACTGAGTTAGGTATTATGGTTGAAAAGATTGTGATCGTTAAGTAGGGTGGTGCGTGGTTTGTAGTTTTAAACTTTTAAACAGAAAAGCAAAACGCGGAATTTGAATTTTCAAATTCCGCGTTTCTTTTTAAAATATTTTGATATTCAAACTATAAAACTAAATACCAAAAATCAATTATTTAACTTTAAAAGCTTTTTTAATTTTAGAGACCATATCCAGCTTTTCCCAGGTAAAGGTTTCAACGGTTTTCTTTTTTGATTTACCATTCAGACCGATTTTGATGGTCTTTTTACCTGGTAACCGGCCCATGTGGCCATAAGCTGCGGTTTCGGAAAAGATAGGATTTTTCAAGCCAAATCGCTTCACAATAGCCGCTGGGCGCATATCAAAAAGTTTGTTGAGTTTTTTAGCAATTTCGCCATCAGTCAATCCTTTTACTTTACAAGTTCCATAAGTGTCAACGTACAATCCGACCGGATCTGCGACACCAATAGCATAGGCAACCTGAACCAGGCATTGATCAGCCAAGCCAGCTGCGACGACATTTTTTGCCATATGCCGTGTAGCATAAGCTGCTGAACGGTCTACCTTGGAAGAATCTTTTCCTGAGAAAGCGCCGCCGCCATGAGCTCCTTTGCCACCATAGGTGTCAACAATAATTTTTCGACCTGTCAAACCGGTATCTCCATGAGGGCCACCGATTACAAACTTGCCGGTTGGGTTGACAAATAATTTATATTTTGAATTGAATAGTTTACGTGTTTTTGCAGGCAATCTTTTTACAGTTCTTGGAATCAAAATGTCTTTGACATCCTTTTTGATTTTAGCCAACATTTTCTTTTCCGTATCGAAATCATCATGCTGTGTTGAAACGACGATCGTTTCAATTCGTTCCGGTTTATTGTCATCACTGTATTCGATCGTTACCTGAGATTTTGAATCAGGTCGAAGGTATTTCATTTGCCTTCCAGCCTTACGAATCGCTGCCAATTCTTCCAAAAGTAAGTGAGAGATTTCCAAAGGAAGCGGCATATAACTCTCTGTTTCATTGGTTGCATAACCAAACATCATTCCTTGGTCACCAGCGCCCTGCTCTGCTTCTTTTTTCCCAACATCAACGCCTTGAGCGATATCTGCAGATTGCTCATGAATAGCAGAAATGACACCACAAGAATCTGCATCAAACTGGTATTCGGATTTTGTGTAACCGATACGTTTGATTACATCGCGAACAGTAGTTTGAACATCGACATAAGCGTTTGAACGAACTTCGCCGGACACCACGGTTAAGCCTGTTGTCACAAGGGTTTCACAAGCTACTTTCGAATTAGGGTCTTGTGTTAAAAAAGCATCGAGAATAGCATCTGAAATTTGATCTGCTACTTTGTCCGGATGTCCTTCAGAAACGGATTCTGATGTGAATAAATAAGCCATTTAAAATATTTTAATCGTTATTTGGAACTTGATTTTCTAAAGATGACTCGAAAAGCCGCACAAATTTAGGAATACTTTGATTAATAGTAAATCATAGTAAGATATTTATTCATTTAAATCATCGAATAGAACAGGAAAGCATTGATTTCCAGTTGTCTTTCTTTGCATTTAGATTGATAAATCCTTCCAGATTATCGCCAATTTTAACTGGCCCGACGCCTGCGGGCGTTCCGGTAAAAATATAGTCACCCATTTGGAGTTTGAAATATTTCGAAACATAAGCGATCAAATAGTCAAAAGAAAAAATGAGATCTTGGGTGTTTCCGTTTTGAACAACCTCATTATTTTTTTTCAATTGAAATTCAATGGCATTTCGTTCTACTTTATCGATAGAAACGAATTTGCTCAAAGCTGCTGATCCGTCAAAAGCTTTGGCGATCTCCCAGGGGTGTCCTTTCTCTTTGCATTTATCCTGAATATCGCGTGCCGTAAAGTCAATTCCGAAAGCAATCTCTTTGTAGTATTTTTTTGCAAACTGTGGCTGAACTGCCTTTCCGTTTTTGCAAATTTTCAAAACAATTTCCGCTTCGTAATGTAAGTCTTCCGTAAATTCCGGATAATACAGTGGTTTATTATTAACAAGAAGGGCAGAGCTCGGTTTCATAAAAACCAATGGTTGTTTCGGAACCGGATTGTTCAGTTCCTTTGCATGATCCACATAATTTCTGCCGATGCAAATAATCTTCATCTTCTAAAATCGTACATTTTGTAATCCGACTAAATCTTTCACTTCTTTGATCGTCTCTTGTGCTTTTTTGCGAATTTCAAAGGAAGAAGCTTTTATTTCATTTTTCACTTCTTTGCGATTGGCCCAAAGTTCTGCTTTTTTTGCAATAAATTTTTGACTGATTTCAACCAAGCCATTTGCAACTGCTTCTTTTAAATCGGCATATTTTAAATCCCATTTTTGTATTCATCCATCAAAGCATTATAAGCTTCTAATTTATCGCTGGCCTTCAACAAGCTAAAAAGATTTTGGACACCCGGGCTCATTTCTCCTTCGGGAGTATCGCCTGCATCCGTTACCGCGGAGCGTATTTGTTTGCGAATTCGAGCTTCCTCACCAAAGACATTGATAGCGTGTTTTTCACCGGCACTTTTACTCATTTTTTTTGTAGGATCTGCGGTGGAAGCTATTTTAGGTGTTTCGGTTAGCAATGGTTCCGGTAAAATAAAATACTCCTTACCTACCTGATTATTAAAACGTTGAGCGATATTACGTGATAGTTCAAGATGTTGCACCTGATCCCTTCCAATCGGAACATAGTCTGCCCGGTAGATCAAAATATCTGCAGCCTGTAAAATAGGATAGGTAAGCAGTCCCGCAGAAATAAAGTCATCACTTTCCTGCTTGCTTTGGGTGCTTTTATCTTTAAACTGCGTCATTCGGGTTAATTGACCAAAGGAGCAGAAACAGTTGAAAATCCAGGACAATTCTGTATGTTCAGGAATTAAAGATTGTATAAAAAGATTTTCTTTTTTGACTCCTGTGGCAATGAGATTAAAAATCAATTCCCAGGTATTTTCCCGCAATTTTGAAGGGGTATAAGGCATGGTCATTGAGTGATAATCCACCACGCCGTAAATGCAATCATATTCTTTTTGCAGGTCAACCCAATTTTTTACCGCACCAAAATAATTGCCAAAATGCATGTTTCCGGTGGGTTGAATTGCAGAGAGTACTTGTTTTCTATTTTCCATTGTTTTATAGAGTTGCGAGTTCGTTAGTTATCAGGTGCGAGTTGCGCGAGTGGTCAGATGTTAGTTTGTAGTTAAAGGTTATAAGTTATTGGTTGAAGGTTTTTTTACTCCTAACTCCTAACTCCAACTCCTAACTCCTAGCTCCTAACTTCTAGCTCTTTCCTGCGATTACCGAGATTTCAATATTTACAAATTTCGGAAGATTAGCCACTTCAACCAATTCTCTTGCAGGAGCGGTATCCTCGTTAAAATACTCTGCGTATACGGTATTAATGCGGTTATAGTTGTTCATATCTGAAACAAAAACAGAACATTTTAATACGTTTTCAAAAGTAAGCCCGGCTTCATTAAGAATGGCCTGGATATTCTTCATTACCTGGTGCGTCTCATTTTCAATAGTGTCAATAACCAACTCTCCTGTTGCTGGGTTGATGGCAATTTGTCCGCTTGCGAAAAGGATTCCATTGAAAAGTACGGATTGGTTATAAGGTCCTACAGGAGCAGGAGCATTGGAAGTATTGATGATTTTTTTCATAGGGTGTGGTGGTTGCGTGTTTAAGTGGAATTGGTGTTAAGGTGTAAGATTCAGAACGTTATGTGTTAAAGTGATTAAACAGTTTGTGGTAATTTTTCCCTTTGTATCAGCACTGATTTAAACACACAAAGCCCCGCATAAAGATTATGGGAGCTTTGCAATAGCTTTAGATTCGAATAATCAAATCAATTATTCTTCGATGTCTTCGGTGGCTTTTATTACAACTTGTCCCTTATAATACATGTTACCATCGAGCCAGTATGCACGATGATACTGATGTGGTTCACCGGTAGTTTGGCAAATAGAAACCTGAGGGATTGCAGTCTTTTTATGAGTCCGTCTTTTTCTTTTACGTTGCTTTGATATTCTACTCTTTGGATGTGCCATTTCTATAATTTTTTAGTTTTTAACTTTCATGATTCGGGTCTTAGTTTTCTGATCCCGAATCATCTGAAAGTCCTGTATCATTTTTTAAATTTTTCAACGCCTCCCAAACCGGATTTTCAATTTCTTCTTTTTCTTCAACTTCTTGTTCGCGATAAAGCTGATCTAAAACATCTTGATTACAAGGAGGATTTTCATCATTTTCACAGTCATAAACTTTGATTATCGGAATTGCCAGACAAATAAATTCGTAAGCAAATTTAGCGATATTCAATTGCTGTGTTCCTTTTGTAATATAGATTACTTCAGCGTCTTCATTCGGCTCATCTGCATATTTTACAATGAGTTGCTGGTCTCCCGATAAAGGAAGATCAATATCTTCCAAACAACGATCACAGTTTGTACTGAATGAACCTTTAAAGTCAAAAGTTAAAACCAACAGGTCGGGGCGTTTGTCTAAAAACAGCGTCAGGTCAAAATTTCCTTTTTGAATCGGAGATTGTTCAAAGTGTTTGAAAAATCCTTCATCTATTTGAAAATCAAACTGATGCATGCCGTCCTTCAATCCCTCCAAAGGGATTATAAATTGGTTCAGCGTTTCCATAATTAAAGAACTTCTTAAAAATTGCGGGGCAAAGATACTGTTTTTTAATCGATAATGGTAGTCTGTATTGAAAATTATTTTACTGTTTTAAAATGAATACTAGCGGCAAAATATTTCACTTCCAGACTTTCTGAATGACTGGGTTGAAGGCTTTGGAAGCGACAATGACTTTGTCGCCAATCTGAAGATCTACGATTTCGGATTCCTGGGCGATGATTTTCACAATATTGGTTTCAATCAAAACGGTTACGATATAAACCACTTCTTCTTTTTTGATTTCAATGACTTCGCCGGTGAATCGGAACTTTGAGATGATCTGGTTGGAAGAAAATATTTCGGAAGGACTGCCTCCAAGCGATATTTTGCCGTTTTTTATGACATAAACTTTATCCGATAATTTTAGAATTTCTCCAATATCATGGCTTATCAAAAGTGTTGTCAAATTAAATTGTCGATGGACTTTTAAAACATAATCTTGCAATTTTAACCGCATTTTATTATCTAAAGCGGAAAGCGGTTCATCCAGCAAAAGGATCTCTGGTCTTTGAACCAAAGCACGCGCTAAAGCAACGCGTTGTTTTTGCCCGCCAGATAGAGTTTCAGGGTTTCTATTTTGCAATTCTCCTAACTCTACCATGTCGATCAATTCGTCGATAATAGATTTGTCTTGCTTTTTTTCTAAAGCATATTCCAGGTTTTGCCTGACGTTCATATTTGGAAACAAAGCATAATCCTGAAACACAAAACCCACTTTCCTTTTTTGTGGCTTTAAATCAATTTTTTGCTCGGTATCCAACCAAATCTTTTCATTTACCACGATTCTGCCACTATCTGTTGAAAGCAAACCAGCTAACATCCTGAAAGTTGATGTTTTGCCAGCACCAGATTCTCCATAAAGCGTTACTAGTTGACCTGGTTCGAGCACTAAATCAATGTCCAACTGCATTGTGCCATCAGACGTGCTCAGGCTTTTATGTAAAGTCAAATGGATCATTTGTTCAACTTTTTTAAATAACCGCCATTGACCAAATAAACGGTCAGTAAAATGATGAAAGTTATGGCAAATAAAATCAACGAATAAGTATTGGCAGTGTCGTAATTCAACGCTTCCACTTCGTCATAAATGGCTATTGAAGCGGTTTTTGTTTTTCCGGGGATATTACCACCAATCATCAAAACAACGCCAAATTCACCGATCGTATGGGCAAAAGATAATACAATTCCCGTCAGCAGTGAAGGTTTGATATTTGGCAAAAGCACTTTGAAAAGTGTCGTGAAACGCGATTTCCCTAGAACATAGGATGCTTCTTTGAAATTTGATGGAAGGCTTGTTAAACCGGATTGGATCGGCTGAACCATAAATGGCAAACTGTAGATCACCGAAGCAACCACCAATCCTCCAAAAGTGAAAATTAACTGTATCCCCAACCACTCATCCAGCCAGTTACCAAAAGAATTGGAAGGGCTGAAAGCGACCAGTAAATAAAATCCCAAAACAGTTGGAGGAAGGACCAAAGGCATGCTGACCAAGGTTTCGACAATCGGCTTTGCCCTCGATTTTGAATAGGCCAGCCAATAGGCTAGCGGGATACCCGTGACGAGTAGAATCGCTGTGGTTATCAACGACAATCTGAAGGTCAATATCAGTGGTTCCCATTCAATCATTCGGACAATAAAATTTCATTGGTTTTGATCATGGCAGTTACTTCCATGCCTTGAAGCATATTCAATAATTCAACGGCGCTGGTAGAAATGACAGCCGTGATTTCTCCTACTTTGGTTTTGATAGTCAATTTGCTGATTAATGATCCTTTTTCAATGCTGGCAATCTTTCCCGGAATTCGGTTTTGGAGACTGATGTTGGAAATATTTCCTGTGCCGATGATGACTTCTGTTTCTTTGAATAACACTTTTATAGCATTGCCCACTTTCAGATAAGGGGCCGTTTCAGGTGTTTCGATGACGATTGATTTTAAAGCAATGCCATCAACGTTTGCCGTAACAAGCGTCAAACTTCCGTTTACTTCAATAGCTGAAATTTTCCCTTTTAAAGTATTCATTTTTCTGTAACCAGATAACCGAAATTTTCAAGAATTTCCTTTGAACGCTCTGAAAATAAGAAACTATAAAATTTTTCAGCCTTTTCTGAAGGATTATCTTTTTTTAAAATGACAACACCCTGCGCTATTGGCGTATAACTGTTTTCATCGATAGCTGTCCATTGGCCCTTTCCTTCCACTTTAGGAGAAAGCACAACAGATTTTGCAGTGAAACCAACATTCGCAGAACCTGAAATGATAAACTGGTTGGTTTGTGAAATGCTTTCTCCGTAAACCAATTTATTTTCTACCTTTTCAAAAATATTATAGTAATTTAAAACATCAACAGCCGCTTGCCCGTAGGGTGCTGTTTTCGGATTTGCGATGGCAATGTATTTGATTTGTTCGTCAGAAAGTTGATCGATATTAGGTTTTAAATCCTCTTCTATAGACCAAAGGACTAATTTTCCATAGGCATATATTTCAGGCTTTTGGGTTGTGAAACCACTTTGATAAAGATCTTCCGGATATTTCATATCTGCCGAAACAAACAAGTCGTAAGGAGCTCCTTCTTTTATCTGGGCGGTTAATTTTCCAGAGGAACTGACGATGATATCGCATTTAATGCCGCTTTGTTTTGTAAAAGCCTGGCTCAGCTCTTTCATAGCAAATTGCATATTGGCAGCAGTCGCTATTGCAATTTTATTGGTGTTGTTCTTTTTGCATCCCAATGAAAAAAGTGTTAAAAAAAGACAAGCGATTATTAGTTTGTGGTTCATTGATTAGCGTTGATTATTCACTTGTTTTATTATTTGCTTCAAATTCAGAAATAAAACCTTTGTTGTTTTCTATTGGTTCATTGTAAAATTAAAAAAGCCTGGCAAGTATTTGTCAAGCTTTTTTAATTTCCTTGTTCGGTCACGGTTCTTTTTACTTTTCAGCGATGGTTAGTTAGAAGAAATATTTTAATTTTTATAGTTGAAAGGAAGGAAGTAGCGTGTTGAAGATAGTTGTCAGTCATTAAGAATGAAAAAGAAAACCAAAGAATCAAAAAACGGAGATGAGGAGCTTCCAATAGAGTAAGGAATTGACAATTAATCTTATTAAATGAGCTTTAAAAATTTAAATATTGGACCACAAAAATGTCTGACTATTCTATACAATAGTAAAATTATCATATACTTGCATTGATTAGAATACTCTTAAAATTTATTTTGGGAAACATTTTTTAACAAACTTAAAAAAAGATAACATGAAAAGAGTAATTAAAATATTAGTGCCAATAGATTTTTCAGCTTGTTCAGAAAACGCATTAGTATTTGCTATGCAATTGGCAGATAAAATCAAAGCAAATTTATTATTACTAAATGTACCCTATTTTGATAGTAGTAATATGGAAAATCCTATTTCTACATCATTGGCAGTTAAAGAACAAATTGGGCAATCAAGAAAACGCATTGTAAAAACTATTCAAAAGGTAACCGAAAATGTCCGGTCATCTCTTGATAAAGCCCCGTCAATTCAAACCAATATTGAAATGGGTAAAGTTGAAGCTACAATTTGTGACGTAGCAGCAAGAAGACAAGTTGATTATATTGTCATGGGAACACAAGGTGAGAATAGCACATTAGATAAATATTTGGGTAGTGTGGCATCCAATGTACTGAAAAATGCTCCTTGCCCAGTTATTGTTATACCTGAAAAAACTGAATTTGCAAAGAAAGTAATAATAGGATATGCTACTGATTTTTCGGATGCTGACCCATTTGAAATATGGAGGGCGATGAAACTCTTTAAACCTTTTGAACCTAAAATCAAATGTGTTCATTTTAATGAAAAGCAAGGTTATAATGAAGATAAAATTAAAGAGTTAGAGTTTTACTTCGCTGAAACTGCTCCTGAATTAAATGTCGAATTTTATAGCTTACCAGTAAAGGACAAGGTGAAGGATATGAATGACTTTATTGAACAACATAATATCAATATGTTGGTCATGTACAAGTCTAAGCGTACTTTTTTTGAATCCATTTTTCATAAAAGTTACACTCAAAAAATGGCAAAGTATACGAATATCCCACTTCTGGTACTAAAGGAAAATGAGTGAATAATCATATGTGACTTATATGATAAGTATTGATTTATCAAATTTATTGGAGGTGAAAAGGAATCAATAGAAGAATTAGTTAATCGAGATAAAGATGAAATATAAGAAAATAAAATATTGAAAAAGTGAAAACGACCGGCAACATCGCATAGCCGCAGGCAAACAAAAAAACTTGCAGTAAAGGGAATACAATCGTATATTTGCGATGAACGATAACTAAAAGACATGAAAGTAATCGCAGAACAAAAAATCTCAGCCAATAGTCAAGAAGATATGGCAAAATTTGCCAAAGCACTTGCTCATCCTACAAGACTGGAAATTCTGCGTTTGTTGAGTACGCAAAGCTGCTGCTTTACAGGCGATTTAGTGGATTTGTTACCGATTGCTCAATCTACAGTTTCGCAACATTTGAAGGAATTGAAAAATGCAGGACTAATTCAAGGTGAAATCAATCCGCCTAAAATCAAATATTGTATCAATGAAGAAAATTGGGTAAAGGCAAAACTATTATTTATTGACTTTTTTCAATCTCATGTGTGATCTTGGTCGCATTTTTTTGACAAAATCAATCGTTTATTTGCGATAAACTATTAACTAAAATTTACAAAAATGAAGAGCATAAAAATTCTTGGCACAGGTTGCCCAAAATGCAAACAAACCACCGCATTGGTAGAAGAAGTCGTCAGGGAAACAGGGATCGAAGCAACCGTTGAAAAAGTAGAGGATATCATGGAAATAATGAAATACAATATCCTTTCCACCCCTGCTGTGGTCATTGATGAAGAAGTGACCATAAAAGGCAGAGTCCCTTCCAAATCCGAGTTAAAGGAATTGTTTAACAAGTGAAGTTAGTTACAGGACAATGTTTGATTGGATAGAACACTTAGCGGATTGGGTAGTCTTTGATCTGCTCAATATGGAGCAAGGGAAGCACCTTGCGGAAGCGTTAAACTTCTTCATTTATGACAGCATAAAAATATTGTTGCTCCTGTTCATCGTCATCTTTTTAATGGGCATTGTGAACAGCTTATTTCCCTGTTGAAAAAGTGAGAAATTTCCTTTCCCGCAATAAATTATATGGCTTTGAATATTTGATGGCTTCGCTCTTTGGAGTAGTTACTCCATTTTGCTCCTGTTCTTCCGTACCCTTGTTCATAGGTTTTGTGAGAGGAGGCATACCGCTTGGAGTCACATTTTCTTTTCTGATTACCTCCCCTTTGGTCAATGAAGTGGCGATTGGGTTATTCGTTGGATTGTTTGGTTTAAAGATTACCATGATCTATGTCATAAGTGGCGTTTTATTGGGTACGATTGCGGGGATATTTTAAGCAAATTCAAATTAGAACGTTTTCTAACCCCCTGGGTAAAAGAAGTCCTTGCCAATGCGGAAAAAGAAAGCGAAATCTTTCAAGTAGAAAAAACCCCTTTTAAAGAACGCCTTCCAATTATCTGGGCAGAAGTGATGAAAATCTGAAAGGTGTAGTGCCTTATGTCATCGTTGGTATTGCCATCGGTGGTCTGATGCACGGTTACATACCGGAAGGATTTTTTGAAAAATATATGAGCAAAGACAATCTTTTTGCTGTACCGATGGCAACAGTTTTAGCTGTTCCGATGTACTCCAATGCTTCAGGCGTTTTGCCCGTTGTTCAAGTACTGGTAAGTAAGGGGATTCCGTTGGGAACTGCTATTGCATTTATGATGGGGGTAGTTGGTCTCTCCTTGCCTGAAGCGATGCTGCTAAAAAAAGTGATGACCTTAAAATTAATTGGAATATTCTTCGGAGTGGTGACGCTGTGCATCATCATTTCTGGCTATCTATTTAATATCATTCTTTAAAAATCACAACAATGAAGTATTTAAAACTTTTATCATTTGCATTTCTACTTTTCTTTACCGCCTGTCAAGGGCAGGACAACAGCAAGACAATTGCAACAACCGATACCTCCAGCTAAAATCGAGGTAATTGATTTTTATGGAACACATCGGTGTGTTACCTGTGAAGCCATTGAAGCCAATGCAAAATACACCGTTGAAACCTATTTTCAGAATGAGTTAAAAGCGGGTAAAGTCGAATTCAAAACCGTAAATGTGGATGAAGAAAAAAACTATGACATCGCAGAACGTTTTGAAGCAACAGGAACAGCTCTTTTTATCAATGTGATAAAGGACGGAAAAGAAGAACACATTGACCTCACCAATTTTGCTTTTGCAAAAGGCAAGAGACAAGGAGGCTTTTTCATCTGAACTGAAAGAGAAAATAAACGAGCAACTCAAAACTCTATAATGGATTTTTTACAGTCAATTCTCGACAGTTATAATATCCCGATTTTATCAGCTTTTATTTTGGGTCTGATGACAGCCATAAGTCCCTGCCCTTTGGCAACCAATATCACCGCTACTGCTTATATCTCCAAAGAATATTTCTTCCAAGAGAAAGGTTTTGTTGAGTGGTATTTTGTACTCTGTGGGCAGGGCTTTTAGTTATACCGTGATTGGGCTTGGTACTTTATTTCGGGGCAAGCAAATTCCATGTCGCCCGACTGTTTCAGCAGAACGGAGAAAAATATCTTGGAGTGCTGTTAATTATCATTGGCTTAATTATGCTCAATGTAATTCAGGCTGAATTTTTTAGGGAAATCAAACTTTCAGGAAAGGCTTTCCGAACGATTTAAAGGACAAGGGCTTGTGGGGTTCGTTTCTGTTGGGCGTAGTATTCGCCCTCGCTTTTTGCCCTTATAGCGGTGCATTATATTTCGGGATGTTGATACCGATGACCATATCGAGCGCATCGGGACTATACTTGCCAATAGTTTTTGCCATAGGTACAGGATTGCCTGTTATTCTTTTTACTTATCTACTGGCTTTTGCCGCTCACAAAGTAAGTGATGTCTTCAATAAAATTACAAAAGTCGAACGGGTAATGCGTTATGTCGCCGGCGGGGTGTTTGTCATAGTGGGAATTTATTATGTGAGCATATTTGCAGGACTTTTATAAATAGTATAAAATGAATATAAAATCAGAAATTGAAAGTGTTTATCAGGAACTCGAAAAAGAGCGAAATAAAAAAGAAGCCTGCCTGCAAAATGAAGCCGTTCGTTGTAGTGTACTTTTGAACTAAAGTATTGATTTTAAGTAATTTAATTTTTACAATACCATTCCACGCTTTTTTGAGAAAAAGTAGACAAATGCGATTCCTCGCCTGCTCAAATCAAGCTTTATTCAGCTCGTGAAGTGTGATCTCTGGCGGCATTCCCACACGACCGGGGAATATCAAGAATCCCATTCCGCGGTTTACATATAAATGTTGATTGCCTTGTTTGTACAATCCGGCATATCTTTTATAGAAAAGTTTTGCAGCGCTAATTTCTAAAATGCCAGGAATCGTAATGCCCATTTGCCCGCCATGAGTGTGGCCGGAAAGCGTTAGGTCTACATTTTCTTTACCCAAAATGTGATGATCCCAATGAGTTGGATCATGGCTGAGCAAAATATTGAAAGGCACCTCTTCCATACCTTTTACAGATTCCTTATAATCCCCTTTGGTTGGAAACCAATTTTGTTCGGAGAATCCCCAGTTTTCAACCCCGACTAAACCTATTTTTTCACCGTTCTTTTCCAGAATTTCGTGTTCATTTAGCAGGATTTTAAATCCCATGCGTTTGTTTATTTCAGCTACCCCCAGGCTATTAATGTTTTTTTGTTCTTCTGTAACTCTTCCCCAACCATAATCATGATTTCCGAGAATGGAATATTTGCCATGTTTTGCTTTTAATCCTTTAATTACATCAATCCAGGGCTCTGCTTCTGCAGGGTTTTCGTTTACTAAATCTCCGGTGAAAAATATATAGTCCGGTTCTAAATCATTCACCATCTGAACGGCCTCCTTTATGGGTTCAAAATTCTCATTGAAACTGCCTAAGTGTAGGTCTGAAATTTGCACAATTTTCAAACCATCAAAGGATTGTGGAAGATTTTCAAAGGATAATCGATTGGTTAAAATTCTCCAGCCGTAAATTCCTTTGGTCGTTCCCCATAAAAACGAGCCCAGCATTATACCGCCAAATCCTAATGCTAACTTATTTAAAAACGTTTTACGTGTCATCTTTTTCCCAGGAGAATTGCTTGAAGAAATCCGAAAAGACAAATGCCTTCCCATTAAAACTATGTCAGCGAAGAATTGAAAAATGCAGATAGAAAGCAGCGTTACAGAAAGCGTAATCGCGCCAATAATTGTATAGTTCATCAGAAATTTATTCTCTTCATAGGTATCTCTGTTTACAGCTAAATACGAGGTTGTAGAATAGACGAATATGGTCAACAATAAAAATGAAACCCTTAAAAACCATTTTGGTCCAGAAGATAATTTTTCTGTTAAAATATGAACGGACCGATAGGCATATAAAATGAGAAATGCGGTGCCGAAAAGAATGAGGTAATATGCGATCATTGAATTATTTTAAAACTTAACCTTGCTTCTTTTGAATAATAGCTTTGAAGCCGATAATGTTTTGAAAAGGTTGCTTATTTCTTTATGATCCTATGTATGTTTGTTGCTCTTTTGAAAAAAAAACAAGCTAGTTCTGTGCTTTTCGACAAGTGTGTATCCGGTCATTAGCGTTATAAAGTTGTCCGGAGCGCAGTTATTTTTTTAATCCTCAAATATTTTGGTTTCAAAGCCATCGATGCTAAAAGCATTTTTTTCTTTCTTGTAATTTTCCAATCGCTTTTTCCCCTGCTTTTCTGCCCAGGAATTGAGTTGGCTTCTTTCTTCTTTGAAATCCATAAAAGGAACGGCGTATCCACAAGAGGTTTGCACCATTTCTACTTTCATTTCAATAAATTGACGCGTTCCCGGAAGTTTGGGAAACTTCTCCATATGCTCTTTGAACGCTTCATCTCGTTCATGGAATGCTTTCGCTGTTCCGTAAAGTCTTAAAATCGATGGTTTACCTTCAAAAGAACAAAACATGATGGTCATTCGGTTGTTTTTTAGCAAGTGAGCAGCGGTTTCATTTCCGCTTCCGGTAAGGTTCAGCCAAACAATTTTATTGGGCCCAAGAACCCGAAAGGTATCCATGCCTTTTGGAGAAAGGTTTATGCGTCCTTTAGCTGCTGCTGTTGCCACAAAAAACACTTTTTGGCTGAGGATAAATTCTTTTAAGTCTGGGGTAATTTCGGTTAATTGCTTTGCCATGATTTTTTGCTTTTAAACTAAAAAAAAACTACTTCATTCCTCCAATCATATCTTCCGGTCTCACCCATTCATCAAATTCTTGGGCAGTCAAGTAGCCCAATTCGATGGCTGTTTCTTTTAAAGTTTTATCTTCTTTGTAAGCTTTTTTGGCAATAGTTGCCGCCTTGTCGTAACCGATTTTCGGGTTTAAAGCAGTGACCAGCATCAATGAATTTTGTAGTTTTTCTTCGATTACAGAGTAGTTTGGTTCGATACCAACGGCGCAATTGTCGTTGAAGCTTTGGCAGGCGTCACCAATCAATCGTGCGGAAAAAAGAAAATTGAAAATCATCATCGGCTTGAAAACATTCAGCTCAAAATGCCCCGTTGCACCTCCAATATTGATGGCCACATCATTGCCCAACACCTGGGCACAAGCCATAGTGAGCGCTTCCGATTGTGTCGGATTTACTTTTCCGGGCATAATGGAAGAACCCGGTTCGTTAGCAGGAATGATCAATTCTCCAATTCCGCAGCGCGGGCCGGAAGCCAGCATCCGGATATCGTTTCCAATTTTCATCAGGGAAACCGCAACCGTTTTTAAAGCACCATGTGCTTCGACGATAGCATCGTGCGCGGCGAGTGCTTCAAATTTATTTTTTGCAGTTATAAATGGTAGCCCTGTTAAGTCAGCAATTTGCTGGGCAACGTTTTTATCATAACCTTTCGGTGTGTTCAGACCCGTTCCAACTGCAGTTCCCCCCAGTGCTAATTCAGCAAGGTGTTTCAGCGAATTTTTGATTGCCTGAATGCCGTGATCCAATTGGGAAACGTAGCCTGAAAGTTCCTGTCCAACCGTTACCGGCGTTGCATCCATAAAATGCGTACGACCGATTTTTACCACTTTCATATAAGCTTTTGACTTAGCCTTTAAAGTATCCCGTAAATTCTCAATTCCAGGGATCGTTACTTCAGCTAGTATTTTATAAGCGGCAATATGCATTGCCGTTGGAAATGTGTCGTTGGATGATTGTGATTTGTTGACATCATCATTGGGGTGGAGTATTTTTTTCTCATCAGTCAAGGCTCCTCCTTTTAAAACATGAGCGCGATTGGCGATCACTTCGTTGGCATTCATATTGGATTGCGTGCCGGAGCCGGTTTGCCAAACAACCAGTGGAAACTGATCATCTAATTTCCCGGCAAGTATTTCGTCACAAACTTTTCCAATGAGGCTTGCTTTGTTTTTCGGAAGCACGCCAAGTTCAACATTGGTCAGGGCAGCAGCTTTTTTCAAAATGGCGAAAGCATGAATGACTTCAATAGGCATGGTCTGCCCTCCGATTTTAAAATTATCTTTTGAGCGTTGGGTTTGAGCGGCCCAGTATTTTTCAACAGGAACATTTACAACGCCGATACTGTCTTTTTCTTTGCGGTATTTCATCTTATTAAAGCTATTAGGATTAGAGATTATGAGCTTTCAGCTACAATTAAAAAACAAACTAAGCAAAGGTAAGGTTTTGATTTATTTACGAGTTGTTTTGTATGAAATTATTGAACAATTGTGTTTAATACGGGTTATAAATTTAGATTTGAAAATCATAATAAAGATAACAGCGTGATTTTCTTTTAATTATATTGAAAACTCATTTCAGACTTATTATATTTGGTGAAATTTCAATAAACGAAAACACACTTTTCAATAACCTGCCTGACGGCAAGTCAGGATAAAAAAATCAACCTAATGGCATTCAAACTACCAGATTTACCTTATGACTACGATGCTTTGCAACCTCACATTGATAAGAGAACGATGACTATTCATCATGACAAGCATCATGCTGGTTATACCAACAACCTAAACGCAGCAATCGCTGGAACCGATTTAGAAAAGTTATCAATCGAAGACATTTTGAAGAAAGCTTCCACTCATGGAAATGCCATTCGTAATAATGGCGGCGGTTATTATAATCATTCTTTGTTTTGGAAAATAATGTCTCCACAAGGCGGCGGAGAACCAAATCCCAATTCAAAACTTGGAAAAGCGATGGCTAAAGCTTTTGGCGATTATGGTACCTTTAAAACAAAGTTTTCTGCGGCGGCGGCTACTCGATTTGGTTCTGGTTGGGCTTGGCTTTGTGTCAACCGCGCTGGAAATTTATTCATCACTTCCACTCCAAATCAGGATAACCCCTTGATGGATGTCGCTGAGAAAAAAGGAACCCCAATACTAGGCATCGACGTATGGGAGCATGCTTATTATCTTAAGTATCAAAACAAACGACCAGATTATATCGCTGCGTTTTACAATGTACTTAATTGGGATGAAGTGTCAAAACGTTATAATGCTGCAACTAAGTAAAGTTTAGCCAACTTAGACAAATAAATAAAATCTTGTAAAACGTCTGCTTTTTGAATTTAAAGCAGACGTTTTTTTATTGTAAAATGTCATTTATCTGGTTATTAAAAGTTGAAATTCATTGTTTTTGATGAAAAAAAGAATTAGTTTTAAATAATTATAATCCTAAATGCCACTCTTTGAACATAGCGGTTTAAAAAGGAATGTCATTTATATTACATTTTTTTATATTTTAACTGAATCTAGAAACTTTATTATATCGAATAGCGTATTAGATTACGTTAAAACCGTTTTTTAGTAACATATTTAAATCCCGTACCCCCCATGATCATTTTATGTATTCTTTTAATCATCCTCGGACTTTTCAGTTACGAAATAGTTCACGAGGCCTAATTAATCAGGATTCAAATCTAAATTCTTAAACCTAAAAAAAAGAAAGGCTCTTACGTTTCGTAAGAGCCTTTTTTAAAATGGACTATTTCTTTTTCTTGGGTTTTACTGCTTCGTACATATTTTCAGCTTGTTCCAGCGTATAATTTCCTGCCAATCCGGTTTGAATCACATATTCTTTATCGCCCTGAATGGTGATATACCTAAATCCATAATAATTAGTCGTTGAATCTGGTTGTGTTTCAAATACAAAGCCATTTGGATCCTCCTTGATTATTTTGGAAAAGTACCGTTCGTTTTTTACATCAATTATTTTTTGGGCTTTTACGGTGGCAATATCCGTTGAAGTAGCTTCAGAGGATTGGATTTGAAGGTCATAATCTTTTCCTTTTTTCACGGTAACTATTTGCATGGAACCCCAATCTTCCTTTTTTATTTCAGCGCTATCAGGAGCCATAATAGTAAGAGGGACGCCATATGACAGCAAGTTTTGGGGGTTCAAATTTATGGTTGTTTTATCGGTACAACCAACAAGAAAAAAACTCAGAGAGATTGCAATTGCTAAAATTCGCATTTTTATTTTTTGAATTTTAAAGGTTTTAAATAAATAAATAGTTAGGCCAGATTAAATCTTTACGCCAAAGTTAAGAACGGAAAGTTATAAAATTTAGTAGATTCGATTTAAATAAATTAATTGATTTTTATAAATGTAGAAATATAAAAAAGATGTGGATAGAAGTTTGCGCGAATTCTTATGTGTCGGCTATGGAAGCTTTCAAAGGAGGTGCCCAGCGTGTGGAACTTTGTCAGGATTTAGAAAACGGCGGCACAACGCCTAGCGCAGCGGTAATTCAACTAACGGTAGAACAACTAAAAAAGGAAGGCGCGGATGTCTTCGTTTTGATCAGGCCGCGGGCCGGACACTTTATTTATTCTGATTTGGAATTTGAAGTCATGAAACGTGATATTCTTTTTTGTAAGAGAAATGATGTTGACGGGGTTGTGATTGGGCTTTTAACGCCTGAAGGCAAAATTGATATTTCAAAAACTTCGAGCCTGGTTGAATTAGCGCAACCCATGCAAGTAACCTTTCATCGCGCATTTGATTATGTAACTGATCCTTTTGAAGCGCTGGAGCAAATCATCGCGCTTGGGATCCAACGGATTTTAACTTCAGGACAGCAAGCTACTGCTTTGGAAGGGACCGCTCTAATTCAGCAACTCATTGAAAAGGCAAATGATCGCATTATTATTATGCCTGGGAGTGGAATCAACTCAAGAAATATAAAAAGATTGGCACAGCTGACTCACGCGAAAGAGGTTCACCTGTCTGCGAAAAAAAGAGTAACTGATTACAGGCAGATCGACGATGTTGAAAACCTGGAGAAAGAATACTTTTTGACGGATCGTGAAGAAGTGAAAAGAGTGGTTGATGTAATGAAAAATGCTTGATAAAAAATGAATTCTCCTTCATTTTTATCAAGCATTTTCACGAACTGAGGGTCTTTATTTTTTATATTTTATACTACAACCTATCGCACGTGTTGAAGAAGGATCTGGTTTTTCCCCTTTCTCCAAAGCGGCTATTGCATCTTCAACATATTTTTGTGAAACACTTGAAGCATCCTGGGCATTATCATCAATGGCTCCAATATATTCTACCACTTTGTTATTGTTTAAAAGAAAAACATGAGGCGTTTTTGTAGCGCCGTAAACAGGGAAAATCTCTTGTTTTTCATCATAAACATATGGAAAATCAAATCCTTTATCTTTTGCTCTTTTCTGCATACTTTTAAAACTATCGTCAGGTTTTATGTCTGCATCATTAGGATTGATGGCAATAACAGGGTATCCTTTTGGTGCAAAATTATTATGCAGTTCGATGATCCGATCTTCATACATCACCGCATATGGGCAACTATTACAGGTAAATATCACGATGAATCCTTTTGCATCAGGATAGTCGGCCATGGAGACCATTTTACCATCAATATTTTTCAATTTGAAATCGGTTGCAGTATCACCAACTTTGTATCCTCCGATTTGTGCGTCTGAAGAGGCGGAAATTGATGCTTCTTTTTTACTGATTTCCATATAGGTCATTGAAGTGAATATCAGAGCTGCCAGTGCGAAGCAGGCAAATAGAATGATTGACTTTTTCATGTTTTAGGTATTATAGGTTTGATTTTAAAAATGAATTTAATTCTTCGAAACTTTCAAATGATTGCTCGTAAAAAGAGCGCTTTTTTTTATTGTATATTAAAGTAGCTGGAATTGACCCGGACCACTCATCAGCAATTTTGGGAATCCAATTATTTGTATCAGGATCTGTCAAAACAACTACCTCAGGTTGTAAGTTGTGTGTTTCAATAAAAGGGATAAGCTTGTTCTCGATTTGCTTTTTAAAATCAAGGCTCACCAATATTAGTTTAACTTTCTGGCCTTTATAAGTATTGTATAATTCCACAAAAAAAGGTAATTCTTCAACACAGGGTTTGCACCAGGTCGCCCAAAAATTGATAACATAAGTGGTGTCGTTTTGTTGATTGAAAATCCATTCTATATCTTCAAAAGAATCATAAACTACAGGCCTTTGCACGTCGGAACATCCAACAGCGAAGGCTGAAACTAGAAGTATAAATAGACTATTTTTTAAAAAAAGCATATCCTCAAAAGTATTTTTTATCAGGAAGCAAAAGATTGTTCTATTATTTGATTTCTTGTTTGGTATCATCCTGAAAAGGAAGGCTAATACCTGAAATAACAATTCCGCTTACCACAAGTTTAAAAGTAAAATGTTAAAATCTGAAACCGCCGTGCAATCCCCCCAAAAGCACACTTTTGTCGTTGCCATATAAAAAACCTTTGGCCGCGATACCGATGATAAACTTTTTATTAATGATCAAATTATATTCCATCAAAATACCCAAACCCGGTTGAAAGTTGTGATCGTTACCTGTCTGCCCGGTATCAACTACCTTCCAGTCTGTATTAAAAATACCGGACATAAAGCCCAGACCTATTTTAAAGTTTTGTTTCTGCTGGTCAATCACATTGAAGTACATGTTCAAACCAAAATGATAAGAAGACAGTTTTTGTTCTTCCAGCGCAGTGAGATAGTCAACGGGTAATGCAGCAGCAGCGCTTATTCCAACGATCGTGTTAGGGAAAAAGGGCCTGCTGAATTCCCCATAAAAAGCTAAAGTTGAAGCATTAGGACTAGGATAATGAATGCCGCCAATCCCTAGATGGAGGTCATTGTTGTAATTTTGTGCGTGAAGGCTGGCAAAGGTGAAAAGAGCGAAAAGTATAAAAAGAATTAGTGTTCGCTTCATTTAAGTTGCTTGTTTCTAGTTCATAGTTCTGAAAAATAAAGTTAGATAGTTAGTAGGTTAGAAATGGATTTAATTTTTATTAACTTTCTTACCATATAATCTACTAACTACCTAACTCTGATCTCTCAATTCACCTTGTAACTTATACCAATTCGCTCTAACTCATCTATAAATTCGCTGTCTGCGTTAACTTTTTGCTCCTGAGCAATCAAATTTAGACTCAATTGATTCTGGTTATCCAGGAAAACCATTTTGAGTTTGTGTTTGCCTTTTCGTTCTTTGCAAAGCAAATCAATTTCATCAATCAAACTTTTAGAAATATTCTCGATTGGAAGTTTGAGTGTGATTGAATCGGTGAGATCTCCGCCGATGCTGTCCAGTTGCTTTACATCATTGAGTTTGAGTTGGTATTCTTCGCTGTTCCATCGTTTTTGGTAGGTGCCTTTTAGATACAAAACGGCGCCTTTTTCGAGCAGATGTTTGAATTTTTGGTAGTCTTCGGTGAAAAGCGGAAACTCAATCGCTGCATTATAATCCTGAATCGTAAACAATCCCCAGCCATTTCCTTTTTTGTTTACCCGATGCTGTGCCTGGGTAATGATGCCTGCAATATTCACGTTTTGCCCTCTGAAATTTTCGATACGATCAAGGCCACAGGTCGTAAAATTTTCCACTTCTATTCTGTAATCATCCAAGGGATGGCCGCTGATATAAATTCCGGTAACTTCTTTTTCACGCGTGAGCTTTTCAATAAGGCTCCAAGGTTCTGTTTGAGGTATCGAAGGCTCCGGAATCATGGCATCGGAGGTATCTCCAAAAAGTGAATTGGCACTCTGAGCTTTCAGATTCTGGTATGCATTTCCATATTTTAAAAGATGCTCCAAAAAAGTGTCATGTTTGTCAGAAACCGCAAAATATTGCGAACGGTCAATATTTTCAAAACGATCCAGTCCTCCTCCTAAAACAAGGCTTTCCATTGCTTTTTTATTGAATGACCTCAAATCCAGCCTTTGAAGCAAATCGAAGACAGAAGTGAAGGGACCGCTTTCTTCTCTGGTTTTAACAATCGCTTCTACAGGGCCTTCGCCAACTCCTTTTAAAGCAGACATGCCAAATCTGATCTGACCTTGTTTGTTCACAGAAAAATCGGAAAAACTTTCGTTGACATCCGGACCGAGTACTTCAACATTCATTCGTTTACATTCCCGAAGGAAGAAAGTCAGCTTGGAAATATCATTTTTGTTGTGAGTTAAAACAGAGGCCATAAATTCGGCAGGGTGGTGTGCTTTCAAATACGCGGTCTGAAAAGCAACCAAAGCATAGCAAGTCGAATGCGATTTGTTGAAAGCATAGGATGCAAAAGCTTCCCAGTCTTTCCAGATTTTGTCAACGACTTCTTTTGGGTGACCATTTGTCTCACAACCTTCGATAAATTTTGGATAAAGGGCATCAATGATTGACTTCTTCTTTTTACCCATCCCTTTACGTAAGGCATCAGCCTGACCCTTGGAAAAACCTGCCAGCTTTTGCGAAAGCAACATGACTTGTTCCTGATATACGGTAATGCCGTATGTTTCAGCGAGATATTCTTCCATAGCAGGAAGGTCATATTTGATTTGTTCCCGACCATTTTTACGAGCTACGAAATTTGGGATATAAGCCAACGGCCCAGGTCGATACAAGGCATTCATCGCAATCAGGTCTCCGAACTTGTTGGGGACGAGCTCGCGAAGGTATTTTTGCATTCCACCGGATTCATACTGAAAAATACCGATTGTTTCTCCACGTTGAAAAAGCTTGTAGGTTTCTTCATCGTCGAGTGGAATTTCATCAGGATCAATTTCGATGCCTTTGGTTTGTTTAACCAGCTTGATCGCATCTTTGATAATCGTCAGGGTTTTGAGCCCTAAAAAGTCCATTTTCAACAATCCGGCTTCTTCAGCAACGCTATTGTCAAATTGCGAAACCAACAAGTCAGAATCTTTGGCAACGGTAACCGGAATGAACTTGGTGATATCGTCGGGAGTGATCACAACTCCGCAGGCGTGAATTCCTGTATTTCGAATGGAGCCTTCTAATTTTTTGGCTGTTTGAATTACCCTTGCCTGGTCACTGGCGCCTTCGGCCATCTTTCCGAAAATTGTAAGCCTTTTCGACATCATCGGAATTCATCTTCTCTTTCAAACCCGGATCTATATCTTTATCGGCCAAAACTTTTTTCAAAGAAGCCCCTAATTGAAGTGGAAATGCTTTGGCAATTTTGTCCACTTCGGGCAACGGCACATCCATCACCCGTCCAACATCACGAATCGACATTTTTGCAGCCATCGAACCATACGTAATGATCTGAGCGACCTGGTTGCGGCCGTATTTTTCAATTACATAATCAATCACTTTAGCTCGGCCCACGTCATCAAAATCGATATCAATATCCGGCATTGAAACCCGCTCAGGATTTAGAAACCGCTCAAAAAGCAGATCGTATTTTATCGGATCGACATTAGTGATTGCAGTACAATAAGCGACTGCCGAACCAGCCGCTGATCCTCGTCCCGGGCCTACCGAAACGCCCATCTTTCGAGCAGTGCTGGTAAAGTCCTGAACAATAAGGAAATAGCCGGGATAACCGGATTGTTTGATAACGTTGAGTTCAAAATTCAGTCGTTCCTCTATCTCTGGAGTAATAGTTCCGTATCGTTTTTTGGCTCCTTCAAAAGTTAAATGACGAAGGTATTCATCCTGTGTTTTAAATCCTTCAGGAATCGGAAAAGCAGGGAGCAACACATCACGAGCCAATTGCAGCGTTTCGATCTTGTCATAGATTTCCATTGTATTATCAATGGCTTGCGGAACATCTTTGAACAGCGGATTCATTTCAGTTTGTGTCTTGAAATAAAAGTCTGTACTCGGAAATTTGAAACGATTTTCCTGATCAATATTACTGGCCGTGTTGATGCAAAGTAAAATATCATGCGGTGCCCAATCTTCTTCTTCGACGTAATGCGAATCGTTGGTGGCGATGACTTTGACATTGTGTTTTTCAGCGAATTTCAACAATTGCTGATTGATGTCTTCCTGGCTTACGCCAGAGTTGTCAATGTTTTCCAGGCCACGATGCCTCTGCAATTCTATATAATAATCATCGCCAAAAAGGTTGAGCCACCATTTGAGCAATTGCTCTGCTTTTTCGAGATCACCGCGCAAAATGGTTTGCGGAATTTCAGCTCCTAAACAACAACTAGTTGCGATAATTCCTTCGTGGTATTGTTCTAATAATTCTTTATCAATTCTAGGAAATTTACTGTACAGCCCTTCAATAAAACCAAGGGAACAAAGCTTGGAAAGATTCTCGTAGCCCTTTTGGTTTTTGGCAAGTAATAATTGATGATAACGTATATCCTTTTCTCCCTTCGCTTTTGCAAAATGCTGCTTATGGCGATCTTCAACCACGTAAAACTCGCAACCAATCATCGGTTTGATATTGCGCTTTTGCGCTTCAGCGACAAACTTAAAAGCACCAAACATATTTCCGTGATCCGTGAGGGCAACGCCTTTCTGGCCATCAGCGACTGCTTTGTCCATCATTATTCCGATATCGGAAGCTCCATCAAGAAGGGAGTATTGCGTGTGGCAATGGAGGTGTACGTATTCCGGCATATGATTCAATTATTAAGCGACAGAGAATGGAAGACACAGCCTTTCTTTATGAAAGGCAAAAGGGAGGATGATTTACAAAATAAACCCTTCTGATTTAGTCCGTTTTCTCTTTCTCAAATTCAAAAAAAAATCTATTTGTGAAGTTAGTTATTTCTTTACGGTTAAACATAAAGAAGCGTCGGGAAGTTTCGATTTTTAAGTGTTAAATTCAAGATCAAATTCAGTTTGAAAAGATATAGTACATAACATTTAAGTTACATTTTTCTATATTTGTGGTTGTTACCAATTAAGTGCTACATTAAAAATAGGCTATGAAGATTTTTATAAAACTCGTTCCTGTATTATTCCTTTTTTCTTTTGTCACTTTTGGTTGGACAAATTTTGATAATGGAAAACCAATAGTTGATTGTGAAGTTGATCTTGGTCCTGACGTTGAGATCGATTTTTGGGATTCAATTCAAATAAACCCTCTAATAAGTCGTCCTGTTTTTGAACTAGAAGAAATCACTTGGTCTCCAACAGAAAATTTAAGTTGCGCGGATTGCCTCAATCCTTATGTTAGTACCAATGAAGATATCTGTATCAATTTAACCGTCAAATTTGATGACGGGTGTATCGCTTCTGATGAAATATGTATCCTGCTGAAAGGTTGCGGTGAAGAATTTACTGAAAATAAAATAAACAGCATCACACCACAGTCGATTTCAAATGACGCAAGCATCGAATTGGAAATTGTCCAAACCCAATATGTGCATTTTGAAATTGTTGAAAACGATGAAATACTTTATACCATTCAAGAAGGCTGGCTCAATAAAGGCTTGCAGACTTTAAGCCTGGATTTTTCGCAAATCCCCACTGGAAATTATCAGCTTAGAGTGCGGCTGTACCCCGAAGATAAATTTATTTCAATAACCAAACTTTAGTTTTTCAAGCCTTTTATCAACTAAAATTCCAGCTTAAAAAATGAAATTATCTAAAATATTTCCGATTCTAATTATACTAGCAATGCTGATAATCAGCGCTTGTAAAAAAGATAAAGTTGCACCTGCTGATCCACCTCCGCCTACCCCTGAAGAATTGTTTAATGTAAATTGTGGAATCATACCTCCCGTGATTGGCTGTATAAATGGTGCAAAGGTGTTTGTGCCAAATGCTATTTCACCAAACTCCAATGGATTTAATGATATTTTATTTCCATTTGGGGGAGATGGGTTGAAGGAAGTCGTTTCATTCAAAATCTACAATGAAGCTGGAAATTTAATCTTTGAGAATTCAAATTTTTGGTTAAATAATCCCAACGAAGGCTGGGACGGTAAACTACCTGATGGAAGCACTCAAGACGGGATCTATTCATATACCATTTCTTTTTCTAATACTTTGAATGAAATAGCTGAATTTGAAGGAGCGGTATGCGTTCGAACTTCCCTTCCTGTTAATTGCGTAGAAAACGAAAAACACATGGCTTGGGGTACACAACATAATGGAAATGGCGGTTTGGATTTTGCCTTGCCTTCTTACGAAGACTGTGAATAATTGATTTATCAATGTTTTTTCGATGCATGAATTTTACTTTGAATTAGATTTTTGCAGATTACTAAACTCCAATCCTAAAGATGAATTTATCAAAGATATTTACCACGATAATTTTAGCCATAGTCTTAGTGTTTTGTAATGCCTGCAAAAAGGAAGGTTTCACCAAAAAATTTAAAAAAGAATGTTGCACACATGCTGCTACCATTGACAGCGTTGGAAGTGCTAAGTTTTTTATTCCAAACTCTTTTACGCCAAACCAAGATGGGATTAACGATATTTTTATGATTTTTACGGATCAAGAAATCATTAAAATTAATTCTTTTAGAATCGTTAACGCTAGCGGCCTTCTGGTTTTTGAATTAGTTGAGTTTTTAGGAAATGATCCAAGTTTTGGCTGGGATGGACATCTTTACGATCAAACCATTAATGATGGTATTTTTGACTACTTCGTAGAGCTCGAAAATATTAATAATGAAATCAAAACGGTTAGTGGTAAAGTGAGTTGCCGAACTTCCCTTCCCATACCTTGCGTTGATCATGAAGCAAGTTGCATTTTCGGTACTCAGCATGATGGCAATGGAGGTTACGATGACAATCTTCCTTCTTATGAAGAATGTGAGTAAAATCACAGCCAAACTTTCCAAAAAGCTTGGCTGTGAAAACGGAGGATTCTATTTTACCACCGCAACTTTCCTGGTAGAAGTATTTTTTCCAGAATTTAATCGAAGGTAATAATTTCCAGTGCTGAGATCAGAAACGTCGAAAGTGAAGTCCTGATTTCCACTAATTTGATTTTCGTTGAAAAGCGTTTTTATAATTCTTCCATTTACATCGACTAATTCCGCTGTTACATTCCCCGCTTCTTTTAATTGGTATTGAATGTTTGCATGGTTTCTAGCTGGGTTTGGAGAAATCTTGAGATTGATAAAATCTTCTGATGCAAGATCATTTGTTCCAACATTCACATTGTCTTCCAAAAGGTCTCTTTGAAAAGCACCGTTGCCGTGGGTTGCTGCACGGAGTTTTCGGTTGACAGGGGATATTTTCAGATCAAAAACCATCGTTGCATCAAACAAACCTTCCAGATAAGTTTCCCAATTATAACCTCCATCGATAGAGGCAAAAACGCCTAAATCATTTCCAACATAAATATTATTCGTAAACAACGGATCTACAATGACCGCATTGGTTGGAACATCCGGCAGTCCGATGCTAATGTCTTCCCACGAAACACCATAATCTTCCGTTTTAAAAACATGGCCAGTACCATAACCGGAGAAGGTCACATAAGCAATAGCCTCGTTTGTTGGATCAACCGTCATATCCACCGGAAAGCGATCCGGAAGATCGCCGGTAATGCTGGTCCAGGTATCACCACCATCCGTGGTGACAAAAACGTTTCCTTTTGTACCCCCAAAAAGGGTTGTTGGACCTGTTGCAGCATAAACTACATTTGCGTTTTGAGGAGCTATTGCCATACTTAATATAGGATTGCCATCGAGTACATTTCCATTGTTGGTCGCTTGCCAGCTTGCAGTACCATCTTCCGTTTTATAAACCCTGGAACGGCCAGCATATAATATTTCAGGATCGTCCTGGGCATTTACATAAGGTGCGATGAACATGGTGTTCTCATTATTTGAAGGCGGAGTCGCGTTTGTAAAACTTTGCGCTTTATTCGTTGATTTTTGTAGCGCAAGCCCCTGGTAAGAGACATAAACAATATTGTCATCGTCTGCGTTGATAGCGGTCCAGCTGCCGTCGGCACCAAATACGCGCGTCCAGATAACGCCTCCTTCCCAATGAATTGTTCCATTATCCTGAAGTCCTCCAATACAAAAAATCGAGTCCTGATGAGAATTGGAAAAGCCATTATAAAACTGAACCGATTGATAACCTCCGTTACAGGAATGGAAAGTCTGTCCGTTATCTATAGAGCGATGAATACCACCGTCATTTGCAACATAAAAAATATTAGGATCAGTGGGATGGTAAATCACATCATGACAATCTGAATGTACAAATTGTGGCCCTCCATCTGGTCCTTCAAGAGGCGGCGTATCAATTCCTAATCCACCACTTGATACTTGCTGTAAGTTGGTGCCACCGGTAGTGGATTTCCAAACTTCTATTCCAATCACTGCAATATCATTTGGATTTTCCGGACTCACTGCTACATCATGTGCAAACCAGCCTTGCCATTTAGAATAATCCGTTGTGCTTTGGATCGCCCAATTATTACCAAAATCATTGGATTTGCATAACCAACTTGCTCCGTCAGAATTGCTGAATCCATTTCCTATACTTGCATAAATAATATTGGGATCTGAAGGCGCAGCTTCCATTAAAATTTTACCATTAAACTGAGTAGGCAAGCTTGATTCAATTTTTGTCCAGTTTGCTCCGCCATCTGTGGTTTTGTAGATTCCATTTCCTGAGGAACTGAAGTTACCGTGTGCAGCAATGACCATATCGTCATTTTCGGGATGAATCAACAAACTCGTTCCCATGACTACATCATGGACCTGCGACCAGGATACTCCGGCATCTGTACTTTTGTAGATTCCATTTGTGGTGGCAGCATAAATAATATCAGGATTTTGTGGAGATACTTTTACCGCCCAGACGCCATGATTTTGATTATAAGACCAATCCAGGCTTTTGTTCCACGTGGTTCCTCCATCGACAGATTTTAAGATTCCTATTCCATAACTACCGCGTGTGCTGCGATAAGCAGCGCCGGTTCCGGCCTGAGCAATATTATACACTTCACCGGTCCCGATGTACATTGTCGTTGAATCACCGGGATTGAAAGTAATGGAAGAAACACC
Organism: uncultured Saprospiraceae bacterium; assembly: GCA_963793295.1. Lineage (GTDB taxonomy): Bacteria > Bacteroidota > Bacteroidia > Chitinophagales > Saprospiraceae > JAHDHW01. The sequence goes on along the minus strand of CAWBZX010000011.1, from coordinate 76,214 downwards.
GAGGATAGGATATCCGGTGGGCACATACTCCCATGCATCAGCTCCAACTCCTGCAGAGCTGGATCGCCAAAGACCACCACTCGCTGATCCGGCAAACATTGTATTTGGATTCTGTGGATTAAAAGCCAAAGCTAATGTTCGGCCTCCGTGATTTTTAGGACCCATGCTTTCCCAAGGATTAGTATTGTTTTCTCGCTGGTTTATTTTATTTTGCCGAATAGATTGCCAAGCTGTATAATAGGCCTGGTCTGGCAATCTTTCATTCGGATAGCTGCGCGACAAGCCAAAAAAGTTAAGCGCTTCATATGCTCCAGATATCTTTTCTTTGGCTTCCGAATTTGTTTTAATAGGATTTAATTTAAGAAAAACGGTACAAGAAATAAGCAATATTAGGAAGGCAAGGATTTGTAGTGCAAATTTTTTCTGCATAATATTTTTAATTTTGGAATATGAAGTCATATTTAAAATGGCAGCTTTTCAAAATAGAGATGTCCCTAGAAGTTCAAATATCCGGCCGCTTATTTAGAATTTAATAAATTATTAAAACATGGGGAGCTGGTTTATAAAACCATCTGAATAAACAGCGTGACGAAAATTGAAATATCAAGAAACCAAAAAGCTTTCTTTTTCAAAGCTACAGGAACATGAGATTTGCAAGGCAGAAAATTTAAGAAAGCGTATTTCGAAATTCAGAAATTTAATCTCTCCTATAAGTTTTCAAATCTAAAAAACAATCCTTCAAATGAAGTCATGTAGTAGATGAATCATACTGTTTTGTCAACTGTCTGCTAATTGAGTTGCAAAATGGATACCATTTATAGCAGAAGCTTTATTATGCTAACTCACCTTCGAAAATCACCATTTCAACGACTTTAATTGCTTTGCCGGCAGCCTTCACTTACTTTTGAGTATCAAATGATTATTGAACTATTTTTATAATGGAACAAAAAATTAGCCGGCAAAGAAATGTTCCTTCTAAAAGTATGTTTAAAGTTAATCCTTCTGTTAATATGAACGCCTTTCTTCACCACTCTTCAGCTATTTTTCATCACGTACTTTCCAAGTATGCGGTTCAAAATGAGCTTTGATTGGCTGTGAAATCCATTTCATATTATTCAAAAAACTAAATTTAAACATACTCTAAAACTAAAATCATGAAAGCAAAAATTGTTATAATATTTTTAGTTGTCCTTTTTATCCAAAGTTGTATCCCGTCATTACATCCGTTGTGGACGCAGGACAAATTGGTTTTTATAGAAAATCTGCTCGGAGAATGGATGCAAGAAGAGACTGAAGAAGATTATACCTGGGCTTTTTCCGGTGGTTTTGACGAGAAAGAAAACCTTGTTGACAGCTATGATTTAATTTATACAGAAGACAAAAGCGAAGCAAGATTTGATATACACCTGGTAAAGTTAGGCGATCATTTATTCTTTGATATATTTCCTGATGAGGTTGGCACGCTTAAATTTGAAGATAAAACTTTGGGATTAACGACCAACTTAAGTGGAGTTTTTAATGATGATTCAGAAGGTCCGGATATTTTATTAAATGCGCTGTATTTTCAACACATGCTGCCCGTTCATACTTTTGCAAAAGTGGAAATCGAAAAAGAGGAAATAAAAATATTTCAATTTGATCCGGATCGACTTGAAAAACTATTCAAACAAAGAAAAGTCAGAATAAAGCATGAGGAAACATCCGATGGTGGGATCGTCTTGACTGCCTCAACCGAAGATTTGCAGAAGTTTTTTGAAAAATATGCAGATGACCCCAAAGCTTATCTGGATCCGATTATCTTGCACAGGAATCAATATTAGGTAATGAATGCAACTTTTTTAAATAAGATCATCCGAAACAGGGTCATTCAGCATGCCCTGTTTTGGGTGTTTTCTTTTTGGTTTTTATTGCAATTTTTTGCCTACTCCAACGAGATTAACAAAACCGATTGGATTTATGCAGGTCTGTTTCATTTGCCTTTAGTTTTGACGGTTTATATCAATCTGAAGTTGTTGATTCCTAAGTTTTTAAATCGGAAGCGGTACATGCTTTATGTTACCCTTTTGATTGTATTAATCCTTTTTACCGCATGGTTTTTACAGTTTACGTTTGAAGTTTTAACGGACTATATTTTTCCGGGATATTATTTCATTTCTTATTATGAGCTGACCGATTATGTTAAATTTGGATTAGCTTATTTGGTCTTAACGACTTTACTGAAATTGTCAAAAGGTTGGTTTGAATTGTATGAAACCAAACAACTTTTAGAAAAACTGAAAAGCGAAAAATTACAGGCAGAACTATCCGCATTAAAAGGACAGATCAACCCACATTTTTTATTCAATAGTTTGAATAGTATTTATTCGCTGTCTATCGAAAACGAGCCTGTTGTACCACAGTTTATTTTAAAACTATCGGAGGTGCTTCGCTATATGATTTACGAATCGAATGTTGAGAAAGTACCTTTGAAAAAAGAAATCAACTACCTAAAAAATTATGTGGAATTGCAGCGCCTGAGGGTTGACGAGCAAGCAACGGTGAACATGCAGATTAAAGGAAAAATCAGCAATCAAAAAATTGCTCCTTTGCTTTTGATACCATTAGTAGAAAATGGTTTTAAGCATGGCATAAAAGGAGATACCGAGAATGCTTTTATTCATATTTTTATTAATGTTGGATACCAGCATTTTCAGTTTAACGTGAAAAACAACAAAGGACAGGTTGATGAAATTGAAACGGATCAATTCAAAGGAATCGGCTTACAGAATGTGCAGCGCAGACTTGAATTGTTATATCCCGGAAAGCATGAAATGAAAATCAAAGAATCGAATACTATTTTTGAAGTTGATTTAAAACTGGATTTATCAGAATGATTAATTGCATCATCGTGGATGACGAACCTTTATCGCGGCGGGTTATTCAAAAATATTTAAAAGATTTACCTTACCTAAATCTTGTTGCCAGTTGCAGCCATGCTTTTGAAGCCATGGAAGTGCTTCAAAAAGAGTCGGTTGACTTGATTTTTCTGGATATCAATATGCCACGACTTTCGGGGATCAACTTTGCAAAAACGCTTTCCAATCCGCCCTTGATCATATTTACGACGGCTTATCCGGAGTTTGCTGTGGAAGGCTTTGAACTGGAAGCGGTAGATTATTTGTTAAAGCCCTTTTCGCAAGAGCGGTTTTTAAAAGCAGTCAATAAAGCTTCTAAAATATTGGAAAACAATCAAGTTTCCAACCCTTCAAATGATCCAGGTTTTCTTATTATAAAAGCGGATAAAAAGTTGTACAAACTCAACTTGCAGGATATTTTGTATCTGCAGGCTTATGGCGATTATGTGAAGATTTTTACTACAAAAAAAACACTCCTTACAAAAGAACGGTTCTCTAATATTGAAGAAAGTCTGCCCGCTGCCCGCTTCCAAAAAATTCATCGTTCTTATATTATTTCGCTGGATGCTATCAGCTTTCTGGAGGGCAATCAAGTGAAAGTGAAAGAAACCTTCTTACCTGTAAGCAATACCTTTCGCGGAGAGTTACTTGCCAAATTACAAAAATAGCGTTTTTGTAAACTCAAATTTTATGTCAAATAAAGGAAACCTTTGCCTTAAGGGAAAGTTAAAGGAGGTTTTGAGTTTTTATGCAAAAGGATTTATGAATACCTTCCTGCTTTGAATGGAGTTACCTATTTTTGGCGGATTTTTAGTTTTTACAAATTAATATGTTTAAAATGTACAAAACGCTTTTCGTTTTTTTCATCACCATTTTTACGGTTCAAACTTCGTTTTCTCAGGCACCAAAACGAGCAACTTCCGCAGATATCCACGACGCCATCAAAAAGCTTAATGTTTTGGGTTCGGCGCTTTATTTGGCAGCGCATCCTGATGATGAGAACACCAGAATGATCAGTTATCTTTCCAATCAATTGCGGGTGAATACCGCTTATCTTTCTTTAACCAGGGGCGATGGTGGTCAAAACCTGATCGGACCTGAAATGAGTGAACTTCTAGGCGTAATCAGAACGGAAGAATTGCTGATGGCAAGATCGGTTGATGGTGGTAAACAGTTTTTCAGCAGAGCCAGCGACTTTGGATACTCCAAACACCCTGATGAAACTTTGAAGATCTGGAACAAAGACGAAGTCCTTTCCGATGTGGTTTGGACCATCCGTAACTTTCAACCCGATATCATCATCAACCGATTCGATCACGAATCAGCCGGCAAAACCCATGGCCATCATACATCTTCGGCAATTTTGTCTTATGAAGCTTTTGATCTTGTTGGTGATAAAAACGCCTATCCGGAGCAATTGAAATATGTTGATGCCTGGCAACCAAAACGCTTATATTTTAATACCTCCTGGTGGTTTTATGGTAGTCGCGAAAATTTTAAAAAAGCAGATAAATCCAAAATGACAAGTGTAGATATTGGCGTCTATTATCCGTTAAAGGGAAAATCCAACAATGAAATCGCTGCCGAAAGTCGCAGTATGCACAAATGTCAGGGGATGGGTTCAACCAGTAGCCGTGGATCAGAAATGGAATACCTCCAGCTTTTAAAAGGGAAAATGCCTGCCAATAAAGAAGACCTTTTTGATGGAATCAATACAACCTGGAGCCGAATTGATGGAGGAAAGCCAATCGGAGAAATATTAAAAAAAGTAGAAACTGATTTCAATTATGAAAATCCGGGAGTCAGCGTTCCAGCGTTGATGAAAGCTTATAAAATGATCAAAGCATTGCCGGAGGGATATTGGAAAAAGGTGAAAATGGCAGAGATTACCGAGGTGATCAAATCCTGCATGGCGCTTTTTGTGGAAGCAGTAGCCAACGATTATTCCGCAACTCCCGGCCAAACTATTGAATTGACACTGGAAGCGATCAATCGCTCAGCAGTAGTTGTTGTGTTAGAAAGTCTGGAATACCTTCCGATGTCTGTCGATACACTTTTAAATTTAACATTAGAGAACAACCAGGATTATAAGTTTTATAAAAAAATAACCCTGCCAGGAGATATGAAATCAACCAGTCCCTATTGGTTGAAAAAGGAAGGGACTTTGGGAATGTATGCGGTGGAAAATCAGCTGCTGCGTGGCAAACCTGAAACGCCACGAGAATTTAAGGTAACTTTTATAATGAAGGTAGAGGGAGAAGAATTGACTCTTACCGTTCCTGTCGTTTATAAAAATACGGATCCCGTGAAAGGAGAGGTTTATCGTCCTTTTGAGATCATTCCTCCTGTGTTTGCAAATATTACTGATAAGGTTTATGTTTTTGCAGATAACGAGCCTAAATCGGTGAAGGTTTTGGTGAAGGCTGGCAAAGAAAATGTTGAAGGCACTGTTACGGTACGCCATCCTGAAGGTTGGCGGCTTGAACCTCAATCTGCTACATTTTCAATGCGAATGAAAGGGGAAGAACAGACCTTTAGTTTTAAACTTTTCCCACCGGCGGAACAGGCTGAAGGGTTGATCTCTGCCCTGGTATCAGTTGATAGTCAGTTTTATACAGAAGGCCTGGAATTAATAGAATACGATCATATTCCCACCCAAACTGTTTTGCAAAAATCAATTTCCAAAGTAGTAAAAATTGATTTGCGAAAAGCAGGTCAAAAAATCGCGTATATTGAAGGGGCAGGTGATGCTGTTCCTGAAAGTCTTGAACAGATTGGCTACGAAGTAACTTTGCTGGAGGATGAAGATTTTTCCCTTGAAAACCTCAAGAACTTTGATGCGGTAATTTTAGGGGTACGTGCTTATAATACACTGGATCGATTAAAGTTTCATCAAAGTACATTGATGGAGTACGTAAAAGCAGGAGGAACCATGATCGTTCAATATAACACGGGTCACCGGCTGGTATTAAGTGATCTGGCTCCGTATCCGCTCAAAATTTCGAGAGACCGGGTTTCAATGGAAGATGCAGAAGTTAGAATATTGCAACCGAATCATGAGGTTATGAATTTTCCCAATAAAATAACCGCTAAGGATTTTGAAGGCTGGGTTCAGGAACGTGGCCTTTATTTTCCTGATGAGTGGGATGTACAATTTAAGGCCATTCTTTCTTCAAATGATCCTGGTGACACGCCAAAAGAGGGTGGTTTGCTCATTGCGAAGTATGGCGAGGGTTATTACATTTACACCGGTTATTCCTGGTTCAGAGAGTTGCCGGCAGGCGTTGCAGGAGCTTATCGCATTTTCACCAATTTAATTTCAATAGGTAAAAGGTCTTAAAAGAAAATATTTATTCTCCATAGCTTAAAAAATAAACTTATGAGATTATTAATCGCGCTTATTTTTTTAGGATTTTATCAGGTAGTAGCTGCACAAGATGCTTTTTTAAAAGAATACCTGATAAAGTGGCAAAATGGCGCTCAATATACGATTGAGCTTGCAGAAGCAATGCCTGAAGATAAATATGATTACAAACCAACTCCTGAAGTGCGGAGCTTTCGGGAGCAGGTGGTTCATATCATGAACAACATGGTTTGGCTGAGCTCAAGTTATTTAAGTCCGGCTAAATTTGGAGGGGACTTAAAACGAAAGGATTTAAACAAGGAAGAACTAGTCAAGCTGTTACGACAGGCAACTATTTTTGCACAAAATGCAATCAAAGGACTTGAAGTAAAAAACCTGGATGAAACCGTTGATTTTTATGCCGGACCTATGACCAAGCGACAAATCTTGACACTTATGAGTGATCACATGACGCATCATCGCGGGCAACTTATCGTATATGTTCGAATGAATGATATAAAACCGCCAAGGTATCGTGGGTGGTGAGCAATTGAGACTGAGCCGATACGGTAGATGAGGTGATTTTTTCTAATTGTATAACGGATGGACCGATGAAGTTTCAATCTAATAACTAAACCAACTAATAACTTTTTTTACTAAAAACCAAGCAAAAGCGGGAGTGTATCCATAAACAACAAACTTAGAACTATCATGGAAGAAAATGGCAATGCCCAAAACAACCTGTATGACGATCCTCCTCCGATATTTAAAAATTGGACCCAAATGTATGTCATCGTATTATTGTTGCACGCATTAATCATATTGGCTTTCTACATTTTTACAAAAATCTACTCTTGAACCCAACACCCATAATTACTGAAAACTAGCCTGCATGCATATTCTCGACTGGATCATAATGTTGATTACCCTTCTTGGGATTGTTTTTTACGGCGTTTGGAAAACACGAAATATCAGTAGCGTAAAAAGTTACTTGCTTGGAGATAAAGACCTGCCCTGGTGGACCATTGGATTGTCGATTATGGCTACGCAAGCGAGTGCGATTACATTCCTTTCAACGCCTGGTCAAGCTTATGATGACGGCATGCGCTTCGCACAGTTTTACTTCGGATTGCCTGTGGCGATGGTAATTCTTGCAATCTTTGTCCTTCCGATTTATTATCGCCTGAATGTTTATACCGCATATGAATTTTTAGAAGGCCGTTTTGATGTAAAAACCAGGGTACTTACAGCGCTGTTGTTTTTAGCGCAACGAGGGATGGCCGCTGGGATTACCATTTATGCTCCCGCAATTATCTTATCAAATATTTTAGGCTGGGATTTAAATATAACCATCCTATGTATCGGATTTGTGGTTATATTTTATACGGTATCTGGTGGAACGAAAGCAGTAAGCGTCACCCAAAAACAGCAAATGATTATCATCTTGCTGGGTATGTTTGTGGCGGCAGTGATTTTAGTATTTGAACTACCGCCGGATGTTTCATTTGGCGATGCCGTGGGTGTTGCCGGAAAGTTGGGGAAACTCAATGTGGTTGACTTCGAGTTTGACCTTTCTAATCGCTACAACTTTTGGTCAGGAATGATTGGCGGAACGTTTTTGTTTCTTTCCTACTTTGGAACAGATCAATCACAGGTGCAACGATACCTTTCCGGAAAGTCACTGGCAGAGAGCCGTTTGGGACTCCTGTTTAATGGAATCATAAAAGTACCGATGCAATTTTTGGTGCTGTTTGTAGGAATTTTAGTGTTTGTGTTTTTTCAATTTACAAAACCACCGCTTCATTATAATGAAGCCAATGTATTGAAATTACAAAACACGGAATACAAAAGCCAGTACAACGAATTGCAGGCGAAACAAACTGATTTATTTGAGGAAAAGCAAGTGGAGATGAGGAACCTCATCGCAGCTATTGATAATAAAGATGAAACAAAAATTGAACAAAGCCAGCTGAAAGTAAAAAGTTTGCTTCAAAAAGATAGAAACCTTCGGGCTGAAGCCAAAACACTCATTGAAGAAGCTGATCCATTGGCTAAAACCGAAGATACCGATTACGTGTTTATCACCTTTGTAACCAGGCATTTGCCAATTGGTCTGATTGGGCTGCTTCTCGCCGTAATCTTTTCGGCGGCCATGTCATCCACCTCGTCTGAATTGAACGCGTTGGCGACTACCTCAGTGGTTGATCTTTACCGTAGATTGATAGTCAAGGATGCCTCCGATCACCATTATCTCAATGCTTCAAAATGGCTCACTGTGATCTGGGGGGCCGTGGCACTGGGCTTTGCGATGACCGCTTCCCTTTTTGATAATTTAATTGAGGCGGTCAATATCGTCGGATCGGTATTTTATGGAGCGATTCTCGGAATATTTTTAGTTGCTTTCTTTTTAAGGAGGGTAAATAACAAATCCCGCTTTATTGGAATGTTTACGGGAGCTATCATCGGAACGATCATCGTTTCTTTGTTCACAATGAAATTGCATTATTTTGAGATCGCAGCTGGTGGGATTCCTGGAGGAATTCTAGGTTTATTTTTTATTCATAATTACTTTAAAAGTGTTGGATCAAACGCTGTTTTTATTGCAGCATTGATCGCCGAATTTTTTGTGATTACCATTTTTATATTGGACTGGTATGAGTTTGTAGAAATTGCTTACCTCTGGCTTAATTTGATTGGCTGTGTACTTGTCATCTTTTTTAGCCTGCTCTTGCAAGTATTTTTAAAACATGATGTGATAAAACCTGATGTGGCAAATGTTCATTATTAACTGATGTTACGCAATTGTCTTAAATATTAAAGAGGTTTTCTTAAAATGGCGAATAAACAAGCGGAAAGCAGCCTTCTTTTGGCATTTGCCTGCGGCGCCTTCATTTTTTCCATTGATGAAAAAAGGGCAAGCAATACCGACGGATATTGCGGCATAAAAAAATCTTTTTCCTATCGCTCTTTGATACCCCGTATCAAACAACGCAGAAAATAAAGGCTCAACTCTAAGCTGGCAGCCGCACCCACGTATTTTGTCGAGCCACTCCTTCTCAATTTTGAGAAATTACAGCGGTGCTTTCAAAGGAACTGTCCTGAAATTATTATTTGCTTTGCGTAACATCAGGTATTAAAAAATTAACGACCCAATTTTAAAATCTTTTCTGTGATTGAAATGTCGTTGTTTTGAAAACGGATAAAATAAATGCCGTTTGGAAAAGGTGAAAAATCAATCTCATTTAAAGACACATTCACCATTTTGGAAAAGATTACTTTGCCATTCGTATCTAAAATACTCAACTGTCCTTCATTTGAAATTCCCAACGGAAGTTCCATCTTGATTGAGTTTTCCGCCGGATTAGGAAAGAGGCTTAGTTTGGGGTTTTTAACCAGACTTTCTTCAACACTGGTTGATTCACATTCTAAACTGAACTGCTGGAAAAAATCCCACATCAGATCATCGGCATTGATAAACGCAGAAGGCGGATCGCCGATAGGGGATTGCATGCCTCCCGGCCAGGAATGGCCTCCATCCGTTGTAATATAAAATTGCTGCTCGTACAAACAGGCACAATCGCTCCAGCGGATATGCGTATAATCCGAACCACTATATAAAGTATCATTAATGATGTTGCAATTATTCTTGATCGCCCAGGCATTCTGGACTGAATCGATAGGCGGATTGTAATGACTGGAAACACCATCGCCAATTCCACCCAAATAAGGCACATTAGAATCCTGAAAAGAATGAAAATGAATAATCGGGACCGCTCGTGAAGGTTCGCACTGATCAACATTCATCGTCCCTGCAACAGGTGCAATAGCTGCGATTCTTTCTGGAATTTCACAGGCCAGGCGATAGCTCATAAAGGCACCGTTCGACATTCCGGTGGCATAAATCCGATCGGTATCAATGGCCAATTCATTGGTCAGGGAATCGATCAGATCACTGATAAAACCAACATCATCGATGTCATTGTTCATCGAATAACCGCAACAGCCGCCGGCATTCCAGGTCCGGATATTAAGCGGACTCGGCACACCTTCCGGGTAAACGACAATGAAGTCAGATTCATCAGCTTTGACACTGAGTTGAGATTGCGTTTCCAACTGAGGGCCGCTTCCAAATCCGCCGTGCATGGCGACGACCAGCGGTAATTCAGTTGAGCCATCGTAATCCGTTGGAAGGTGTAATTGATAGGTTCGATACATGCCATCCACAAAGATGCTATCGTATTGGGCAGTAAGCGGAGCTGAAAATAACAACAAAAAGAAGTAGATCAAATTTTTCATAAAAAAATGAATTTTTGTGATGAACCTTTGACCTATCAAACTTCAATTCGTTTATTTAGTTTCTTATATTTCATAATATTTCTCCTGCCAGTTTTTATTCAACAACAAACGATTTGACTGCTTTCGTTTTATTACTTTCTAATTGCAAAATATAAATACCCACGTCAAAAGAACTCACGTTAATTTGTGTTTGATCAGAAGAAATTTCACCGGTTTTTATGACTTGTCCCAGCGAATTGTAAATAGTATATTTTTTAAAATCAGAACCGTAATCTTTTAAAACCAGGTTAATAAAACCTTCTCCTGCCGGATTCGGAAACAGCTGGAAATTGATCTCCTTTTCAGGCGTTTTGGTACTGGTGATAAATTCTTCAAATTGATAGCAAATGACTTCAATACTTGTTTTGGAATACATCGAATCATTGTCAACAACTTTGACGACTACTTGATAGGGTTGTTGTCTGACATGCTCTTCCAATACGATCCACTCGAATGTAGCGGTGCCGGTATTTCCGTTTGTGATCGCTTCAAAAGTTGCTGGATTATCGAAATAATCATACAATCCTGAACTGGAAGTAATTTCAATTTCCTGATTGACATCAGGATCTGAAGCAATGACTTCAAACCGCATGGTATCGCCAACGTTGACCGCGAAAGGTTGATTGCCGGTGATATTTTCAATTTCGATTTCCGGAATCAGATCAGGATCATCTTCAACAATAATGGTGAAGTCTAAAATCATTTGATCGATCAATTCACCTTCATGGTAGGTTTTGATTGAATATGCAATTACATATTCTCCGGACACTTGCGGGGAATTCCAGTAGAAAGTCCCTTTTTTTATATCAAAAGTAATAGTGTTCAACCCTGGAGGATTTGTGTTGATTTCTTCAGGCCATTGGTAATTGGGAACCGGTGTTCCATCATCTTGCAGCGGTACCGTCCTTTGATAAACTAAGCTATCTCCATCGATGTCATAAGCATTTGGCGTATAAATGTATGGCAATCCTTTAAATGCCCTGATAATTGGTGGTTCCAAAATAACCGGAGATTGATTGGTCTCATCATTGGAAAGTGAGATCAGATTAAATTGTGTTTCAACATGAAAGGGAACCATATCGGAATTCGGAAAATTCAAATTAATAATTCCCCCATTTCGATTAGGATCTTTCATTGACAAGGTGTATTGGCCTTGTTCGGCATAAGTATGCTGTGTGGTATAAATATTCACCTTATAAAAAGAATCCAACACCTCTCCGTCAGGAATTCCGTTCATATCATCATCGGGACCATTAACCCGAAGAACTTCTTCACAATTTCCATCTCCCCAACACAATAGAAGTGAATCTCTATCACCACTTAGCGAACTCAAATTCGTATAAGTTATTAAGGAAGCTTCAATGGTATTATCATCAAGTTGTTTGTAAGTTATGACACCGGCGTGATTGTGTGTTGCGAATGAATTGGTAAGAAAAGTGAAAAGGAAAAGGACGAGGAGTAAGGAGCTTTTTTTCATGTTTTAGTGTGTTTTGTTGTTGTTTACCATCTTTTATTTCTTTTTATTGTTTGATGAACATTCCACGATAGAGGGTTTCTTCGTCGAATAATACTAGTAAATAGAACCCTGAAACCAGTTCATTTATTTGAAGCTCATTGCTGTTTAATTTTCCATTTTTGAACAATTGCCCGGTGCTATTTATAATTTTATAGTTTAATCCTTTTTGCTGCTTTAAATTGTTGAGTGTTATCGAATTAGTTGCTGGGTTGGGGTAAATTTCTATAGGTGAAATAGCTGGAATTTCACGAATTGCTGTCGGAAAGTCTAAGCCGCCGGTTTGCTCTCCGTCGATGATTGAACCTATTAAAGTCGTACAATTAGTTCCCCAGCTATTGGCGCAATATTTAGTGATTCCGGAATAGGTGTTTAGTTTGAAGCTATAATCAAGATCCCAATATGAATAAATACCGCAGTCAGTGGTGTCGACAGAGTACGTGGGAGCAACAAATGAATAGCCAATTACTGTATCTCCGGCTATGGTATCGGTGTCAATTGACAAATATTCACTTTTCCAAATCTGTTCGCCATCATCATAGTAGGGAAGTCCTTCTCCAAATTGGTTGTTTCCAAATCCATAATCGTTGGGTGGAGTTTCGATAATGTTTTGCAATTCATGTTTTAGATAGGTCACAGATTTTCCTGGTAGAAAGAGGGTGTCACCGTCATTTTTTCTAAGTATGCGGTCATAAAAATAGGTAACCGAATCCGGGGTAATTATAGATTGCGTGATGGAGTCTCTGGAATAACTGTTCTTTGCTGGTTCCGGCGAAACATGTTTGTAATAATGATGCCACAACAAAATATCTCCTGCAGATAAATGAAAATAGTCTTCGAACTTTGGTTGTTCAAAACCGTATTTGATTCCCGCTTTTTCCAGTCCATTGAGTTTTAGGGATTTAAAATTTTCAGTATCCGGGTGATAAAGAAACTGAATAAAAGGAACAAATTCAATGAGCCCATAGTTTTTACTGAGTTTGATGGCAAAGTTGTCAATTGGCGTTTGATTGGGGCTGCTTCCATTTGATTGTAAAGTATAAGTTTTAACCGAATCAGTAATTCCTAAAAAACTTTCAACATCGATGCTTGAGCAGGTTATTGTAATGGTATCGTAATCATTTTCGTTATAAGTAGAAACGATATCCCAACTTTGCCCAACAGAAGCTTTTGGAAGAAAATAAAAAGGGTTGGCGCTATTTTCCCAATAATAGAATATTTCGTTATTACTCTGTATCAAAAGATCAAGAGTATAAATGTGTGGGCCATACCAACCTAAAGCATCTAGAGAATCTGAAACTTCATCGTAACAAGATCCCGCTCCCTGTAAATCCATGTTTTTCCTGAAATACAAAATAGTGTCTTGAAGATTGATAAAAACTGAATCCATCAGGTAAAAGTCAACGAGTTTGGTATTTGAAGGACCATCCTCTGCGAAGTACATCTTTTGATCCAAAGGGAAGAGATTCCAGTTTTGTGAATTGGCTGATATTGAAATCGAAAAGGCGAGAAGGAAGGTGATTTTTTTCATAGCTAAATTTTTAAGTGCCTAACATTGGGAGGTGTTTTACCCGGTGGTAAGTCAACGCCAGTGAAATACAATGTTTTAACTCTTTTTCAGGAATCTCTTCATCTAAGGCAAAAACAATTGCCCGATTCCCTTCAAACTTGAATTTATCTCCATGAACCATTTTAAAAGTTGGAACGAGCTTACTGGTACATTTGAAATACAATGCATATTGATTGGGCGTCTTTTTTTTCCAGTCCATTCTTATGGTACTTCCACCCTTTGTGAGATAGCTGGGCTCTCCCCACTTAAGCGTTTCTTCCAACTGATTTATGCTTTCTATATCATTTGCTGCCTCCATTACAAGTTGTCTCAGTCGCAACAACTTTGGACGAACAGATTTTGGATATTCATCGAAAACCTCTTTGACTTTTGGGTTTTTAATTAATTCCATTTGTATTAAAATGTCTAGGGTTTAAATGTCAAAACCAATTGGAAATACGCTTCAAAGTGAATAAGTAAATACTATATTTTAGCTTCAGAAATTGACGTTTGTTTTTCAAATACAATGACAAAGGACAGGAAATACCATAATTTACTATCCTTTGTTGTTATACTCCATCAATGAAAGTTTTGTCGCCGGTTTGCTACTGGACGATGATTTTTTTATAAAATAATTTATCCGATATTTTAACTTCAATAAAATAGATCCCATTTGGTAAACCGGAAATATCCAAAGTATTGTTCTCAAATTTAGGAAGAAGAGCGATTTGTCCAATATTATTCAAAATTTTTACATTTTGTATAAATCCTCCGCTTTGATTGGAAATGGTTAAAGATGTAGTTGCAGGATTTGGATAGATGTTAATATTACTTTTTAGCTCATCAGGTGCTAAATCAACGGATACTAGGCAGGCGGCAGCCACTTCAATTTCATCATTGCAACCAGCAGTATTTTGTTCAATTTCTGAACTTCCGCCATTGCTCAAATAATTGCAAACGCTTTGCACTTCACAAGTAGAGAGAGATTGATTTCTGTAGATTATTAAATCTGTAATTGAGGCTGGATCAATATTGTCTAATCCTGAGAGGCTTGGAAGTGAATCATTAAAACTTATGCTAAGCGTTCCATTTATTGAAACCAGGTTACTGAGGGCTGAAATGTTGTTTAAAGAAATGTTGGAACCAATATCTACTTTTCCTCCAACAGTATTTATATTATTGAGCCCATTTAAATTTTCCAAGGAGTTATTTAAGAGTAAATAAAGTTCTCCTCCTATATTATCCAGATTATTGAGCGCTGAAATATCAGTAAGGAAATAATTATTGTTTAAATTCAAATTTCCACCTAAACCATTTAAATTATTTAAGCCGGAAAGGTTTGTCATTCCTACATTTTCTTGAATAATAAGGTTTCCTTCAATCGTATTTAAATTTCCAAGTGCTGAAATATCCTCCAAAACTTCGTTGCTCCAGATTTTTATATCTCCACCAACATGCTTCAGATTGTTTATTCCCGTTAAATTCTCTAATAATGGATTAAATATTAAGTTAAAGTTTTCGACAATTGTGTCAATACTTTCAAGGCCAGTCAAACTAGTCATTGCATCGTTTTGGCTAATTTGTATTAAATCTCCTACTCGTTCCAGGTTATTTAATCCATTCAGATTCGTAATCATTTCTACATTGACAATGTAAAGAAAGCCTCCGATTTCAGTAAGGTTACCCAGACCGGCCAAACTTGCTAAAATAGCACAGTCCTGAATGACTAAATTACCACCAATACTTGTTACAGCATTCAAAGCATCAACATTCGTCATGTCAAATGCATTTAATATGATAAGATCCCCTTCTATTTCGGTACAATTGGGATAGTTTAACGGAAAGCTATCAAGGCTTTCCTGTGAGTAATAGGATATCCCGTCCGGTAAACAAGATTGACAGAATGCAATATTTAGTACAAGAAAGATCGAAAGGATAAAAATGTAGACTCTTTTCATGATGAGAGGTTTTAGTTTAATAATTTTTATTGAATTGCGAAGTGGAAAATACAAAATTATAGCTGAAAAAAAAGATTGATAACAGGATTTTTACAAATTTTCAATTTCCCATAGCCCTAGCGATTTGTCGTCAAACAAACCATCCATCTCGGTGCATTTTTCATTGAGGAGGTAGATTGGTTTTGGAAAATTGAAAGGAGGCAATTGCAAATTGAGCGGGCGCCAGCCTCCGGTGTGGATGTCTTTGTTGGCGGATTGAGCGGTGAAGGTGGTCGTTATCAAATAGTTCGAACCGCTGATTTTAATGTTTTCAATGGAATCCAAAATGTCTTTAAATGACAGGTGAACCAGACAGTCTCTGCAAAAGATTAAATCTACTTGTGGCAGTTGGTCTTCAATCAAATTAAACTGGACGAAGTGGATGTTTTCGCTTTTGTGTTTTTCGTTGTTAGCCTTGACGATCGCCTCGACAATATCGGCGCCGGTATATTTCATTTTTGAAAGATCAATGTTGCGCATCCAATTGAAGTCACCACAGGGGATATCCAACATCGAAGTGATTTCAAATTCTTGGAAAACAATAGGAAGATTTTTAATGATTTCCTGAGTTTGTTCCAATGAAGAACCTATCCCGGATACGGACTCCCTTTTTTCGGAAATGTGCCAAATGTTGCTTTTGTAAATGTCGTTAAAAATCTCATCGACTTTTTTGCCTTCAAAGGGTTTGTCGTCAGCAAAAGGATAAATATTTTCTCGATTTTTTTTCATATCGAATACTTTATAAAACCAGCACGCCAAAAACTTCTGCCCAGGGATCTCTTCCAACAATGGTATAAAAATAAAAAGCACCCAGCCAGCCGTGGTAGATTCCCAAAGCATATAGATTTTTTTTCTTCAAATAAATTGTAGTGTATACCAGAGCCAGCAAAAAAGTACCTCCAACTAGCGTGAGGAAAGGAAAATGAACGACAGCAAATACAATCGCCGTGAGAAAAATGATAGCTGTTTTTGGGATTTTTGAATTTTCCATATCCCTTAAATTTCCGGCGACCAAAGCAACCACAATAAACTGTTGGATGACTCCCCAGATCGGATATAAAATTAAAATGGGAATAATGTTTTTGTTAATGATGATGGTTCCAAATTGATTTCCTAAAACAAAAAATAGCAACACACTCAGGATACCAAGAGGTAACAAAAACAAAAAAGTCTCTTTGAAGTTGGTTTTTGTAAAGCCCCAATATGCTAAAATATTGTTGTCTTTTTGATATTTGTAAATCACATAGCCAATCCAAAAGAGACAAGCGCCGATTACATAAAACGCTCGCCAGTTGAGCCAATCCATGAAGATAAATTTTCCTGCTCCGGTCATTAAAACGGCAATGATTTCAAAGAGCCTTTGATTGTTTTTAGTTCCCATCTTTTTTTGAGAGTAAATATTAACTTTAAACGCTAAAAATCCTTTTTTATATGCCCAACTAACCCAAGTTGCGGATAGTCCATTTGAAACGAAGGATTTTGTGAAAAATCTTTGATTTCGATACAAAATTTGACGATTTCAGATGGATTAAAAATTATCCGTAACTTGAATTAACTAATTGAATGATTCGATCACTTCGCGGATTTTTCGAGCAACTTCCATGTACGCTTCGTCCATATTTTCCCATTGAGAAATGGCTCTCAGGGTTTGCCCTGAATCTTTAGGGATCATTTGATTTTTTGAAAAATTCAAGCCACTGAAGTCAAATGGCCGCAAGTAAATCGGAACAACCTTGGCGCCAGCTTCCTTTTCCAGTTGAAGGGCCATTGGGATTTCCTTTTCCCAAATGTAGGAAGAAGCGACAAAATCAGCACTAACCAAAAGCAGGATGATGTTGGAATCACGAAGGTTGTTTTCGATTTCAACATCCCACTCTTCACCTGCCTGAATAGCTTTATCTGTCCAAACCTCGATTTTTTCTAACCTCCGCAAAGGAGCCATGTGCACAGACAGCCGGTTCATAATGTCGGTGTCTTTGTGTGAATAAGAGAAAAAGACCTTTAAAGGTCGCTGAGGTTTGCCGTCTAAAAGTGCTTCAAAATCATGAATTCGAAGCCGTTTGTTTTTGTCAGATTGAATGAAAACCAATTTTCCTCGGTTTATTTTGCAAAGTTCCAGATACTTAACAAAGTTTTGTCCGTCAAACGAGACTTCCAGATTGTCCAGCCACCTTGGTGCTTTTTCATCTTGGTCATCATATTTTTTTGTCCAATTGTCTTCTCGTTTGTAGAAAACATTTTCTGATCCTTTGATATTTGAAGGTTCCACAATTTTACTCAATTCTTTCTCTTCCAAAATTGCCGAAATGATATGGAAAACTTCTTTTTGAATTTCAAAATAATCTCCGACTGGTTCTGCTCCGATTAAGAAAATGCCTTTTTCGCCCTCCGTTTTTGGCGGAATCCCCTTGAACATAACCCTGGTACCTCTCTTTTCAAATAAAATTCCTTTTTTCCAATAATATCGTGCATCGACACCTTCTGACATGCCATAGAAGAAAATCATTCGTTGCAATACTTTTCTGAAAAAATATAAGGGCAAGCGAATGAAAAATGCCTTTTGTTTTAATCCTTTTTCGGCGATGGCAAAAAGATCTTCTACAGGGTGAGTCTCCGGCAGATACTGTGGTGCAACATAAGTTGGAACGTTGTCGGTATCGTTTTTTCTTTCAAATATAATTTCCATCTCAGCCATCAAAGCCAAAACGGTGTCTTTTCGAAATCCACGACGGCTTTTCATGTCTTCTTTGGTGAAAACACCCTCTTTCGCTCTAACGGTTTCGTTCAGTATTTTATAAATACCCTCTGTGACCCAAGAAGGATCAAGGTAGACTTTATCGCTAAGTTCTTCATGTTCGCTGAAATAAATGACCACACCTGAGTTGTGTAACCAACGAGGTAGTGTGTACAATTCGCTTTCAGTAAGTTTGGGTTCTATTTTCAAACAAGCTTTTTGAAAATCTTTGATCTGAATATTTTTTCCAGTATTTAAAAATGGAGTAAATGGATTTTCATCTTTTCCTTTACCACTTTTGGTCACATTCACAACAGCATCTCTAATCTGAAGCCATGCGATCGATTTTTGTTGGTTGGCTTCTTCAGATAAAATGTTTTGCATACAGGCAGATAGATCGCTGCAGAAAAGATCAAAACCCCATTTGTACTGTTGTAATTTTCCATCTGCTGTTCCATGCAGACTGATATAATGATCGCCGAAAATATTATATTCTTTGATCCATTCGGTATCTACCCGCACCCGCTCGTCTTTATCGATTTTGTTTTGCAAAATAATAATCGGACTGGTTGGGGCATAGTGGCGAATGTTATCCAGCCAATATTTGTACTGGTAATGTTGTAAATCTTCAGGGGGATTGCCATCGTGGACATCAGTAGATAGTATTTCGTTGCGATTAGTATCTTTTTCCCAAAGCAAGACATAAACGGCGTAGTTGCTTAAAAACAATCGAAAAGTGCCGTGGTAATATTCCTGGCCACCAAAATCCCAAATATTTGCAGCAACTTTTTCTTTTAAATTCGCCAGTGCAGGAGAGGCAGTTCCATTTGGTAGCCATCTTTTCAGACGAATGCCATGTGTGCTTTCGCGCGCTTTATCAAGCTTTCCACTTTCAAAAAACTTACTTAGTTGTGTCTTTCCGGCACCACTATTTCCTACAAAAATAAGTTTTACATCATTGATCCCAAGATCATCAAGCTCTTGTTTTTTTTGCTGTGTTTGTTCTAGTTCTTTTGTTGTTTTTTCCAGTTTTTGTTTGATCTCTTCTTTTTCCTTTTTTATAGCTTCCTTTTCTTCAACCTTTAGTTTTTTTTGTGTTATTTGTTGTTTTTGTTCGAGTTCTTGTTTCAACGTTTCCTGTACTTGTTCCAGCTCTTCGAGCTGTTGTTGCTGCACTTTTTGTTCTTTTCTAAAAGAAGCATCTCTGGTTTGTCCCTGGAAGTGAGCTCGAATTTGTTCGATATCATCGGTTCCCCAAACATCTGGCGGACAGTCACTTATCGGATTTAGGCTTAATTTTATGGTTTCCAGCTTTGGAAGCTTAGTGATGGGTTCAATATAATTAATTAGGTTTTCCTCTATAAAAAGCTCACGGAGATTTGTTAGATATTCAAGGGAGTCTATATTTTCAATACGGTTAGAACTGCAATGTAAAATTTTTAAATAAGCTAATTTTTCGAGTACTCCGAGATCCGTGATACTATTGTTGTTGAAGTATAATTCTTGTAAACCGGTAAGGTGATACAAAGGGCTATCGTCCGGGAACAACTCAATGCTATTATTACTCAAATCCAAGTAGCGCAGCCTAGTCATATTTGTAATTTCATCAAAAGAAGAAAGATTATTGCTGAAAAGATACAATTCTTCAAGTCGTGTCAATTTTTCGAGTGGTCCAATGTAATTAATCTTATTGTTTCCTAGATTGAGCTTGATTATTTTTTCTAAATTCTGAAGCGGATTAATTTCATAGATTTGATTGCCTTCGAGTACCAACTCTTTTAAATTAGTAAGCTCAGCGAGTGCCGAAATGTTATCTATTTGATTGTAATCTAATTCTAATTTTTCAAGGTTCACTAATTTACTTAAGGGGCCAATTTCACCACGAATCTCATTAAGGGAGAGCTTTAATGATTTCAGGTTGGCCAAATTGCTAAGTGGAGAAATATCTATGATTTGATTGTTGCTGAGGTTAAGCTCTTCAAGATTTTGTAATGACGATAAAACACCGACATCGGCAATGGTCCAAGGACTCGTTCCAGAAGCTCCCAAATGTAGTTTTTTTAAGTCTTTTAGTTTGACAATCTCTTCAGGAATGTAAGTAAGATGATTGGGCTCTTCAAAATCACTGGTACTTTTTTTCAATCCTCGGATTGCGGCTTTGCTCATGTCCATTGGTAACAACTAATTCCGTCAGCCAATCCATTTTGAATACTTCCGGTGGGATTTCGTTAAGGCCACAATCGCTGAAGATTAGACTTCCGGTTTTTTCTTTTAACTCCCTTTCAATAATTTCTATAGCTAAGTGTGAGGTTGATTGTTGCATGCTTTAAATTTCTTTTTTGAAAAATGAATATAAAGAAAAAAGATAATATAACTATGCAGCAACATTTCTTAATTATTAACTTCTTAAGTTATGTACCCTTTTTCTAAACAATTCCATCTTCGAACCAGTTTATTCTCTGTATTTAATTATTCCCTCAACTTTAAAATACTTAAAATGAAAAAAGTTGTATTGATTACCGGTTCTAGCAGTGGTTTTGGAGAACTAACCACGCGTTCTTTGTCGAAAGCAGGATATACTGTTTATGCTACGTTACGTAATAAAAGTGGAAAAAATGCTGAAAAAGCTCGTGAATTAGAGGCCTTGGATGGCGTTTCAGTTCTGGATTTGGATGTGACCAATGAAGGTTCCATTGAAAATGCAGTGAATACCGTAATATCCCGAGAAGGAAAAGTTGATGTTTTAGTCAATAATGCAGGAATAGGCAGTGGAGGATATACTGAGCCTTTTTCTGCAACTGAGTTTCAAAAAGTTTTTGATGTAAATATATTTGGCGTTCAGCGTTTGATGAATGCGATACTACCTTCAATGCGAAACAACCGATCTGGCTTAGTGATTAATGTTTCCAGCGTAATGGGACGTTTTGTGATCCCTTATGCAGGAGTTTACACTGCTTCTAAATGGGCTGTTGAAGGATTGAGTGAATCTTATAAATACGAATTGGCACCAACTGGAGTTGATATCGCTATTGTTGAGCCTGGAGGTTTTGGTACAAATTTCATGGCGGGCATGGTGAACGCAGCTGATGAAGAAAGAGTGAATAGCTATGGCGAATTAAATGCAATCCCTCAACAAATGTGGGAAGGTTTCGCACAGCACTTGCAAAGTGAACATGGGCCAAATCCGCAAGAGGTAGCTGATGCAATCGTTCAACTCATCGAAATGCCTGCAGGGCAACGACCACTACGCACAGTTGTTGATCCTATGACAGGAGGAGAAGGGCCTAAAGTGATCAATGCGACTTCAGATAAAGTACAGGAGCAATTCTTTGCAAGTATGCAACCGGAAGATACTCCTTCGGCAAATTAAAAAACTTGACTGGTTTTAACTTTCAATAGTCATCTCGAGCAATTGGGATGACTATTGTTTTTTCAATAACACAAGTTGATCAAAGAGCGACCAAGATTTTCAATCAGCTTCCTCAAACAAAAGCCAGCAGTCAGGATCCAATTCAACGCTTTCGATCTCTCCTTTTACTTTGATAATAAAAGTCTGGCTTTTTGAATGGACGTTTACTTTTTTTCTGAAAGTCTTGCCATCAACAGCTTTGAGTTCTACTTCCAAAGGAAAAGTAAAATGCTGTCCGCTTTGTACCTGGTTGATTTTCAGGGAGATTTTATTTCTTTTTATTTGTTTCCATTCAAAAGCTATTTCAGGTTGACCGGGAAAGTAGAGCCATTGTTTGAAAAAATAATCTAGATTTTTTCCGGAAACCTGTTCCATGATTTTTTGGAAATCTTCACTAAGTGCATTTGAAAACTTGTAGGTTTCGTAGTATTTTCGAATTCCTCTCCAAAATTTGTTATCGCCGATTTCTTTTCTGAGCATATGCAATACCCAGGCTCCTTTTTGATAAGAATTCGCATTCAGCAGATCATTGTAATCCGTGATAGCAGTGTTGATAATCGGTACTGAACTTACTTTTGAAAAATCAATTACGGTTTGCCTTTCTTCCATCAGTTGTTCTTTAAATGCAGCCTCGCCCATTGTTTCTTCGATGTAGAGATCGGTCATATAAGTTGCGAATCCTTCGCTTAGCCAGATGTGGTGCCAATTGAGTTCGGAGGCAGAGTTGCCAAACCATTGATGCGCGATCTCATGGGCGATGAGATTTTCGTGATCCTTATTTCCGGTAACCGAATTTTCAAAATAGAAGATATTTCCAGCGTTTTCCATCCCGCCGTATCGCGTTTTTGATTGAACATTAGCGAGCTTTTCGTAAGGATAGGAACCCATTTTTTTATGAAAATAATAAAGGACTTTGACGGCTAAACTATAATCTCCAAAGCCTTCTTCCCGATTTTGCGGATATACCCAGGAAGTGACGGGAATCTGCTCAACAAAACCTGCCTGTTGAACGGCAAAACGTGCTGCGCCGAATACCATGACCTTGGTAGGCAAGGGGACCGCTTCTTTCCAATGCGTCAGTTTAAAATCGTCATTTAAATTGGTTTCTTCAAATTGATCCCCATTGGCAATAACCTGGTAATGGTTTGGTGCCGAGACGATAAATTCTACTGTGGCTTTGTCGGAAGGATGATCAACCGTTGGAAGCCAATGGTGCGCGCGATCCGGCCAATTGTCTCCAAAAAAGGTGCGGTCATCAAATATGTTTTTTGAAATAATCAACCCTTCTTCCGGAATGCCTCTGTATTCAATGGTAAAGGTCCGGATGTCTCCTGTTTTAGCAATATCGGTTAATGAAATATTTAGTTTTTCTCCTTCTTGCTTAAATGAAATTTCCTGATCTTTTTCCGTGATCTTTTGGACGAACATTCCTTTTTCAGAATTATCATCTTTTGCTTTCAGGTCTAATTGAAATTGGTTTGAAGGTTGTAAAAACTTGATTGAGACAATTGCTTTTCCTTCGATAATATCTGTTGTATCATTGATGCTTATGTTGAAAATATAATGCTGAACGTCAATTTCATTAAAACGGGGCGTGTGGTTTTGAGCAGTTAAATTTGTGATATTAAGGAGTAGTAGAAAGAGAAAAATTAATTTTTTTAATAACATTTTGATCCTGATAATAATTGTGGTAAAAAGGTGAATAATAAATGATTAATTATTTTATTGATTGGCTTTCCAGTCTTCTTTAGTAAGGCCATAATATTCGATATTCATCAAATTCCCGTCGGAATCGCGGAAATTATTTCGCAGCAAACCTTCCATTTTAAATCCATTTTTTAAGGCGATCGCTTTGCTCCCAAAATTATCTTCTCCGGTTTCAATCCAGATTTTGCTCATTTTTAATTCGTTGAAACAAAAGTCAACCATAGCTTTTGTGATGCCCGAAACAATTCCCTTTCCTTCATTGTTTTTATCAATAAAATAAGCCAGTTCACACTTTGGGACCCGCCAGTTGATGCTTTTTAAAATAAACATTCCAATTAGATTATCGGTACTTTTTTCTTCAATTAGGTAGCTAAAAAATTCTTTGTTGTTGGCTTCTTTAATTTTCTGGATAATATAAGCATTAGAAGTGATCAGATTGGTAACACTTGATGAAGTGATTGGAAAATATTTACGCAACCGATCCCTGTTCGAGCTGATTAAATCTAATAACCTTTGAGCATCGTCAAGTTGTACCAGGTTGATTCTAAAGTTATCAATTTCCATTATTGACCGCTTAATTTTTTTAGGATACTTTTTGGAAGATTTGATTTTATCAAACCATAGGACTGTTTGATGAGGTCCTGCCACTCTTTGTCTGATAAACACGCTGGATTTTGTATCAGAATCCATTTATATCGTGCAAGATATGGAGCCGGAACGATACCTTCCAAATTGCAGAGTTCGTCAAATTCTTCTTCCATAACTTTAAAGGAAAAGCTGAAATTGTCATCAAGAGAGCCAATGCAAAACATTTTATCACCAATCGAAAAACACAAGTTTTTTTCCCACTTTACGTCTTCAGTTACTTGTGGCAGAGAAAGGCAATATTGGCGAAGTAGTATAATGTCCATAATTTTAATAAATTATTTATCCGAATGTAAAGCAAGTCGATTCCCTTCAGAGTCTTTAAACAGCGCCATAAAACCATGTTCCGGAGAGATTTGTTTTTTTGCCTGAAGCATTGTTCCACCTGCGGCTTCAATTCGATCCTGAACATGCTGGAGATCAGGATTGGCATTCATATAGACTACCGTACCAGTATCACCCGTTTTGTATCCATCGCCAAAGCAGATAGCGCAGCCAACCTTTTTATGCGGAAAAATGCCCATTTTAAACGAGCCAAAATCAACGGCTTGGATACTTGTTTGAAAAGTAGTTTCGTAGAATGCTTTAGCTCGGTCAAAATCATCAACCGGAATCTCGAACCAGGTGGTCCAGGTTATTGATTTAGGTTCCTTCTTTTCCATCGTCCTTTTTATGGTTTGTAATTTTTACTTTAAGTCTAACCTTCTAAGCCTTAGCTCTCCTAAAGGTATGATGATATTTATTAAATAAAAAACCCCAGCCGAAGGACCAGGGTTTTTTATAAGAGTATGAAGAATGTTATAGAAAGGTGTTCCTATTAATCAGAAGGATTAATTTTAAACATACTCTTAAATACAAAGAATGTTTTTACTTTTTACGCCAATCTTCAGCCATCTTTTCGTTAGCAGCTGCATAATCAGGGTTTCCGGCTTCTTTGGCTGCTGCACTTGATTCAGTAATTTTTGCCAAAGCACGATTTTTATCGCCTATTTTTGCCTGGATTTGGGCTTCGAGGCGCAATTGCCAGTATTTCGCTTCCATTTCGTTAGCTTTCTTTACCCATGCCAAAGCTTGCTTCAAGTCTTTGTCCGTATTGTGATAATATCGGGCGGCCTGGTAATAGTCATTTCTGGAAGGGCCATTCATCGTGCTTTCGATAGCTGCCATTACTTTGGAATCTACTTCTACTTCCACTTTGAAAGGCACATAGTATTTACCCCACGTAAATCCTATGACAGCAGAATTATCTTTGATCTCATCAATCAAAAAAGCAAAATTTTCCATTTCTGTATTCATCATTACTGTTTTCACCTGGAAGCGAGTCAACTCCTGGCTTTCATCATATTTGCTCATATTCCCTCCAATAGTGACGTCTTTATAAAGCATCACGGTCCAGTTTACCTTATCAGGGATGCTATAGATCGCGTAAGTTCCTTTTGGTACTTCTTTTCCTTCGATTTTTACATCATCGCTAAAAGTGATTTGCGTAGAAGCGTTGGCACCAGTTCGCCATGGTTTTCCCCAGCTTTCAACGTCGACAAATAGTTCGCGGCCCTTTTTACCAGGGCGGGAGTAGACGATACTGATGTCTGTTAAACCAACAGTTTGTTCGATTTTTGCAGCCGGGCTGGGTGCTGGAGTTTCGATCTGAGCTTGCATCGTTGTTGTTGCGAGGATTGCTAAGCTTAAGGTTAAAATTGTAAATACTGATTTTTTCATCATTGTAATTGTTTTTAATTAACTCAATATGGGTTTTTATAAAGTTGAAATTTATTTTGAACCTTATGGTTCCTTTCTACTTTTTTTAAAAGTGCCTCAAAAGTAATATTTTCATTTTTAAAAAAGTGCAATCTTGAAACAATAACAAATTCATAAGGTTTTATTTTTCGGAGGCAACTGCTCTTTTTTTGGTACTTCAACATCTTAATATGCAATACTTGAGAAATGAAAAACTTGAAACCATCCGCCCGGACTGGAATGGTAATCCACTAATTAGTGGCGAGTTTCAATACATTGGAAAGAGTTTCCGCGCAGAATACAGCACTTTGTTTCGTTTTTTTGCAACGTCAAACCCACAAGCAAAAGAGAAAAAAGCGGATAAGTGGCGACCTGCTGTCCATCAGAAAATCGATTACATGCGCGGTGACGAGGATTTTATTGTCTGGTTAGGACACGCGACTTTTTTGATTCAGTTGAATGGAGTAAGAATGATAACCGATCCTGTTTTTTATGATCTGCCTATGTTGAAGCGCTTCGTTCAAATTCCGTTTGAAGTGAATAAATTGACTGGAGTTGATTATGTATTACTTTCGCATGATCACCGTGATCATTGTGATAAAAAAAGTATGCAATCATTTTTAAAGAACAATCAATCGACCATTCTGACTTCGTTGAAAATGACTTCTGTAATTGGATCCTGGATTGGAAAAACATCGGTTCAAGAAGCGGGCTGGTATCAAAAGTACGCTATTAAAGAGGAAGGCATCGAAATTATATATCTCCCCGCGCAGCATTGGTGTCGTCGTGGATTGACTGATTTTAACCGCCGATTGTGGGGGAGTTTTATTATAAGAACGGAAAAACGAACGATCTACTTTGGGGCGGATAGCGCTTCCGGAGATCATTTCAAAGAAATCGGATCTCTTTTTCCCGACATTGACATTGCGATTTTGGGGATTGGAGCTTATAAACCAGAATTTATGATGAAGGACAATCACGCGAACCCGGAGGAAGCCAAGGAAGCTTTCGATCAGCTCGGTGCAAAACAAATGATCCCGATGCACTACGGAACTTTTGATCTTTCGAGAGAACCAATCAGCGAACCCTATAACTGGATCCAGCAAAGTTTTTCAGATGCAGATGAATCTGAAAAATTAATACTTCCCGGAATTAATGAGACGGTTTATTTGGGATAAAATTCACTCAAAGTTAAACTCGTCTTTGTGTTCCCGAATATAAGCTTTCCAGGCAGCTTCAACATCGGTCTTCGGATTTGTGCGATAATAAATGTAGCCTTTATCTCGGGCATAAGGATTTTCGATGCTATCAACGAGTACCATGGTTTCAAACCAGTCCGACCCCTCCTGTAGTTCATCGATTACCATGATTTGATTGTTAAATTGGATATCTTCCGGAGCCCATAAAACAAAGCTGCTATTTCGGCTATAAGCCTCTGGAAGATTGTATTTTTTTCGGTAAAAGTTGATTGCTCCTGCTTCTCCATAATTCACACCTAAAATGTTACATTGACGCTTTTCTTCATCGGAAAGTTGGTGATAGAACTTGCTGACTTTTTGGGCAATTTCTTCCCAACCATTCATATCTGCATAATCCTGAGGTAAGGGATGTATTTTTCCATCTTCCCAGCGTAAAGGGCCATCAAAGCCAATTTCATTGACTAAATAGTCGCAATACTTTTCCATCCTTTCCATGGAAAGTACGGGCAATGCAAAAGGAAGAATTCCTAAAATGAGAAATACCATAACAAAGGATAAAGCTATTTTGGAAAAGTTGGTCTTTAAAGCAGTTTCTAGGCCCAGCCCACCAAAAACAAAAAGCATAGGATATCCCCCCAGGGTATAATAGGGTTTTCCGCTAAGGGCAAAGATCATGACGACAAGGATTAGAAAAGTGATTCCAATAAGCCGAAATTCATTATACTTTTTGTAGAATAATAAAAAAATAAGCCCCGATAAACCGATCAATGTGGCGCTCCATTGCATTTGGAATTGAGCGATTATAAATCCAGCGGTATCTACATTGACCAATTGGGTTTCACTCAGTTCTTTCATGTGCCGGACTACTGGAAAGTTGTGCTGGTATTGCCAGAAAAGATTGGGAAGTGCAATCAAAAATGCGATAACAAATGCCAAATAGGGATATCTGGTTTTCAACCATTTGCGATGGGGACTGAATATTAAGGCGATGATCAACGCCATAAAAAAGAAGACGATCGAATATTTTGTCAGGAAACCTAAACCTGCTGTGACACCCAGAAAATACCAATACTTTGGATCTTCAAATTTGATTAATCGGATAATCCAAAAAGCTGATAAAAACCAGAAAAATTGATTAAAACTGACCGGCTGAAAAAGCCAATTACTTCGCAAAAATGCGGGGGACACAATAAATGCAAGACATGCAAACGTGATCGCCCAGCGCTTTCCGCCAAGATCTTTAACCAATAATCCAATCAACGCAACAGTCACACTTCCTATGACCGCTGGAAAGAGCCGCACGGCAAAAACACTATCGCCAAAAAAGGATGCGATTCTGGCTAAAAATGCAATCATGGGTGGGACTTCAGTATATCCCCAGGCAAGATGCTGCCCTTCAGCCACGTACAGAAATTCATCGCGATGCAATCCATATGTTGTATTCGTCAAAAAATGGATCAAGAGTTTAAAAATTGCAAAGCCTGCAATAAGTAAATTTAGGTTGTTTCTCTTTTGGTATGTCATCACAGCGAAAATTTGTAAGTTAAATTACTGTGTCTTTCCGGGAATGATACTTACAGGTTCTTCGGGTTCTTCAACCTCAAAATGTTCATCACCGTAATTGATTTTGATCGTAACGCCATTGTCACCCCTTACGATTTGGGTGGAAGGATTAAAATCAGTATAAAAATCATAAACTTTGAAAGGATTTAACCTTTTTTCACCAAAATAGCACGCCTCATAAAATTCCAAATCGGTGATCACCGTATTGCCGGAAGGAACGATCTCAGAATTGGCGATGATCTCATCCAGATAAAGATATGGCGTTACCACTTTTTTGTTGAATTGAAGATTGCTTTGAATATTTCTGGCTTCCAGAATAAACGAAACTTTCAGCGTTCCTCCAGCTTTTATCAGGCAATTGATATCGTAACCGGCAGCAGTGATAAATTTATGGAAAGGGCCTTTTAGTTCGAAAGTACTGTTGAGTATGACGATGTCGGTATCAGAAGTGTTGGCGTATTTGCAGTTAAACTTCATCGCTTTGATCATTTTTTTACTTCCGGGGGATTTTCTGACAACTCCGGATCCTTCAATTTCGGTTTCCTGTTTCAAGTAATTTTCTTCGCCATTTTTATTAAATACTTCCTCCGTTGTGATTCCTTTTTCCAGAAGGTCTCTGGAAAGCTCGAGTATTTCTTCAAAGGTTTTACCTTCTAGGTCATAATTGTAATAATCTCTGTGCCTCAAAATCCCATAGTTCAATAAAAATTTGTCTTCAATGGATATGTCTTTTTTATCCTGTATAATCCTCGAATCTATCTCATAACGATCAGCGATGAATTTTTTATTGAGTTCCGAATTGTTGCACGAACCCAAAAATGCAGGTATTAAAAACAGAAATAGTTTATTCATTTGATTGGTTTTTGAAATCACTAATTACAAAATAATACAGAATATTCCATAGGAGATGAAGTAGAATGATAAAATAATGTAAATGCTCATTCATCGCTTGAAACACCTTTAAAGTCTTTGGTTTCAGTATTATTTTTAAGGTTTGTGTTTGGATGGTAATAAAGAGTGCATCTGAAAGCGCTTAAGTCAAAGTGTTTATTTTTGAATAATTATTCTCTACATTTGTCTTTTTTTTAAAAATATCTCTAATGTACAAAAAGCAACTATTGTTCTTTTTTATAGGTTTGATTACCCTTTTTATATTCAATGCATGTGCTGACGACCAAGAAAAAGAAGACCCTGACGGGCTTTTAACCATGGATTGTGGTTACCAATATATACATCATTTACAAAATGAAGGACCTAAACCACAGGTTGGAGAAGTAGCCTATTATTATTTTAATTTTAAAGCGGATGATTCTTTAATGATGGATGGCCGCGAAGCTGAAATGGTATCAAAAATGCAGATTCCAGAGCCATTGCCGAATCCGCGGGAAGCAGTTTCTCCCTTAATGGAAGGGATAAAATTAATGAGTATCGGAGACAGTATTACGGTTATTATACCGCTTGATTCCGTTCCGCCATTGCCACCTGACTTTGGAGAATTTACTAACTTTTATTATGATCTGGTTTTGATTGATATAAAAAGTGCAGCAGAAAATCAAAAGATCATTGAAGAAGAAAGAGAGCGAAACAATGCTCGTGCATTGGAAATCGATGAATTTTCTAAACAGGTTTTGGAGGATTATCGATCCGGAAAACTAGACGATAAATTTGTCGAAAAGCCTTCGGGGCTTAAATATTACATTCTCGAAGAGGGCGCTGGTAAAATACCTGTCGAAGGAGAAACGGTCCAACTACGCTACCACGCCATGCTCCTCGCAAAAGGTCAAGTTTTTGATTCTTCATTTACCAGTTCTCCTACCTATCCCGTCAAAGTTGGCGCAGGCTCTGTAGTCTCAGGTTGGGACGAAGCATTAACCTACCTCAAGCGAGGAACAAAAGCCATGCTTTTTGTTCCCTCAGACTTGGGTTACGGAGACGAAGGGAATCCTTCTCTTATTCCACCGAAGGCTGAACTTGCCTATTATATTGAATTGGTCAAGTAATAATCAACAAGAATACTTTATAAAATATTAAAGCCCCTTTTTGAGGATCACCTGCTCCCAAGTAGCGGGTTGGCTTTTGATTTCTTCTACTTTTTGTTTGAGCGCTTCATCGATAAGTAGCTTTTCGCCAGTTACATGAGCGTTGGACCGATGGGTCCCGAGTGCTGTATTCTCATTCAGTTTGTTTTTAACTGTATTTGCTAAAAGAGTGGTGTTTTCAAGATGGACCATCTGGAAAACATGTTCGTGTTCATGCAGCAAATAGTCATACGGGCTGCGATAAGAAATCAATTTGACAAAAATCGGAGCGGTCTCGATGGAAATAAATAACAGCATGATAAAAATGTTGGCTAAATAAATGGCTGTACTTCCTTGTGATAAGCGATCCAGCGCATCCATTCTTGCAGCTATGCCGCCGTAGTTTGATCGATCTAATGCTGTAATTTCATTTTGAATATTTTCTCCGAGCAAATTAATCGTAGTTTGGTGTTCTGCAATTAAAGGAAGGTTAGTTTGGAGCGTTTGGTCCAGTTCAGATTGAGCCTGATCGGCTTCCTTTTTTTTAGCTTTGTAAATTGGGCCAAGGTTTTTTTTCAAAGAACCGCCTGTTCCATCAGCTTCCTGAATGGCAGCCAAAGCTAGTTTATCGCGGGTTGCGGTTTTATTTTCAATTTCTGATTTTAGCAAAGCTAATTCTGATTGATGCCCTTCGATCTGGTTTTGATATCGGAGTTTGATTTTATCCTCCTGGGTTTTGAAAACTTCCTGTTCCATTATAATCAATTCCGCGTTTATTTCTTTTTCAAATATTTTCAATTCCAGCGGTTTTGAGATAACCAACGCCAGCAAAACGGCCATCAATAATCTTGGAAAAGCAACCATCAAGTCACGCCAAAATGAACCATGACTTTTCATGCTACTCACAATATAGCGATCGAGGTTGAAAATCATCAAACCCCAAACCAGGCCGAATGTTACTGCTAAAGTATAAGAATCAAACACTGTGAATAAAGCATAGCCTGCTGAAAAAAAAGCAAGTATTCCGGTAAATAAAACTGTGGCTCCAATACCTATATATTTGTTTTCATCGGATGGACATTTTTTTAGAATAGTCAGATCAATACCAGAGCAAAATAGGAGAAAATTCTTAACTGAACTCATAATTTTAAGGTTTTAGGTTAATATCTTTTTTGATTTATTTTCAAATATATTCGACGCAATTTCAATCTTACTTTGGTGAGATGTAAAGTCAGTGATTTACAAGACACAGCAATTGAAAAAAGTAAATCCACACTTAAAAAGTAATAGTATAATTCTATAGTAGGAATGAGTTTATAATTAGCAGCGATTTATTTTAAAACGAGAATTTTCTAGATAAAATGATGCAATGATTAGATGGAATTGAAGTATTAACTTTATACCTTGAAAATTTAGCCTGGCAACTTAAAGTGTAAAACATTAATCATTTTTATGAATTGGAATATGGTGCAATTTGATAATAATTATATATTTTTGTATACTACAATTGTTGATACAAAGCTTTTAAATTCTTACCCGTCTCTTTAAACAGTTTCCATAATTTCATTTAAAGGAAATGATGGTATCTTTCTTGTCTTAAAGTCAATATATTATATATGATGATATCGGACATATAAAATTTCACCAGACCACTAAACAGTACGATATGAAAAACTTATACAAATTACAATTCCTATTCCTGTGGATATTTCTTTCTTTGGTAAGTACAGTGACCGCCCAAGAGTCAATTGCACGTCAATGGAACGAGCAGTTATTAACAGCTATTAGAAATGATTTTGCTCGGCCTACTGTCCATGCCCGAAATTTATTTCACACTTCGATAGCGATGTGGGATGCCTGGGCAGTTTATGATGATGTTGCAAGGCCTTTTTTGCTTGGTAATAATGTTCGCGGATATAACTGTGAATTCAATGGCGTTCCAATACCGGCTGATATTCAAGCAGCAAGAGAAGAAGCCATAAGTTATGCAGCTTATCGGTTGCTTTATTATCGTTTTAATAATTCTCCTGGTGCAGTGGCAACCCTGGCTAATATAAATGATTTATTCACTCAGTTGGGCTATGATTCTAATTTTACTTCAACCAATTATGCATCAGGAATACCTGCAGCATTGGGAA
Source organism: uncultured Saprospiraceae bacterium (assembly GCA_963793295.1). GTDB lineage: Bacteria > Bacteroidota > Bacteroidia > Chitinophagales > Saprospiraceae > JAHDHW01. Next base: position 43,433 of record CAWBZX010000011.1, on the reverse strand, counting down.
ATTATATCGCACAAGAACTAATTGCCTTTGGGCTACAAGACGGTTCCAATGAGCAGGGTGATTATGCCAATGAATTTTATGAACCGGTCAATCCCCCTTTAGTAACTAATTTTCCTGGTAATCCAGATATCCTTGATCCAAATCGATGGCAACCGCTAACTTTGGATGTTTTTATTGATCAATCAGGTAACGAAATTCCATTTAATACTCCTGACTTTTTAGGCCCTGAATGGGGACAGGTAACTCCTTTCGCTTTAAAAGATGAAGATTTGACCCTTCATCAGCGGGATGGTGATGTTTATTGGACTTACCATGATCCCGGTTATCCGCCATATATCGACACAACAGCGGTGGGAGGGATTTCCGAAGAATATAAATGGGGTTTTCAACTCGTCTCTGTATGGTCCTCTCATTTGGATCCGGAAGATGGCGTAATGTGGGATATTTCTCCTGCCAGTATCGGAAATGTTCAGGATTACCCTACTACAATTGAAGGCTTAAGAGATTTCTACAATTTAGTTGATGGAGGAGATTATGGGATTGGCCATAATATGAATCCGCATACCGGAATGCCTTATGAGCCACAAATAGTACCGCGAGCGGATTATGGAAGAGTGCTGGCTGAATTTTGGGCTGATGGCCCTGACTCTGAAACACCTCCTGGGCATTGGTTCACCATTTTAAATTATGTAAACGATAATCCTGAATTTGAAAAAAAATATGGCGGAGAAGGAGAAATTCTGGATGATTTAGAATGGGATGTTAAAGCATATTTTATGATGGCAGGAGCGGTGCACGATTGCGCAATAACGGCATGGGGTATAAAAGGCTGGTATGATTATCTGCGGCCTATTTCAGCTATTCGTTCAATGACTGGTCGCGGACAAAGCTCCGATCCTGGCTTACCTTCGTACCATCCTGGCGGAATAAATTTGTTAGACGGTTTTATTGAATTGGTTGATTCAAATGATATCCTTGCAGGGCCGATATTTGAGCATGTTGGAAAAATCAAACTAAAAGCCTGGAGAGGTCCCGATTATATTGTTGATCCGGAAACCGAAATGGCCGGAGTAGATTGGATTTTGGCAGAAAACTGGTGGCCTTATCAGCGGCCTACTTTTGTTACGCCACCTTTTGCAGGTTATATTTCTGGGCACTCTACTTTTTCCAGAGCTGCAGCAGAAGTGATGACGATGATTACCGGTGATGCATATTTCCCCGGAGGAATGGGACAATTTAATGCGAATCAAAATGAATTTCTTGTTTTTGAAGAAGGGCCTAGTACAGATATTGTTTTACAATGGGCAACTTATCGTGATGCTTCTGATCAATGCAGCCTTTCGCGTATTTGGGGAGGGATTCATCCTCCGGCTGATGATGTCCCTGGCCGTCTGATCGGAGAAAAAATAGGCGTTGATGCTTTTAATTATGCTGAAACTTATTTCTTCTTCGATGGCGATGGCGATGGCTATTTTGATTTTGAAGATTGTGATGATAGCAATGATTCAATTAATCCCGGCGCCAGTGAAATTTGTAACGGCATCGATGACAATTGTAATGATCTTATCGATGATGAATTAGAACTATTTACTTATTATTTTGACAATGACAACGATGGCTTCGGAGATGAAATGATAACAATAGATACTTGTCAAAGCTTTGCGCCAACAGGTTTTGTAGCCAACCCTTTAGATTGCAACGACAATGATGAAAACATTCATCCAGATGCTGATGAAATCTGCGATGGAATTGATAATAATTGTAACGGTCTAAATGATGACGGCCTTGCAACCAATGCTTATTTTTTAGATAGCGACAATGATGGCTTTGGTGATTTTGAAACTTCCGTGGATACTTGTATCACGGAGCCACCAACAGGTTATGTAATCAACAGTGAAGACTGTGATGACAGCAATGAATTAATCTTTCCAGGCGCTGAAGAGATCCCAAATAATGGAATCGATGAAGATTGCGATGGAATGGATTTAACGATTGGTGTGAAAGAAAATAACTTAAATGATCTGATCGATGTATTTCCTAATCCTGTAAAAGACGTTTTGACGATCCGCTATGATTATTCAGGAAAAATGAACCTCCAAATCATCAGTAATGATGGTAAATTGTTGGTTGAGCGGACGATCACGTTTGTGGGAAATACGGCAACTTTTGATTTTAGCATTTTACCGAAAGGAGTCTATTTTCTGAGATTATCGGATGACAGCGGAGAAAACCAATATCTGGAAAAAATCATTAGGCATTAGGCCGTTTAATAAATGATTAAAATCCTGAATCACAGTGTGTGGTTCAGGATTTTTTTTATCAAGGGCTTTCAAAAATGCTGGAAAAGCAAACATTATTACTTTTTAATTTTTGGGGTTCCGGATATAGAGAAATTGATAAAGTTCAATTTTGAAATGATTTTTATCATCTGATGATACGCTAATATTTATAAGCTTTGTAACATTATTGAGGTATAACCAGCCATTAGCCTGTGGAAGAATCGTATATCATTCAAACAGATAGCTTTCAACTTACTCAACTGGATTTTTTTATTCGAATGTTGGTTGCAACAGGTATTGGATTTGTCATTGGATTGGAACGTGAACATGCTTCAATCACGAAAAAAGAGGAAATTTTTGCAGGAGTGAGAACTTTTGTATTTGTCGTTCTTGTAGGCTTTTTGACTGCTTTGTTGAGTTTGGTTTTTACACCTTGGATTCTGGTTATTGGATTGCTTGCTGTTTCACTTTTTGTTGCTGTATCCTATTGGATTAGTGCTAATAAAGGCAGTATCGGTGGAACAACAGAGTTTGCGACCCTACTTGCTTTTCTACTAGGTGCTACCACATTTATGGGCTATGTGGAGTCCAGCCTTGCTCTTATGGTCGTTATCTTAGTTTTTCTGTCCCTGAAAGTAAAATTAAAAAGCATTATCGGGCGAATAACGCAGGTTGAACTATTTGCCTTTATCCAATTTGTGATCATTGTATTGTTGATATTCCCTTTCCTTCCTGACAAAACAATAGGACCTTTTGATGTTTTTAATCCCAGAGAACTGGGTTGGGTGATTATATTGACTTCAGGGTTGGGTTTTGTTGGTTATATGTTGATGAAATTTTTGGGCTCAGACAGAGGTATTTTGCTTACAGGAATTGTAGGTGGATTGGTTTCCAGCACAGTAGTTTCCTGGGTGTTTTCCAAAAAGAGCAAAGAGGTTCCTGAGCTTTCTGTTAATTGTGCTGTTGCCATTATGGCCGCTTCGACTATTATGGTGGTTCGGGTTTTTATCTGGGTCATTATTTTCAATCTAACACTATTGCAAGAATTGATAATACCCTTGACTCTGGTTCTGATAGCAGGTTTTGGAGGCGCTTTATTTTTTTATAAAAAACAACAATCACAATCAAAAGTAGATACTGATATACCGCTTGGAAAACCCCTGAATTTAAGAGAAGCGGTATTTTTCGGCATCCTTTACTCTGCCATTTTAATATTGGTGAGTTATGCCAATAACCAGTTTGGAGCAAAAGGGATTTTTATTTCCACCGCCATTGCCGCTTTAACGGATATAGATGCCATTACTATTTCTGTAACTAAACTGGCTGGAGACACCGTGCCAAAGCTCACTGCACAAAACGCCATTCTGCTGGCAACTTTATGTAATACCATTGTAAAAATTGGCATTAGTCTTTGGGTAGGAAGCAAGGAACTCAAAAAATATGTGCTCATCGGATACGGTCTGATCTTTCTTGCGGGATTAATAGGGTTTTGGATTTTAAATATTTAATTTTTTTGATCAAGTAAAATTCGAATGGATTAAATAATTGGCTAGAACCTGATCCCGGTATTCAAACCAAAATTGAAGAAATTGCCGATTCCAATTCCATATTTGAAAAAACTGGTCAGAGAATATTCTATATTTGGTTCAAAGAACAATTTCATTTTTTCATTAATTGGAAATTCGTAACCAACTCCAAGTTTGGCTAAAAGTAGAAAGTCGTTAACTTCTTTGGAATCAACAGGTAAATCTATTTCAATTTCACTTGCTCCATTGCATTCTACCAAAGTATATTTTTCATTTAAAGCAATTTTAAACAATCCTTCAAACCCAAATTGAAGAAAAAAAGGATTGGCTTTATTTCCCATTATCCATCTTCCTTCCAAAGGAATTCCAAGGTAATTCGTTTTATAATTTTCCTTGAAATAAGAGTTGAAAGGAATGTAACCTTGGCTAGGATCGATATCGCAGAGAAAAACCGGAAAATCATCCAATTGATTTATTTTATAATGACTGAAACTAAGACCTGAAATCAACTGGAATTTTGAACTGAGATCGAAGTAAATATTTCCGGTTATAGCATAAGAAAATTCATCATCACTCCTGTTTTTGTCAGAATCGTCAAAATTCTGATGGGTGATTCTTGCGTTAAAACTCAATCCAAAATGAATGGTTTTTTCTTGCGAAAAACCAAAAGAAGATATTAATATTAAAACTAATAAAAGTGAAAATTGAATCGTTTTATAAAATCCCTTTGTCATAGCTTTTAAATTAAAAATTATAGTTTCTATCGATAATTTATTCAAAGAAAAGTACTAAAAAATATTTCAATTACAGGTATCATTGACCTCTGCTATAGAATTAATACTTTTATTGATTTATGAAATTAAACATTCGGGTTCAATTATTTATAATCATTTTGGCTTTATCGACAGCTTTGAGTGCTCAATCTGAAAAAGCCAACAAAATTGGTTTTGCCTTGAGTGGTGGCGGAGCGAAAGGATTGGCACATATTGGTGTATTAAAAGTGTTGGAAGCCGAGGGTATTTATCCGGACTACATCACGGGAACGAGCATGGGGAGCGTTGTTGGTGGATTGTATGCCATTGGTTATGACGCTGATTTTCTGGATTCGCTGGCAAAGCATATGGAATGGAGTGCATATTTTACGGATAAATTTAACAGGAATTACCTTCCAATTGAAGAAAAGAATCAGGTAGAACGATATTTCGCAACATTTCCGCTGGAAGACAAAAAAATACAACTGCCGAAAGGTTTTGTAGATGGGCAAAAACTTGGTCTACTATTGGATCAGCTCACGATTCCTGTTCATTCCGTGAATAATTTTGATGACTTTCCAATCCCTTTTCGTTGTGTGGCGACCAATTTGGAAACAGGCGATGCCGTTGTTTTTAAAAGCGGATTTCTCCCGGAAGCCATTCGGGCAAGCATTGGCATTCCTACTGTTTTTGAACCACTTGATCTCAATGATACTTTACTAGTCGACGGTGGGGTTGCCAGAAATTTGCCGGTTGTAGATGTCGAAAATATGGGTGCCGATTACGTCATAGCATTTGATGTCGGAGCATCTTTATATTCTAAAAAAGAATTGAATTCTATCGTTCAGGTGCTGGATCAGACCAATAGTTATCGTATTGTTGAATCTAATCTGGAGCAATTGGGATTAGCTGATCTGGTCATTAGCCCTGATATTGAAGGATTTACAGGAATGGATTTTAGTCAGGTGGATTCTTTGATTGCGATTGGCGAACAGGCGGCACGGCGAATGCTGCCGGAGTTGAAAAAAGATTTGAATGCGATTGGTTATCAATATTTCGTTCGGAAAACCAATCCTCCAAAAACGCCCGAAAAGGTGAATATTCACTCCATAGAGGTTTATGGTGTTGAAGGAGCTGCCAGAAAGACTCTTTTGGATCTCTTACAAATCAAACTGCCAAAAATCATATCCCTTGAAAAGTTAAATGAGCGATTTTCCAAAATAGCAGCGACTGGGTTTTATAAAAAAGTGGATTTCCGACTAATGTCGTTGAGCGATGGGTATACTTTAGTGATCGAAGCTAAGAAGTCCGGAGGGAAGTACCTAAAATTGGGAGCCAACTACGACAGCGATTATAATGGCGCTATATTGTTGAACGCGACTTTTAGAAATGTGATTATGAGTGGAAGTAAATGGTCAACGGATCTGCGAGTTTCACAAAATCCTGCTCTGATTACCGAGTATTTGGTGTATACCAAAACCCGCCCCAATATTGGATTGAAATTAAGAGGATTGATTAATTTTTATCCGGGATCATTTTATAAAAACAATAAATTAAGTCAGGAATTCAGCTATCGTCATGGTAAAGTTGAGCTTGATGTGTTTTCCGGAATCAGCAAAGATTTATCTTTTTCATTAGGAGTAAGTACAGAATATTTAAGTCAGCTTCAAAAATTTCTGGAAGATCTTAACGCGTCAAAAAACATCCTTCGTCAACTTAGTACACATGCTAAATTAACTTATGACACTTACAACAGGAAGTATTTTCCTGTTCAAGGAACAAACTTATCCGTTAATGCCAAGTTAGTACTTGACGGAACGATTAAAAATGAAATTGAAACCAGCATTGAAAAATCGGTTGCCTTGAATAGTTCACTTCAGCTGGCGTTTAGTCAGGTATTCAAAATAGTTCCCGAAATGACGCTGTTATGGTATAATTATGCAGGGATAACTCAATATGAAACTGCTGACTTCATCAACCTGTTTTATCTGGGACGAAATCTATCCTACGAATCCCAATTTATACCTTTTACCGGATATAAATATATGCAGCAACCTGCTGATCAATATGCTTTTTCGGGACTAAAGGTTCAGGTGGAACCTTTCGAAGGCAAGTTTATTTCAATCAACTATAATTTAGGTTATTTTCACTCACCGGAATTCGTGGTTGAAGAAAACGAAGGACAGTTAAGGATCCTCGAAATGGAAGGCCGCATGTCCGGTGCTGGTCTTGAATTGGGTTTAAATTCTACTTTAGGGCCGATTATTTTCAGATCCGAGTACAATTTTGAAACGCGGTTATTCAATTTTATTTTCCAAATGGGTTTTGAGTTTTGATCTCTGTTTAAGCATTTTTCGATCTTTTTAAAAAATAACATCCGACCTGATTTCAATGACAAAAGAGAACTTGTCGGACCTTAAAAGTGATCTGTCGAAAGATGGAAAGATTGCTTTAATTGAATGATAATGCCTGAAATTCAATTTACTATCTTGTTTCGTCAAATCAATTTCCGAATAAAAATCAAACACCAATGCTCGTTCAATCAAAGAAAATAATCCTTCCTTTTTTGCTGCTTTTCTCGGTTTCATTATTTGCGCAAAGCCAAAAACAATCTTTAGAAGATTTGCAAAGAGAAGCCGTTATTCAGGTTATAAAAAACATGTTTGACGCCATGCGCGCTTCAGATACGTCGATGCTGCGCGCTACCTTTGATCCGCAAATGCGACTGATGACAACTTATGTGGATAAAGAAGGAAATCCGAAAATTCATACGGGAAGTGTGGATGACTTTATAACCTCAATCGGAAATCCGCATGATGAACTATACGATGAAAAGATATGGAGCTACCATGTTCAAATCGATGGTTTGCTGGCTACTGCCTGGACCAATTACACCTTCTACCTTGGTGATAAAATTAGCCATTGTGGCGTAAATGCTTTTCAGTTATTTAAATCGGCTGATGGCTGGAAAATCATCCAGATTACGGATACCAGAAACCAGAAAGGTTGCCAGACTGAAATGAATGATAGCAAAGAAGAGCTTAGTGATTTTATAAATAGTTGGCATAAAGCTGCTGCTGAGGCAGACTCAGATGTTTTTTTTGGATGCATGGCTGAAGATGCCATTTATATTGGAACCGAAGCCGGGGAGAGATGGCTGCGCGATGAATTGAAAGAATGGTCTAAAGAATATTTCAAACGAGAATCCGCGTGGAACTTTAAACCTATTGTGCGGGAAATCTATTTTTCTGACAATGAGAATTATGTTTGGTTTGAAGAAAGACTGGATACCCAGATGGGGGTATGTCATGGCTCTGGTGTTTTGGAACTGACCCCGGATGGTTGGAAATTTAAGCATTATCATCTCTCCGTTACCGTTCCTAATGACAAAATCGAAGCTTTTAAAAAGTTGGTTGATCCGAAAGAGTAGGGGTGAGGGGTCAGTAGCGAGAATACAGTATCAGAAGCTAACTCGCCACTGACCCCTTGCTCCTCGCTACTGACACCTGATCACTTCCAACTCGCCACTTACAACGCACACTCATTACAACGCACACTCACAAACCACACGAGCATGAAAAAAATAGAATGGTTTAATAGAAAGTTTACACAACAGGAGGAAAATGGAATCTTGCCCGGGATCATCGAAAGATTGGCTGGTACTCCGGCAAGACTGGAAGAAAAAATGAAATCTATTGATACTCAAAAACTTGAATTAAAGCCAAGGGAGATCTGGTCAATAAAAGAGGAGATTGGCCATCTATTGGATTTGGAGCCACTTTGGAACGGAAGAATAGATGACTTTATTAATGGACAAAAAGCATTGAGATCAGCTGACCTGAGTAATCAAAAAACGCATAAAGCCAATCACAATAGCCGGCCTGCGAAAGAATTACTGGCCGATTTTCGAAAAGAAAGGAAAAAGATAGTAAAAAAAATAACTCAATTGGAGCAAGCAGTTTTGGATAAAACCGCTTTACATCCCAGGTTAAAAACACCAATGAAGGTTATTGATTTAGCTTATTTCGTTGCAGAACACGACGATCACCACCTTGCCCAAATAACTTACCTGGCGAGGTAGTCTTTAGTTAAGATTCGAAGGCTTCCTGCCAGGCGAGTACACCACCGATTAGATTGCGGACATTTGAAAAACCTGCAGCTTCCAGGAGGCTCTGAGCCATGGCACTTCGTGCTCCTGATCGACAGTAAACTACGATTTCTTCATTTTTATGATCTTCTAAACCAGAAATAGAATCCATTACCTGCCCCAGAGAAATTAAGTCGCCACCAATGTTGAATTCCTGATGTTCATAGGCTTCTCTCACATCAATGAAAACAAAGTTTTCAGCGTTATCCAGTTTCTTTTTTAGTTCTTGAACGGTAATATCCATATTTGTTTTGTTAGCTTTTTAAAATTAAGTTATTGCGCCCTGCCTACTTTATTATAAAAACTTTTTGGACGAATGAAGCCTCAGTTTTTACATTATTGATTTTTAGAAAATAAATACCATCATTTTGATTACTCAAATCAATAATTGATGAATCCAGTTTTTGCTGAAATAACAATTGGCCCATAGTATTGAAAACAGAAATCTCATAATTATCATAGCTTCCATTTTCAAAATCGAGATTAAATATTCCTGAAGAAGGATTTGGATATACTTTGATGGATTCTTTAGCAGCTATAAGTTCCTTCGTTGGTGTACTTCCGGGAGTATAATCGCCGACTACAGCCCGCAACATAGCTGCTCCATTATTTGAGAGGTTTGACCAGGTATCAACGCCATTGTAAATATATTGATATTCCTTTGCCTGTGGCGTATTTTTATCAAGGCCAATTCTTACCGGTTTACTGATTGAAGATGCCTGTTGAAGAGCAATGTAAAACTTGCCCTCAGGAATGAATACCCCTACCGGAATTCCAAAATCATCGGTTAATTTGTAAGTGGTATAACCTTGTAAAGTATCCAGTCGGGTATCAGCATAAAACGGATCTACTAATATTTGTTCAAATACCGGATCAGAATTCAAATCGCCTACGAAAACTTGTATATTAAACTTTGCTCCCTCTTGCTGCGCATCGCTGTAATGTGGAAAATGAATCTGAATAGCTCTTAGTGTATCGTCGATATTGGCATTAAATTCTACGGCGATTCCCTGGTATTGGGCGAGACCAATTTTCATTACAGTTTCGGCAGATCCGTCGTCGTGAGAAAAATAATTGGTCATGTATGTTTTATGCCTAACGGTGTCATTTCTTGCCACCTGAGGGTATAAGCCTGGATTTTGCGCTGAAATATTAAAAGTGTATTGTGTTTCAAAAATTAAACTATCCCCAACAAGTGGTGGGAAGGGGTCAAAATCAATGGGGTTGATATGGTGTTTGTGTTCAAAAGGAGGGACATTTCTTTGAGTTAAAGGATCTTCCAAAAGGGTAGCATCAAAATGCACAACCACATCATTCATTAATTCAGTAATCGTCAAATCGCTTGGTTCAGCAAGTGTCGTTTCCGGAAACTGACTAAATAATTCGATGTCAATATCAGTGATTAATTCTGTTGTTTCATTTCCGACAAAATGTCTGTAAGGCATATTTGAATACCTTTTTAATATTGAATTTGGAACTTGCGTAAAAGCAATATCCTGAAAAGTAGTGTCAGGAATTTCATTTTTTTCTAGTCGAACATAATCGACATGCCAAATGTCTAAAATACCTTGTCGTGCAGCATAGTTTACAAAACGAAACTGGAAGCCTCTATATAAATAATCACTTGAGGTAATCGGATAAGCTTTATATTCCCATGGTGGAATCGAGTCAAGGTCAATATCTTCCGATGCGTCATAAGCATCAATATATACCCATTCTCCAATATTATTTTTAAACTCAAGGACTAAAGAATCTCCCTGTGATAAATTTGGATAATATCCTCGCCCTTTTGGTTCAACATAAAAACTGAGGTAGACATCGGTATCTGTTGGTTGAATATTGAGATAAGCTGAAGTCAAAAAATCTGCCCGACCATAGGGCGGCCCGTAAGGTGTTCCCGAAGCATCGAGACCATCAAAAGTTGCGAAGCCAACAGAAGGTGGCTGGTCGCTCCATCGATTATTTACAAAAGTATGAATGTCAAGCCATTCTCTTCCTGGATAAGGGCCGGCGTAGGAAAAATCATCCATAAAAGGAAGGTCCAAGGTATCGCCTATGACATTGAAAGGAAATTTGTAAGTATCACAAATGCAATAAGCGTTACTGAGCAGAACACAAACCGTATCTGATCCGGCAAATCTTTTTGCCGTTAATAGAAGACAGCTGTCTTTTTTATTGCCGTTTGAAACTTCAGCAAGATTAGGATCGTGGCAATCCAAAAGGCCGCTTATAAAAATCCCACCAGGCAGATCAATGTTAGCAGGATCGGCACAAAGTATGGCTTCTTCTTGTGTTGTTACGGTGGTATGATCTTCAATATAAACTCTATCAGGTCGCTTTACGACAACCGGAAAAATAATATTGATACAATTAACCGTGTCAGGAAGACAAAGTTCAACATTCAAAGTATCTGTAAGCCCTAATTCGACACCGTCGAAAGCATAATAAACAATACAGTTGGTGTCAATGGTTGAGGTTCCATAATTACCATCGTTACTCAAATTAGTCATGGTTGCAAAACCAACCGTATCCAGGCAGATTCTGAGAGAATCGCCACTTACCACATAAATGGTTTCACCATCTTCATAGACTCCATCATCGTTGCAAAGAAGACCAATATTTCGTGAATTAGCAGAAGGGGTATCTCCAAATAGTCGTCTTAGTCTCTGATTATGAGCATCTTCTGATTGTTTGTGTAATCTTTGTAAAACCGGATTAACTTCCAGGGGCTGTTCTTCAAGAGTAATTTGTGCACTTACAGTGAAAAAACTTAAAAACAAAACGACTAGAGCGTAAAGAATTCGCATATTAAGTGTGTTGAATTTTTGTAATGTTAAAAACTGAAAAAAATGGAAACAAAAGCAGGCTTAAATTTCATAATTTGTATTCAAAGGTTTGGGAATCAGTGATTTGTATTTAAGTTGTTGTTTTCTAAAAAGCAAAGATACAAATTCAAAGATTATTGCCAACCAGCGTTGAAATCAATTTGAAAAACGTAATTTATCACTTATTGTTGCTTTTGGTCTTAGCCGTAATAAACTAATGAAAGATAGCTATCAAAAATCATTATTTTCTTCACCGGAATTACGGTTTTTTAGTGGTGGGGAAGGATCAATATCAGTTTTGGAAATACAGTTTTCAGGGATGTTTTGTGTAATATAAATATCTATTTGAGATCCTATTTTTAGCATTGTAGAAGAACTATATTTAGGGGTTTGTTTCCAAACATGAGCACTGTTTTGATCAGTTATGGTGGCATCTGGAATAATAGACCCGATACTTAAATCGTAACCTTTTACATTAAATTCGGCTTCTGTAAATTTCATGCACACCAGGTCAGGGATAGGCACCGTTCCTCCGCCTTTTTCAGAAACAATAAATTCAACGGTACTGCCTTTCTTGACTTCATAACCATCTGCTATTTTGTTTGTTATTTTCTCTCCTTCGTAATAGACTTCAAGTATTGTATTTGCTTCCAGCTTGCTTACAAATTGGCGGGATTTTACTTTTGTATCCACTTCAAGCCTTTCCAGTTTGCGGGCATAGTTGTTATAATCATCATTCCCACGAAAATCAGGTAATTTGATCAGATCTGGAATTGTCTTGGTGATGGTTAGGTATATTTTTCTGTTTTCTTTGACTCTAGAAAATGGTTTTGGGCTTTGGGTCAGGACGATATTGGGTTCCATTCCACGACGGTAAGTGGAATCGTTAACTACGATTTCAAAGCTTCTACTGTTGGCTTTTTCAATGGCATCTTCCAGACTCATTGAAGTATAATCATGGACCTGGAGTGATTCACCATGCTTTGTATAACAGCGCATCCACCAAAAGGTGAAAAACAGCAGTATAGAAATGAGAACCACTATCCCGCCGAAGTTTTTTAAAAAAATCTGGCTGGAAACAAAAAAGTAAATTTCTTTTCCAATTGCTTTAAGCTTGTTTAATATGTTGTTTAATATTTCTTTCATTGAAACCAAATTCGAGTATTTTGTCAATAAAATCGTAAGGCTTGTAGCCATTAATTGCTGCCTGATGAAAAATACAGGTTGCGGGTGTCATACCCGGCAAAGAGTTTACCTCAATAATTATAGTCTCTACTCTATTGTCATCAAAAATTCTTACAAAAGCATCAATCCTTGCATAGCCTTTTACGTTTAATATTCGCGCTGCTTTTTCGAATGAAGCCTTTACCTGGCTTGCAATATAATCATAATCAGCAGTATTTTTGGCAAACCTGGCTGGCGTGATATTTTGCCCTTCGCCAGCTAAAAATTTCTCTTCCAGAGAAAGTATTTCACCACCTGCGAGTGCTTCTGAAGGTTCAAAAATCTCATAAACCAATTCGTTATCCTGATATCTGGTCATAAGGCCACCAGTGATTTCCAGAAAGTGTTTTGCCCCTTGTCTTGTAATCAGAGACTCTATGAGAATTTCATTTTTCTGAGGGAATTCTTCTTTTGGTTTTAACTGTAATAAAGGAAGCAGATGCTCAGACACCAGTTCTTCTTCACGAAAAATGGCTTTACAAAATGCTTCCAATTGAGGGCGATTTTTGATCACTTTTACAGCAGAGCTACAACCGTCATCAACGGGTTTGGCAATGAGTGGATAATCAAAGCTCTCTTCTATATCATTTAAGGCCTTAGTTGGATTGACTATAAAATTACTTTTAAAAACAAGCAGTTGGTTGGCAACAGAAAAACCATTTTTTTTAAGCGTCTGTAATGTTTGAAATTTGTTGATCGTAATATTTGAAGATTCAAAAGCGGAGCCATTGTAAGCAATTCCGAGGCTATCTAGTTTTTGTTGAACTGTTCCATCTTCGCCAGGTCTGCCATGCAAAGCAATAAACACACCATCAACTAATTCCGCTAAATCATTGTAAGTGATTCCTACAGGCTCAAAAACAACATCTTTTGAAGCATATTTTTGGGTAATGTTGAGACATTCCTTTTTTATGTTTTCAACAACCGGATGTTTTTTAAAAGCGAGGATTTTATCCCGGATATCGTCCGCATTATCTTTTAAAAGCAAATTAATCGGAATTTGATATAAGTCATGATGTTCATTGTTGCCGATTAAAAATATTGGGATCGGTTCATATTTTTCTGAACTGGCTAACTTTTCAAATATATTACGACCACTTTCTACAGAGATATGCCGTTCGAAGGAATATCCTCCCAACAAGACCGCAATCTTTTTCTTTGTCAGCTCTTCGTCCTGTAAATTGATAATGTCTTTATCAAGCTGATCAAGCAGATCCTGAAAGTGAGTTTTTTCTGTATAATTTTCGATGCGCTCCTGAAGAGAAACGCGAATGATATAAGTTAGGAATTGCGATGGGTTTAAGCCGATTTCTGCTGCCTGGTGAAAGAAGAAGGAAGAAGGTAGCATCCCGGAAGTCGTGTTTGGATCGTTTAAAAAGATTGTTCCATCTTCTTTAATGAAGCCATCAATTCTTGCGTAAGTATTGAATTCGAGGTATTGAAAAAGGCGTTCACATTCTTTGCGAATTGCATTTATCTTATCATCGGAGAGATCTATCGGTGTAACTTTTCGGGAAAGACCCGGAAGGTATTTTGATCGATAATCAAAAACCTCCTCACCTTTTACGATCTCGGTTGGCGGAAGTGCAACGATACTTGAATCTTCATTTTTTAAAACGATGCATGAAAACTCTTTTCCATGAATAAATGCTTCGACTATAACAGTTTGCTCACTGAAGTGGCTTTCAAGAATAATAGATTCGTGATTTTCGAGATAGTCATTTAAAAAAGAAAGTAGGCTTTCAGGATGATAAAAGATCAGACTATTTATTTCAAGAGGAAATCCCAGCCCCTCACGAATATCTGCTAATTGATGAATATAAATAACTTTCTCACTTTCTAATTTTTTGTTCCATTCCGAAGCCGTTAATGTTTTTCTGAAAAATGCAGCATCAATAGATTGCTGAAATCCAACAAGTCCGCTTTTTTCATTGATGATCGAAACGCCAATTGAAGAGCCCTGATTGGCTGGACGGACAACCATCGGATAGCCAATCTGCGTTTTTGCTTTTTCAAAAAGCCCGGTGCCCTCATTTTTCAACCAGTCATTTTTTTTGATTACGATCACTTCAGGACATTCAAATCCACCGACTAGCATGATTTTCTTTTGAAAAGCCTTATCAATTCCAATAGAACAAGCTCTGATCCCACTACCTGTATAAGGGATATTCAAGCTTTCCAGCAAACCTTGAATCTGGCCATCTTCCCCGAAGTTTCCATGAAGAGAGAGAAAAGCGAGATCAATTAAATCAGATAGTTCAGAAAGCTCAATTTTACGCCCAACCTTTGAAATGATTTCCTTTTGCTTGACATTATTAAGTTTCCCGAGGCTTTCGATGTAAATTTGAAAAGAATGAGAGCTTGGCGGCAAATCATTCACCGGAGGATAAAAATCACGAATGGTTCCTTTATAAATATTTTGCCAGTTGAGTAATATGAAATTTCGATTGCTATCAATAAAAATAGGAATAGCCTCAAAAATAGATTTGTTGAGATTGTCATAAACGGTACGTCCACCGGCGAAGGCAATTTCCCTTTCTCGGGAAGGGCCGCCAAACAGGATTCCTATTTTCATAAACAGCGTATGTTTTTAGTTTCTGGCTCGAAGTTCAGTTCTGATATTTTTAACATAAAAACCCCTAAATTCTTAACGGCCACAAGATAATCGAAATAAGAACAGTTTTTTTAAACGATTATTATTCGAAATGGTTGGGTGAATATTTGTCTGGATTTCTTGCTTTTAAGTAAAATGTTTCAAATTTCTATAAATTCGTCGCAAATTTAGCGCTTATTCTTTTGAGAAGAAAAGAATATTAGGAAATAGTCCAATACGAATAAAGTTGAAATGAATAAAGAAATACTCCGTTTAGCAATTCCAAATATTATCAGCAACATTTCTGTTCCATTACTGAGTACTGTTGATACTGCTTTGATGGGGCGTATGTCTGAGTTGCATATTGGTGCAGTGGGGCTCGGCGCTATGATTTTCAATTTTGTTTACTGGAACTTTGGTTTTTTAAGGATGGGGACTACAGGGATCACTGCTCAAGCATTTGGAAAAAGGAGTGATTCGGAAACGGCTCAGACATTAGGAAGAGCATTGATGGTGGCTTTTATCCTGGCCGCTTTGGTTTTGTTACTTCAAATACCACTTGCAGAGATGAGTTATTTTTTAATGAATATCTCAGAGGTGCAAATGGGTTTGGTATCAGAGTATTTTAATATCAGGATTTGGACTGCACCTGCTACGCTTGCCCTATACGCTTTTATGGGTTGGTTTTTTGGAATGCAAAACGCTATTTATCCTCTTGTTCTAGCTGTTTTTATTAATGTTGTAAATATAGTGTGCAGCATATTTTTCATCAAAGTTTGGGGAATGGATGTTGACGGAGTTGCATACGGAACCTTAATTGCGCAATATTCAGGACTTGCTTTGGCGACTATAATGTGGTTAATGAAATATGGCTATTTGGCAAAAGAGATCACTTTTAAAGCCGTCAAACAAATTGATAAATTAAAGAGCTTTTTAACAATTAATCGGGATATTTTTATCCGTACTTTTTGTTTGACTTTTGCTTTTGGTTTTTTCTATAGCCAATCTTCATCAGCAGGAGAAACTATGCTTGCCGTTAATGTTATTTTATTACAATTTTTAAACTGGATGTCCTATGGAGTGGATGGTTTTGCTTTTGCTTCGGAGAGCTTGGTTGGAAAATATGCTGGTGCCGAAGATATTTTTAATCTGAAAAAATCAATAAAATATTCGTTTTTGTGGGGTATGGGAATGGCTGCCATGATTAGTTTTATTTATTGGATTTTTGGCGTAACGCTGATTGGAGTATTTACGGATAAACTAGAACTCATTGGACAAACTACACCATTTTTATTTTGGATGATCATTTTTCCAATTATTAGCACACCTTGTTATATCTGGGATGGTATATTTATCGGACTCACTGCCTCAGTTGCGATGCGAAATACAATGCTTTTGGCTTTGGTGGTTTATTTACTAAGTCATTTTTTGTTGTACAATGAATTTGGAAATAATGGTCTTTGGTTGGCGTTATTGATTTTTATGGCCGCTAGAGGTTTGCTACAGTGGATTTATTATCGTTTGAAACTGACCGTATAACATTATTTTTTCGAGGTTCTACATTGCAATAATTTTTAATTACTTTAGATTGGTTTTCGGTAGTTTGTAAAGATGTTCTTTGGTTTTTTAAAAGTGAAATTATGTATTATGAGAAAATTCATTTTATCATTTGTTGCTATTATTCTTGCGACAACGATGATTTATTCAAATTTACCCGACACTATTAAAGCGAGTGAATACTTAAATGAAGCAGTTCTTTTTCAAAAAAAATTTAAACCTAAGCAAGCACTCCCCTTATTAAAAAAAGCACTTGTTATCTTTTTAGAGTCAGATGGAGAACATTCAGAAAAAGTTTCAGATGTTTATTATAGTCTAGGAAATTGTTATTTGGATTTAGCTGAATATGATAAAGCTCTGGAAAATCTTCAAAAATCTTTAAAAATAAGATTAGATATTCTGGATGCTTCTTCCATAAAAATAGCAGATAGTTATACTTTAATTGGACTATATTATGATTATCTGGCAAAATACGATGATGCATTAGAACTCTATGAAAAAGCTTTGAGGATATATAAAAATAAATTACCTCAGGATGATCCAAGAATTGGCATAATATATAATAACATTGGTATTTGTATCTATTTTAAAGGAGATGTTCAAAGAGCATATTTATATTTTGAGAAAACTTTTTCTATAACAATTGATCAATTTGGTAATGATGATTATAAAGTGTCACAGGATTTAAATAATATAGGGATTTGCTATTCAGAAATGAAGAAATATTTTGCGGCATTAGAAAAATTTCAGAATGCTATTAAAATTGCAACTACAACAGAAAAACTTAAAACTACTTTAGGAGCACAATTATTCCACAGTAGTGGAGTAAACTTTTTCCAATTAAAACAATACGTCAAAGCCTTGGAATATTTAAATAAAGCGCTAGAAATTCGGTTAAAGGAAGCTGGGCCGAATCACCCTGAAGTTGCAACTAATTATTATGCAATTGGTCTTTGTTACCTAAATATGAAAAAATTCGATATAGCTAAAGATTATTTTAAGAGAGCATTGAAAATAAATATAATGAAGTTTGGGAAATATCATCCTGAAACAGGAATGTGTTATGAGCGAATAGCAAAAGTTCATTTAGAACAAGCAAAACTAACTAAAGCTCTTGAAAATATTGATTTAGCACTTTCATCTTTTCAGTATAATGAACAATCAGTACTAAAAATAGAGCGACTTCCCAATATACAACTTATTGAAGTTCTAGATTCAAAGGCTAAAATCCACAAAAATAAATTTGAAACAACAGGTAATCAAAATGATCTTTCGATCTCTAATCAAACATATAATATATTAATTAAATTGATTAATAAATTTAGAGTTAGCTATAAAGAAGAGCGATCTAAGGAAATGTTAGCAGACAAATATTATCATATATATGATAATGCCATCGAAGTAAGTTATATGCTTTTCGAAAACACGAATGACTCAACTTACTTACACGAATCGTTCCGTAGAAGTGAAAATAGCTCAAGCCTTGTATTGTTACAAGCCCTTCGTAATTCGAGAGCTAAATTATTTGCTGGAATTCCTGATAGTCTGCTGAAAAAAGAGCGTGAATTAAAGTTGGATATTACTTATTCTGAACAACAAAAATATGAAGAAGAAGAAAGGGGAAAGGATGAAAAAGATGATTTTAAAATTTTGAAAATAAATAGCAAAATTTTTGACTTAAAACAAAAGTATTATGATTTAATTCGCTTATTTGAAACTAAATACCCTCAATATTATAGACTTAAATACGACCTCAAAACTATAAGTGTTGCTGAAATTCAAAAAAACATCCTCGACCCAGACCAAGCCATTGTTGAATACTTTTTAGGAGAAAAGTCTGTATTTGTTTTTATAATAACAAAAACTTCATTTAGTGTTAAAAAAATAGCCAAGGATTTTCCTTTAGAAGAATGGATATCCCAGTTGAGAGCAAATATTATTAGATTTCAATTCCCATTTAACTTACCGGATAACTATCATTCCGAACTAGTGAATACATCGCATCTACTTTATGAACAGTTAATTAAACCTGTTGAAAAAGAATTACCGAAACGGATTATTATTATCCCTGGTGATGCACTTGCGTATATTCCATTTGAAGTTTTTATTACTAAAATAAATGGTAAAGCATATGAGTATAAAAAGCATGATTATTTGCTTAAAGATTACTCTATTGGCTATTGTTATTCAGCAACTCTTTTACAGGAGATGATTGAAAAAAGAAGATCAATAGCTGAAGAAAGCTTAGTTGTTGTAGCTCCTATTTTTGGGAGTAATACAAAACCAGTCACTTTAAGATCAATGAATTTTGCGTCTTTAAAATATAATATTCCTGAAGCAAAAAAAGTAGCCAATTTGATTGGTGGAAAAACCCTTTTAGCTGAAAAAGCAACAGAGAAAGTTTTTACAGAGGAAGCATATAAATATCATTTGATTCATCTTGCAACTCACGGTAAAGCAAATGATGAAGTAGGAGAGTATTGCCATTTGGGCTTTACCGAAATCCTCGACACCATTGAAAATGAATGGCTGTTTGTTAAAGATGTTTATAATATTGAGTTGAATGCTGCAATGATCACATTAAGTGCTTGTGAAACCGGAGTGGGAGAGATAAGAAAAGGAGAAGGTGTGATAAGTTTGGCAAGGAGTTTTTCATATGCGGGAGCTGGGTGTATTAATAGTACTTTGTGGAAAGTAAGCGATGCAAAAACTGCCGACTTGATGGCAAGCTTTTATGAAAATATAAGATCCGGGGACTCAAAGGATGAAGCAATGCGCCAGGCTAAATTAAGTTTTATAAATACTTTTGATAACATGGAAGTTCATCCTTTTTATTGGTCCTCTTTCATAGCTATTGGGGATATGATCTCCATTGAACCCAAACGTTTTTCTCATTCCTATCCTTGGTTTTGGATGATTTTTGGTCTTGGATTTATAATCCTTTTGTGTGGTTTTTTCTATTATAATAATGCTTCCTTTCGAAATTTCCTTTCTTTTAGCAGATCTTAGATTCAATATGCAAAAAAGGCCAACAAACCTGATTGACCTTTTCTTTTTTGTATTTTATTGAACTATAAATTTCGACTTATTTTTGAATAACAACTTTCTCCGTCAATACTTGTTTTCCTGTTCTGATTTGCACAAAATAAATTCCAGAAGAGAGATTTGTAGTATTCAGTTTGAGTTGTTGGTTGACGGCATCAAAAACAGCATTGCTGACAATCTGACCCTGTACATTAGAAATAATAATATTCAACTTTTTGTCAACAGGGTTTTTGAAACGAACATTTAAAATATTAATGGCCGGATTTGGAAAGAGAAAAACTTCATTGTTGTTTTCAACTTCGGCATTTCCAACCATGACGTTTTCGTCTATTTTGATATTAAATTGTGGGGTACCAAACCATCCTCCTTCACCATTGGTAACCGCGAAAGTAAAATGGTCAAACTCAGAAGGACCTCCGTCATGGGCATATTTTACATTACCGGCGTTGATTGAACTTTGCCGAAAAACTTCTCCAACTGCCAGTTCATTATTCAAAAAGAAAAGCGCACCATTCTGAGGAATCGAAACCAAAGTATAAGTCAGATTTTCTGGTGGATTGTTTTCATCTTGAGAAAGCAAAAACTCATTTGTAAGAATGCGGTATTGCCCCGGTGCAACGGGCATCGTATCATTAGTCACCAAAAACGGTGCACTTGGACTAATGTTCGCACAAAGTTGTAAACTCCAATCTTCGAGCTTTCCTCCGGCTCCGGCTGTATTATTCACTGAAATCTTAAGGGTCCAAACCCCTTGAGCATTTTCGCCATTGAAGCTGGAAAGTACTTCTTGAGGTTTATAGACCCCAATTGGAGGACACTGGATATTTGTTGGAGCTTCGTCATCAAAGCCGGCATTAAAAACTGAAGTAGTAACGCATACGCCACCAAACAACTCAACTTCAGTACCTAGAGGACTGATCAGTGAAACATCAATATGGTTCACTCTGTCATGATTTCCTTTCACCTTTGTAACATTTAAGTCATTTATGACACCTTCAACAGGTACTGCGAGTGTTGATTCAATAGTAGGCGTTCCTACATTCGAAATATTTAAAGGCACATTTACGCTCTCATAATTTAAGCAAGAAAATGTTTCGGTATGAAAAGCCTGAATTTGACCATATTCTTTTGTTCCGCATTCGTTGTTCGCAGAAATTCTCCAGAAATAAAGGGTGCTCTTTTCCAATGTGGCTGAAGGGAAATAAAAGGTATCTATAATCCCTGAAGCGATTACAACAGTCGAATCACCAAAAATTGGATTTGTAGCAATCTCAATGTTATAAGAATCAGCATAGGTAGACCCCGACCAGCTAAAAGTCGGTAATTCAGAAACTCCGGCACTTCCATTTGTTGGTTCTAATGGTGCAAAAGTAGAAAAGTCACTTATTACTATTTCAAAAAATGTAGTTCGATAAGCCGTGTCAGCGTTTGGTGCAGTTGCTATAATTTCAATTTCATAAATTCCTTCTTCTGTTACATTTTCCGTTTCAATACTCAAAATACTTCCTTCTGAGGGAAGCGCAGGATTAGCACTGAAAATCGGAACAGCTCCATTAGGCAATCCACTGACTGTAAAACTGACCAAACTGTCATATCCGACTAAAGACAACATTTCCAAATCGATTATAGCCGGATCGGGCGCACATACCTGCTGGTTGTAAGGCGTAACATTTAAAGCGTATCCAGGTTGGGTGGCCGGTATGATTTCAAAATTTGTGTTTGAAATGTCAAAAAAGATATGATCAGCTGCTTCTACACGAACTCTTGCTGAATTGGTGATTTCATCAGGAACAACAACAGAGAAGGAGCCCGTATTTGGAACATTCTCCGCAAGCGTTATGGGGTAATTGAAGCCGCCATCTGTGGACAGTTTTATATTTACACTTTGACAATTGACCAATGCACCATCCGTATTAGCTACATCCCACGTAACAGGGACATAATCTCCCACATTCCACTGGATAGAATTGTTGGGATAGGTTACTCTAAAAGGTCCAGCGGTTTCTGTTGCTTCGAAAGCAATTTGATCCCAAACCGTTCCACCGCCACCAGTTTGATTATCTCTGACCGTCATTCTGAAAGTCAAATCCCGGCTATACGTTGGCAATACTTCTGCGTTACTTGAGATATTATTGACAAGCCATTGCATCCTCGGGAATACTCGGGTAGGAGAGGAAGTGGGCTCCCAGGAACGGAAAATGGGAGAATTTCCCACTGGACTCCCTGGTACGCTGTTTTCAGGACCTATATCATATTCTTCCCAGCAATAAGTCAAATCATCACCGTCCAAGTCAGTACCAATACCTGTTAATAAAAAAGGAGTGCTTATTGGAATATAAAAACCACCTTCCAGGGGAATTTCAGCGATCGGTTCATTATTTCCGGTTGGGGTTTTAACCGGACAGTCATCACCCCCTCCAAATCGGGAAAAAGTAATCATCTGATCCAAAGAGTGTACGTGATAATAATCATCTGGGTATGACTGAAGGTTATTAAGTGGGTTTCCACAAATACCAGCGTATGAAAGAATTGTCGTTCCGCCACCTGGTTCATAGCCATCAGAAGGGCTAACATTATGACAACTATTAAAGGTATGTCTTCCGCTAAACTGATGACCCATCTCATGGGCTACTATATCAATAATAAAGGGGTCACCCGCAGGTGAATTTATTAAAGAAACTCCCCGTGCTTTTTGGTTATCATTACATACAACACCAACACCCGCAAGGCCCGAAAAAGAATTGATCGTCCCAAACACATGCCCAATATCGTAGTTTCCGGCACTAATAAACTGATTTGTAATTTGTTGGTTTTCAGATATCATAGCTCCTGTATTGCCATTGGAATAACCATCGCTTGCAGGATCCAGAAAAATGATGTCATCATTATTTGCTATCAAAACAAAGCGCACTGCAATTTCGATTTCAAAAACACTATTTAGTCGATTTACCGCTTCCACCATAGCTGATAAAGCAAGTGGTTTTGTGCCACCGTGAAAATTGGCATATTCACCAGTGCAGGCTAAAGCGAGACGATAAGTTCGTAATTCTATTTCAACATCTTCTGTTTGTCTGGCCTGAATGTTTGGATTAAATGTGTTATCCGGAATGTCAATCTCCTCACTGAAAAGAGTTTCATCATCGCTTTCAACGCCACATTCAAAGCTAATATCTCTGCCCGGATCAGTTAAATCTTCTCGATAGTAGGAAATGTAATACTCCGTTTGATTGTGCGCATAAGGGTCAATGTAAATTTGCCCTTCAGGAGACCTTATCAGAGCATGAAAACCGTTTAAAGTATAATCAAAACGAACGGAGATTTTATTATCGGAAAGTGCTTTGCCTGCATATGTTTTGATCATCGGAAATTTGGTCGCAAGGCCAGGCACCATAACAGGTGATTCTACTATTTCGAATACTTCCATTGCGCCATTTGGCATCGGTAAGGTAAGTAAAAGCGGATTTGAACTAGCTGCTGAGTTTCCTTCCAAGGGAGCATTTCTCAACGTAGTTTTAAGATCTTCTATATCCAATACGAGTACTCGATAGGAATCCGGTATAATTAACCGTTGGGTATTGGCAGTAAGTTGTATCGAGGGTTCAGCAGTATCTGCCCAGAAATTATTTGTTATTTGTGCGTTGCTAATGGCAACAAGGAATAATAGACAAAAAGGGAGAAAAACTCTCATGTGGTAAATGTGATTTTGTTTTTATTAATGGTGCAGCTCATTTCTTATTTGAGTATAAAAGTAGCAATATAAGTAACCTTAAAAAAACATCAATTGTTTATTTGTCGCCTGACTTGTAATCATTTAAAGTAATATTGACTCAGAAAAGACATTTCAGGGTCAGAATGTTGCTCTCACCTGAGCTCTACCAACATGCACGGTATTGGCGTCACCGGTTTTTCGACCTTCGTAACTTATGCTGAGTTGGATGTTTTTTGCCAGGCGGCGGTCAAAAACTAAATTCCAAAGATAGTTATTGCCATCCCTTAAACCTTCCAGCATGACAAATTCTATAGAAGAGTTCTTTTCCCCATCAAACTGGATTTTTACAAAAGATAGATTC
This sequence comes from uncultured Saprospiraceae bacterium, assembly GCA_963793295.1. Lineage (GTDB taxonomy): Bacteria > Bacteroidota > Bacteroidia > Chitinophagales > Saprospiraceae > JAHDHW01. The sequence goes on along the minus strand of CAWBZX010000011.1, from coordinate 19,415 downwards.
AGTCGCAAGGAGCTTTTTGAAGTTTTATTAAACGTCGCTTCCAGATTAAAATCATGATTAAAAGCTGTTTCTCCTCCTTCCGGTAAAATGTTTTTACTATTCTGATACTTATAAGTTAAAATAGTCCGGAAGTTTTTGAATGGTTGATAAGTGATTTTTGGTTCTATTTTGTAATATTCTATGGTGTAATCGCGATTGTCGAAATATTGAGAATCATTTTCTTTTGTACCTCTTGAAATAGAAAAAACATTACTCACTTTTTGACCGATGTTTACCCGGCTGCGAAACATTTGTTCACTGTTCCCGCGACTTTCATAACCACTGGTCAAAACCACTTTATTACGGTTGTTGAAGATGCTGGCCTGAAGATCGTAAATGGGATTTGCCCGATTAAAAAACAGCGTGCTTCGAATCGAAGAAGCCAGTGAAACTAAAGAAGTGTCAGCGATATTTTGCTGAAAAGGATTCCAGGGAGATACACCTTCAGCATCTTTCGATTTTCTTACTATCCGAAAAGTGGATTGGTTTGAAAAATTGCTGAGAAACTTTTGTATTCCGCTTTTTTGATACCAAATGGTACGCGGATCAAGGCGCAAACTTTGATTAAGTAACACGTTGTTTGTTCGTATAAAATCATTGGTAACAATCGAGATTCGGATAATATCTGCCTCACTTTGAAAGGCTGCTTCTTCAATTTCATTCACTTGCGGAATCCCATCTCCGTTTAAATCCGCAATCCAGGTGTAAACACCTTCACCTGGTTGAACGGGGAGATACTTGTACTCCAGTTTTGGCTCTTGACCGGAACCGATTTCGTAATTGGTGGAAGAGCGAATGGTCCCTTTCCATAAGCTAAGCGAATGCTCAATTCTTCCCAAAAAAGTTTCCTGGGGATCAAAGGTAGAAAGGGTGGTATCCGCGATTTCTAATTTACGGTAAGTGAGATTCCAACGAAGGTTTGAAGTACTTCCCTGAGCCCATTTTCCATTCAAATTAAATTCTTCAGCGATAGTAGATTGATTAAAATCTGATGAAACCGGGGCGAAGTCATAGCGCTGCGTGTAATTCATCCCATAAGTCAGTTTATCACTTTCCTTACTTTCCAGATATATTTTGTACATATCATAATAAAAACTGTTAAGGCTCAGTGTATCTGTTCCGGTAGCGCGACGGCTGTTTTTTTCTCGCTCTCCATAAACACCTAGTTTCCAACCGTTTAGTTTTTTGAAAGTTTTGGAAATATTGGCTTTCGGGCGGAAAAAGGTGGTTTCTTCCACCTGGCCACTGGTAGATAAATAGTTAGCCTGCAGATCAATATTAAATCCGGCTCGATTGATTATTGTCCTTGCAAAATGTTTGGTACCAGTATAAATAGAAGACTGTAAAAAACCGCTAAATTGATACTGAATACTACCTAAATTTCTTTTGGAAAGAACAAGTCCGACTTTACCGGTTTGCTCTGAAACAAAGGTGTCCTTTTTCAAGGTATTCGAAATGTTCCAGTCCCTGGTAAATTCTGCATTACGATAGGGATTGAGTGCTTTAAATTTTTCATCGACGAATTCGTAATTCAATTCTGTTTTAAGACCCCATCCTTTTTCTGGATTGCCAAAGCCTTTGTCTCGCTGGAATTTTGTGAAAACCCCAATGCCGGTATCATCCTTATCACCTTTGTTCGAAAAGCGATTGGCATCCTGGTTACTGATCGCAACTTCCGTTGAAATGCTGGAATATTTTGATAGATAATATTCAGCTCCGACATTGTACATGGCTTTCTTGTTGGGTGCGATCAGTTTGATCCCTGGCGTATAACTGCCCTGAGGTTTTCCGGTCAATTGATCAGGAGCAACCCATCGATAGACTCGTCCATTGGCTTGCGTTATATTATCAATGTTATAATTTCCATTTCCAAAATCGACATCTAAAAAATTGGCAGCATAAATAGCACTATCCGGATTGGTAGAATAAACCAAAATCTGGACAGTTGTATCTCCTCCCGGTATGGAATAGGTGGTGTCGATAAATTTATAAGTTATCCTAAATTCATTAAATTCCTCCAGCGTATCAATCCCCGGAGCAAAGGCCTCATCGATATTATCTCCAACATCTGCCAAAATAGCTTTGGAAAGCGAATCCAAATCACGGGCACCTCCTGAAGTTTTAGAATCCTGCTCCGAAAAAAGTCCTACATAAAACCGGAATTTATCATCTTGATATTCTGTATCAAAAGCATACATCGAGCGGAGATAACTTTGATCAGAATATTCAAACTCTACAATGATCCGTTTGTCTTTGGTGATTAATTGTTTGTTTGTAAAAGTGATATCCCCCCTATTATAATCAATAACATAATCTTCTTCGATGCCTCGTTGCATAATTTCTCCATCGATAAATACCTTTTCTGTTCCCGCCAAAACGATGATGAAAGCTTCTCCTCCAGCACCTTGCAATCTGTATGGCCCCTGGTTGCCTTCCTGCTGAATGATATTGTTTCTGGCAAATTTTCCGCGTGCAACACCAACGCTTGCCCGAGTGCTTATTTTTCCGGTTTTAAAAACATCAGTTTTATTGCTGATCGTAGCTCCCTGCAGTTTTTTATAATATTTCATAAAATAATTATTGGGATTGCCCAATTCGTAATCCCCTGCGGTAAGCGAATTTTCCCGACGTTTTATTTGTATAAATATTTTATCAAACTCTTGTAATGATTGTGTATTTCCTTCTGGCTGTAATGGAATATTATTATCCGAAATCGCTGCAAGAATTTCAATGTCGTCACCTAGGTTTCCGGAAAGTTGGAGGTTGAAACTGGAGTTGAGTACCAGGCTTTGATTGTTGCCGAAGGAAATGCCCCGGGCAAAACTTCCATTATAATCTAATCCTTTAAAATCAATCAAACTTTCCTGCTGCTCATAAGGATTGACATTAAAACCAATGTATGAGCCGTCATCTGCAATCTCAATTTTTGTTGTATCTAAATGAAAAAAGGACTGGTATAAATTGTAGGGCAGTACTTTGTAATTAATAATCAGCGTATCAGGTTTTACTGTTTCTATACCAATCCAGCTAAAGATATTTCTCTCTACTTGATAAAAAGTGGAATCCATTTCCTGGCCATTTTTAGCATTATAAACTGAAACTGAAACAGGGATAATAGTAAGGCTATCAAGGTTTTGAGGTAAATCTGAAACAGCAATTGACCGCACTCTTTTATTGGAGAACTGTTCAGTTTGGGAGAGTACACAAAAACTGAAAAACAAGATAAATGATATACAGAGTAAAAATCTTATCATTAAGTATAAAAATACCTTAAAAGGTTTTATTCCGATGCTGTTGTCGAACTATCGCTAATAATACGAATAAACAACTGAGAATGGTACGTTCGATTTAATTTAACAAACGACAATTAGTGAAGAAAATGGCTTATTGATAATTCCTTCAAATGACATAATAAAAAAACGCATGGCTACAATGCAGCCATGCGCTCAAAATTAAACTAAACCTTAAAATATATCAAAACGTAATTGTCCTACTTGCTTCGTGGCTGCCATCCGGATTGCCCACTTTTATCTTGATCCTCGTTTTTCCTTTTCTCAGATTAATGGTGCTCTGAAACATCTGTGTTTTTACATCAAATGAAAAGCTGCTATTGGTCTTGCCGTTGACAGTGAAAGTGATCTGGTTTTTTTCTGTAATATTTTCCATTTTGGCGATGATGGTGCTTTTCGCTTTATTCGGGTCAAATGGATCAACCGTTGGTTCGCTCACTGAGGTAATCTGTACTTTAGGAGGATTGATCGTTTGAACAATGGGTTTCACAAACTTCATTGAAGAATTTGCACTAGCAGTACCGCTGGTATTTCTACCTTCAATAAATAAACTGTTTACTCCTTCCGTCAAATTAATTTTAGCAGATACCTTGTTCGTTCGTGGCTGGAAAGTAAATACTTTCAATATTTTTCCATTCACCTTGATTGTAATGTCTTTTTTATTGCTGACATGCTGCACTATGGCTTCGATGGTCGCTTCAATGTTTTTCACACTTGTACCAATGCGTTTAGGTGTAATAAATACAACCGTAGGCTTAGGTAAAGGTGGAGAATAAGTTACCGTAACGGTAGCTTCATCGCGTCCATCTTTATTGGCAGCTTTTACCAATATTTTATTCTCACCTTTATTCAAAACTAAATCAGCGCTTATTACATTACGGAAAAAAGTGAAACGGGTAGATTGGCCATTGACCAAAAGTTTGATGTCTTTTTGATTGATCACATTTTTCACAGTAGCTTTCACCGTCGTTTTAGACTTGTCCGTTGAAGTGTTAGTTTTAGGGGTATTGATTATGACAACTGGAGGAATTACCGGAGCCTTATAATTAACAACCTTTTGATCATCAGCGCTACCATCTTTATTCGATGCTGAAACTAAAATGATGTTTTTACCATTATCCAAAATCACTTCAGAACTTAATGTATTCTTGAAAAAAGTGAAAGGTTTTGATTGGCCATTGACCAAAAGTTTGATGTCTTTTTGATTGATCACATTTTTCACAGTAGCCTTTACAGTCGTTTTAGGTTGGTCCGCGTTGATATTATTTTGAGGAGTGGTGATTTTTACTATCGGAAGAATTACCGGAGCTTTATAATTAATAAGCCTTTGATCATCAGCGCTACCATCTCTATTTGTTGCAACAATCATTATAGTGTTACGACCTTCATTTAACTTGAAATTAGCATTAACAACATTGTTTTTAAATGTGAAATCAAAGCTTCTCCTTCCATTTATGGTCACATTAATATCGTTTATACCTTTCACGTTTTTTACTGAGGCGCTTATACTAACATCAGGGTTTGTTGTATTTGAAACACTCGCAATTGGTTGTGTAAACTTAACAACTGGTGGTACAGGCACCGGAGGAGTGTAAGTTACCCGAACACTTTTTTCATCAACTCCATCTTTGTTAGTAGCCTTCACGCGAATCGTGTTATTTCCCTTACTCAAGGAAATTTGAGCGTTTACTATTTGACTATTTGTATTAAAATTAAAACTTGTTGTGCGCTGTCCGTTTAAATAAACCTCGATGTCATTCTTTCTGTTTATGTTCGATACTTTTGCTTCCAGCGTTACTTCTTTTACAGTAGTATTAGTATTGTTTACTGGAGTATAGATCGTTACCAGAGGAGGAAGTGCAAGTTCAACTTTAGGTTTTTTATAAACGATGTTAGCAATATCTTCAGCCCTTCCATCTCGGTTTTCAGCGATAATGACAGCGGTATTGTTGCCTAATGCAAGAGAAATCGTAGCACTAAAAACTTTAGTATTTGGATCAAAAGTGAAGTTGTAGGCAGTTCGGCCATTTACGACAAAGTTGATGTCATTTTTACTCTTTATATTCAAAACCGTTGCGATGATTTTGGCCTTAGGTTGTGTAACTGTCGTTGAAATATTATTAGGTGTAGTAATGGTTACAACAGGTGGATTTTCTACAACAAAACAACCTTCTTTTGTCGCGCGATCTTCATCATTTCCAGCTTCGTTTTGAGCTTTTATGACGACTTCATTATTACCTTTTTGCAATTTGATGGTTTTCTGTAAAACGCCCGTATTGGCATTGAAACTGAAATCGTAATATTTTTTTCCATTCACGATGAAGGAAATGTCATGCTCGCTTTCAACATTTAAAATAGTCGCGATCACGGTACTTCTACAGTTGTCCGGATCAAAAGGATCAATAGTTGGTTGACTCATGGAAGTAATGGTAACAACTGGTGCATCAATTTCAGGTTCCTCCTCTTGCTCCTCAAGAAAAATAATGATATCATCACTAGCTGTTCCAGCAGTATTGCTGCCTTCTATTACAACAATTGTTTTATAGTCATATAAATCAATAGTTGCGTAAAGCGTTTCATTTTTATAATTGAAATCAGAACTTCTTCGGCCATTTATCGTGAAACGAATGTCATCTTTTGAATCTACATGATAAACTTTTGCTTCCAATACCACTCTTCTCACTGGAGTATAAAATGGATTTTCAAATGGCTTATAAATGTCTACAGAAGGAAGTTGTTGGAATACCTTTTCTAAGATGATAGTTGCTTCATCAATATCATTTCCAATATTATTTCTAGCTTCAATTCGTAGATCGTTTTGACCTTCATCCAGATTGATAGCTGCTGTAAATGTGTTGGATCTGCTATCGAAAGTAAAGTTGCGGTATTCTCTTCCATCTATTGTAAAAAGGATATCCTGCTTATTGTAAACGTTGTTAATTGTTGCCTTTACAACGAATCTTTCATTGTCAGTTCTGAAATTATCATAAGCTGGATTAGTGATATTCACCGTTGGGCGCTTGCCTTGTGGTTGGGTTACAATAATTGGCTCTTCATAAAAAATTACCACGGTTTCCTGATCTGTTCCTGCAAGATTAGAAGCAGTAATTAAAATATCATTCCTTCCAGGTTGGAGACGGAACGTACTACTAAATCCTTCATTCTTGAAGTTAAATTGTTCTGCATATCCATTCACTGTAAAACGCACGTCCATCGCACTTTCAACATATTTGATACTGGCTTTGATATAACCGTTTGGATCTCTCGTAGTGAAAGGATCAATTTCCGGTTTAATTATATTGATTACCGGAGGTTTTAGTTCTTTTTCTTTCTTCTCCAATATCCATCTCATGTAAAGATTTGTATAATGATGAATATCATTGTTACCTGTCAAGGTGTTGTCATTCGTCCATTGTTGTCCATCAAAAAGGTCTGTTTTTGTAAATGTTACTTTATGACCTAATCCCATTGAGAATTTTGGTGTAAACTGGTAACCCAACTCAAATCCGAGCGATGGCATAATGCCAAGTCGGCCGTTCCCGTCTTCAAAACCTTGCGCGTTGGTTTCATAAACACCATCCAAAATAGCATTACGCAGTTGGGATTTTTTATAAGAAACGGAAGCAGTAGGATCTAAAGCCTCGTATTGCGAATAATAGATGCCATTGGCATCAGCCTGATCAATTTTGGTGTTATACCAATCTAGTCCAATCCCCCCAAATAAAGATAGAATGACATTGGTTTCTTCTCTTAGTTTATTAAAACTAACGACTCCTTCAAGTCCTAGTTCCAGATGATCTGTTTTGTTGTTTTGATAAACAAAGCCAGGGCCATTTCCCATTTTGGTATAGTCAAGAGCATTTGTTCCATTGAGTGCTGTATTGTTATCGATCCCGGAAGATTGAAAATAATCCAAACCGAAAGTTTTGGTATATAGTCCACGGCCTCTTAGATCAAAGGCCAAACCAGAACCAGGCTGATAGTATAAATTTTTTGCTAAAGTTAGTCCCAAGCCGTATCCGTCAAGGACCGAAGGAACATCACTTTGTTGGTATGCAAAACCACCATTAAGACCTAGTGTCCAATATCCAGGCTGTCTTTCATAAGTTGAGACTTGTGCAAATGTTGCTGTCAACATACTCGTTGTTATCAACATCAGGGCTAATTTTAAGATTGTCTTTTTCATAGCAAGGAATTGTAAAAGTTAACAAATGGGTTTCTAAGTTTTTTTAATTAATAATGGTTTTGAGTTTCAAAGGGAATTATCTATAGGACTCTTCCAATACCCATAAAGTATCAGTTTCTATGCCACTGAAAAATTCGAGCCATGAAAAATTTTAAGATATTAGGCAAATATAGTTTGAGGGTTATGGATGATTTGTAAGAAAAAAAAGGAAATGATTAGCTGACCTAAGTTGTTGTTTATTAATACGTTGCGTTTAAAAATGGTGTTTCTTTTGAAATGTCACTAATGTTATATTTTAAAAAATCATGTATGTTAAGGTTAGACTTGTTTGAAGTTTTGTTTAACACAACTTTAAAGCAATTATTCAATACCATTAAGCCCGAAATTCAACTTGTCTTGAAGTAATGGGTATTATCTTCCGTTTTTATATGTTCATTTTCTAATAGAAAAAAATAGAACCGAGTAATGAATTCCTGAATTGAAACATAGTTAATTTTATAAATTAATTTGGCGTTCGAAGTTGAAAATGGTTATATTTGTAACTTATTAATATCCCTCCCGAATTGTTTCCCAGAAACCGTAGTTTGTTATTTTTAGGATAATTGGAAAAACCCATGAACTAAAAGCTTAAAAGCTATGACGAAACAAATACTTTTTTGTATTGCTGTTTTTTTGTTTTCATCTTTTCAAAGCAGCAGTCAAAACAGAACCATTGATGGTTCTATGAACAACGAACAAGATCAGGATTTAGGCGCTTCTGGTGCTCAAATCCAGTGGATCACTTCTTATGGTTTTACTGATGGATATTCAACTCCTGGAGGAGTTTCAAGGCCCAATCCAAGGATAATTAGTAACGACCTATTCGCTCAGGATAGTTTATTGATGGATCCTTTAAACTTAAGTGATTTTACCTGGGTTTTTGGACAGTTTATCGATCACGATATTACCAGTATCAGCAATGACCCAAGCGAACCCGTCCATATTCCTGTAAACTTTCCGGATCAATATTTTAATCCGGGAGGAGCTTTTCCTGATATAAATATTTTTATGTTCCGATCACAAAAAGTGGAAGGTACAGGAACCGACATTTCAAATCCACGTCAATATACCAACAATATAACATCCTGGATTGATGGCTCTGGAGTATACGGCTCTGATGAAGCTAGAGCAGCTTATTTGCGATCTTTTACAGATGGAAAGTTAAGAACTTCAGTAGGAAATCTTTTGCCTTTTAATACAACAACTGGAGAATTGAATGATCCTGTAGATCCTAATGCCCCGCATATGGATAATGAAAATCCAATGAATGACAAGTTGTTTGTGGCTGGAGATTCTCGTGCAAATGAAAACTTGCTACTTACTGCTTTTCATACTTTATTTTTAAGAGAACACAATCGGCTTTGTGATATAATTATCGCTGAACATCCGGACTGGACAGATGAACAATTATACCAGTACGCCCGAAAAATAAACAGTGGATATATTGCCTCAATCGTTTTTGATGAATGGCTACCTGTTATGGGGGTTGACTTGCCAGCATATGCAGGATATAATTCTTCTTTGAATCCAAACATTACCAATGTGTTTTCAGTAGCTGCGTTTCGGATGGGGCATACCCTTTTAAACAGCCAGGTGATTCGTATGGATAATGAGGGGAATACCATTCCAGAGGGTAATATTACGCTGCAGAATTCTTTTTTTAATCCTCTGGAAGTTATAAATGCAGGAGGACTCAATCCTTTATTTAAAGGTATGGCGACACAGACCGAGCAGGATATGGATTGCAAAGTGATCGATGATGTTCGGAATTTTTTATTTGGACCTCCTCAGGCTGGCGTTGGTGGGCTTGATTTGGCAGCTATCAATATCAATCGGGGCAGGGAGCGTGGCCTTTCAGATTTTAATACGATCCGTCAGGATTTAGGCCTGACAGCTTATGCTTCATTTGAAGAACTTAATTCCGACCCGGAAGTTGCTGCGATTTTGGAAGATCTTTACGGCAATGTGAATGATATTGATGCCTGGGTTGGTATGTTGGCCGAAGAACATATGCAGGATGCATTGTTTGGCGAAACGATCATGGAAATAATGGAACTGCAGTTCCATGCATTGAGAGATGGAGATCGCTTTTATTTTGAAAATGATCCTGTGTTGTCTCAAGAAGAAATCGGTGAAATAAAAAATACAACTTTCCGGGATATCATTATGCGAAACACAGGAGTTGCCGTGATGCAAATGAATGTGTTCGAAGCTATGAATCATGACTCTATATGCCCTGCTAATTCGACTATGGCTTCGATTTCCGGATTGATTCAAAATGAAAACAGCAGCAATGTTGAAGGTGTTTCTCTCGAAATTATTGATCTTGAAGATCAAACAATCGTTGGAACAGACCAAACTGAAGAAGCCGGTGAATACTTAGTCGATGATCTTGCTACTTGTGAGCATTTTCAAGTACGACCAGAGAAAGATTATAATTATGGCAACGGAGTTAGCACCTTTGATTTGATTTTAATAGCAAGGCATATTCTTCAATCCCAACTTTTAGATTCGCCTTATAAAATAATAGCAGCTGATATCAATCATTCCGGGACTGTTTCCACTTTTGATCTGATAGATATGCGAAAGGTAATTTTGACACTTCAAGATACTTTTACCTCCAATACCTCATGGCGGTTTGTTGCAAGTGACTACATCTTCACTGATCCTGCGAATCCTCTGTCAGAGCCTTTCCCTGAATCACTGGATATAAATTATCTGTCTGAAGATACTCAAATCAATTTTGTTGGTATAAAGGTAGGGGATGTAAATGGAAGCGCTAATCCAGCAGCTTTTAGTGGTATTGATTCGCGAAATGAATTTGTTGGTTCTTTCATTTTTGAAGCTGATGATAGGAAGCTTGAAACCGGCGAAATCTACTCGGTGGCAATTAAAGCCAAAGATTTTGATAATCTGGCTGGCTTTCAGTTTACCATGAATTATGATGAATCATTTTTATCATTTGAAGATTTAATTCCAGGAGATTTAAATAATCTTTCAAAAGCTAATTTTGGTATTCAAAAGGATGAAAATGCGATTAAGGCAAGTTGGAATTCAGAACTTAAAACGGATTTTGACGGGATTGTTTTTACGCTACAATTTAAAGCTAGGAAAAACGGATTGCTTAGTGATGCTTTGAATATTGACTCACGGTTGTTAAAAGCTGAAGCATATACCAAAGCGCTTGATTATCTGGATGTTCAATTACATTTTAATAAAACAGTTCAAACAACGTCCTCTTTTGAATTATTCCAGAATCAGCCTAATCCGTTTGCTGAATATACCACCATTAGTTTTAATCTGCCAGAATCAGGCTTGGCAGAGTTAAGGATTTTTGATTTAGCAGGTAAAGAACTTAAAACGATCAGCCAGCGATTCACCAAAGGTTTTAATTTAATAAGCCTTGATCGCAGTGATTTATTATCTTCAGGGGTTTTGTATTATCAGCTAAATACTGATTTTGGCAGTTTAACGAAGAAAATGATCTTGATCGAAAGTAACAATTAAGGTCCAGAAAATATTAAGATTTCGAATATTTCTCCTTATAATTGGTTCTGGATTTTTTTCAGAACCAATTATTTTTTAAAGAATGCCGAACCATCCTTATCCTAAACTTTTCACCCCGCTCAATTTAGGTTTTACACAGTTGAAAAACCGTGTGCTAATGGGCTCAATGCATACAGGCTTAGAAGAAACTAAAAATGGTTTTGAAAAAATGGCCACTTATTTTGGAGAACGGGCAAAAGGGAGCGTTGGTTTAATTGTCACTGGTGGCATAGCTCCAAACAGGGCAGGTTGGGTAGCTCCTTTCTCAGCAAAAATGACGTCAAAAAAAGAAGCGAGAAAACATAAATTAATAACAGATCGTGTTCATGCTGAAGGAGGGAAAATTTGCATGCAGATTCTTCACGCTGGCAGGTATGGTTATCATTTTTTAGCGGTGGCTCCGTCAGCGATTAAATCTCCGATCAGCCCATTTAAACCATGGCGATTATCAAACCGGGGCGTTCAAAAAACCATCAGCCATTTTGTTCGAGCTGCTGTTTTGGCCAAAGAAGCAGGATATGACGGAGTAGAAGTTATGGGATCAGAAGGCTATTTGATCAATCAATTTATCGTTTCAAAAACCAATAAAAGGACTGATGAATGGGGTGGTTCATTTGAATACCGGATTCGCTTTCCGATTGAAATCGTCAAAGGAATTCGTCAAGCTGTTGGAACGAATTTTATAATTATTTACCGGCTTTCCATGCTTGATCTTGTTGATGATGGAAGTACCTGGGAGGAAGTTGAATATTTGGGGAAAGAGATCGAAGCTGCAGGAGCAACGATAATTAATACGGGCATCGGTTGGCATGAAGCCCGTGTACCAACTATTGCCACAATGGTTCCTCGTGGTGGTTTTAGCTGGGTAACTAAACGGTTGATGGGGAAACTGAAAATCCCTTTAATTACAACAAACAGAATCAACACACCGCAGATAGCAGAGGATATCCTTGCAAAAGGACATGCAGATATGATTTCAATGGCAAGGCCTTTTTTAGCGGATGCCGATTTTATGCAGAAAGCTTTGGAAAACCGGGCAGATGAGATCAATACCTGCATTGGTTGCAACCAAGCTTGCCTGGATCATGTTTTTAAAAATAAAACAGCAAGTTGCCTCGTAAACCCACGCGCATGCCATGAAACTGAACTTGAATACTTGCCCGCTAAAGTAAAAAAGAAAATTGGCGTGGTTGGCGCTGGCCCAGCGGGCTTAGCTTTTGCTACGATAGCTGCTCAACGAGGTCATGAAGTACATCTTTTTGAAGCGGATAAAGAAATTGGGGGCCAGTTTAATATGGCGAAGCAGGTTCCTGGTAAAGAAGAATTCTACGAAACTTTACGCTATTTTAAAAAACAAATTGAATTACAAGGTGTCCAGCTTTTTCTAAATAAAAAAGTGGATACTTCCTTTTTAAAAACGCAAAATTTCGATGAAATCATCATTGCTTCCGGAGTTAATCCTCGAAGGGTTAACATTGACGGAATTGACCATCCGAAGGTGCTGAGTTATGTGGATGTTTTAAAAAAGAAAAAGCAGGTTGGGAAACGGGTTGCAATTATTGGTGCAGGTGGAATTGGCTTTGATGTAGCAGAATATATAGCACTGGAAGGTGAATCTCCAAGTTTAAATATCCCGGAGTTTATGAAAGAATGGGGGGTAGACATTGAATATAAAAATCGGGGAGCACTCGCCAAAGTTGAACCACAGGTTTCACCCAGAGAAATTTATCTTTTACAACGCTCAAAAGGAAAGCCCGGAAGTGGTCTCGGAAAAACCACAGGATGGATTCATCGATCCAGCCTTAAAATGAAAAAAGTGACAATGATTAATTCTGTTAAATACCAGCGAATTGATGACGAAGGCTTGCATTTCTTAAGAGAGAATAAACAAGAGTTGCTGCAGGTAGATCATGTAATAATATGTGCAGGACAAGAACCTTTAAGGGAGTTGAAGGAACCGCTTGAGGAAGCTGGTTTAAGCATTCATATCATTGGAGGTGCTGATGAAGCCAGAGAATTGGATGCAAAAAGAGCAATTGATCAGGGCATGCGGTTAGCAGCAAATATTTAATAGTACACTTTAATAACATAAGCTATGTTTTCACGACGAAAATTTATTTCCCGGTCAGTCTTTAGTTCACTGGGAGTAGCGATTGGAGTTCTGGCACCGTCTTGTGCTAATTCAAAAACCGAAGAGAATCAAAATGTTAATGTCTCGGTAAATAGTGGATTTCCCCTCGTTATTTCAACCTGGAATAATTATGAAGCAAATTCAGCAGCTATGTCAATGTTGGAAAAGAACAGATCGGCTGTAGATTCGGTAGAAGCTGGCGTAAGAGTGCCGGAAGCAGACCCTGATGATCCTTCCGTTGGATATGGAGGCCGACCCGATCGTGATGGAAATGTAACCCTTGATGCTTGTATTATGGACTCCAATGGAAATGCAGGTTCTGTATGCTTTTTACAACATATCAAGCACCCCGTTTCAGTAGCCAGGAAAGTCATGGAGAATACTCCTCACGTTATTTTAGCAGGAGCTGGCGCATTGAAATTTGCTCTTGAAAATGGCTTTGAAAAAGAAAAACTTCTCACAAAAGCTTCAAAAAAAGCCTGGGAAGAGTGGAAAAAGGAATCAAATTATAAACCTGTTATAAATATTGAAAATCACGATACAATTGGTATGCTGGCCATTGATAAAAAAGGTGATATTGCAGGTGCCTGTACAACCAGCGGGGTGGCTTATAAAATTCAGGGAAGGGTGGGAGATTCACCAATAATTGGCGCCGGACTTTATGTGGATAATGAAGTTGGAGGAGCAACAGCTACTGGTTTGGGTGAGGCAGTACTTAAAACATTAGGTTCTTTTTTGGTTGTGGAATTAATGAGACAGGGCATGAGTCCCTATGAAGCTTGTAAAGAAGCAGTTACACGAATTGCTAAAAAACAAAATTATACCGATTTTCAAGTGGGATATCTTGCAATCAATAAGAAAGGGGAGTATGGGGCATATGCTATTCATCCGGGATTTAACTACGTTTTAAACCAGAATAATGAAAGCGTTTTAATAAAATCTGATTCTTATATTGTAAAAGAAGAATAATGCTTTTGTTTTTAATTCAGAGAATGTAAAGGATTTTTTTTATCTTTGTTATTCCTCTAAGTATAGTTACACATTAATCAAAGAGAAATCTCAAACTTCACCCAAAACTGTTTCGTTTCATTAGGATGTGTAAAATTTCATAACCTGTTGAAATTTTATAATTACCCATTCCATGTAATAAGGCCTTACAATTACAAGTAAGGTTTATTCAGGCAACAGTTTCTTTTTAAAATTTTTGACAATTCTTATAATGGCATCGGTTTTGCAGTATCGTTAACTGCTAAGATTTCCTTGATCTATTAGGATAATTGCAGATTTCTGTGCAATAGATTCCATTCGATTTAAAAGAAAACGAAAGTGACATTTCAGGTTCATAAATAAGAAAATTATAAACCTGATTCATCCCATGACCACAAACATATTTTTAAATGCAACACGTAAACATCGTAATAGCTGATGATCACCAACTTTTTATAACAGGTTTAAGGTCCATTTTAAATGACATTAGTGGCTATGAAATCAATCTGATGGATATTGCCAATGATGGGGAAGAACTAATTACTATCCTGAAGAAAAATGTTCCAGATTTATTGATTTTGGATCTCAATATGCCTGAAAGAGATGGACTTGATGTATTGGATGCTATCAGAGATCAATACGTAGACTTGAAAATATTGGCGCTTACAATGTATGACGAATCCAAAATTGTCAAATCCGCTTTTAAGTCAGGTGTTGATGGTTACGTATTGAAAAGTAGCGGTAAAGAAGAACTTGTCAATGCAATAAAAGAGGTTTTGGATGGGCGAACCTTCCTCGGAAAAGGAGTTAGCCTGAACTCTTTAGCAAGTAAAGCATCTCGAAAAAGTGATAATGCTTATCATTTTGAAGATAAGTTTATTAAAAAATCTAACCTTACTAAGCGTGAATTTGAAATATTACGTCTCATTTCACTGGCATTAAGCAACAAAGAAATTGCCAAAGAACTTTTTATAAGTGATCAAACGGTAAGTGTTCATCGTAAAAACATCATGCGTAAACTTGGTGTAAGTAATACCGCAGGACTTATTAAAATAGCCTACGATAATAGTTTGATTTAACCTTTCCAATTTTAATTTTCACTAAAATTTTTCCGCATAAAAAATAGATTCTGATCTATTTATGCTTTTTATATCAATTCTTCTGATTTGATTGAATTCTCTTTGTTTCAATTTATGGATGGCTTTAATTTAATGTAATATCATTCAAGGTGATGCAATAATCCATTTCATATTGAGGCCAAAAAGAACACTTTCCAAAATATAATATTTTTACTAATAAGATTGATGTACCTATTAATATTTATATTCAATTAATATTAATTTATGTGTGTGGTAGAGAGTAGAATGTATAATTAATAGTTGCGATTTGAAGTTGCCAATCCTATCAATAAAGTATAATTTAATTTTAATTATTTTCATAAAAAGCTGATTAACAGTGTTTTTTAACTATGTTGCTTCGAACTTTCTACTTCAAAGTGCTTTTTGGAAATTTGGTTTGTGACAATGTTATTTTGAAGAAGCGGAAAAAAATCTTTCCATTTAACTGTTTTTTTTAAATAACAAGTGACTAATATTTATTTTTTATCTATGTAAAAAATACCGGTTTTTGGGTAGAAATGAGAATTTTATATCCTTTATCTTTGTGTTACTAAGTTGTTAAAAATTTTCAAAGCAATTTTAATTGAAAAACCCAAAATCGTGAATTAGTTTAGGCATTAGCTTAACTAAATCCCATGAACTGAAATACGAGTCCTGCAATTTTAACTTATCCAGGTTTTTATATTAGAACATATCAAAATCTAATTATACCATATAAAAGCCTTTCTCCCCTGATTGCATTTTAGCGGGTAAATTTCAGACAAGCCATTTTCCTTTGTGCGATATAATTGTGCACACCACTTAATTTGAGTCTTAAAACTATATAGTGCGAGATTTAAAAAGGAAACTAAAGGTTTGGGGTTTATTGTATATGCAGAAATCAGAACAAGTATCTAGACAAATTATAATCACATGATGAATACAAAAAAAAGATTCCTTATTCTCCAAGGTAAAAATAAAGATGTATTGGTTACTATTTTACGATTCGTTAGTAATTCAATAAATTTTGTATTTCCATTTTTACAGAATAAAACCAAAAATTCCCCCTCTTTAGTTTTTATAACTATCGTCGATAAATAAGATTTCGAGAGCTATATCTCTTGAGATTAAAAAAATCGAGTTTCAATCAATTGATAAAAATATGAATAAAGACATACTGTTATATTTTGCTTTGCTATTGTGGTTCGTTGTGCCGGTTTCGGCACAACCTACCATCTTTGTTCCTTCACAATCTGTTGATCCCAATGCTTCTGTAATTGTAGATATTAAGGTTGCAGATTTTGAGGAATTAGTGAGCATGCAGTTTTCAATAAATTGGAATCAAGATGTTCTCCAATTTGATAGCGTTGGTAATCTTAATGTTCTTTCAGATTACTCTTTAGCAAACTTCGGAACGAATGTTTCCCACTTAGGTAAGTTGACTACATATTGGGTTGATAATCAATTTACCGGAGTCACTCTGGATGATAGCACAACTATTTTCTCCCTTTATTTTAAAGCAATTGGTACAGAGGAATCATTCAGTGTTGTTGCAATAACGGATGATCCAATATTTATTGAATTTTCTGATATAGATGGAAATATATTACCGGTAATTACAGAGGATGGGATGATTACAATAGTCGGCCCATTGAGTACCGATCCTTCTCCTAGCATTCAGTCTAATGAACTTTTTACCCTTTATCAAAATCAACCAAATCCTTTTGATAATCAATCGATTATACGATTTGATATAAGTCGAAGTAGTGAAATAGAGTTTCGGTTTTATGATATAAATGGCAAGCTGATTTATTCCTTTAAAGATAGTTTTTTAGAAGGGGAAAACAGCATAACTATAAATGCGGATAAGCTGCCTGGGTCGGGCACTTATTTTTATACCCTGCAAACCAATGATTATTCTTTAACTAATAAAATGGTCTTAGTAAGATAAATTTTTCCTAACATCCCAAATTCCAAGGACAAATGAGTAAGATATACACTTTTTTAGCCACAGTTTGGTTTTTGATCATCGCTTTTTCGATCAATGCACAGCCAACATTTTATTTTTTCCCGTCAAATCAAGCACCCGGTTTAGGTGAACAAATTACAGTTGATGTTTTAGTGGATAATTTCACAGATATCACCAGTTATCAGTATTCAGTGAACTGGAATACAAACCATTTAAGCTATGTTTCAGTTGGGAATTTTAATCCTGAGATTGGCCTATCAATGGGTAATTTTGGAACCACCATGACAGGCAACGGTAAGTTGAGTACATTATGGTCAGACCCCTTGGCTAATCCTCAAACCCTGGCAAATGGTTCTGTTTTATTCACGATTACTTTCGATGTAGTTGCAACAGGGCCGGTTTCTACAGACGTTCAATTTACAGGAGATCCAACATCTATCGAAGTTACACAAGATACTGGTGGCGGAATAATGGAAATTACGAGTTCTGTGATTTTTCTAGACGTTACGCTGGATATTGCTGGCGGCGGCGGTGGCGGTGGCGGCGGCCTAACCTGTAATTTTAGTGGTTTTGGGTTGTTGGTAGAAAGTGATTCAGCAGATACAGGAGAACAAGTTTGTTTGGATGTTGCGGTATGCAATTTTACTGATATTGTTAGTATGCAGTATACGATGCAATTTGATCCAACCTTACTACAGTTTGATAATATTCAAAATTTAAACCTTCAAGATTTAAGTTCTGGTAATTTTGGAACTACCATGTCCGGTAGTGGTTTTGTGACGATGTCATGGAATGATCCCATGGGACTCGGAGTGACGGTTCCAAATGAAACCGTTATTTATTCCATTTGTTTTACCGCAATAGGAGCGGGAGGGTCTATTGATTCTTTATATATAAATGGTAATCTGGCTCCGATAGAGGTTGTTGATGCGAATTCTGGAGGAAATAATATAGGCTTGGAAAGTATTGATGGAGAAGTTAAAATAACAGGTGACTTAAGTAATGCAGTAACTGTTTTAGCTGGATTCGAATCTGGTCAACCTGGCGATACCGTTTATGTTGATGTAAGTGTTAAAAATTTCACAGACATGCTGAGCTTACAATATAGCATGGCCTGGGATCCTTCGATAATAGATTTTTATGAAACACAATGGACTGGAAATCTTCCGGGATCTCCTTCTTTTAATACCGGAGCACCATTAGTTGATATTGGAAAACTTACCTTTTTATGGGATGATCCTATGGCGTCAGGAGTTACCGTCCCTGATAATACAGTAATTTACCGTGTTGGGTTCATTGTTGTTGGAAATGCAGGTGAATCTAGTTCTGTTTCATTTACTAATGATCCTACTGCAATAGAAGCAACTCAAGATAACGGAGGTATGGCTGTTGAAGTTCCTTTAACTACAGTGTCAGGAGAGGTGGATGTGACCGGTGAAGGATTATTTGGATTAATACTATCTGATGAATCCGCTTGTACCGGCGAAATAGTTGAAGTAGAAGTTTCTGTACAAAATTTTAATAATATTGTAAGTATGCAATATGATGTTCAATGGGACACTTCACAGCTTAGTTATCTGGGTGTAACTGGCTTTAATTTAAGTGGCTTGTCTGGTGGACAATTTAATCAATTAAATGCAAATACAGTTCGAATTGCATGGGTTGAACCTACTTTGGCACCACAAACATTAGCAGATGGTACTATAATTTATAAAATGCGATTTGAGTTGCTTGGAATTGACGGAAGCAGCAGTAATGTAGTTTTCCTTGATAATCCGCCAACAAACATTGTTGAAATTTCACAAGAACCAGGCGGGGTATTAACTGCTTATAATTTGACAGACGCAAAAGAAACCGTGAATTGTAGTATGGGTCAAATTGAAGTGACAGACACTTTAATTACCAATGTGTTATGCAGTGGCGAGTCAACAGGAGCAATCAATATTACGGTTACAGGTGGCAATGGTAGTTATACTTATAGTTGGAGCACTGGAGCAACAACACAGGACATTTCAGATCTTGCTGTTGGAGTTTATACCGTAACTATTACATCCGGAGCTGAATCGATTATAGAATCTTATACGGTCTCAGATGCAACCATTTCAAGTAACTCCACCATGGTTTCCTGCTT
>CAWBZX010000010.1:0-83324 GCA_963793295.1 uncultured Saprospiraceae bacterium | reverse complement strand
AAGGTATTTCGCAAGCGTGAGCGACAGCAATGGGTGACGCGGTCGACGCCTGTGCTGAACCCGAGGCCCCCCAAATAGCCCCGCTCAACAAACTGTGGAGCACGAAGGGGTGCCGATGCAGGCCCGCTCAGTCAACGCTCCGGGCGGCTGGTGCAGGAGGTCGGGGGCAATGAGTGAGGCGTTTCCTCAACACCGAGCGCGAGGCGTGGCGGGCGCTTCGACCAATGCTGACCAGACACCGACGAATCGGCTGGGGCGTCATCGTCTTGGGCGTGCTCTCGGCCCTGAGCGAGGGACTAGGAATCGGCCTTTTCATCCCCCTGTTGCAGTACGTCTCCAGTACGAGTGCCGACGCGCCGAATATCCCCAACCGCCACGCTTGGCCAAGCCATGCTGGACGCGATCGGCCCGAACTATCAACTGCCAGCGATTTGCGGTGCGATCCTGCTCACTATCGCCCTTGCCAGCGGACTGACCTATGGCAATCGCCTGCTCGCGTTTTGGTTGAGCGCTCGTCTGGCGGAGGACCTACGTCGGGACATGCTCCATCGTTGCCCTCGCCGACGCCCATGCGTGATGGACCGGTTCCGGCCTGGGCGAATGATCAACACCCTGGCGAGCGAGACATGGCGGGCGAGCTCTGCTGCCCGCGTGCTCCTCGAACTGATCGTGACCCTCGCCACGCTGTTGGTCTACGTTGGGCTATTGTTAATGATCTCGTGGTCGCTCACGCTTGTCGTAGCAGTGTGTCTCGGAGATATCACTGTTGGTCCGGCGGATAACGCGGCGGGCTTCCATCCTTCGGCGGGTTTCGACCCGGGCCAACGCGGGATTGGGCAATCGAATGGTTGAGGTGCTTTCCGGCATGAAGACAATCCGGGCGTTCGGTCGCGAAAATTACGAGCGTGACCGATTCGAAGGTGAATCACGGTTGCGCGTGTTCGGCATTCGATGTTTCGCCTAGACGCAATCGCGGCCGCGGTTGAACCGGTGTACGAACTGCTCGCTGCGACCCTCCTGGTGGTGATCGCGTTTATCAGTCTGCGGGATGCGTCCAACCTCCCCGCACTTCTGGTGTTCCTGTTCGTGCTGTACCGGATGCAGCCCCGAATGAAGATGCTCTTCGCCCATGGCCGAGACCCACCTGGCATCGTTGAACGGGGCAGTGCGTGAAGTCGGTGCGGCCCTGACGCTTACGCCTGATCCGGCCCACAGCGGAACGTCGGATTACACCCCACTCCGTGACACGATCACGCTGGAGAATGTGACCTTCCGTTACCCCTCGACCGCCACACCCGCTCTAAATGATGTCTCACTGACGGTGGCAGCGCCGCGAAAGACGACCGCGTTGGTCGGGCCGTCGGGCGGCGGCGGGCAAGACAACACTCGTGAAGCTACTGCTTCGATTTTATGAACCCACCGATGGCAGAATTTGGCTCGACGATCGTCCACTGGCGAACATCAAGATCGACGCGTGGCGGCGGCATGTTGCCCTGGTGGCCAAGACCTGTTCGTGTTCAACGAGACGGTTCGCGAAAACATCGCCTATGGCCAACTGGATGCAAGTGAAGATCAGATCATCGACGCGGCCCGAATGGCCCAAGCGCATGAGTTCATCCAGCAACTTCCACAAGGCTATGACACCGTCGTGGGCGATCGCGGCACACGCCTATCGGGTGGGCAACGACGACGGCTGACGCTCCGCCGGGCACTGGTACGCCAGCCAGACCTACTCATCCTCGACGAGGCGACCAACGCGCTCGACAGCCGATCCGAAGCACTAATCCAACAAGCGCTCGACGCAGTTCGGCACGAGCGGACGGTGCTCATTATCGCACACCGGCTGGCCACCGTTGCTCAGGCAGACCACGTTGTGGTTCTTGAACACGGCCGGGTGATCGAACAGGGCCCGCCATCGCCAGGTTCCTTCGTGATGAAGGGCTGTTTGCGGAACTATATCGACTCCAGCAGGGGGACCCGGTCCTTCGATAAGGACTCTTGCCGTGCAATACGTGATACACGAAGTTGAAATTGCCGAGCCGTTACAGGCTGTCGCCCTTGCCGACAAATGATGGCGCGGCAGTCCTCATCCGAATGCACGGGCGACCGATCGCGTTCTGGATGGTGGCTCGTCGCGACGGTGCGGTAGCACTAACAAACGTAGCGGGGCTGGCGCGAGATCTCCCGGCACGCCGGTCGCGCGATCGTGGCCGAGCAACTTCGACGAGAACTCACCGGCAATGCCGCCACCCTGACGACGACCGACCGGACCGTCACCCTCGCGGTCTGCACCCACAATCGCACGGTCTATCTCGAACGAACTTCTAGGTTCATTGCGCCATGTCTTTGGCAAGGGAAACCGGGGCTTTGCCGCGGTCGAGATCCTGGTGGTTGACAACGCTCCAAAAGACGAGGCTACGCGGCAGCTCGTTGAAGTATCTGCCAAGCAATTCCCGCCGTCGACCGGGCCGACGCTTCGCTACACCATGGAGCCGCGGGTCGGGCTCGACTTTGCCCGCAACCGCGCGGTCGCGGAGGCGACCGGCCAATGGGTTGCCTTTATTGACGATGATGTGGAATTGGACCCGGCATGGGGCGACGGCCTCAAGCAGGCGTGGGCCGAGCACCCGGACGCGGGTGGCGTGACCGGGCTGGTACTGCCACGGTGCCTTGAAACCGAGGCCCAGATTCTCTTCGAAAGCCGTGGCGGGTTTAGCCGCGGCTACAGCAAACTGCGCTATCACGGGCAGACCCACCCCAAGAATCCGATGCACCCCTGCCACGCGGGTTATTTTGGGGCAGGGGCAAACATCGCGTTGATCGATCGCTGCTGCAGAAGATCGGCGGATTCGACGAGGCACTCGACACCGGCGCACCGCTGCCCGGTGGGGGCGACCTGGACATCTTCTACAAAGTCGTGCGTTCGGGAGCGCCCCTGGTCTACGAGCCGAGCATGGCCGTCCGCCACGATCATCGGCGTGACCTGCCGGGCCTTCGTCGCCAGTACGGATAATTGGGGCAAGGGGTTTATGGCGTTTATGTCCAAGGTCCACGCGACCGACAAGCCGATGCGCGGCAGGTTGCGACGCATGCGCGCCTGGTGGTGGATGGACATGGCCAAACAGACTGTCAGCGCGACGATCGGACGGCACCCCTTGCCGGTCAGCATGGTGTTGACCGAGATGGTTGGCGGGCTGGTCGGTAGCCTTGGCGAGTACCGCCGATCGCAGCGGCGGGTCGCCATCATCCGGCCGAATCGGTTGAGTTGAGCGCAGCAGAGGATGCCGGAGATGACCATAGCCGCGCCAACTCTGATCGGCCACAGGCCCAGCTGATCGGTATCGACCTGGGTCATCTGCACCTACAACAATTCGGCCGAGCTTGATAAGACCTTGACCACACTCAGTAATCTAAGAAGCGAAAACGTGAATGATTTTCCAGTGACGCTGGATTGGAGTGTTCTGGTAGTGGACAACAACTCGACCGACAGCACCCGGGCGGTGGTAAAACGTCACGTCGAGGTCGGCCGATTACCCGGCCTGCGACGCGTCCATGAGCCGGAGCAGGGCTTGCACCACGCCCGCCGCCGCAGTAGCAGAGTCCGATCGTGAATGGATCGGCTTTATCGACGACGACTGCACACTGCACCCGGATTGGCTGGTTGAGGCGGCACGCTTTGCGCATGAAAAGCCTCAGTGCGGTGCCTTCGGCAGTCGCATCGTTCTGGAGTGGGACGCCCCGCCGCCATGCTATTCGTCCGCGTTTGATCTGCTGGGCGAAGCAGGACTACGGCGAATCGCCCAAGCGTGTCTGGTCATTGGCGGGCGCGGGCATGGTCCTCCGCCGGCACGCCGGTGGACCTGGGCTGGCTCGACGGTGCCTTGCTGGCAGATAGCACCGGCACCACCTGATCTTCGGCGGCGATGTTGAACTGACGCTGCGGCTGGCTTCGAAGTTTGGCGTGGTGTCACCCGGGATGCCGGTTGCATCATCGCGTGTCGGTCCGCCGTGCGGCGTTCGGCTACCTCTGGCGGTTACTTTTCGGCCTCGGGCGATGCAGGCAGCACCGCGCGGGCCATGCTTTGGACACCGGACGACGGGGTCTGGTGGCGCGTTGGTTTGAATGAGGTGTGGGAACAAACTACGTGGATGTTCAACCGCTTTGGCGTCGCGCTGCGCCGGCAGTGCCCGGCGCGCGAAGCGTTGCTGAACGTGAGCTACGCCGCAGGGCGATGGTCGGCACTGTTCTGGCGCGTGTGCATGGGGAACGGCCAGCGCGAGAAACTTTTCGGATGTGCGGCGAGGAGTGAAGCATGAACCATCCGTCACCCGAGACCGAAGCGCTGTCGCCGCCCTTTCGGCCGTGGCATATCGGCTCGATTCAGCTTGACCAACCGCTTCCCAAACTCGAAGCCCAGCCAGGCACCGCGGGAACCTACGCCGTCCTTTGGCATGAAGAAACACCGCTCGGGCACCTCTGGTTGCGGGCCGAATCGATGCCCCTACCGCCACGACGCCTCGCAGCTTGGGCGGCCGACGCTATTGCCGACACCGTGGCCGACCACCTGTTCGGCGGGGCATTTCGGGCTCAGCCTAGCTTACCGCGCGTTCTCTCTCCGTCCAGAAGTTGAGCCCGCATTGCTCGATGAACTCACCGCCCACGACACCCCGCTGCTTCTTTTCACAACACAAGCACGCGTCCGATGCGAAGACGACAGCGGTGGCGGTGCGTGCACTCGCGACCGAGAGGACGACCTACAGCCATATGCCTGGACTCGATCGACCGCCTCGATCCGAAGCCCGACCAGGTGATTGTGGTCGACAACGGGTCCGGCGTCGGCGCCACCCGGCAACTCGCGACTAAATATCACCGCGTGACATATGTCGCCGAGCCAAGACCCGGACTGTCGGTTGCGCGGAACACTGGCCTGCGTCATGCGACTGGCAGCTGCGGTCGCGCTCACCGATGATGATGTCGACGCCCGCTGGATTGGCGCGCTCCGCAGTGCATTTGATCGCCCAGAAGATGAGCGTCGTGACCGGGCTGGTTCTGCCTGCGGAACTCAACACGCCCGCCCAGTTGATCTTCGAGGGAGGCGAGGGCGCGAACGGACGCGGCTGCCCGACGATGCGCCTATGACGCCAACTACTTCGAGCGAACACGCAAACTCACCGTCGGCGTTGGGAGATCGGTGCCGGTGCGAACATGGCGTTTCGACGACGAGAGCTAATCGATGAGATCGGCCTGTTCGACGAACGCCTCGGTGCGGGTGCCTCGGGCTGCAGCGAGGACTCGGAATTCTGGTATCGAAGCCTCGCGGCGGGCAGGACGTCCCTTACGAACCACGGGCTGTGGTCTATCACCACCACCGACGCGGACTCCCCAGCCTGCGAAGGCAGATGCGACACTACATGCGGGGACACATGGCGGCGCTCTTCGTGCAGTTCAGGAATCACCGCGACGTCGGCAACCTGATCGCCGCGTTCGTGCGGCTGCCCAGTTATTTTGCCCGATGCGCACTCGACCGCCTGCGGTACGCCAACGACCAGCCGCCCATGCTTCGTGCACAGATCCTCGGTTACCTCGAGGGCCTGCTCGAAGTCCGCCGGTTGTTCGAGCCCGGCCCAGAAGACACCGACAAACGCAACCACCGAAGCACCATCCGCGGCCGAGCGGAATCCATGAAACAATCGCTCGCGGCCTTCCTCGCCCAGAATCCGTCGAGCGCCCGTGGACGCTTGGCTTTTTCTTTCGCGAGAAGATGCGGGCGATCCACCGGCTCGCGCCCGACCAACCCATTCAGCGCGTCCTGGAGATCGGGGGCGGACAAAGCGGCCTAGCGCGAATACTCTATCCGAACACCTCGATCATCAACACCGACCTTGACCCAAAATACGCGGACGCTCCGTGCAACCGCCAGCCGGGCGTCCAGTTCATTCCCGCCGACGCCACCGCCCTGCATTTCGAGGACAACACGTTTGATCTGGTCACTATGTTCGACCTGCTGGAGCACGTGCCCGACGACCGGGCCGCGGCGAGCGAAGCCGCACGCGTACTCAAGCCCGGCGGATACCTGATGGTCACGACCCCCCGAGAAAACTGGCGATACCCACACTACAAGATCCTCACCCCAATCTGCCCGGATGAAGCCGTGCTGTTGGAAGAATGGGGACACGTTCGGCGGGGCTATTCGCCGGCCGACCTGGAATCACTCATCCCGCTGACCAACCGCGGCTGGGCCGGTTTTATCTCGCCTGCAACCAGCCTCAACCACGACCTCAGCTTCTCGCGGCTTCCAAGTCCGTCCGGGTTCTGGCCTGCACGCTGATCAGCCCGCTGCACGTGGTGGGGTTACTGGCGACGCTCGGCCGACGAACCTGGCGCCGAGTTCGACATCGGTCTGGCAGAAACCGGCCGCAACGTCATGACCAAGCTGATCAACCGCGTTGCCATCCTGCCTTGGGGAGACGTCATCGAGGACTACCTCGAGACCAGCGGTGTCGATCTCAAAACGTTCGCCACCCGCATGACCGGCGGCTGGCTGTTCGGCTATGCCGAGGCGCTGAAGCGCGTCGGCGTCTCGTCCGTGGTAATTTGTTTTTCCCAGCAGGTCAAGCGGGCCACGCGCTTTGAGCATGAAAACGCCGGCCCGACGGTGATCGCGCTGCCGGCGAGTCTCCCTTCGCCTGGCCCGAGCCGCATCACGCGGTGGAAAGTTTACTTGCCATCTCGCGACGCCGCGAAGTGCCCTTCGCCGATGCCTGTTGGCCCAAGGCTGCGACGCCGTGCTGACTCAGGAGTACGAAGACCCACGGTTCGATGTGGCGGTCTCCGTTGGCCGACGCCTGAACATCCCGGTCTTCGCAACCTTCCAGGGCGGTGACTGGCAGCGGTCCCCGCTTGAGCGTCACTTCCGCCAGCGATCGATGGCCCGCGCGACCGGCCTGCTCATCGGCCCGACCGCCGAGGCGCAGCGCGTCCGCCAGGAATACCGTGTCGACCCGGCACGCATCTGGCGGGTCTTAACCCGATTGACACCGCTTTGTGGTTCCCCGAAGACCAAGCCACAGCCCGGCGGGCACTGAACTGGCCATCCGACCAGCGCATCGTCATCTGGCATGGCCGTGTTGCGATCCAGCGAAAGGGCCTCGACCTGCTGGTTCAAGCGTGGAGAGTCGTTTGCGATAAGGCCGTGGGTGTTTGCCCGCATCTCGTGCTTGTTGGTGATGGTGGTGGCCGGGCCGAACTGCGCCGACTGTTGGAATCGGTATCAACAACCAGCTACACGTGGATCGATCGGTACGTTCTCGATCGGGCTCGGATGCGTCGCTACCTGAGCGCTGCTGACCTCTCGGTGCTACCGTCACGGCACGAGGGGTTCCCCGTCGCACCGATTGAGGCGATGGCCTGCGGACGCCGGTCGTCTCGGCCGACCTACCAGTGATGCATGACATCCTCATCGACGGCCCAAGGTCCGCGGGCTCATAACGGCGACCGAGAAAGTTGCTCTCGGCGAAGCGCTGACAGCATTGTTGATCGGACCCGGACCAGACTACTGCACTCGCCCGCCCACGCACGAGCCATTGCCGTTGAACGATTCGGGTTTGACACGGTGGGTCCAGAAGATTCGCGGCGCACTTGAAGGTTCTGGCTAATCCGACGAATAGGCAAAAAGACTCACGGCGGCTGCTTGGCATTTGGGGGTTGGTCTGAAATCCATCGCCCGAGATTGCTTAGGTGCGGCTTGTTCACCGATGAGTCGGCGAAGTGCCGCAAGTCGGTGACCAACGTTTCGATCTGGTCCGGCGTGACCGCACCGAGTTCCCCCAAGGTTCGTCGCGGGTTCGACGAATATAAGCGCGGCGTCACGGTTTTCCACCTGCACGATTTTCTTCCATACGCTTGTGTGCCTCAAGTATCTGGTCGAGCGTGAATTCCCGACCGACCTGGGGGCGGAGCGTCCCCTATTCGATCTGCACGACCCGGTCCTTCAGTGGCTACGACTAAAATCCTCGGCGCCACCCGCATAGGGCATCAGACACCCTGCGGTTGGAATTGCCCCGATGGGAGTAAATTCCACAAATGAACACTGATCACCGACCCTGCCTGTCGTGCACACGACCCCCTTGGCATTGACGCTCTGCAATGAGTCCAGAAACGTCGTTGTGCCAACCAGTTCCAGCACCTTATCCACACTGCAGAGGAACACTTCCTTCACCTGATCCGCAATCTCGCCGGCGTCGATAAAGAGATCTGATCCGCACCGTTGTTCCTTACAAGTTCTCGCGATCGGGATTCCGGGTGGTCGTCGCTACAATCTGGGGCGGGTCCGCCTCAATCCTCAGGGGACCGAGGGTGGCCCTCAACTGGTGGCCACGCTCGGATTGTAGACCCTAGAAAAAGAGGGCCCGGCGAACTGCGGGGCCTTGAATATACGAACGGTAGCGGGGTTACGGATTCGAACCTACGACCTTCGGGTTATGAGCCGACGCGCCGAAAACAGCCAAGAATCCGAGAGTTCAAGTGGTCCCTCCCTCCCCAGTGGCCAATAGACTCCCTAGCATTTGCGCGTTGCTGGCAATTGGTCTGGGCTTTTCGCAGAAAATATTTGCCAGTCTCGGCTCGCCCGTTGTTGTGTCGTCTCACCAACAGTGTCAGTGATACTCCGATCCCTGACTCATTCTACGCGGCCTCAACGACTGCTATATTGGGCCTAAGCAGCCAATAAGAAACCAGTTCTCTGGCCACGCAGTTCTGCGCCGCAGCGAACGACAGCGCCCGACGTGAAGCTGATCGCCGCGGCACATCGGATGTTGCGCGGGCCGTCATTCGGAACGGGCACGCTCCTGCGTTAGACTGCGGGCTCTGAGCAGGGCTCATCTCCCGATAACAACAAGAGGATGTTTGTCATGGCGCTTTCGGATCTCGGCAACGTACTGAAAATCTTTCGCGGCTCGGAACCCACGCCCGAAGAGCAACGGGCGCTCTTTAAGGAAGTTCTGCTTATGACGCTGGCGCGGGCATCAAGCTCTGATGCAAACATCAACGCTTGCGAGGTGGACACCGTCCAGAAGGTGCTAGAGGAGGCCACTGGAGACTCCGTGAGCACAGCCGACATTCGGGTGGCTGCGGCTTCTACACTGTATGAATCGGCCCCGCTGGAAGATTATCTGGTCCACTGCGGCGGTAAACTTCATACATCCGATCGCGTGACAATCCTGCAGGCACTCGCCCAGGTTATCAAGAGTGATCAGCGCATGAGCCACCGGGAAATCACGTTCTTCAACGGCGTCGCCCGCGCACTCGAGGTGACACCTGCTGAGCTCGTAGGGTTGATATCAGACACACCGTAGGCCGCTCGCAGGAAGATAGGGACGTCCGTGCCACGGCTTTTTGGGACAAAAATGCTGCGGTGCAGCGAACGGCTGCTTTCGGTTGCGGTCACTCAGCCATTGCAGCGATGCGGCTCTGCGGACGGTCATGAGAAGCGTGGCTTGATGCAGCGGGCCCGTCAAGTCGGTGAAGAAGACTGCCTCTGATCTAGAGCAACGAGGCTCGCCATGGGCCGATCATTGAGCCGGTTGACCTCGGCCTGCGCTTCCGCCCTCGCTATGGACCAGGGGCAATCCCCCACCGAGCGATCTCCCCCGCTTTACGCCCAATCCACATCTCGTTGTCGCCAGTGTAGCCATCGTCCGTCTCATTAGAATAATTGCCAATCGTCACACTGATTTCGCGTGCCCGTCTAACCGGGTGCGACAGCGTATTTTGGGCGCAAAATACGCCATGCGGTCAACCATTCAACACTTTGATCGGGACGGCATACTAATCCTTGTTTCGGTATGTCCTTTATTAAAAACAATGAGGACCGTTTATTGAAGTGGGCCGTATAGGGAAAGGCTCGCCACTTTGAAAAAAAATCATTTTACCCTACTTTAATGAATTATATGCTCCCAATGGTTATCAACTTATAGTTTAATTATTTTATAAGTTTCAACAGACTCATTATTATAAATTGAAATAAAATATACACCAGGTATAAAATTTTCAAGTAATAACTCTTTTTCAAATTCATCATTCTCAATAACAGAAGTCTTAAATGATCTTCCCGTTATGTCATGGATAATAATTGTAGATTCCAAATTATTTTCGGTACTTCTATGAATTGTCAAATAATCTTCAACAATAGTTGGGAATATTTGGAAATAATTTTCACCTTCAAATTTGGCGTTTACAACTCTACTATATGAATATTGGCTGTCGAAATCCGTTTGTTTCACGCGATAGTAATTTATTCCTCTTTCAGGATTTTTATCTAAAAACGTGTAAACGCTAAGATCCGTAGTGGTACCTTTTCCTGGTACTGTTCCAATAGCCTGGAAATCGCGTCCATCAAAACTTCTTTCGATAGTAAAGTAATCATTGTTTGTTTCGGAAGCAGTTGACCAATCGACCCTGATTGCATCTCGTTGTGTTTTAGCACTGATATCCAACAATTCTATTGGTAATGGTCCGGTAAGATCATAGATAACTGTTAAAGTTGCAGCTTGAGCTGAATTACCATTGTAGGAAAATGCTTTACGTTTTCCAGTTCCTTCTATAAGTAAACTTATAGCACTACTTGAAGAATACCCAGGTCGATTTACTATTTCCTGGATAACCGAGGCTATATTGACAGTTCTTTGTTGTACACCCCTTTCTAAATCAGCATTCCATTGATCAGGTGACCAATCTGCTTTTGCTGTAGTCTTTGCACGTGAACTGATATTATTATTACCATTGCCATTCGTGAAATCTGGTGAATTGTTAATATCTTCTCCGTAAATATCAAGCCTACATGGATCTATATTCTGAGTACTGCCATCGGAGGTAAATTGAATCATTGCACTCATAATATACATACCTTGAGGTATGTTGAGATTTGTAAATCTTAAACCAACAATTTGGTCATCTGGAGAATCATAAATCAATTCTAAATCAGAACTTCCTGTACTAACATCCCCAGATAGAACCTCCTCTTCTGCATCATTATCTCCTGACGATATAGTAGCTGAAGTTAATGTGCCTGTACCATTCGGAATGCCCGCACAAGTACAATTTGAAGCTATTTCATCATTATTAGTATTAGCATCTCCGTCATCACAGGGTTCACCAAAATCCTTTTGCAAAATCGGACAATCATAAGGGATTCCTGCACAGACGCAACTTGCATTATACTCATCATCGTGAGTTCCTGGGTCTCCATCATTACACGGATCTCCGATATCATTTGGGGATGGGTAACAATCATACTGCGTACCATGACATTCACAGTTTGAATCTATCACATCATTGTAAGTACCTACATCATTATCATTACATGAATCTCCGATATCTAAAGGAGCCGGATAACAATCATATTGTGTTCCTTGACAAGCACAACCTGCTGTTATCACATCATTATAGGTGCCTACATCATTATCGTTACATGGATCTCCAATATCTCCAGGAATGGAAGGACAGTCAAAAAACGTACCTGCACAACTACAATCCCCCTGGATTAAATCATTATAAGTTGCAGGGTTTCCATCATCACAAGGATCGCCGGGTTCTAAACCAGCACATATATCATTAGCATCACATGTGCCATCACCGTCACTATCGGGGCAATTGCTAAATTCAATACATAATTCGGGAGCATCACCAGCGTTCCCATCGAAAGATTCTGCTACCCTCTTTCCAATACCTTCAATTATAATTACAATGGGACTATTCATTGTAAAACCGCTTCTATTTACCACTTCTTGAATTACCGATCGGATCTGGACGGTTTTTTGATCTGGTCCGGATTCACCGTCAATATTCCAAAAATCAGGATACCAACTGACAGTAGCACTCGTTTTAGGACGGCTACTAATGTTAAAATCATCTTCCTGGAAGCTAAACGGATAGTCATTATCTTCCGCATAAATATCAAGTTTCCGAGGGTTGATATTGGTAGGTTCATCAACCGTAAACTGTATATAAGCATCCATTATCACAGCTCCTTGTGGAATATTGAGATTTTCAAATCGTAAACCAACAGTTTGGTTATCCCCATCATTTACTAATTCCAGGTCACGATTAGTTTTATCTACATAGCCATCTGCAGCTTCTTCCGCATCATCAGCACTTTTGTTTATTTGTGTACAAACAGAACCATCTCCGACTTGAACTTTTATTTTTGAAGTTGCAATATTTCCATCATTATCAGTTGCAACAGCTTTAACCTCATAAGTACCATCAGCAGGATTATTCCAGTTAAAAGCAAATGGATCAGAATTGTCAGTTCCAATTAATGAGCCGTTAACAAAAAACTCGACTTGTTGGACGGATCCACCTGGATCCGAAACAGTTGTATTTATTGTAATATTTCCAGGGCTTGAACTATAGAAAGCTCCATCCATGGGGCTTGTGATATCCACTGTTGGAGGGTTAATTTGCTTTATTATGGTAAAATAATCTCCAATGCTCTCATCATCTTGAAGAAATTTTACATCCATCTGAAGATCTGAAACTTCTAAAACCAAAGAACCAAGTTCCTGTATAGCAGAATACATTGCAGGATAACCAAATGGATCACCACCCAAGCTTCCTGCAGATCCGGCGACCATATAAACGGTTCCTTCCCCTCCAATTTCCTTATAATAAGCATTGTCTCCATCATCTCGACCATCACCCAGATCAACTCCCATAGTTGCAGGATTCCACGTTGAGGATACATCATGATGATCTTTAATCAAAAAAGAACGTTGATAACTGTGATGATGAGAAGACAATACCAAATCAACGCCTGCAGCTTCAAGAATAGGAACAAAATCTTCTCGCATATCTGTTTCAATCGGATCGGTATCCGAACTATTTCCGTCTGTTCCATTATATGGAGGGTGGTGAAAAAGTGCAACAACCCAATCTTGTGTGTTCGCATTGAGGTCGCTCTGTAACCAAGTCATCATGGGACCTGCCACACTTCGATCAACATCCCAGGTATTTAACGAAATAAAGTGTATGTTTCCATAATCAAAAGAATAATATGCTTCTGTATTACTTGTAACTCCACCGGCTTCGCCAAGTCTTGGAAAAGTAAAAATGTCGTAATAAGGTCCGCTTTCTGTATCACTATCTGCTGATGCACCGTCACGATTTCCGAAGCAAGACCACATCACAGTATTTATGAGTTTGTCTTGATACATATTTTCGAACATGGCTATTTGGTACTCTGCATCTGTCCCATCATTATATGCATTATCGCCTAACATGAGCATCAAATCAGTGTGGTTATTCCCTATATAGCTATAATATGCATCTCTAGTAGCAGTTTGATCAACGTGATCATTCCCTGCATTTCCTAAAACCCAGGCTCTAATGGTTTGCGTAGTATTTGTTAATGGAGTAGTTTTAAAATAATGATCGAAGTCTGGTGTTCTCAATTGGGTACTTCCATAACCAACGGCATAATAATAAGTCGTATTAGCTAATAAGTCCGGTAATTTGAACTTCATGCTCAGTTGTACTTCCTCCTAAATCAACCTCATTATTTAAATTAGTAGGACTATTGCCATACCAAACTTTGCTCCCGGAGGCAACAGTTGTTCGCCATTTAATATAAATACTTCCTGTAGTGACAGATTGAAGGTAAGGACCACGGTTAATCGTTTGTCCGGAAATTTCAAACCCAAAAAAGACAATAAAAATAAGTGTGAATAGTAAAATTATCTTATTCATGCGAATTTATCAGTTTTGTAGGATTTAGAATCCTGAAATTGTAAATCGATTCGTAAAGCTTTTAACCTGGATCGAACAATGTTCAAATCAGCTTAAATCAAATAAACTCCGGTTTAAAATGCCGAAATTTCTTTCTATTGTTGTTGATTATTTTTTCTTCCTTCTAAAAGCCTACATTCGGTAAACCGGTATTAATTAGAAGAGCGAAGTTGGTGAGGGATAGTAAAAGTGCTTGAAAAGTTGTTACTTTTCTAATCTTTGTATATAAAAAAATAAAATTACGGGATTTTTTTGGAAATTACAATAATTTATAGCTGTAAAAAGATTTTATTTGAAAAACTAATCTTTGATTTGATTGGTCTTCCTTTCAGTCAATCAATTATTTATTATGAAAGATCTGCAAGGAAGGTAGTAAGTTTTGATCCATAATTAAGGTAATTGAACTCTTTTAAACCCAACTCTTTCCCTTTTTGTCCAATTAATTTGGCCTCCTCTGGATGATCTAAAACAAACTTCATTTTTTCCGCATACAACGAAGGATCATAATCTTCCGCAATCAAACCATCTTTTCCATCAGTAAAGTATTGAGCGACTTCTCCATAATTTACGCTAATCATCGGATTGCCGGAAGCTACATATTCTGCAATTTTATGTGGAAATCTCGCCGCATCTTGTATAGTTGGTCTCATCGGAATCAACAAAGCAGTTGCCTGAGAATAATATACAGGAATTTGCGCATGGGGCACATTGTGTATAACTTTTACCATCGTTGATTTTTTCATTTTCCCAATATCTTCAAGAAGTTTTTCGTAGGTGGCTTTTGATCCACCGCCTAATACCAGATACAGGTGTGTGTCAATATCAGCAGGTAATAGATCATAAGCTTTTAGTACAAAATCAATAACCTCTTTATAATCCAAAGCGCCACAATACAAAAAGTGTGGATGATCTGGTTCTTTTTTTGGAACATTAAACTGATCAAAGTCACTCAAAATGGGAATCTTGAGATAACTTTTCCCAGGAGCAATTTTTTTATAATTATCAATAAGCACCTGACTAATCGGTAATGAGCCAGCCATAGATCCGACCAGCAAACGTTCAAATAATAAATCATTTATCTTCCTAACCACTCCCCTTCTATGCTCAATTGCTGAAGCCATTTCAACGTAATTATACACCACCGGAAATCCCAAAAAGAAAGAATACAAGCGATACAATAACACCTGCCCAAAATGGTAACATGATATGATGCCAGCGTCTAATTCATTATTTTTACGTAAGGTCCGGATGTAATTAAACTCCCCTAGCACTCCTTTAAGCTTTTGAATATTTCTTGTAAAAAAACTTTTAGGCTTGTAAATGGTACCTGAGGTATATTTGTAATGGATTCCTTCAAATTCGCCCTCCAATGGAAGATCCATCGGCTTATCCGGATCATAAATTCCTTTCCTACTGATCACCGTAACTTTTGCGCCTTCACTAATAAGTGCCTTACTTATTAAGATCATTTTTTGTATCGATGCCAAACCATAAGGGAATCCTACCTCTCCCAAATATATAACATGTAATTTTTTATTATTTTTTCCTTGATCCATTTCTGTTCTTTTTCGTGTTGTCTTTTTTTATGTTTGCATTTGTACGTGTAAATAAATTTACGGTTCCAAAACTGCAACAAAAGTACCAAGAAAAAGTAAAATTAGATTTATAAAATATATATTTTTCTGAATGGTTTACTTATATTTTGAATAATAATTTTAAAATCGATTTTTAAAATTTATTGAATTCCAGGCAGAATATATTGTACAATTGAATTTTAACCAAAATCAATATTAATATTATTAATTTGTTGATGAAAGGCCTACCTTTACCACTTTTTTAAAACCACCAGAAAGTCGGTAAAGGCAAAACTTAATACGTACTTAATCTAAATTGAATATGAAAAAAAGAGCAATTGTAACTGGAGGAGCTGGTTTTATTGGAAGTCATTTGGTCGAAAAATTACTTGAGAGCAATTGGCATGTTACGGTGATTGATAATTATGACCCATTTTATGATAAAGAAATTAAGAAAAGAAATATTGATTCTTTTTATCAGCATCCTGATTTTGTTTTTTTAGAAGTAGATATTCGGGATTTCGATCGTTTAAAAGAAAGTCTTTCCGGCAATTACGATGTAATCATTCATCTTGCAGCGAAAGCGGGTGTGCGTCCATCAATTGAGGATCCCATGCTCTATCAATCTGTGAATGTAATGGGAACCCAAAATCTCCTGGAAATAAGTAAGTTGTTGAATATCAAACAGTTTGTCTTTGCGTCTTCCAGCAGTGTTTATGGGGTCAATCAGAATGTACCATGGTCAGAAAAGGATTTTGTACTAAAACCTATTAGCCCATATGCCAGCACAAAAATATCCGGTGAATTGCTTGGGCACGTTTATTCTGAGCTCTATGGTATTCGGTTTATTGCATTGCGATTATTTACAGTATACGGTCCTAGGCAAAGGCCTGACCTGGCTATACACAAGTTTGCGAGAATGATATTGGAAAACAAAGCTATTCCAGTATTTGGCGATGGCAGCACCCGACGGGATTATACCTATGTAAAAGATATTGTTTCTGGTATTATGGCTGCGGTTAAATATGATAAAACCAATTATGAAATCATCAATCTTGGGAATAATCGAACGATAACGCTGAGTCACATGATTGAAACGATTGAAAAAGTTTTTAACAAAAAAGCGATTATCAATCGATTGCCTATGCAAGCCGGGGACGTTCCTGAAACCTACGCTGACGTTACTAAAGCACAGCAACTTTTGAATTACAAGCCCAGCCTTTCTTTTGAAGAAGGGATTGAAAAATTTAAAGAGTGGTATGGTTTGGTAACACAGGATTAATCCCTATCCATCATAGTCATCACTGTCGAACATATTCTCATCAAAAAGATTAGCAAGAAGATCGCGGAAGCTGAATTTTGACTCTAAAATATCTTTGTTAATGATGTTAAATTCAGCTAATCCGTGCAAGACAAATTCCATATAAGTGTATTGATCTTTTTCATCAAATTTACTGACCAGCTTTTTAAGTCCTGCAACTTTATCTAGCTCTTGCTTATAATATTTGTCATCGCAATCATTGAAAAGATCAATGGTGTTTCCAGCAGAAAACCATGTTCTGACCGTTCCATAAGGGTCACGTTCTGTACCTTTTGAAAGTTTATCTGGATTTGGAAAATGGTTCAGGAATTCCGTCTTAATCGCCTTACTTATTAACGCAATTGCAACGCTATATGGTCCTTCCTGTTCGCCCTCATAAACCAGTTCCACTTTTCCAGTGATCGCAGGAATGACACCCCAAAAATCGGTGACACGAACACTCGTTTTCTTTTCCCCATTTATCAACATTCGTCGTTCAGCAGTGCTTAATAAATTTTCATACCCTGAGATACTAAGTCTCGCTGATACTCCGCTTTTTTCATCAACAAATTCACTTTCCCGTGCCTCTAATGAAATCCGTTCCAATAAAGTTTTGAGTAATTCCGGAACCTTTATTTTCGAATCTTGATCCGCAATAAACCTGACTTCCTGTTCTGTTATCTTTTTTGCAATTTCCAGTGTTTTTGGATAATGAGTTAATATCTGGCTTTCAATCCTGTCTTTAAGTGGCGTAATAATACTTCCACGGTTAGTGTAATCTTCAGGATTAGCTGTAAAAACAAATTGAATATCCAACGGTAATCGTAGTTTGAATCCTCTGATTTGCATATCTCCTTCCTGCAAAATATTAAATAATGAAACCTGAATCCGAGCCTGTAAATCAGGTAGTTCATTTATTACAAAGATTGAACGGTGCGATCTTGGAATTAATCCAAAATGAATCACCCTTTCGTCTGAATATGGTAACTTCAATGAAGCCGCTTTTATAGGATCAACATCACCAACAAGGTCGGCTATACTTACATCAGGAGTTGCCAGTTTTTCGACATATCGGGTATCTCTGTGCACCCATTCTATTGCAGTTTTGTCACCTTCTTTTTCAATAAGATCAATCGCAAATCTAGAAATCGGAGCTAACGGATCATCATTCAATTCGCTTCCTGCAACAATGGGAATGTATTCATCTAGTAGGTTTATCATCAATCTGGCGATCCTTGTCTTAGCCTGACCACGCAGTCCGAGTAATAAAACATTATGCTGCGATAAAATAGCCCTTTCCAGATCAGGTAAAACCGTGTCTTCAAAACCTAATATTCCCTCAAATACAGATTCTTTGTTTTTTAATTTTTTAATTAAATTACTTCTCAATTCCTGCTTGATCGTTTTTGCCTGATAACCGGAAGCTTTTAATGCTCCCAATGTTTTAATTTTTTTCATTATTTTATTGAACTATTAGATTTTGATTATTTGAAAAAAGTATAACGGTTTATTAAGAAGATTGTTTACGACCAGGAAGGTAAGAAATAAATTAATCCGAACTTATATTTTAATCATTTCGAACATATGTTAAAAGAATTCCAAAAGCCAAAACTAGCATGTTATTTGTAAAACTAGGTTAAGACCAATGAATTAATACATAACGAAGCCTGCATGCATAGCCAAGACTATTTATATTAAAATCATAATATGGATAGTTTGATAAAATTCACACCAGAAAGCCTCAGTAATAATGATGCGTTCGTTGAACATATTTTAAGCATCATTGACACCAAACTTCAGTTTGTTGAATACCGTACTTCAAAAATTATAAAATCTTTAGTAATTGAATCAAATATCTATGATGAAATGATATTTGAAGAGGGGAAAATGGTCAACACAGAGATTGGAAACGAAAAGGTATTAAATCAAATTGAAGAGTATAGCCGCACAACAAGTCTGCTTCTTTTATTGCGAGTAAACCTTTATGGTAAAAATGCGAGTTTGATTTTTAATTTACTATCTGATGATAAATACCTAAAATTCAACGATTTAGAACTTGAGAAAAAATTAATTAATAGTCTTTGTTAACCTACCTTACCTAAATAATTCCAAATAACCTTTGAATACACGATTATTTTCATCCTTCAATTCTAATAAATAGAAATAAGTCCCATCAGGCAAATCGTTGTTCCCTTTATAAGTTCCACTCCAGGTATTTTTATAATTCATTTTTTCGTAAACCAAATTACCCCAGCGATTAAAAATTCGTAAAACGCTTTCCGGATAATCTTCAATGCCGGCGATATAAAATACATCGTTGACCCCATCTTTATTCGCTGAAACCGCAGTAAAAATAAAAATATCAACGCATGCAATCCAAACGCAAACTGAAGCGGTATCGCAACCTGCATCTGTACAAACTTCATAAGTGAAAGAATCAATTCGTTCGCAATATTCTTCACTTGCATTATAGGTTACTGACCGGTCAAGATTTACTGTAGCTGCACCCCACATCGGTTGTGTGATTATTTTTGCACTGGAAAATCTTCCATTGAGGGTATCATTCACCAAAATATTAATTACGACCGGCGCTCCGATATTTGTACTATCACAGTCATCCACAGCTATTGGAGGAATAAAGCTTTCTTCTACAACCACATATATAAATGTGGTATCACAAAACCCCAAATCATCACAAATCACAATACATGCCGTATCCACTCCTGTTTCGAGTCCGGTATATTCAACACAGAAATTGTTTTGATCCAGAAAAAAATCAACGAAATTACCCGATTGACCAGGACAAAAATTATCAATTGAGACAACTTCACCCGCCAATTCTGAGGTATCAGGGCAATAGACCACCGTTTCATTTATAAAAATAGTATCTTCCAAAAAGTCGGGAGTTGAAAACAAACAATTGTCAACTGTCACTCTTAGTTCAAATGATTCACAGTTTCCCAAAAAATCACAAACTTCAACACAGGCAGTATCAACACCCATGCTTTTCCCTTCGTAACGAACACATAAATTATTTAGATCAAACTCAAAAGATACGCTGTAATTAACGGTATCAGCACACAAATTTGTCATGGAAGCAATTTCTCCGATCAAATTAAGGTCTTCAGCAGTTACACAAAACTCTATTGTTTGATTTATACATACATTGTCAGTATTGGAACAGGTTACATTAACTATTAAAATATTATAACAATCATTTAAAGTGTCTGTAATAATTATTTCGTGATAACCAGGTTCAAATTGGAGGAGGTAGCCATTTGGAAATGTATCATTATCACAATTGGTAATCACACCTGAATAAGGGCTTCCATTGTCTAATATCTGACAATTGATCAGGTTACTCATTGGGACAGGAAAACAAAATTCAGAAAGGCTAAAGCAATTCTCAGGTTCCAAAAACAAAGAATCTACTCCACCAAAATAATCACAATCATTGGAACAAGCAGGCAAAGTTATTATATCGTCGAAAATCGTACAATCATATGAATCTGTAACAGTCAAGGCGTAAACCCCAAAGGCTAAACCTGTTCTATCGTCAATACCTGTCACCCCAGGAATATCGCTCCAAAAATAGCTGTAAGGAGGACTTCCTCCCCAAACACTTAAATCAATACTTCCACCCAAACCACAATCTGGTTCAATTTCAAAAAGCAAATTAAAAGTCTCTGGTTCTTTTATACTGAAACACTCCTGATTAACGATACAATCATTGCCGTTTAAAAGATATAAACAATATTCGCCAGCAGGCAACTTACCGTTTTCAAAAATTAAAGTGCCATCCGTAATAATAGTGTCGGCGTCAAAAACAAAGCTTGTATCATAATTGATGACATAATCAACGCTTCCATTTGAAGCTCCATTACAAGTTGCATCGATAACTTCGTTCAAATTGATTTGAGCGGTTCCAATACTATCTGAAAGAACAAATTGCAAAGAATATTCACAGCCAGGTGAGTTGTCGTCTGTTATTAAAACTTCATAAACTCCGGAAGATAAGCCGTTTCTTAAGCTATCACTAGTCATTAAACCATCTTGCCAAAAAAAGGTGTAATCACCACTGCCATTAATAGTTTGAATTGAAACGGAGCCATTGTTTGATCCGCAATCTGGAAAATCATCAATCGTTAACATTGCAGAAATCTGACTTTCCTCTCCAACTTTTATCGAAATCACATTGCTGCAATCCGGATTTAATGGATCAGTTATCGTTATAAAATAACTGCCTGATGAAAGATCATTTCTGGAATTTGAATTGATCAAATCTTCCCAGAAATAATCATAATTAGAGGGAGTCAATATTACAATACCATCAGAAAGGGAACAATTTGCCGGAGTGATGTCGACATTTGGCTCAGGACCATTTGTATTTGTTATCAAAACATCAATAAAACTAGAGCAATCAAGGTTTGAAGTATCAATGATTTCGATTTGATACGCTCCAAAAGGAAGTTCAATTCTTGAATTACCCGCTCCTTGTGTGACTCCTAAATCAGGTATCCAATTATAAAAATAAGCACCTTCATCTTCAGTATAAATAGTTGCGGAACCATCCTTTCCCCCGCAGATTGCTTCAATAATGGAAATGCCCGATACTACTGGCGGAACACATGCGCAGGGTAATATCTGAAAAGATTCAATTACCGAACAACCACCATTTTCACCAAATAATGTCACCGAAAAGGTTGTGGTATCTCCTGCATAGATTGCATCAAAAGCCAATAGGTTTCCATGAATCTCGTCATTTGCAAAACTCCCTGTTCCATTAATCGTATAACTTTGAATAAGCTGATTGATTTGAATACCAACTGGGATGATGTTTCCGGAACAGCTTGTGAGCGTATTTATTGGATTTAAGACAGCTGGAGAATTGTAATATTCAACAGTGACTTGAGCTGAATCCTGGCACCCTGAGGTGTTTTGAATATGCAAGTTATAGATGGTGCTTTGGGAAGGAGTTACATAAACACTACTCCCAAAACCAATGATATTATTATTTGCAGACCAGGTCAATTGGTTCCCTGATCCTCCTGTGAGCAATACAGAATCTCCTTCACAAACGCTTGTTTGAGAAGCATTGGCAAAAGCATTAATCTGTTCTACAAATATTTTTATGTCAATGGTTTCGTAACAACCATTTGAATCGTATCCTGTAACTCTGTACGTTGTCGTAATCGATGGATTAACAATTAATGATGCGTCAATTCCAAGGCTATCCCCTGAAACCGCTTCTTCCCATCGGTAAGTTACTCCCCCACTAGCTGTTAAAATAACTTCTTCGTTTTCACAAACAAAAACACCGGGAGATGGTGAGATGGATATTAATGGATTGTTTAAAACACTGATGATTACTGATGCTGTATCTGCGTTTACTGGAATACTATCGTCTGTTACAATGACATCGTAAACATAAAAAGACCCGGGAAAACCATTACTGAAAATTGGATTTGAAATATTATAAGCACTTAATGCTCCGCCTGATGGATTTCCGGGATTTGGAACCCACAAATAATTATTACCTCCGGATGCAGTGAGTTGGAGTTCTTCAAAACTACAAATAGTAGCAAAAGAAGGGTCAACTGCAGCGACCACCGGTCCTCCTGCTAAGACTGAATAAGAAATATTTGCTCCACTATCATCTATTCTTTCTAACTCTGTTATTGATCCGTTTTTGCTGGATTGATAGTAGTTTGAAGCTTTTCTAAAAGATAAATCGAAATTATTTTGCGGAATTGAAAAAACGACTTGCTGAGAATCAAGATCAAGGTTTTGTGTATTTCTGAAAATGGTTTCCTGAAATAGTATGCTAAAAAAGACAAGAATAATCCAAATGTTATAGAATTCCTTTTTCATATTGAAGGGGAACCTTTTGGTCATATTATTTTCAAGAACCATTGTTTTAAAACCTTGAAACGATTACCCTTAAGATTCCAAAACCATACCATCTATTTTTAATATGAATAGTCAAAAAAACAAAAACTTCATGCAATTTCCAATTGATTTTTTTTAGGTCAGAAAGACTCAATCTGTTTCCACACCCATCCATCCAATATTTATATCACAATAAATAATTTTTTCAAAATAAAAAGCTAACTTATTACAAGAAAATAAATCAAAATACTCTAAAACCTCCTTGAATTAAAATATAAATACATCACTGTTTTTATTATCTTAACCAGCGATTTCAATTCCAAAACGTTAATCAAATAATTGAAATGATTTAAAATAATCATCGCGATTAGAAATTTTTGAACCCAATTCCTTAATTAATTTCAAAACAATGATGAAAAAACTTACACCACACCTTAACTTTTTGCTGACTTTGGCAATTCTTTTTATTGCTTCTGTCAGTTTTACTCAAGTAGTTGTCAAAGGAAATGTATCAGATGATGAAACCGGAGAAGCTTTAATTGGCGCAAATGTCTCTGATAAGGCAACCTCAACTGGAACAACCACAGATGCCCTTGGAAACTTTATGCTGGAAGTAAGTAGCCTTCCAATTACACTTGTTGTCTCTTATGTTGGTTATGAACCGCAAGAGATGCAGGTAGATAATGAAGACGAAATTAAAATTACCTTGCGAGAAGGC
This sequence comes from uncultured Saprospiraceae bacterium, assembly GCA_963793295.1. Lineage (GTDB taxonomy): Bacteria > Bacteroidota > Bacteroidia > Chitinophagales > Saprospiraceae > JAHDHW01. The sequence goes on along the minus strand of CAWBZX010000010.1, from coordinate 60,060 downwards.
GGAATCAACCTTGATGATATTGTAATTGTTGGTGCCCGGTTCAGACCTAGAACGATGATTACAAGTCCGGTTCCAATCGACAATGTAAAGATGGAAGATATGATCACCACAGGGCAGCAATCGTTTGATAAAATGCTGCATTATTCGGTGCCTTCTTTTAATTCTACACAGCAAACCATTTCGGATGCGACTGCTCATTTTGACCCTGCTGATTTAAGAGGACTTGGACCAAGCCGAACGTTGGTTTTAATTAACGGAAAGCGAAAAAATGCCAGTTCTTTGGTTTATATCAATGATACTCCCGGAAAAGGTGAAGTTGGTGTAGATATGAAAAGTATTCCTGTAGCAGCGATCGAGCGAATCGAAGTACTAAGAGATGGTGCTTCTGCGCAATATGGTTCTGATGCCATTGCAGGTGTAATTAACATCATATTAAAAGATGACTATGAGTTCACAGATGTAAATCTATTTTCTGGAATTACCACAGAAGGAGATGGTTTTTCTATCGGATACAATATTAATACTGGTTTTAAATTAGGTAAAAAAGGATATGTAAATTTAACCACTTCATATAGTAATCAGGAAGAAACAAACCGCGCAGGAGAACCAGGAAAAGATGATCTTTTTGGCGTGGACGCTTCTAATCCCTGGATTCAAAAAAATCCTGGACTTGGGATGACTGTCGGAACACCTAATATGACCACTGCCGATGTGTTTTTTAATATGAGCTTACCGGTGACAGAAGAAGCTGAAATATACAGCTTTGGTGGTTTGGTTTATCGAAAAGGCATCAGTTATGCATTATATCGTGCTCCATATTGGGTCCCGGATCCTCATAACATTTTTCATAAGCCAGGGGAAGAATATCAAGGCTTCCAACCATCTTTTGAAGGAGATATATTTGACAATACCTTTGCTGTTGGGGTTCGTGGTCAGAAAAATGAATGGAAATATGACCTCAGTACTATTTTTGGAGGAAATATAGTGGATTATACTGTAAACAACTCCTTAAACATAGATTTGGGTGCACAATCACCAACAAGTTTCAGACCAGGAGGTTATGAGTTTCGTAATCAAGTTTCCAATCTGGATCTTTCCCGGCAGATTGAATCTTTCACCATATCTTTTGGAACAGAGTTTAGAACAGAAAATTTTGTAACGAATCCTGGTGACGAAGCATCATATTTCAACGAAACAGGCTCTGGTGGCGCACAATCATTTCCAGGCCTTCAGCCTCAAAATGCCATTGATGTCAATCGGTATAATGTTGGTTTTTATGTTGATGCTGTTCTTGATATTACTGAAGATCTTCTTATTGGAGGTGCTGCCAGGTTTGAAAAATATTCTGATTTTGGAGAAACTTTCAACTGGAAAGCAAATGCACGCTATAAATTTTTGGATGACAAAATTTCAATAAGAGCTTCCGCATCTACTGGTTTTCGTGCTCCTTCCTTACATCAAATATATTTGAGTAACGTCCAGACCCTTATTTCAGGAGGAACTGTTTCTAATCAAGGTACTTTTAATAATGAAAGTTCGGTTATTCGTTCGCTTGAAGTTCCAAAATTAAAAGAAGAACAAGCCACAAATTATTCCTTCGGTTTTGCTGCTAAACCAGCTAAAGGATTGTATGTCTCCGTTGATTATTACTCGGTTGCTGTTGATGACCGGATTGTATATTCCAGTTCTATTTCGACTGATGATACGACAACATTGGTTTATCAGATACTAGATGAAGCTCAAATCACCAGTTTGAAATTTTTTACAAATGCAGTAAATACTACCACAAGTGGCGTAGATATCGTAGCTAATTATTCAACACAGGCGGGTCCTGGCGTTTTAGGGATAAATCTTTCTGCTAATTTTAATGAGACTAAAATTGAAGGGCAAATTGCAACGCCAAAACCAATTGCGGATGCGAAAGTTGATATTTTTGATCGCAAAGAACAATCCCGAATAATTTCAGCACGGCCTAACAATAAAATACTTTTTGGGCTTTCTTATAAAATCAAAAATTTTACAGCTGTTGTAAACAACACCTATTTTGGAGAAGTAACCTGGCAACATGTTGATAACGGTCTAAATGGTGCACCACTTGGGCCTAATGGAAGTGATTTGCCAACGGATGATGCAGCCTATGATCAAACTTTTGGCGCTAAAATCGTTACTGACCTTTATCTTGATTATCGTTTTTCAAAAACGGTAGGGCTAAGTATAGCTGTTAATAATCTGCTTAATGTATATCCAGACAAAATCAATACAGTAGGAGATTTTGTAACAGATCTTGGTGGCCGTTTCCAATATCCTTGGGAGGTTAATCAATTCGGTTTTAATGGAACAATTATTTCAGGAAAATTGAATATTAGATTTTAATTGAAATAAAAAAGGAGCGTCAATATTTTGGCGCTCCTTTTTATTACTCATTGCTGGTTTTTTTTATTCTATTATTTAAATTATTGTTTTACAAATTTTTTCGTCAATATTTCCCCGTTCTCACGCATCATGCTGAAATAATAAATTCCGCTTTGTAAATCGCTAACATTAAATTCTATTAAAGAATAATTGTCAGTAGCCTTTATTGAATGCATTTTAACTAACCTGCCAAAGGTATCGAAGATTTTTGCCTTAAAATCAAATTCGTGAGGCTCCTCAAATTTTAAGTAAAAATGATTGGAAACAGGATTTGGGAAAATCTTGAATCTGCTATTTGACTCAATTTTAGAAATGCCAGTTGTAATATCAAGTTTCCACAATTCATGACCACTTGTACCATCATTCGCCTGAAAAAAAAGGATATTGTTGGAAACAGTTAAATAAGCAGGATCGCAACTTCCAACCGGATTAATGTCTGCCACCATCTGGGTACCATTTGTTGTACCATCTGAAACCCACAGTTCTTTTCCGTGAGGGCCATCTGTTGACTGAAAGTATAATTTTTCATCATAGACTGTGAGATAATTTGGTGCTGAGTTGGAGCTACCCTGAGGATTGATATCTTTGACAATGACCGTTCCTACAGCTGTGCCATCTGATTTCCAGAGCTCATGCCCGGAAAAACCATCTGTTGCGCTGAAAAACAAAATGCCATTGAAGTTGGTTAATTCCTGTGGGTTAGAGCCTATACTGGTATTGATATCTTTTACCATTATAGTCCCATTTTCAGATCCATCACTTTTCCAAAGTTCGACACCAGATTGGCCATCGGTTGCACTGAAAAAAAGAGCGCCTTCCACGTCAGTCAATTCCTGAGGATCGGAATTTCCGTTTGGATTTATATTCTTCACTAATTGGGTCCCTGCTTCTGTACCATCCGTTTTCCATAATTCAGTTCCATTACTTGCTCCATCTTTTGCCCGAAAGAAAAGCATTCCATTTGACACGGTAAAATTTTGTGGATCTGAGCTGCCAGAAGGATTAATATTCGCGACCATTATTGTGCCTGTTTCCGTGCCATCAGATTTCCAGAGTTCCCGACCATTGTCATCGTCTACAGCAGAGAAAAACAGTGTGCCATTAAAGTATATAAGATACATTGGTTCACCGTTTCCGGTAGGGTCAATATTCTTCACCATTACAGTGCCTTCTTCTGTACCATCAGATTTCCAGAGCTCTAATCCATTTGTACCATCATTGGCTTTGAAGTAGACAACCCCATCAACCTCTGACAAATATTCAGGCTCTGAACTACCACTTGGATGAATATCAAACATCATAAATGTGCCGTCCAACGTTCCATCTGAAATCCATAGTTCTTCACCATGGATGCCATCGTTAGCCCGAAAGAACAACCAGTTACCGGAGGGAGTGAACTCAAGAGGATCACTGCTACCATCGAGGTTGATATCGAGTACCATTTGTGTGCCATCGGATGTCCCGTCAGAACGCCATAGCTCATACCCATGAACGTTGTCATTTGCTTTAAAAAACAGCGTGCCATTCAAATCGGTCAGTTCTTCAGGATCAGAACCTCCTGAAGGGTGGATATTTTTTACCAGTACTGGCGTTTGTGCATTTAAAATGATTGGCAAAAAGAATAGGGTAATTAAAGCTCGGAAAAGTATCTTTTTCATAATGCCTGATTTTTGATTAATAAATCAACTCTGGGCAAAGATGAATTAAGATGCGATCGACATTCAGTGATACGGGTCACTTAAAAATATGACTTTCATCAATTTTGGCTCGTTGTATTTCAACTTGCTCAACTAATTTTATAAAAAAGGGAAATGCTTAAATTTTATTAAAATGAGAATAATTATTTCTAAAAAAAAAGCAATAAAAAAGAGAGCCTGAATTAGACTCTCTTTTTTAAAAACTTGATTTTATGTCAAGGCATTGTTTTTTCATTAGAACTTGCTTCATTAGCCATGTCGATCATCATCGAAAGTTCATTTACCAGTTCATCATTATTTCCTCCAAAACCTGTGCTTTTAAACCGAATAGCTCCATTTTTATCGACAACAAATTTGGTAGGGATGCCACTTACTTTGTATTTCGCAACTATTTCATTATTGTCATCCATTAAAACATTAAAAGTATAACCCTTGCTATCGATAAATTTCTGAGCATTTTCTGTTTTATTTTCAGCGCTTTCCCAGGTATCTAAAAACAAGAAAACCACCTCATTATCAGATTGGTATTTTTCAACCGCATTTTGCATCCCCGGAAAAGAAGCTTTGCATGGTCCACACCAGGTAGCCCAGAAATCCAAAACAACAACTTTACCTTTTAAATCGCTCATCGCAACTTTTTCTCCTTTAAGATTAACCAAGGAAAAATCAGGCGCCTTTTCCTCAATCATTTTCTCTTTTAATTCTTTCCTTTTCTTTTCATCTGCAATTGATTTCAAAAAAGCCATATTTTTTTCAAATGCCTTTTCTACAGTATTATTTTCCATATAAACCCGCTGGTATTGCTCTTTCATATTGGCAGAGGCAACTCCGCGACTGATCAATTTTTGAAGTTCTGCTTCAACAGCTTCTGCTCCATTCGCTTTTTCCAGATAAAAACAGTATCGCTCATTCATTTCTCCATTCATAAAATCATTAGCTTCGCAAGCAATGGATTGGTAATTAAGGGCATCTTTCAAATCGCCGTCGTGATAAGCACAAAGCGCATATGTATCCGCGTACATTCCATAGGAATATTCCAATTGCTTCTTCCATTGATTTTTTGTTCGGGAAGCGGGTTTTGAACTTCCGGAATCCAACGCGGATTGCATCAAGTCTAAGGATTGTTTTGATAATTCTTTTCCTTTTGCAGCCTGCTCTGGTTTTGCATCTAAACTTTCACCGGACATTCCCCAAGCCAGGCTATTTAAATTGCTGGCTTTTGTTAAAAGGTCTTTTACCAATGAAAAATATTTATTAAAGTTGGTCCAATCATTTAATTTTCCATATTCCAGAGCCATTGCACCATTCATTCGGTCCAAAGAAGAAAGCAGGCTTTCATTTTTCCCGAATTTTGTATTGATTGTATTATAAATTTCTAATTTATTCTCTAATCCTTTTGCTCTGAAAAAGGAATTGATCATATTCCTTTGGGCCAAATCTCCTTCAGGGTATTCAATGAAAATCTTTTCGTTAATTTCTTCTGCTGCTGCTTTGTCGCCAATATTGTTTAGGATAGAGCTGATAAGTTGTAAATCTGCTTCCTCCTTGACCTGTATTCGGAGCGTTTTAATCAAATTTTCACATTCTGAAATTACTGCTTCATTTTTTTCTTTTGCAGCATAAAAAGCATAGTTTTTCAAATATTTACCTTCTTTTTTCGAATCTGGAAACAGACTGTATTCTTTTTGTAAATAGCTTAAAGCTTTTCCATAATCTCTTTCAATTCCGATGGTTCGATAGTAATTGCCATAAGCCAAAGCCATACTTGCAAAAGCTCCTGATTGCGGCGTTTTTCGGTCATTTTGGTAAACTATAAATCCATAACCTTCATCATTGTTATTGTCTTTTTTAGTATCCGCGCTCAACGAAATAAAAACAGCTTTTGATTGCGGGGCAATTACCATTGCACTAGAATAAACATTGTCCTTCATTTGAAGATAAATCTCAGTCGCCACTGGTCCTTCATCTGAAATCTCATAACAAACAGCCTCAATTTTTTCTGCTCTTTCGAGATCAGAGCCTAAAGGATTGTATTGTATGGAAACCCTTTCTCCGGGGATCGGATTAACAGGTTGGAAAGTTAAATTTTGACCAATAAGGGTATTTACTAAAAGAACTAAGAAAACCAGAGGGGTAATTTGTTTCATGTTTCAAGATTTTGGTTAAAAGAAGCAAAGAAAAACTTATGGTTTGTCAATATAAGGAAGTCTTCCATTTGTTTTTCCATCATTTCTGCAAAAGACAAAAGCAGGACAGTTGGAAAACAGATTTATAGTAAAGTGTGTAAAAGCTACTGTTTTATTGATTTTTAGCCGCTCGAATTCGATTCACAAACATTTGCGCAGTTCCCTGATTTACGGGAGCAATTTCATAAAATTGTCCATCGTCCATTTTGATCGTGGTTTCCTTTTTCTTCAAACCAAGGAGCGCTTCATTAAATTTTTCATTATTTGAAGTAGCACTTAGTATCCCCTGCTTATAGCCAAAAAAGTAATAGTATTCACTTGGCGATTTAAGGTAGATGTAAAGCCGATCATCCTCATTAGTTGGCATTTTAAACTCAACGTAACCTTCTACCATTCTGTTTATTACTTCTCCATCCACACTGCACAATCCTAATTTTTGATCAGAAGAAATAAAAGATTGATATTCTGAATTCCAATCCATTTTTAAATTGCTGAAGAAAAATTCAAACTTATCATATTTACTTGGTAGATCAAGTCCAGTGTTTTTCATTTTGTTAACTTCTGTATTGTAGTCCTTTTCATTTGGAATAAATTCACGTAGCGCCATTTCATAATATTCAATATCTTTTAAGTAGTCCACAACTCTAACATCAAAACTACTGGACTGAAGATCACCAGCAATAATCTTTAATAACTTATCCGGAATTATAGCATCAATTCCTGCCATGATTGTAAATTTCATCGTTGTCTCTCCTGGCTCAGAAAAACCATCCATTTGGATGATACTATCAGGGAAAGAAGTTTCAACCTGACCAGCAGCGCTTATATTTATATAATTCAATCCAGAACCAATATTCATTTTCCCTTCGGCAGTAATTTTTCCGTTTTTATTAAAGTAGGTCAGTTTATTTCCATAAACGGTATTCGATGTCATTTTTGTAGAATCTCCAAAATTAAACTGGTCATTCTCCTTATTATATTTGAAAATTCCGGTTTTATCTCCTTTGGTTTCCATAATAACCCGATCTTTTCTCAGATAAAGAGGCATCATTATACTCGGGTACATTTTTGCTGAGGATTTGCTTAAAAAGATTCCTGTTCTCAATGGATCGCCTTCATAATTTTTAGGCACATCGTAGGTTATTGCAAGATCATTTTTATCTCCTTCAAAGCGAACAGAAAACCAATGTCTGCTAGGTATGTTGGGTGCATCCAGGCGTGCAAAGCCTTTGAAAGTAAGATTTTTAGACTCTGCGTTTAGATTGATTTTACCCCGGTATTCGGTTTTATGATCGATATAAAAACTATCTTTTTCAGTAACTTCTCCATCAGCTCGGGTAACAGTCTCTTTTTCACTTCGTTTGCCCTTCCCGACTCTTGTTCCAATGATATTTGCAAACTCAATTTCCTGGTTTCGATTTCCAATATTATATTCGTAAAAACCAGTTGCTCTATAATCTTTTTTTCCTATCAAATCGACGGTAGCCCGATTGATGACATGGTATTTATTACTGGTATTGGCTACTATTTTAGCATTTGTAAGTGTATCCATAAACCCTCCTTTACTAATTTCAATATTGCCATCTTCAGTATAAATAAAGGCATCACAGGTTTGAATAACATTTACTCCTCCAATTTTCAATTCATTGGTTTTCAGGTCATAAAAAGCAGTTTCCCCTTCAAAAGTCAAGGAATCCTGATCCGGATGGATAGATAAAAGTCTCCCTTACCCCCACTTTCATTTTTGAAAGTGATGGTTTCTTCCTTCATATCCCATACAAACTCATTGAGAGAAGTTTGGTATTGGTTGTAAGGCATAGTCGTTTGAAGAGAGTCCGCATTTGCCTTAATACGCCCAATCTGATCATCAAAATTGAGGTCTGCATTTACATTTCCGGTATTGAATGCCAAGTCATCATAGCCAATAGTTTTGACTTTTACTATTGGAAGTATCGGAAAAGGCAGAAAACGCCTTAAAAGAAATCAGATCTGAACTCAGACTACCTTCATCCCAATCAAGCAGCCCTCTCCCCTTTAAACCGTCTGGTGTTAAAATGAGCGTACCCGTCAAAGTTGTTTCGCTATTTTTAAATAGTTCAAAAGCCCTCTCTTTAGTCCGAATGTACATACTGTCCTGATAGGGTTTCCAATCGATACTTACATCTAAACCCAATGCCTGAGGTACTTCTACTTCACTTACTCGATCTTCGGCCAAATCAAAACGCTCCGCAGTGGCAAGCATCTGTTTGGGTTTAAAAATGATATCTTCTGAATTAATAGTTGCTCCAAGATAAGAAATCGCACCTTTACCTAATAAGCCTTTATTGCTCAGTTCGATATCTCCTTTATATCCTCCTTTTTCTGAATATGCTGGATAACCACTTTCTGGTGTTTTGGTTTCAAAACCAAAAGATTCATCCTCGAGCAAAACAATAGTTTCTTTAAATTCCGGGAAGATATCAGCTGATATAAATTTGCCTTTAAATTTCAAATCTTCTTTTGTATAATTATCCAGGCCGTTAAAGCTGAATTTATCTAATTCAAAATAAAAGGAATCCCTGTCATAACTTCCACCTTGAGTCTCTGCGTAATCATAAAAAACATAAGATGGACCTTTGCTTTGAAAAGAAGGGAAAATAGGAATATCCTGGACTCCCGATTTATTAGAAGGTGCATCAATAAGCAATACCCCGCTGGCGTGCTCAATTCTAGAACCTATTGATAAAGCTATTGGTTGGTCATCTTCATCTTTTGCCTCTGTTGGAATAAAAAAATCAAAATATCGCACAGAATCCATCTCGATATGATTTTTATCATATATGAAGGTAAAGTCTTTACCTGCCAAAATACTGAAACCTGCAAACACTCTACCATCAAAATCCATATTTCGGTTCTCTTTTAAAATTACCTGCCGCCGCAATGGTCTGACAGCTACCCGTTGTTTTGAACTGAGTTGAATGGAACTCACACCGTTGGCAGTTATGGTGTTGTCAATCAATGAAAGGATAGCATTGGTGGTATCCACCTCTGATATAATCTTTAAAACATCATAATCTACCTTGCCTTGATAAGCATTTGCATAGTGAAAGACCTTGTCTTTCACTTCAACGATTTGTTTATCGCTGTCATAATTGACAAAACCATTCGCCACCAAATCATAAAGCAAACTCTGAATACTGGTGACATCAAACCGTGGATTTAATTTTTGGGCCAAGTTATTGGCACTTACCACTGTTCCTTCCTGATCTGCATAAACTTTTAGCGTAGCCAAGGGATTCGTGGTAGAAATATTTTGCATTCGACGATAATCTCCTTCCTCAAAATATTTTAAAGATTCAAAAGTTACTTTCTTATTGGTTTTTGAAAAGCCAATCCCTCGTTGTCCAAGAACAATGGAATCACTTTTCATGTACCAATCAATATTATCAACATCAATATTAAATTGATGCAAAGAGTTAAAAAATGGATTGCGATCACTTCCACGTTTTCCACGATTCAGGTTGAGTTCCTTGTTTGGAATATCAAATTTGATATTTGCAGAAGGGTGATATAATGAATCTTTGTCAAAGTAGAGTGTACTTTCTGCACGTTCTGCAGCAATCCTTTCGCCTTTTCGTATTACAAAAAGTTCGGCATTCGCATCAAATTGCAGTTTCTTGTTTTGATCAAATACCGCAATATTGGCTTTTTTGTCTTTTGAACCGAAACCGTAAACCGTTGTTCCGTTTAATCTGAATCCTCCTTTGTATTTAACACCTCCTCCAATATTGTTGATTTCTAAAATATCCTCTTTCGATTCGAACCGGGGATAAGATCCTTCTTTCGCATTACTTGAGGCTACAATTTTATCTGAAAAAGAACCTTCAATTGCTCCAGCCGGGAAAAGCTCAGGATAAAAAAGTTTGACAGAATTTACTTTATAAATACTTTTTTTTACTTCGACCTCATAATCTGATAAAATACAATAGATACTATCTGCTAGACCAAATCGTTCCCATGGGACTTTCCCTCCCGTCCCTTTCCATATCCCTTCAACGGGAAAATAAGCGCCGGAGGTCCCGTAAATTCCAATGGAATCTTCTTTACGGCTTCCAAAAAGATCAAGTTCTTTGTATTCAATACTGGGAATTTTATCCTCATATTTTAGCAAAAAATCACCTGAAACCGCTGTCCACGTTACGCCGCTAGTAGAATACCTAAGCGTATTTTTATCAAAAAAATCAAATGAAAAAGAAAGGTAATCTTTATATGGAGTAAGTTTACGGTTTTCAATATCTCCTAAAATTTGATCTAATACTTTATGCCAATCTACAAATCGCTGAACTCCATTTTCTCCTTTTTTTATAATGGTCAAACACTCTAAATAATTACTAAAATAGGGCTTGGCAGTCATCTTTTGAGCTAGCATCAAATTTCCAGTTGTTCTGATTTGGACAAACTCTTCCTGTGTAAAAGCGCCTCCTTTGAACTGGTCTTCAAAATTTTTATACAGATCCTCCATCGTCTTTTGCTTACTTGAGGTCATGAAGGTTTTGAGCTGATCTAAAAATTCTGTTTGAACTTCTGAAAACTCTGTTAGCCTTTGAGCATAAGTCGTTGAAATCAAAAGAGAAGTGAAAATCATTGAGAGGTATATACGACGTATCATATTGTTGAATATCGGTTTGTAAGTGCAAATAAAATGGGTCGGATAAAACAAAAGCAAGTCATTTTTCAAAATGGCTACCTATCCAATCACCTTTTTGAACGGTATTTTTTAAAGAAAAGCCGATGTTTAATGCTTTTTTTACCAACAATTTTTCGTCTTGTTTCAAAATACCTGAAACAATTAATTTGCCGTTTTTCGCTAGCTTTTCATATAACGACTCCATCGTATCTAAAATTACATTACGATTTATGTTGGCGAGGATGATATCGTAATCTGAATTTTCAATGTCATCAAGGGTTCCATGAATTGCATTTATATTCGAAACTTCATTGCGCTGAGCATTTTCAAGTGTGTTTTCAAAAGCCTCAATTTCAATATCAACCGCATCAATTTGCTTGGAACCCAACTTTGAAGCAAGGATTGCCAGTATTCCGGTTCCACAGCCATAATCTAGAACTTTCTTAGTATTAAAATCAATGATTTTCATGGATTGGAGCATCATAAAGGTTGTTTCATGATGTCCAGTGCCAAAAGCCATTTTAGGATTAATAATGATTTCAAATGCAACATTCGAAGCAGGTTTATGAAAATCTGCGCGAACAGAACAAAAGTCATCTACAATTAAAGGTTCGAAATTAGACTCCCAGATGGAATTCCAGTTTTGTGCCTTCAGGATTTCTTTCTCAAAAGAAAAAGAGATTCTTTTTTGCAATTCAAGTAACTCTTTTTCAACAGAAAGATCAAAATCTTTTTGAGGAATGAAAGCATCCAAACCAAATTCTTTTTCTTCAAATGAGTCAAACGGCAATTCGGCTAAAAAGGCAAGTAAAATTTCGATTTTTTCCGGTTCCGTTTTTATATGAAAATTATAATAATCCATCAACTGGAATAAACCTCTTTCTTAGCGGATTTTAGGGTATTCATTATCAATGAGGTAACTGTCATTGGACCAACGCCACCAGGAACTGGAGTAATAAAACTGCATTTTGGTGCGACTTCATCAAATTTCACATCACCTGCTAAACGATAACCACTTTTTCGACTTGCATCTTTGACCCTATTGATTCCAACATCAATGACCACAGCCCCTTCTTTGACCATATCTGCAGTTACAAATTCGGGGACACCAAGTGAAACAACTAAAATATCAGCCCGCCTTGTATGCCTTGCCAGATCTTTGGTACGGCTGTGGCATAGAGTAACTGTAGCATTTCCAGGATTAGCCTTTCGCGAAAGCAGAATACTTATGGGAGTACCGACAATATTGCTTCGCCCTAAAACTACTGCTTCTTTACCCGAAACTTCAATGTTGTATCTTTCCAGCATTTGCATAATCCCAAATGGAGTGGCAGGCAGATAGCAAGGTAAACCTTGCGCCATGCGACCAAAATTGACAGGGTGAAAACCATCTACATCTTTTCGGGGATCAATAGCAAGTGTTATTTTTTCTTCATTAATGTGTTTGGGCAACGGGAGTTGCACGATAAATCCATCAATATCATCATCATTATTCAGATCAGCTACAATTTGAAGTAATTCTTCCTCGGTTGCGGATGAATCTCGTTTAACTAATGTGGATTTAAAACCCACCATTTCACAAGATTTTACTTTATTCCGAACATAAACTTCACTTGCCGGGTCTTCGCCAATCAATACGGCGGCAAGGTGGGGGATTTTACCCCCTAGACTTTTTATTTGCTCGACTTCCTGAGCGATTTCTTTTTTGATTGTTTGAGAAAGGGCTTTTCCATCAATTAGTTGCATAGTTTGTTTGGTTTGCTTTTAGAAAATGATTTGCAAAGTTAAAAAAATATAAAAGCCTAATGAGTTGATTTTGCGTTAAAAAGGTTTTTGTAAAAATCTAACAATTTTTCTTGTTCAACTTCCCAGATAAAAACTTTCTTTGCCTGCAAACAATTTCGAACCAAATCATCATACAACGCTTTGTCCTTCAATAGTTTGTTAATAGCTTTTGCTAAAGTTTCCGGATGGAGCGCATCAACTAAAAGAGCTACTTCAAAGGCTTGATTCAGTTTTTGGTATTCCGGAAAATTCATATGAATCGCGGGAACTTCCGCTTGAATGTAATCAAAAGCTTTATTCGCGAGAGAGTAATAATAATTCAAGCTGGTGTTTTCTAAAAGGTTTAAACCTATGGTCGCCTTTGAAGTAATCTCTGGAAGTTCTGATGGTTTCAGATAACCTTTAAAAATTACTTTTTGCTCAATGTTTAAATCTTTAACCAGTTTTCTCAATTTTAAAGACAGATCTCCTTCTCCCACTAACCAAAGTTTTGCATCGTTAACCATTTGCATAGCCTCAATGGTTTGTTCCAATCCACGGCCAGCATTTAAAGCACCTTGATATAAAATTATTTTATCGCTTTTAGTAGATTTTGAAATAAGACTTTCAATGCCTTTATTTGGAACATTTCGGATGACGGTAAATTTCGTCTTATATTTTTCGAAAAAGACTTCAGACAAACTTTCACAAACGGTATAACAATATTCCAATCTTGGAATGATGAAATTCCCGACAGCTTCCCAAATACTTTTCACCAATGGTCGATAGACCACTTCTGGAACTTCCGTGAAATATTCATGAGCATCGTAAACACAAGCTTTTCCTTTTAATTTACTTGAAATAAAACCTGGAACCAAAGTATCCAAATCGATACTGCATACCACGTCAAAATTTGAATACAAGAGTAACCAAAACAATCGAAAATTGTATTCCAGATAAAATAGTTTTCCTTTTTCAAAAAAACATATAATTCGTTTTTGGAGGTAATCTCTGTGATCTAACGATCTGGAAGAGGCTCTCTTTCTGCCAATTAGCTTCACCACATATCCGTTTTCACTTAGAGAGGTACAAATACGAATCATGCGCTGATCATAGACCAGATCATTGGTAACCGTAAATAAAATTGTTTTTTGCCTCATGAAAATTTGAAACGGAAAGTATTCAAAATGTTGACAAACAAGCTAGTTCCACATCAATTTGTCGTCCTCTTTTTTTAATTTTTGCTCCTCCAATAAATATTCTACAACTTTAAGTATCCGATTTTGATGCTTTGGAGAAAATGATTCAACGAGCTCCTCGATCGTTAACTTTTCTTTTTTCAATAGGTTTTGGATTTTATTTTTATACCGCTCAAAATCATCAGAACTTGTGGTTGTCTTTGCCCTTTCCAGGCAAACATCACAGGTACCGCATTCGGCTGCATCTTTTTCATCGAAATATTCCAGTAACATTTTGCTTCTGCAAATCTGGTTTTCTGCATATGCTATTACTTTTTTTATCCTTTCAGCATATCTTTTTTTACGAAAATCATACATCTTTTTGTCAAAAACCAGGTTTTTGCTATCCAGCCGTTCCTGTAGTAGGGTCAACTGGGGTTTATCTTTTTGGGGGCGATATTCAATAATTCCTTCATTTTTCATACTAACAAATAGCTGATCAAGATAAGTAATTGAAATTTTAAGAAATTTAGCCAACTGATATTCATTGATACTTACCATGTGATTAAAAGCGCCCTGATAAGTTCTTAAAATGGTTTTTATCAATGGCCGGAATTTTTCATTCCTAATCTGATAATCATACAATTCTTCTTTGGAAACCAAAATCTGCAATTTCGATGAAATATAAACCGCCTCGCTTAAAACCAGCCATCCTGCTTTTTCTAAAACTTTCAAACAGTTAAAGGTTTTCACTATTTCAAAACCATAAACTCTGGAAAACTCGACTAAATCAAAATCAAAACTCTCTCCGTTACCCCCTCCAATTGCCAATTGCAGATAACTTCCCAAAGCCTGATAAGTCAACCGGACTTCTTTGAGATCTGGAAAGGACAACTCGAATCGATTTTCCAAATCCAATTTATCGCCTTTATTGTACAATAAAACAGCATAAGATTTGACTCCATCTCTTCCAACACGACCTGCCTCTTGAAAATAGGCTTCTAAACTATCGGGAAGATCCAAATGGATTACTATTCGGACATCTGGTTTATCAATTCCCATCCCAAAGGCATTAGTCGCCACTATTATTCTGATTTGATTATTGATCCATGCTTCTTGTTTTATATTACGCCCATCGGTGCTCAGACCTGCATGGTAATAATCCGCTGATATTCTCTTTTTCCTCAAATACTGAACGACATCTTTAGTTTTTCTTCTGCTTCGAACGTAAACTAGTCCGCTACCTCTGACTTTCATTAAAATATCAACTAACTTTTCAAGTTTACCTTCTTCATGCAAAACGACGTAGGCTAAGTTCTTTCTTTCATAGCTTTGTTTAAAAACCAATCCATTATTAAATTCTAATTTTTCCTGAATATCAGCCACCACTTCAGTAGTTGCTGTTGCTGTCAATGCAAGAACGGGAGTATTTGGCATCCATTCTTTGATATCCGTGATCTTCAAATAAGAGGGGCGAAAATCATATCCCCATTGAGAAATGCAATGGGCTTCATCAACAGCCAACAAATTGACTTTCATTTTTTTTATCCGCTCTACAGCAAGTTCCGTTGCTAATCGTTCCGGCGATAAATATAAAATCTTAATATCCCCGTAAACACAATTGTCCAAAATTCGATCAATTTCTTTATAATGCATACCTGAATAAATAGCAGCCGCGGAGACACCTCTTTTTTTAAGATTGTAAACCTGGTCCTTCATGAGTGCGATAAGTGGTGAGACAACAATGCAAACGCCTTCTTTACACAGCGCAGGTACTTGAAAACACAGAGACTTCCCTCCACCTGTGGGCATCAATGCTAAAATATCTTTACCATCCAACACCGCGTTTATTATGTCTTCCTGTAAAGGTCGAAAAGTATCGAATCCCCAATACTTTTTTAGAATCTCATATGTTGATGTTTTACTCAAGTTCTTTATTTGTTGATCTAAATATTCTTCAAATAAAGTTAATTTAATCAGATCTTTATAAAAAAAGTAAAACGCTTAAGAAAATTTATTCTTAAGCGTTAAAAAGTATAAAATAATGGGTATTCTACCGTGTACTAAAAACTCATCATGAAATATTTAAACCTGTTGGTATATTCCATGTCTTTTTCTGATCCCAAATTAACCGATAAGGTGGCTCCCATAAAAAAATACCAATCCATGCTCTCTGGATTACCACGACTTCTTTCGACTGGATTTCCAAGGGCCTTTTGAGTAACTTCATAATATTCCGGTGACCGATAAGATAATGCTGCAGCAACAGGATCTATATTCTCCAATGCTTCAATATCTGGATAAACAGAGCTAACATCATCCAGATAATCCGTAAATGTTTTTCTCAAACCGACTTCTAATCCAACATTACTCCTTTGGTTAAGATTGAATTTGGTTCCAACCCCCATTGGAATTGCGAATTGGTAAAGGCTATAAGGTTTGATTGAACTTCCATCCATATGTTGGCCTTCTGTCCCTAGTTTCTGCAGAAAATGTATATCATTTCCATATTCAGCTGTTGGATTAAAATGAAAAACAGATACACCACCAAATACATAAAAGGCAGCTATTTTATTTTCCATAATGTCGTAAGGAATAAAGTTAAATTCACCGGTTATTGCTAATTCATAAATATTTGAATGAAAACTTAAATTTCTTTGGCGGCGCCCACTTGGTGTATCGGAGTTGTAATCATCTCCGGAAATTTGCCCGCGGGTAAAACTAACTTTCCCGGCAAAATGGCGGTTTAAATTAATTCTTCCAAACAATCCATAGGCTAAGTTATATTCGGTTGGCTCCATATGTGTTGCTTGCAAATCTCCAAAATAGTTTGAGAGTCCGGCAAATCCTCCGATTTCATAATATTGTGCTTTCGCAATACTGACTCCTATTATCAAAACAATAGAAATGGCCATTAGCTTTTTCATAAAAACAGGTTAATTGGTTTTTCAAAATATGTGTTGATTATCAGAACATTGTAATTCTGAAGCGGGAGGGAAAATTGTTGTTTGATTATGGTGAATCCACTAATAAATGGGAGAAAAAGACTAAAATTAATCGGGGAAATTAAATTGTTGTGGAATCTATTTATCTATTCTATTCAAAAAGGATTCCAATTTTCTTATTCTAAGAATTCATGTAAATCGAATCTAAAAGAAAGCAATAAAGGAAAGGTAAAAGGATTGTTATTAAAAAAATTGAACTTCTTGATATATTGATTAGAGTAAAAAAAAAGAGAAGAACTTGATTTCAAATTCTTCTCTTTTTCTATTATTTAATATAGAATACGTACTTACTAAAAATTAGTGGGACATCCTTGTTTACGACGACCTTTAGACCTGCTTCCAACTAATCCATTGTCCAAAAAATTATAGGAAACTGAAATTCCTGAAATCAAATACCAGTCAGATATCGAATCATTACCACGTCTTGTACCACCTTGGATTGGCTCACCAGATCGGTTAGCAAGAGCAGCAGCTAATTCACCATTACCTGCAATTAATTGTTCTTCGTCCACATAATCTTCACTCACATCATCGAGATAATCAGTAAAAGTTTTTCGGAAACCAAATTCAATTCCAACATTCCACTGATCGTTGATAGCATACTTCAATCCTCCTCCAAATGGGACAGCGATTTCAACTAGACTGTATTTTGCAGGAAATCCGGTCATACCCTGACCTTCCGTGCCTAATGGCTGCAATTCAACCCATTCGCCATCATATTGAGCACGAGGATTATAATGAAAGAGTCCGATTCCAACAAAAAGATAAGGGGTGAAAACGCGCTCGAGTGCGTAAGGTTGGTATCCTAAGATATTCCATTCACCGGTAACAGCGAATTCTAGTAAATTAGAACGAAAACTGAGGTTTCGTTTCCTCCCTTCTTTGGCGTCATCACCAGAAATAGTCCCATAATTAATCCCTAATTTCGCGGTAAAATACTTATTGATATTATATCTACCGAAAGCTCCAAAAGCAGCGTGGAACTTTCCCAGACTAGTTTTCAAATTTGAAGGAGCTAAATCTCCTTGGTATGAAGAAACACCAGCCATTACTCCTACTTCAAAACCTTGAGAACTAACCAATAAAGGAGTTATAAAAAACATTAAAAGTAAAATTCTTTTCATCCTACTATTTGATTTAGACTTTCATTAAATTTTTCAAAATAATTTTTATGAATTCAAAGGCAAGGGGATTTTTACACAACGCAAATATAAATAAATAGATTCATTCAAGCGTTAAAAACCTTTGTAGCAAATTAGATGTGTTTTGTCCAAAACATCTAAAGACTTGGTCTAGATTTTTAAAATCTTAAAACACATTTTACTCTATAACTGTTATATTTGTGGTAATTTTGCGTTTTTTGACAAACATTTTAACATCATTTCAAATTAAATCAAACTAGTAATGAAAATTAAATTTAGCTTATTGCTTTGCTTTTTATGTAGCCAAACTCTATTTATGGCTCAGGATAGTGCGCCAAAAGATTGGTTTCATTTAGATCCTAAAACCGATAATGTTCCCGGAACAAATTCAAAAAAAACTTATGAAAATTTGCTTCAAGGGAAAAAATCACAAACAGTTGTTGTAGCTGTAATTGACTCTGGAGTAGATAATAATCATGAAGATCTCAAAGATATCATGTGGGTCAATAAAGATGAAATACCCAATAATGGAATCGATGATGACAAAAACGGTTATGTTGATGATATTAATGGCTGGAACTTTATTGGAGGAAAAGACGGAAAAAATATCCATCATGAAGCACTGGAACTTAGTCGTCTGGTTGGAAAATATAACAAAAAATACGAAAAAGTTGATGTATCCAGCCTTTCAAAAAAGGAAAAGAAAGAATATGATGAATATCAAAAAATGAAGAAAGAAATTGTTGACGAACGGAATAAAATTCATCAGCAATCAATGGGAATCATCGTTTTTGCTGAAGCTCTAGAAACATTGAAGAAACTTACCGGAAAAGAGGAATTTACCGTCGATGATTTAGAAAAAATAGAAACTGATGATGAATCAGTAACACAATCTATTGAAATGGTTAGCGCCACACTTGCAAAGGGATATAAGGTTTCTGAACTTCAAAGTGAAGTGAATGGCGCAAAAGAATATTTTGAAACTCGTGTTGAATATTATTATAATCCAGAATACGATCCAAGAAATATAGTTGGAGACGATTATTCAAATCCTAATCAGAGGGATTATGGAAATAATGATGTACAAGGGCCGGATGCTGATCATGGAACTCATGTGGCGGGTATTATCGGTGCCGTTAGAAATAATGATATTGGAATGGATGGTATTGCGGACAATGTGAGAATAATGTCTGTTCGATGTGTACCTGATGGTGACGAAAGAGATAAAGATGTTGCAAATGCAATTCGTTATGCCGTTGATAATGGTGCTCAGGTTATTAATATGAGTTTCGGAAAAAGCTATTCCTGGGATAAAAATGTAGTGGACAAAGCTGTTAAATATGCTCAAAAACACGATGTCCTTTTAGTACATGCTGCTGGAAATGATGGCAGTAATAATGATACCGGAAATAACTTTCCAAACGATAAATATGATAAGAAAGGCTTGTTTAGCCCTAAACAAGCTAAAGTGTGGGTGGAAGTTGGAGCTTTAAACTGGAAAGGAGGCGAAAAGAGCGCAGCTTCTTTTTCAAATTATGGAAAAGAAAACGTAGATATATTTGCTCCTGGAGTTGAGATTTATTCAACCACTGTGGGAAATGAATATGCTAGTTTTCAAGGTACAAGCATGGCTTCTCCCGTTGTTGCTGGCGTCGCTGCCTTACTTCGTTCTTATTTCCCTAACCTTTCTGCAAAGCAAGTGAAAGAAATAATTATGGAGTCATCAACTCCTCAAAGCACAATGGTGATTAAACCTGGAACAAAAGAAGAAAAAGTTAAATTTAGCGAATTATCAGTTTCAGGTGGTATAATAAATGCTTATGAAGCAGTCGAAAAAGCAAGCAATACTAAGGGTAAAAAGAAGAAAAAAGGTTCCAAAGGTAAATATAGTAATGGAAATGGAACTGCTGGAAAAGGAAAATCCGGTAAAGCCTAAAATTTAATTATAAAAAAAACGCCGCTGAATATTTCAGCGGCGTTTTTTTATGGAAACCTTTTGTTGATATAAATAGGAGGAAAAAATATTACAAAATCACCACCTCCTTGATAAATTCTTCCCCTAATTCTTCATTGATAATATTTCGAATTTTTTCTTTCCCAAGGCTGAGTTCTTGTTTTAAAGGAGAAGATTCGAGCGTAACAAAAAGCTTGTTACGACGAACGACTATATCTTTAGTGTAACGGCTGATACTTGGCCCCATAAGCGTTTCCCAAAGACTTTTTATTTTTGTTTGGTTAAACTTAGCATTGAGGCGATATTTCTGCAGCATATCTTTCAATGCTTCACCTATTTTTTGGTCATTATGTTGTTTCATCTTTGAAAAGAATTTTATGTTAACCAAACAATGTTCACAAGGTAGCAGTTCCTGAATCAATTACAAATTTTTTAAAATCAGAACCAAACTTTTCAATAATATTCTGAACTCTGTTTTCATGAGTATCCGTAATAAAAACCTGCCCAAATTTATTTTCCATCAACAGCGTTATTAAATGCTCGACCCTGAATCGATCCAGTTTGTCAAAAATATCGTCAAGTAGAAGCAAAGGTTCCAACTTCTTTTTAATGCGCAACATTTCATATTGAGCAAGTTTTAAAGCTAAAACATAGGATTTTAATTGACCCTGCGAGGCAAAACTTTTCAGTGAATATTTTCCAAGAAAAAATTTCAAGTCATCCCGATGAATGCCACAAGTGGTCCGCTGAAGTATTCGGTCTTTTTCAGCACTTTGCTTTAAAAGTATATCCAGGTGTTGACTCAAAAGCTGTGAATAATATTCACAACGTACCGTTTCCTGTTCTCCCGAAATCTTTTGATAATACCTTTCAAACAAAGGAGTGAATTCTTTTGCAAAAGAAGTTCGCTTCTTAAAAATCAATTCCGCAGGCTCCAGCAGTTGATCGTTATAAGATTCTATCAGCTTTTCATCATAAAATCGTTCAGCAGCGAATTGCTTTAAGGCGGTATTGCGCTGTTTTATAATTTTATTATAAGTTATGATACTTGAAAGGTATAAAGGTTCCAGCTGAGATAAAGTGTTATCTAAAAATTTACGGCGAACCTCACTACCTTCTGACACAAGCAGCGTATCATCCGGAACGATCATTACAACAGGAAATAAACCAATATGATCCATTATTTTTTTATAGGGAATGTCATTTTTTTCAATCACCTTACTTTTTCCAGGAATTACTTTGGCAACGATTTTTTCTTTTTTCTTTTTTGAATTAAAAATCCCTTCTAATCTAAAAAAATCACCATCGTGAATAACCAGCTTTCTATCGTTAATTCCTGAATAGCTTTTGCACATGCATAAATAATAAATCGCATCAAGCAGATTTGTTTTCCCCATTCCGTTCTTCCCCACGAAACAATTAAGTTGCTTCGAAAAGAGCAACTTTTCTGAAGCATAATTTTTAAAATTCGTAAGTTTTAATTCTTTGAGGTACAAAAGGGGAAAGGCTATTTTCTATTTCGAATGATGGTGAAAGATATTGTTTTGAAAAAATCAAAGATAGTTATACAAAATGCGATTTTTTCATCAACCGGAATAAAAATTTTTTGTTTATTAGTGTATTTGTGAGTACAAAACCTTTATTACAACCTAATAACTCCTTTTTGAATAATCGCGGATTAAGATGTATCTTTGATCAGAATTTTTCAAACTGAAAAGAAGTTATTTATTATAATTTTAAAATATGACGCAAGTAGTGCAAAAAGCTAAGCAACCAAGTAAAAAGAAACCTACGTACAGCAAAGAAACTTATTTACATTGGTATGAAACCATGCTTCGCATACGAAGATTTGAAGAACGTACTTTGATGGCTTATGGCCAGCAAAAGATCAGAGGCTTTTGTCATGTTTATATCGGTCAAGAAGCTATTGCAGCTGGAATGACTACCGCAATCCGACCCGAAGATGCCGTAGCTACCGCATATCGTCAACATGGTATTGCTATTTCAAGAGGAATTAGTACCAAAGAATGTATGGCTGAATTATTTGGAAAGTCAACAGGTGTCGTAAAGGGTAAAGGAGGTTCGATGCACTTCTTTTCTAAAGAAAAACGATTTTTTGGTGGAAATGGAATAGTTGGTGCCCAGATCCCCATCGGAACAGGAATTGCTTTTGCTGAAAAATATAAAGGAACTGATAATTTATGTGTTACAATGTTTGGAGATGGCGCTGCTCGTCAGGGATCATTATTTGAATCTTTCAATATGGCCATGACCTGGAAATTGCCAGTGTTATACATCTGCGAAAATAATCACTATGCGATGGGAACTTCGGTTAAAAGAACCAGTAACGTTCATGAATTGTATAAATTAGGTGCTGCTTTTGATATGCCAAGTGAACCCGTAGACGGTATGAATCCTGAATCCGTTCACGAAGCACTTATCAGAGCAGCTGAACACATTCGGGCAGGAAAAGGCCCTTATTATCTGGAGATTAAAACTTATCGATACAAAGGCCATTCGGTTTCTGATCCCGCAAAATACCGCACAAAAGATGAGTTGCAAGAATACAAAGATCAAGATCCGGTAAAACTGACAGAACTCAACATCTTAAAAAACAAGATTGCTAGTGAAGATGAAATCAAAGCAATTAAAGAAAAGATCAAAATTGAAATTGATGAGGCAATAAAGTTTGCGGAAGAGTCTCCACTACCCGACCCTAGTGAATTATATAAAGACAATTATGTTCAGGATGATTATCCTTACCTGACTTAAAAGAGTTTATAATCAAGCATTTGTTGAGAAAACTACACAAATGTGAAACAGGAATGCGGATTGTGCGTTCCTGTTTTTTATTGGATTGCAAAAAATAAACTTCCGTTTATGAAAATGATCCAATTCTTTTTTGTCAATTAATATATCATCGAATTTTCTGATAAAAACTGCATTAATTTAAAAGATTCCTTATTTTTGCGTGACTTTTCAAAAAGCATCAAATTTGGTTGTTAATTTCAACCTGAAAAATTAAAATTTTAAAATGGCTAGAAGAAGAAATAAAAAGAAACAAGAAGAGACTTTAGTGGATCTGGTAGAAGCTAGAGACCAGGCCCAAAGCTTTGTAGAAAAAAACCAAACTGCAATTTTTGGTGGATTATTAGCTTTCGTTGTGATCGTAGGAGGGTTCTTTGCATATAATTTTATGTACAAAGCTCCCAAAGAAGTAGAAAGCCAAAACCAAATGCGGCAAGCACAATACCAATTTGAAAGAGATTCATTTGCATTGGCCCTTACTAATCCGGGAGGTGGTTATAGCGGATTTCTAGATATTATTGACAATTATGGTGGAACAAAAGCTGGTAACTTGGCAAACTATTACGCGGGTATCTCTTATTTGAATCTTGGTCAATACGAGGTTGCCATTGATTATCTAAATGATTTCAGAGCAACCGACAATGTTTTACCAATAACAAAAAACGGAGCTATCGCTGCTGCATATGGAGAATTGGAAGACTATGATAAAGCCATTAGCTATTATAAAAAAGCGATAAACGCAGGGGAAAACGAATTTCTCATTGCCTACTACCATAAAAATATCGGCTTGCTATATGAAAAGCAGGGAAATTTTGCTGATTCAAAAAAACATTTTGAAGAGATTAAGACAAAATACCCAAACAGTGTGCAAAGCACTGATATTGATAAGTATATCGCAAGAGTTGAAGCAAAGCTTTAATTCGTTATTTCGAAACGTAAGGTTTTAAAAATATCAAAAGGCAAGATCATCAGGTCTTGTCTTTTGTTGTTTTAGTGATAAGACAACTTAATTATATTAGATTTTAAATGATTGTTTTATCAAAAACTTTAGATTCACCAAAGTTGTTAAATAAGTTATAAACCAGAAATTTCTATTTTAATATCTATTTTGTAAAAACAAACCACCAAGCTATGGCAAGCGCATTAAAAAACTTATCGAAATACGACGAAAAAACAATTCCATTAGCTGAAAAAATGAACTTTGGAATTGTTGTATCAGAGTGGAATTCAAAGATCACCCATGCACTTTATAAAGCTTGTTTTGAAACTTTAATAAAGCATGGGGCAAAGCCCGAAAATATTTATACCGAACAAGTTCCAGGTACTTTTGAATTGCCAGTTGGAGCAAAAATTCTTGCATCGAGCAAAAAACTTGATGCTGTTATCTGCCTGGGTTGCGTCATAAAAGGAGAAACTTCTCACAATGAGTATATTAATCAGGCGGTAGCAACTGGATTGGTGCAATTGAGTATTTTGCATAACAAACCTTTTATATTTGGAGTGCTTACACCAAACGACGAGCAGCAAGCCAAGGATCGTGCAGGAGGAAAATATGGAAACAAAGGTGTTGAATCGGCAGTGACGGCTATACGGATGGCCTCATTAAAAACTAAATTTGGCGAACCAAAACAAAAAATTGGCTTTTCATGAAATTAAGTGTAATCAATTCAGGCTTATTCAAACTCGATGGCGGAGCAATGTTCGGAGTAGTTCCAAAGCAAATTTGGAAAAACCTAAATCCACCTGACGAACGGAACCTTTGTACCTGGACCATGCGTTGTTTGTTGATCGAAGTCGATGATAAAAAAATCCTTGTCGATACTGGAATGGGTGACAAACAAGATGATAAATTTCG
The DNA here is from genome assembly GCA_963793295.1 of uncultured Saprospiraceae bacterium. Lineage (GTDB taxonomy): Bacteria > Bacteroidota > Bacteroidia > Chitinophagales > Saprospiraceae > JAHDHW01. The sequence continues at coordinate 35,393 of CAWBZX010000010.1, read as the reverse complement.
ATCCCATTTTGAACCTCATGGCCCTGACAGCTTGTTGGGATCACTTTCAAAAAAAGGATATCAACCTGAAGATATCACAGATGTTTTTTTGACTCACCTTCATTTTGATCACTGTGGCGGAGCTGTAAAAAAGGATGATTCCGGAGCATTAATTCCCACTTTCCCGAATGCGACCTACTGGTCAAATAAAACACATTATGAATGGGCTTTGAATCCTAATGAACGAGAAAGGGCCTCTTTTTTAAAAGAAAACTTTGTGCCTTTAAAGGAAGCTGGTGTGTTGAAATTTGTTGAGGAAAAGGAAGGTATTGAATTATGGAAAGGCATAAAAGTGAAATTCGTTTTTGGACATACCGAAGCGATGATGCCTTTGGAAATCAACTATAAAAACCGAAAAATTATCTATTGCGCGGATTTGATGCCATCATCTTACCATATTGGGATGCCTTATGTCATGAGTTATGATATCAGACCTCTGGAAACATTAAAAGAAAAAGAATTGCTTTTAGAAAATGCGGTGTCGAATAATGATATTTTGTTTTTTGAGCATGATGCAAAATTCGAATGTGGCACCGTTTTAAAAAATGAAAAAGGCAGAATTGTTCTTAACGAAACATTCCATTTAGAAGATATTCTTTAAAATGCCTGATCCTCATTTGGTTCTTTGGAATTTAATCGATAATTTATAAAGCTTGTGATAATCATTTAGAGGGAAAACCCCTATATTTGATTAGCAACTTTTCCAAACCGTTCATTTCAATTAAGAAAATTATGGCATCCAAAATCAGACGTGTCGATTACTTTTACACCACCATTAGAGATCAACCCGGAGAAGCGTATAAAGTGCTTTCCAATTTAGAACAATTAGGTATCAACTTATTAGCCATTACAGCTGTCCCAACCGGGCCTGATTATACCCAACTTACTATATTTCCTGAGGACAGTCTGATGCTAACCAGTGAAGCTAAAAAAGCAGGAATGAAACTGGAAGGACCTCATCGGGCCATCATGGTTCAGGGAGATGATCAGTTGGGTGCATTGGCGGTAGTTCATATGAAACTCTTCAAAGCCAATGTCAATGTGTATGCTTCCAGCGGTATCACAGACAATAAAGGTGGTTATAGTTACATTCTTTATGTCCGTCCGGACCATTTTGAATTAGCAGCTGAGGCACTTGAAATTTAAATATTCTATTGACTGAAATAAAAAATCAGGATTCATTTCGTGATTCTGAGAGAACAATGAAGCATGGATAAATCTACTTTCATCTCTTAATAACAAAAGATATATTTCTATCTGTTTCCAATAATTAAACTTCTATTCTTTCGACTCCTTTTACTTGCATGATCAAATCTGCACCCAGCGCTTTTGCAGGAGTCTGGAATCCATTTTTCACCTTTCCTTCAAGAACGGCTTTAGTGATCATCATGCTTGTGATAGCGGTCAATGTATATCCTTCAGGCACCTTCATTTTTGATTTAATAACTTCTCCTTTTTGATTAGTAACCTCTCCATAAATCAAACTATACGCGCCTTTTCGTTTATAGTCAGAAGGACCTGCAGGACGTTTATTTAAGCGATTTTTTAAAAAGTTTTTGACAAGGTTGCTTCTTAACAAAGGGCCCAAGTAGTTTTGGATTTTAAAATATTTGAAAGCCATCGGAGGAATTGCCATATAGGTCTCGATATTTGGAATTCCGGTACTATAAAATGCAGTTGAAACATCTCCCCAAGGGATTGTCATCATAAAAAATGGTTTACCCCAAAAATCAATTGTCATTTTCTTATACCCAGCCGGAACTTTGACGATTTTTCCATCTTTACGAATAGCACCTCCTTCTCCTAATCCTTCGATCATGGTAGTTGCTGTTCCTTTTGAAAATCCGCCGCTGACACTTGCAAAAGCTAATTTTAGATGTGTTGCATCTGGCATTTTATTTTTTAAATATAAAGCCATACAATCCGTTGGGACTACATCAAAACCTACTCCCGGCATGATAACTATCCCTTTCTCTTCCGCATGCTTTCCGTAACGATTTGCCATTTCGAAGACCAGAATTTCTCCCGTTATATCCAAATAATGGACTCCCGTTCTAAGGCAAGCCTCTATCATTGGCTGAGCGGTATACATAAAAGGGCCAGCTGCATGCAACACCACATCCACATTTGATAAAGCTGCATCAACTTCACTAGGATTGTCCAAACCGAAGACTTTGTATTCTAACTGATACTCTTCAGCCAATGACTTAATTTTGTCTGCAGATCTTCCGGCTAATATTGGAGTCAATCCATAATCTTTTGCAAAACGAATGATTAATTGTCCGGTATAACCGTTGGCGCCGTAGAGTAGAAATTTCATATTTTTATTTTAAAAGTAACATTTTCAGAGCTCATTTTTGTTGATTTATCTTTTTTCGACACTTGCTCACTCATTTCCAACCATAAGATTACAACCTCGAATATCACTGGAATCTAGCCTTCCAAGCACTTCAAAAGAACCATCTTCGTGAAGCCTTCCTAAATCATCGGTTGCAATAAAAGAACAGGTATCAATATTTGCAAGATCAATTACATTGATTACTCCGGGTCTATTATATTTTTCTAATTTCAAAGGGTCCGTAACTTCCCTGATCATTACACGCATCAATGGACTGCATTGGAAGAATCCATCTCCTTTAGAATAAGCCTGGCTAAGCAGCTCTGTCATCCCATATTCCGAATGGATGTTTTTTAAATGAAAAGCTTTCTTAAGTTTTTCGTGAAGTTCAGCCCTGGTAATTTCCTTTCGTCGTCCTTTCATTCCGCCTGTTTCCATGACAATTATAGGTTTAAGATTCATAGGAAATTGCTGTGCAAAATCAAGTAATCCAAAACTTACCCCGATAAATAGTGTAGGAATATTTTGATCTACACAATTTTGTAAAACGGAAACAAGCTTTTCATAATCATAAAGAAAAAAATCACTTTCTTCATATTTTGACTCTTCAATAAAATGCTGTGTCATATGCACTAAAGAAGAACCCTTGCGCTCTAAATAGGAAGGAAGTAGCGCTAAAATGCAGTAATCACTGATATTGCCGTATTGTTGCTCAAAGCCTTGAATACTGACTTCGTTATACCAAACCAGTGATTTGACAAAATGTTTACTGGTGACTTGGCCAGTGGTTCCACTACTTTCAAAAATTGCTTCTTCCTTCCATGATCCGGTTTTAATTTGATATTCTTTGAAAAGGCCAATCGGTAAAAAAGGAATTTTAGTCACTTGGTCAACAGATTTCGGATCGATGGATAACAGAGAAAGAAATTTTGTGTAAACCGGATTGAATGCTGCTTGAAAATGAAATACTTTCAAGGCTACAATTTCGAAATCAAGTGAACTTAAGTTCGCTATTTCCGTTATAAGCTTTTGATGAGAAACATTAAAATCCATCAAATTATCTATTATTGTGGAATCGAATAATTTGTAGTAAATTACCGTTAGATTAAAAAAAGATATGAAGTTAGCACATTACTTTCCATTCTTTATCATTGCGATAATTTTTTCCTGTACCAAACCACCGGACTATCCAATTGAGCCTGTTATCGAGTTCAAAAAGTTAAGCCGCAACTCCATGAAACAGGGTTTTACAAATAATGATTCCATTGTTGTAACAATTGGTTTCACCGATGGCGACGGTGACTTGGGTAATAATGATCCAACTATTGATATTTTTGTAAAAGACACAAGGGTTCCCGATGCTGATCCAAGCCCATTTAAAATGCCTTTTGTACCTGTCCAGGGTGTTGGCAATGGAATCTCAGGAGAAATATCAATCTTAACTTATACCACTTGTTGTATCTATCCTCCAGGAACTTTTTCACCTTGCGATATATCTGAAGCAGCTACAACCGCTTTCCCAACGGATACCTTGATGTATGAAATTTATATCATGGACCGTGCAGGTCATGAAAGTAATCGGATTTTAACAGATCCAATCATTTTACAATGTGACATTAATTAATCCAGTTAATTCCTTTTTTCAAAAGCTTCAATGTTTTCTCTTCCGGGCTATCTTTTTCTACTTGATAGTTATAAGTCCATTTTGCGGTTGAAGGCAAACTCATCAGTATGGACTCTGTGCGACCATTGGTGTCCAATCCAAATTTAGTTCCTTTGTCCCAAACAAGGTTGAACTCTACATAACGGCCGCGACGATGTAATTGCCAGTCTTTTTCTTTTTCAGAAAATGGTTTATCACTATTTTTCTTCATCAATTCGATATAGGTCGGAGCAAAAGAATTTCCAACACTTTTTACAAACTCAAAATAATCCGTTTTTTTCCCTTCATTTAAGTGATCAAAGAAAATACCTCCAATTCCTCGTGTTTCATTTCGATGAGGAAGAAAAAAATAATCATCGGCCCATTTTTTAAACTTTAAATAATAGTCAGCATCATGTTTATCACAAACCGCTTTTAATTGATGGTGAAAATAACGGGCATCTTCTTTTACCACATAATGAGGCGTCAAATCAATTCCTCCGCCAAACCACCACTTTGAAGCTATCTCGCTTTGATTTGGCGTTACTTCAAAATAACGAACATTCATGTGAATGATAGGTACATGCGGATTATAAGGATGAAGGACGATTGAAACGCCGGTTGCAAAAAAATTGCTTTCTAAAGGTAGTTTCAACGCTTCTCCTATTTTCACTGGGAGCTTTCCATGAACTGCTGAAAAATTGACGCCTCCTTTTTCAATAATTTTTCCTTGAATAATCCGTGTTTTACCACCGCCGCCGCCATCTCTTTCCCAACGATCTTCTTCAAATCGACCAAGTGCGTCAGCTTTTTCCAATGCTTTGCAAATATTATCCTGAAGTAACTCGAATTCGCTTTGAATCTGCTCTTTTGATAATCTTTCTTGCTTGCTCATAATTTCTCTTTAACTGCTTCTATGGTTTTTTTTGCATTTCCAACGAATATCTCATCACCAATAATTATCACTGGTCTTTTTAAAAAAGTATATTCATCGAGAATATAATTTCTATAGTCTGCTTCAGACAACGTTTTATTTTGTAAACCCAAAGCTCTAAACTTCATAGCCCGCCTGCTAAACAAGGACTCATAAGAACCCGACATTTCAGCCATTGCTGCCAATTGATGGGGCGTTATTTTTTCCTCTTTAATATTTTGGAGCTCAAAACCTTCTCCATTGTTCAGTTCTTTTATGATCCGAATACAGGTACTGCAAGTCGCAAGATGATAGATTTTTCTCATTGATTATATTTAATTTTCTTTAAAATCAGATACCCGCACAAATTATATTTAATTTCTTTAAAATCACATTTTCAATTATTCGATAAATTGAAACATTTTCAGTTACTTTAAAAAATATATCTTCATGACTTACTGAAAATCATTGATTTATAATTAGAGTCTTTGAGATTAAATACAATAGGCTTCTAAAAAATTTGATTAAAAAATGACACGTATAGCAGAATCTGAATTGGTCTTAAATGCAGATGGAAGTGTTTATCATCTGAATTTGCATCCGGAACAAATCGCAAGAACAATTATAACCGTTGGAGATCCGGATCGGGTGCGCGAGGTTTCGAAGCATTTTGACCGGATCGATACGAAAGTTCAAAAAAGAGAATTTATTACACATACTGGCGAGCTCAATGGCAAACGAATCACTGTCATCGCAACAGGTATCGGTACTGATAACATCGATATTGTGTTTAATGAATTAGATGCTTTAGTGAATATTGACCTTAAAACCAGAACAATAAAAAAAGACCTTACGTCTCTAAACTTTATACGCATTGGAACCTCTGGATGTATGCAAAAAGATATTCCTTTAGATAGTTTATTGGTTTCAACATACGGACTTGGACTCGATGGTTTACTTCATTTTTATAATTACAAAACGAATCAAAATGAAAGGAGGCTTCAGGATAATTTTTCAAACCATCTTTCTTCAAAAACCATCTTTCCTATTCGACCCTATTTTGCTGAGGGCAGTATAGATTTAATTTCTTTGATAGGAGCAGATATGTTTAAAGGAATCACCGTCACCTGCCCTGGTTTTTATGCACCGCAGGGTCGAAAACTTAGGATTCCTCTATCAAATGATAATATTTTATCCCTTCTGAGTAAATTCAGTTTTAATGGCGATCGAGTCACTAATTTCGAAATGGAAACAGCTGCCATGTATGGCTTTGCAAATATGATGGGCCACAAGGCTGTCTCCTGCAATGCCTTGATAGCAAACAGACAAGAGCAGACCTTTAGCACCAATTCAAAAAAAACGATACAAAGGTTAATTGAATTGGTGTTGAGAAAACTTTAAATATTGGAAAAAATCTTAAACTTGTTTAACTTCATTGGCCTTTGCATGATCAGCTAAAAATTGCTTCAATCCGATATCCGTTAGTGGATGTTTGAGTAATCCCAAGATTGAGCTTAGCGGACAAGTAACCACATCAGCACCAGCTTCAGCAGCCTCAACGATTTGCTTCGAACTTCGAATTGAAGCCGCTAAAATCTCTGTATCAAATTGCTGGACAGCATAAATTTCAGCAATCTGGGCGATGAGATCCATGCCTTCCCAATTGATATCATCAATTCGGCCAATAAACGGACTTAGATATGTAGCTCCTGCTTTTGCAGCCAAAATTGCCTGACCAGCAGAAAAAACCAACGTGCAGTTTGTACGAATACCTTTATCAGCAAAATACCTCAACGCCTTTACACCGTCCTTGATCATTGGAACCTTGACAACGATATTTGGAGCTAATTTTGATAAAACGGTCCCTTCTCTTACAATTCCTTCAAAATCAGTTGCGATTACCTCTGCACTAACATCTCCATCGACAATTTCACAGATTGTTCTATAATGGTTAAAAATGTTTTCCTGGCCGGAAATTCCTTCTTTTGCCATCAATGAAGGATTGGTTGTAACACCATCAAGTATTCCTAAGTCACGTGCTTCTTTGATTTGATCAAGATTGGCTGTATCTATAAAAAACTTCATTGTCTTTAAATTTTTTTAAAGGTTAAAAATCGCGGCAAAGTTAGGAAGAAAAGATCAGAGTAGTTACTTCGAAAACAAAAACGTAGAAAAAAGAAGGTGAGAAATCATATCGCACCGCTACAACCTCCTACCCTTGCTGCATTTCTGCCCTGGGGGATTTAGAGGGAGCAAGTCGTATGACTCTCACCAGGCACAAAATTAAGGCGATTTTGTTAAAAAACAAGTATTTGTAAAGAAGAAATGTTGGAAAGCAGTATTCTTTAATAATTCTCTTCAGCTTCATGGATAAACTCAGGATCCATGACTAAAACAAAAGTGATCAGAATCATCCAGGAGATCAAACCTAATCCCAAAAAGTAGTTGAATACTAAAAGATTAAACAAAAGAACAAAGAAAGATACACCAACAAGGAGAGCTACTAAGTAGGCTGAAAAGGAAAGAAACGTATTCTTCATTGTTATTTTTTTAACTGTATAAAAAATGAATTATTATCAACTTTCTGAAAAAAACATGCCACAATTTGATAATCAAAACGATTAGAATGGCTCATTTATTTCAAATTCAAAACAAAGATAATTGCCTAATGTTAACTTAACTCAAACTTTTAGTTACTCCTATGTTATAATTTTCTTTTTATAAGTTACGACCAAAATATGATCAAACTAAAAAGATTAAGTTTCAAAATTTGGCACTAAACAACTGATTATCAGTAAGAAATAAATATTTTGATAAATTACAATGGGAATACAATTGAAAGATATAAAAAAAAATGGAAGTTAATATTAATTTGAAAATTAATCAAGTGGAAAAATTAAATTTGGAATGCTTTTTTGAAAAATTGTTTTTATTTGACATTTTAAATATTAAAACATCAACTATTCTCAAATTTAACAAATCCACTTATGTATCCATTATAGTAGAAAAAAAAGGAGATTGATTTCTCTAAACAAAAAAGTTTAAATAAGTCTAATGAAATGAAAGAGAATACTTTTACTCTTTTTTGGGAATAATTTCTGTTTGCTCACCAAAATATTGAACAAAACGTTGCATATCTGTTGCTAATTCCTTGTTCTGAGTAGCTTTGAAGTAAGTATCCGACATAGCTCGCAACGTTTGAAAAAAGAACCGATCCATCTCAATAACCTGCATCTCTGTTGTCCAAAGGTCGATTTTCATGGTATCTAAACTTTCTTTATCAAAAAGGGAAAGTAGCATTGCTTTGCATTCTTTCGGATTATTAGCAGTGGGATCATCCTGAGCCTGCCATTCCATTTTGACCGGCACATTGTCTTCGTTCAGACCGACGGAAATTTTTATCTCTGATTTTTTCTTAATTCCAGTTTTGCTCATTATTGGTATTTATTATGATAATCGAAGTCCCTCTTCACTAGTTGCTATTTTTTCAAGAACATGAGAAGGGTAAATTTGTAACCCACTTTCGAAACCTTGCGCTGCAACAACCATAGCTTTCGCAACAACTTCAGCTTCAACGGGACTATATTTAGTCAACAAACCTCCTGTCAAAAAATCAAATCCTTTTGCAAGTCTTCCTGCTAATTGCTCACCCCAGCGGTTTTCGTTTCTTTCACCCAACAAAACAGAAGGTCGGAAAATATGTGTTGCCCAAAAATTCATTTTTCTTACAGCATCCTCCAATTCTCCTTTAATTTGATTATAAAAGAAAACAGAATCGGCATCAGCTCCAACGGAAGAAACCAGCAAACACTGATTAATTCCTTGTTCTTCAGCAATTTTTGCTATTTGAAAACTATAAGTGAAGTCAACTTTTTTGAAAGCTTCTTTATTACCTGCTTTTTTCATCGTTGTACCCAAGCAACAAAAAAGGTCATCCCCTTTGATTAAATCCCGATAATCTTCTAATTTATTAAAATCGATGATGTGCTGCTCTAACTTTTCATTATCAAAATCCAATTCCTTCCGACCAAATATTTTTACTTTTTTGTAAGCAGGTGAAGCTAACAGAATTTTTAAACACTGATTGCCTACTAATCCACTCGCTCCAAAAAGCAAAGCTGTTTTATCATCTTTTATTAGCTGAACCTCCATCTATTAAAAAATTTTGGCAAAGGTAATCGAAATTTTGTTTTTAACTATAATCTAAATGTCGAGGGGTAATTTGAAGAAAATCTTTTATTCTGCAACAATCTTATTGTAATAACTTGATGAATAACCTCCCCAAATGCCGATTCCCCCCACAATATTATAATCAACTTTTGTATAAGAAGAAAATGGCCCCTGGTTGACTCTATTGAATTCTAGTGTATTCCAAAAATTAAAATGATCCTGATCGATGGTCGTCCATTTTAACGTAACCGTGTCACCACGCGTAAAATAGCCATATACGCTGGGATCAATTTCTGCATTGAGCGGTTCTGCCTTCGCAAGAGGAAATTCAAATTCTTGCCCATCAAAAATACGATCATCAAATACAGAATTAAAAGGAGCTAATAAAGGTTCGGAATTGTCAGCCGTAAAATAGCGATAAAAACTGGTTAAATATTCAGGATCTTTGATGAAAGTCCGCAATTCCAAAAACGAATCAGGTACAATTCCCGCAGGTTTTTGAAAACTTATATATTCCAATGGAACGTGTTCGGGAATCGTCGTTGTTGCGGTCAGAGTCTTTCCTTCAACTTCAATTTTTAAATCGTAAGTTTTTCCAATCTCACCTGTTAATGCAAAATCAAGATCAATATAAACACAAAAATTAATAGGTACATTTTCTAAATTTCCAGCCCCAAGATCAGCTAAAATCTGCTTGAGCAATTCCTGTTCTGCTTCTGAAAAATCATTCCAACATACTTCTGTTAAAGTGACGCTTTTTTCGCCATCAGTAACGGTGACAAAAGCATCGTGAACATAAAGACTGTCTAATTTGTCGAAACTGATTTCAGCAAAATAAGGTAAACTTCGCGTTAATAATACGTATGGGGGCAGCGCTTCTTCTCCTCCTTCAATGTATCCTTCAACAACGATTTCTGGAGGTTCGGAAGAAATTTCAGGAATAAATTCTTCTTCGCACGATGTGAAAAAGGAAAGGTAAAAAATGCTCAATAGGCTATATAAAAGAAACTTTTTCAAAACATTTAATTTTCAATGATTCAATTTTCAATAGGATTTAAAAATCTTTAATCTCCGGCTTCACTTTTTGTTTCCACTTGAAATTCCAGGTAATTGATGGAATTATTGGAAAAAGGGATACTTTATACGCGGTGGCTTTTGCCGTTAGGGTTTCACTATTGGTTTCGGTATCATAATAAATGAAAAATGGGTTCTTGCGATTATAAATATTATAAACTGAAATGACCCATGTTGAAGTAAACCTTTTTTTGCTGAAAGGACGAGGAGTGATCGTAGCCGAAAAATCCAATCGATGATAGGGATCAATCCGGGCAGAGTTACGGTTTCCGTATTCTACATTCAAATTATTTTCAATAAAATAAATACTCTTCAAAGGCGTAAAAGTGTTCCCTGTACCAAAAACAAATACGCTTGCAATCTCGACAAAAGGACTAATTTTATAATTTAATACAACGGATAAATCATGGGTTCGGTCAAATTTTGCAGGAAAGCGATTACCATCATTTATTTCGTCAAAGATCCGATCCGTTCTGGAGAACGTGTAACCAATCCAACCACCGAAATCTCCTTTTTGTTTTTTCAAAAAAAGTTCAAGACCATAAGACCTTCCGGACCCAAAAACAAATTCGTTTTCAACATCAGCTGCAATGTCATTCACATAATTTTCACCATAATCAATCTGGTTTATTAAATCTTTATAATAGATTTCAACCGAGGTCTCAAACTGATTATTCATGAAATTTCGAAAGTAACCGATTGCATATTGTATACCTTTTTGCGGTTTGACTAACTCCGTACTTGGAACCCAAACATCAGTAGGAAGCGTACTTGTGGAATTACTAACCAAATGAAGATATTGATTATTTACCGTGACGCCTACTTTGATAGAACTTTCCGCATCGATATTAAATTTACTACTAAATCGAGGTTCGAGACCATAATACGTTTTGACTGGTTCCAGATTTTTAAATTCTTTTCCAGTCAAGGGAGAAGTGTAGGGCCCAACTTGTGTAAAAATGGAGGCACGCAAACCAAAGTTGATGGTTAACCGATTGGAGATTTTGTAATCATCCTGAATATAAATCGCAGCTTCATGAGCAAATTTAGATTCCAGATCCGTTTTAAAATCAACATCGCCAGCAGTAGCTCTGGCGATATTAGGGGTTAATTTATGATAATTGTAATTGACACCAAATTTTATATAATGCTTCACATTTGGTGAAAAATCAAAATCTATTTTTGCGTTATAATCTCTGACTCCTGAAAACAAACTGAATGAAAAATCGCTTTGCCTGCCATCAAAAGAAAAATCGTAATCATTATAAATTGCAGAAACATTCATAAATAATTTGTCGCTATAAAGATGGTTCCAACGTACTGTAGCAGTGGTATTTCCGTAAGGCATCCGAAAATCAAAGTCGCGTTCAATTGAAGTATAATTTAAAACATCTCTTCCAAAATAGGCACTGATGTATAGTCGATCCTTATCAGAAAAAATGTAATTCACTTTAGCATTGAGGTCATAAAAATAATAATTCGTACCCTCAAAATCAGTTCCTTTCAAAGCTGGTTGAGCCAAATCAAAAGCATAAGTCCGCCGCCCTGAAATCATAAAAGAACTCTTTTCTTTTTTTATTGGCCCTTCAATGGTTAATCTTGAAGCAATCAATCCTATTCCTCCCTCAACAGCATAGCTTTTATTGTTGCCCTCCTTCATTTGAATATCGACTACAGAGGAAACTCTGCCACCGTAATAAGCTGGCATACCTCCTTTTATCAAAGAAGTATTTTTAATCGCATCGGAATTAAAAACAGAAAAGAATCCGAAAAGATGGCCACTATTATAAACCACCGCTTCGTCCAATAACACTAAATTTTGATCAGGCCCTCCTCCCCGTACGTAAAAACCAGCACTCCCCTCTCCCGCTGAAGAAACACCCGGTAGTAATTGCAGCGTTTTCAATATATCAACCTCCCCAAATATAGCAGGCAGTTTTTTTATGTCTTCCATAGGAAGTTCGACGGTTCCCATTTCAGTGCTATTAACATTTTTATCCTTTCGCTCTCCAGTTACTATTACTTCTTCGATCGCAACCCCCTCAACTAAATCAACATTAATCCTTTGGTTGTCCGTTAGATTTACATCAATTTCTTTGTTGGCATATCCCAGATAGGAAAAAACTAGCGTGTATTCTCCTTTTGGTAAAGTGAGGGAATAAAATCCATAAAGATTAGTTGTTACACCTTGTTTTGGATTAGCCTTGTTGATGATATTGGCAGCAATAAGTGTTTCTCCCGATGCATCGTCTTTTACATATCCGCTTACAGTGAAGTTATCCTGTGCAAAGCAAAAATTAGTGAAAGCAAAGAAAGTCAATATTAAAAAAAGTCGAAAAAATAGGCTCATAGACTTGATATATTCCCGGTTTAAAATATTACTACAAGAGAACACTTTTAAACGAAATTTGTTATTTCAAATCCTACTTTTATTGCCTTATTTTAATAAAAAACATTTTGCTTAATAAGTTGGAACCCTGAGGTTTAATAATTAATTCTTTAAAATAACAGGACTTATTTTAAACCCTTCCTTTTTCAATAATCGGAGCACCCCCTTCTGGCCTCCAAGGTGACCGGCACCTATAGCTACAAAAATACTTTGCTCTTTTGCCATCACTCCGATACGCTTTGCCATGATAAGGTTTCTATCAAAAAGTAAAATTTTACGTAGGCTTTTCGCATTTTTCTTCGCCGATTTATATAATTTTTGAATATCAGCAGTTTCATAATCAGCGGTCATCTTCATTAGCTGTTTTCGAAACTTCTGAAAATTTTTCGCCATCCAAATCAAAGATTTGGTTTGAAAATCAAGCGGTATTTTACTTAAAATCTCAATTTGTTCTTCAAAGCTTTCTATGCCAAGTGTTATTTTTTCATTTTGTATGGCAAATTGATGTAAGGTGGCATCTAAAGAAAGAGGCATATCGGAAGAGAGCAACCGTTCCGTAATAATATTTGAAATTAAAAGAGGTTGGCTTTTATCAAAATGTATGAGAGGAACACCGACAAGTTTGCTAAATATTTTGTCGATTTTTGTATAGACTTTGGGTTTCAGAATAGTACTAAGTGTTTGGTTTTCAGGCAAGTCCATTGAATCCGCCACAAACAATTGATCTATTTCTTCCAGATTTATTTCAGCAGCAAAAGAATCGCATTCCAAAATTTTACTTTCAACTAATTCTTTATATTTAAAAGCACGTTGGTCTCTTACATGCATAGTTCCGAAAACATAGCTTGGTTTTACCTTCTCTGCATTATCAATCTTCCAAAGAAGTGTTTTTTTCTTTTTTTTCATTGTACATTTTAATATAAAACAGAAACCGCTGTTGAAAATTATCGGCAGCGGTTTCTGTACTAAACTATATTTTAAAAAGCTTATTCGTATTTATAAGGAAGCAATTTAGAATCTTTAACCGTTGATAAGGTCATCAATGTTTTCAATCGCTCAATTTCTTCAATTTGTGTAAGCGTTTTGAACAGTAATTTTTCGTAAGTTGGAATGTCTTTACAAACGATTTTAATTAAAAAATCAGCTTCGCCTGTTATAATATAACACTCCGTGATTTCTTCAATTAGTTTGATTTTTTCCAGAAAATGATTTAAAGCATTTTCTTTTTGCCAGGCTAAAGAAACCAAAGCAAAAGTTTTGACGCTAAGTCCTATCGTTTGAGGATTGACTTGCGCATGGTAACTTTCGATAATTCCAGATAGCTCCAATTTTTTCACTCGTTCCAGAGTCGGAGCCGGAGAAAGTCCAATTTTTTTTGACAGATCAAGATTTGTAATCTTGCTATTCTCCTGAAGAATTTTGAGAATTTTTAAATCTATTTTATCAAGCTTTTCAGTCATCAGATAGGGAGTTTAACTTATTAAAAATTTAAATTTCACGAACAAGGCGCAAATATATCTACAAAAAAATAAATAGCAAAGAAAACGACAAAAAACCTTTGTTAATTTTATATTAAAAGATTTTACCGAAAGAAAGTTCAATAAAATTTCGCAAATACCGAATCGAGAAAAAAAGCGGTAAATCAAAAATTAATCGATTTACCACTTTTTTTAATTCGTAATACAAACGCGCTTTATGGAAAAATACCTAAAGCTAAATAATCACTACTCACTTTAGTAAGTGCACTAATAAATGCTGCAGTACGAAGATTATCAACACCTTTTTTCCTTTTCATTACTCCTCGAATCTGATTATAAGAGGTAATCATCGTTTCCTCTAATCCAGAACGAACTAAATCAATCTCATCGGCACCTTTGGTTAAAACTTCTTTCTCTCTCAAAGTAATATTTCTTCCCGTTTCTCTTTCCACAAGGCTTACCAAGTTGTTGTATGTATTTTGGTTGAAACGTTTTTCCATTCGACCAAAACGCATATGAGACAAGTTTTTTAACCATTCAAAGTATGAGACCGTCACACCACCAGCATTAATATACATGTCGGGAATGACCATGATGCCTTTTTTAAGAAGGATTTCTTCAGCATCAGCTGTTACTGGTCCATTTGCAGCTTCAGCGATTATTTTCGCTTTTACCTTTGGAGCATTTTTCACAGTGATCTGATTTTCCAAAGCCGCAGGCACCAATATATCACATTCTAACTCCAAAACATCTTTCCTTGATTTCAATTCTTTGCTTCCAGGAAATCCAACAATTGAGCCTGTTTCTTTTCGAAACTTCAATAATTGTTTAATATCCATTCCATCTTTGTTGTAAATTGCTCCTTCATATTCAGCAACACAAACGATTTTTACGCCACCTTCCACCTGCGAAATAATTCCAGTGTGGTAGCCTACATTTCCCAACCCTTGAATCGCCATAGTTTTCCCTTCAAGACCTGTCTCTAAGCCTAACTTTTTCATATCCTCTTTGTTAGACACAGCTTCTCTCAAAGCGTAAAAAACGCCACGTCCGGTTGCTTCTGTCCGTCCCTGAATACCGCTTTGATGAACAGGTTTTCCGGTTACACAACCTGCAGCATCTATTTCTCCACCTTTAAAAGTGGAATAGGTGTCAAGAATCCATGCCATTTCACGAGATCCAGTTCCATAATCAGGAGCAGGTACATCGATCCCAGGCCCAATAAAATTCTTACGAATCAATTCTGTAGTATAACGTCTTGTTATTTTTTGTAACTGGGCAGTAGTATAATTTCGTGGAGAGATTTTCACACCTCCTTTTGCTCCACCAAAAGGTACGTCGACAATCGCACATTTGTAAGTCATCAAACTTGCAAGTGCCATAACTTCTTCCTGGGTAACTTTGGAACTGTAACGAATACCTCCTTTTGTTGGAAGGCGGTGATGGCTATGTTGAACACGATAGGCTTCAATAACCTGGTATTCATTACCAATTTTCACCGGAAATTGCATTTGGTAGACCGAATTACATACTCTGATTTGTTCCAACAAACCTTTCGGTAATCCAGTGTGGTGGGAAGCTTTGTCAAAATTTTTATTGACAGTTGCTAAAAACCCGCCGTTGTTTGCATTACTCATTTATTATTTATTTGATTTTCTAATTTGGTTAGTTTACGATCGAGGTAAATTAAAAAGACGACTATTCCAATGAATATTGCCAAAATGACTGCAACGACCACATAAATTTTTCCAATTGAGCGCACAAAATCTGGATTTTCCGATTGCGCCAGCAAATCAGAGGAAAGGAAAGGCAATAAAAAAAGTAAAAATAATTTCGCTTTTATCATCTCTTTTAAATTGCGAGCAAAACTCGCTTATTTTTTTTATTAAAGCAAATTTTTTATCATGTGTTGGGTTAAAATTGCCAAATGATTTTTGTCATTAAAAAATCATTAAGACTCCATTATTTTTTCTTTTAAACGAAAAACACGAAACACAATCTGCGAAATCCAAACACCCATTAATGTCCAGCCAATTATTGCCGGATAAAAAACCATTCTCATCGTGTTATCCAGATCTTCTCCACCCATAGCAGGGTTTCCTCCGTTACCGGGATGTAAACTATCAGTCAATCGAGGAATAACAAAAATCAAAGGAATCAGCGCTGCAAATGCAAAAATATTGTAAACAGCAGCAATTCGGGCTCTTTTTTCATAATCATCAAAACTACTTCTTAAGACAAAATATGCCAGATAAATTAATAGCGCAATCGCTGTCATATTCAGTTTGACTTCCTCCCAGGTCCAATAAGTTCCCCAGGTATCTTTCGCCCATATCGATCCGGTTATAATTCCCAAGATGCCGAATAACGTTCCAACCATGGTAAACGACATCGATTTTTGATCATCTTCCATACGAAAATTTCTTAAATACCTATAACTGTGAACCACGGAAGCTATTAGTAAAATGATCATTGCAAACCACAAACAAACATGGAAGTATGTATTCCGGATCGTTTCATAAAGAATGCTTCTAAATGGAAAATTGATTCCTGATTTGCGATTTAGATTGGAAATGGGTGAACTATTCCATCCCGCTTCGGAAGCACCAATATTTGTTGTTTGTTTGATTATTAATTTAGAAGGCAAAACGATGGCTCCATCGATATCATTATCAATGACTAGAGAGGCATCAGAAAGTTTATCTTCAGTTGGTAAGTTTGGTGGAAGTGAGAAAGATATTTTGATTTTAGTATCACTTTCCACCTCGATATTATCCGCTTGAATGGCATATTCGCTATCCAGTTTTATCCAGGATCTTGATTCTCCTTTTGCTTTTGAAAAATAAGTATTATAACCTGTCACTGCCAATGTAACTTTTTTTCCTGCTTCCAGATTTGTGGGCTGGACATTCAGGATGCCTGGTTTCAAAGGAATAAGCATGCCTGCCGTATAAGTGTATAATAATATCACAACTCCTAAAGCTTTCCACCAGTTTTTTCTCATTGCAATAAAAAATTATATAGTTATGTGATTAAAACACAAAGTTGATTATTTCTATTAAAATTATAACTGAATCGAATGATTGTTTTTTTTCTAATCTCTCCATAAAAAAGGAAAAAGAAAAAAGGTCATTGAAATTAATATCAAGTCTATTGCCAGCAATGTGGCTATATCTTTCCAAACTGCCGTATCCTGCATCAAACGCAATGCGTTTGCTGATAATTTAATCAATGTAAGTATAATCGGAATAATAATCGGAAAGCTCAAAATAGCCATCAAAGTTGCGCTATTATTTGCCTTTGCTGAAATCGCCGAAATAAAAGTGAAAGTTATCGAAAAGCCAATACTTCCTAAGAACAATGCAATAAAAAATTGAAAATTATCTTTCACAGGGTTACCAGCAACAAGGCTAAAAACGGCAAAGGATAATAAAGATAAAAAGAGTAAAAGTCCTGAATTGTATATGACCTTTGACAAAATAATTGCAGTCGGATTCGCTAATGTATAATAATAAAGTTGCCGATTACTATTTTCCTGAACGAAGCTTTTTGCAATTGCATTAACAGATGCAAAAAGAATAATTATCCAAAAAAGGGCATTCCAGGCATTCGGATCAACCTTTTTAAAAGAAGTGTAAACAACAAACACGGTAGATAACACATAAAGTAGAATCCCACTGATCGCATACTTTTGGCGCCATTCCAACAAAATCTCCTTTCGAAGTAAAAATGCTATTTCGTTAACAATCATCATTTGATTCGCAAAAATAAACAAATTCATCTGGAAATTAGCCACTAGTGGGTAAGATAAAAAGGGATAAAAAGAAAAAGGATTTCACTCAATCTGATGAGCAAAATCCTTTCTAAAAAACCAATTAAGAATAATCAACAACAATAGTTCTTTTATATTTTTATTTTGACATTCTCACCATAATTTTTTTGGTGTAAGACACTCTGTTTAAATTAATTTTTGCGTAGAAAATGCCATAAGAAAGATCAGTTAGGTCGAAAGAAATAGTGTCTGTTCCGCTTTCGATTGTTTTTTGGTAAGTCCCTACCAGTTTACCCATACTATCGTGAAGATAAATGGTAGCTTCTCCACCATCAGGTATATTTATGTTCAGGTTAGTCATTCCGTTTGTTGTTGGATTAGGAAAGAATTCTCCAATATCAGCTCCTGTAGTATATTCAAAAACAACTTTAGTTGTTCTTAGAAATCCATAATCCCCACTCTTATCCATCAATCTGATTCGGTAAAAATTGATTCCCCAATTAGGCGTTTCATCAATATAATTAAAAGTAAAATCTACCGCTTCCTCACCATCAACAAAATCAATCATTTCCCAGTTTGAACCATCAGTACTCTTAAAAAGCTCAAAACCAAGAACATTGTTTGTGTTGTTCATATTCCAGTTGATAATAACATTTTCGTTCTGAATGTCAGCTGAAAAACTTTTTAACTCAGGAGATTCATCAGTCAATTCACTTTGAAATAAGCTCATTTGTAATAAAGCAGCAGCTTTTGTATTACTTACCGTTGCAGTATTTTGACCAATAAGGGCAAGTGAAACCAAGAATAAGATTGAAATGATTGTAAATTTTTTGCTTAACATGATGATTCTTTTTGAATAATTTAAACTGAAACTTTTTTGTTCGGAATTTTTGATTGATTCCTAAATTTTTAATTTGAAGTGTTTGTTTCTGTTTAATTCCTCTGAGGAGGTTTTCAAAAGTGAATGAACATCGTGTTTGTTTTTTGCAAGAGAGCTGGGAGAGCATTTTTATGGGAGATGAGTTCTTTTTTATTTGGAGAGAATCGCTTTAAAGAACTTACAAATACAAAATTATAGGTTAATACAATACCGCGCATACCCAAAAATCGGTAATTATTATATAATACTTTTTGTTTATCCGTTAACTAAAAAACAACCTGTAAGCCTTTTAAACATTGGTTTTTTTATCGAAAACCTTGGATAAAAGTCTAAAATCCAAGAAAAATAATTTTAAAGAAAATAATAAAATCGGATGCTAAAATTTGCAGTTTTTTACAATTATTGGGATAAAATCTACTTCATAAAATATAAATAAAGAACCGTTGTATTTTAGTCACTTCAAATCTTCTACATCTTAAAATTGAAAACGCAACCCTCTTTTATAATTAAAACAATTAAAAAATTACTGAAAACAATAACTTTCATATTAAATTTGCGTTGAGAAAAATGAAATACTATAATTAATGCTCCGATTTATTATCCTTTTTACTATAGCTGTCTTATTTATATCATTCTCCAGCAGTAATGACGATAAACCTTATTACCATAAGGTCAATGCAGAACCGGGTGATATTATATCTACCTTGCTTCAACGTTATTATTTAAATACCCATGATTGTAATTTTGATCAGTTTTACGAGCTCAACAAATTGAAACGCGATGCTAAGCTGATCGCCGATAAAAAATATTACATCCCAGTTTTAATATATAAATACAATGGAAAAAGTATCAGATCCTCTCTTGGTCTGAAAAGCTGGGAACAAGCGGTTCGAATAAAAGAATACAACAACCAAATTAAATCCGACAAACTAAGAAAGTATTCGCTAACTAAAAGCGGTATTATGTGGGTTCCATTTCATGAACTTAATTGTCTGGAAGAAAACAAATCTACAGATAAAATTATCGCTGTAAATGAAGAACCTCCCGCTAAAGAAACAACGTCAGAACGCGAACTGGTCGTAGAGGAAAGAATTAGTGAAAGTGTTATTGCCGAATCAAAAAAGTTGAGTGGCTATCGCAAATTTCCGATTTTTGGTAAGAAGGATGCTTATATTCCATTAATTGATAACAAACTCCGCGGGAAAGTTTTTTATATCGTAAGTGGCCATGGAGGTCCGGATTCAGGTGCGGTTGGAAAAAAAGGTAGCTATCAATTATGTGAGGATGAGTATGCTTATGATGTTGCTTTACGTGTTGTTCGAAATTTGCTGGAACATGGAGCATTAGCCTACATGATTGTCAGAGATCCGAATGATGGTCTTCGATCGGGGGAGTTTTTGCCTTGTGATTATGATGAATACTGCTGGGGTAATTATAAGATTCCCCGAAATCAAAAAAGACGTCTTTTTCAGCGATCTGATGCAGTCAACGAATTATATGAACGGCATAAAGAACAAGGTATTCAAGATCAAACTTTAGTTACCATCCACATTGATTCTAATAATAAAAGTCAACAAACAGATGTATTCTTTTATTATTTTCCGGGTAGTAATGACGGGCGTACACTAGCAAAAAAAATGCATAAAAATCTGGAGTCCAAATATAAAATGTATCGTAAAAGTGGAAAATTTCACGGAACCATTACATCCAGAGATTTACATATGCTTCGAGAACCAAAACCCACCTCTGTTTTTATAGAACTTGGTAATATTAGAAATAGCTACGATCAACAAAGGCTGATTCTTGAAAATAATCGCCAGGCGCTTGCCAACTGGTTATTTGAAGGTTTGACAAAATAAACCAACAGTTCAATTCATTGGAAAGCTGAGATGAAAACGACTTCCCGAATTGAGTTTAGAATCCAGCCAAATATTTCCATTATATCGTTCAACAATTTTTTTACAGATTGCTAAGCCCATTCCTGTACCTTCATATTTTCCGCGATTATTAAGCCGCTTGAACATTTCAAAAATAGTATTATAATAATCTGGTTCAATTCCAATTCCATTGTCCGTCACAGTGATCAGGTGTTTGTGATTTTCAATCTGGTAACTCACTTTGACCTCAGGATATTTACTTTGATTATATTTCAAGCCATTTTCGACAAGATTTTGAAAAAGCTGGGTCATCTGAGAACTTTCCGCTTTGAGAATAGGTAATTGCTCAAATTCAACTTTTACATGTTGATAGGCATCTTGTTTTATCAAACTTTCGGACACCATGTTCATAATTTGGTTTAAGTCAATTTCTTCAAAATGCGTTTCTGTTTTTGAGACACGTGAATAATCCAGAATATCTTCAATAAGCCTGTTGAGTTCTTTTGCACTTTTGCTGGCAAAAGTTATATATTCCTGCAATTCAGGACTCAGTTCTGTTCCTGCTCTTCTTTCTGTAAGATTGAGAAAACTGATAATATTTCTAATCGGCGTTTTCATATCATGTGAAGCGATATAAGCAAATCGCTCTAATTCTATATTGGAAAGTTTTAGTTTTTCATTTAAAGCTTTTAATTCATTTTGATGTAGATCTGCAATTTTCAAATACCAGTTTACAATAAAAACAATATAAATTAAAAACAATACGATACTTAGAAGTGTAAGATAGGATGACCAATCACCTAGTATTATTTCCGGTGTTTCAACTTTAAAATATTTCAAACCTGCTAATATAAAAATGATCGAGATCGTTATACCAAAAATAATATCCCCAAACTTTTTTCCTGATAACAAATAAGCCGCAACAGGCACTGCAACCATCCAAATCATGTAAGGTGAATAAATTCCACTTGAAAGCACCACAAATAAAGTGACGATGGAAAGAAAGCTGATTATAAGGTAATTAGCGCATAAAGTGAGATTGTTAGAATAGCGAATCAACGATAAATAAATAAGAGAGGATATTGTAGGCAATGTGACGATATACAATCCGTCGTAAAATCCTATCGCAACATATGCTGTAAATGTTATAATCGAAAAAAATGTCGCGATATAACCGATAAGCGTCAGCAATTTTGCTTTTGAATATGCAGCAGTGTCTGATTGATAGAAGGCTGGAATAAACCGGTCAACAAAATTCATAAAAGTGTTTTTATCTTTTCAAGAAATGCGGCAAACAGAAATTATGAGCTTTCAAAACAACATAATATTGACTTACGCAAATTGATAGATATTGTTTTAAGCAATTTGTACTTTTTGATAGGCCGTTAATTATTAAAGATTTCAAAATATTTAAATAGGATACCAGTTTCAAGTTGAGACATTAACAGAAGCTAATTATGAAAACGCTCTTCTTGTTATTCTTCTTTTGTTTTAACAATTTATCTTTTGCTCAGGATTCTGATTCTATTCCTTTGGTAAATTCGTATTTCGAATCAAACAACATTGATATTGGTTATTATGGATTTCATAGTAATACAATAGACCTTACCATTTCAAAAAAGAAAGTTTGCAAAACCTGTTATCGCATTCACTCCAAATTCTTCGGAGGAGGATTTGAAATTGGATACACACTAAATTATAATCTGGTTGGTGGGCCTAAAATTTATTACCAAAGAGGGCAAGACATTGGTTCTTTCCGGATTGGACTGGGAATGCTGACAGATTTTGATGCCTGGATAGTTGTGCTTCGTCCGGAATACATGGTTCATTTTTTTAAAGACAAATCACTTTCTTTAGGAATTGCTATCAACTTTCATCAACGAATAGATAATTCCAGAGCTTACGAATTTAGAGTGCTCTCTTTTGGTGCCAGATATTATTTTGAATTTAATAAACTACCCTCTGGGTGATTCTAAAATCCTTTCTTCCAAACCACAAAAAAATAATTAGCTAAAAACTTTTGATACAAATCAAACTTGTATTTTTGAAGCATTACTTACCTCAAATTTGTAAATGCTTATGTCTAAGTTAACTTGCCAAAAAGAACTTTTTGATATTCCTGCAGAAGTAACTTATCTCAATTGCGCCTATCAAGGGCCTTTAATGAAACATATCGAAAAAGCTGGCTTTGATGTTATTTCAAAAAGAAAAAGACCTTATCAATATGCGGTAGAAGATTTTTTTGAGCCGGTTGAGGCGCTGCAAAAAGCTTTTTCTAGACTTATCAATTGCGCTGATTTTCAACGAATTGCGGTTATACCTTCCGTTTCTTACGGCATAGCAAATGTGGTTAACAACATCTCTTTAAAAGACAAAAAGTCTATCGTTTTATTAGGGGAGCAATTTCCAAGTAATTATTATCCCTGGAAAAGATTGGCCGACGAACAAGGTGGAAAACTCAAAATTGTTGATGCTCCAAAAGGTCTTAAAAACCGTGCTCAATTTTGGAACGTACAACTTTTGGAAGCTATTGGTGATGACACCGCCGTGGTGTCTTTAGGCAATGTACATTGGGCCGATGGATCGCTGATTGATTTGGAAGCAGTTCGTAAAAAGACTAAAAAGCATGGAGCATTATTCATCATTGACGGAACACAGTCGGTCGGCGCCATGCCTATTGATATTGATCACTTACAACCTGATGCATTGATTTGCGCAGGATACAAATGGCTTTTAGGTCCTTACGGCACTGCCCTAGCCTATTACGGGCCAGCTTTTGATGATGGCAAACCTATCGAAGAAAACTGGATCAATCGCCTGAATAGTGAAAATTTTCAGGGATTGGTTATTTATCAAGATCAGTACAAACCAAAAGCAGCTAGGTACTCGGTTGGTCAAAACAGTAATTTTTTCCATGTTCCAATGCTATTGAAAACTATTGAACAGATTTTGGAATTTCAACCCATCCGCATCCAACAGTATTGTAAAGACCTAAGCCATGATTATTTAGGAAAATTAAGAGAAATGGGTTGCTGGATTGAAAATGATCATTATCGAAGTGCCCACTTATTTGGCATTCGTTTAAACGAAGGTTTTGATTTTAAGGCTTTAAAAAAACAATTTACAGCATCGCAGGTTCATGTTTCATTGCGGGGAGATTCTATTCGTGTAGCTCCGAATGTTTACAATACCATCGAAGATATGAAAAGACTGGTTAAATGTATTGAATCGGTCAGGATCAAAAAAGTTGTATAAAAGGATACGGCAATTCCTTTTAAAAAGAATTGCCGCAAACGATTAAACTGCCCTGTAATCTAAACTTATTTGATAACTATTTTTCTTTTGAATGTTCAAAATTAAAAGACTCCTTATTTATTGATTCAAGAACAGTTTAGTTTTCATAACTTTATATCAATACATTTTTTCCATATTACTACCTCCAAAATAAGGAACAATCAACTTTTTAAAAACCTTAAATGTGCAGAATCACCAGTTAAATGTATGAACGTAGTAATCCAGTGATTAAAAGAAAAATTGCTAATCTTTTTTGAGCTTGCTTTTAAACTCCTTTTTAAATTTTTCAACTTTTGGAGCGATAACATAGGTACAGTATGGATTTCGGTTTCCTACCCTATCATAATATTCCTGATGGTTATCTTCCGCTTTGTAAAACTTTTGAAAAGGAGCAATTTCTGTAACGATGGGATTTGGCCAAAGACCAGAGTCGTCCACTTCTTTCAACGATTTTTCAGCCATTGACTTTTGTGTTTCGTCATGGTAAAAAATGGCAGATCGGTATTGTGGCCCGATATCATTGCCTTGCTGGTTTGGAGTTGTTGGATTGTGAACACGCCAAAACACTTCCAATAATGCTTCAAAGTTAATTTTTGAAGGATCATAGGTAATCTGAACACATTCGGCGTGACCAGTTGTTTTGGCACAAACTTCTTCATAAGATGGGTTTTCAACATGTCCTCCGGAATAACCAGAGACTGCTGAAATCACCCCTTCCAAGTTTTGAAAAATCGCTTCCGTACACCAAAAGCAACCTGTCCCAAGGGTCGCAACTGCTAAAGTTTTATCATTTTTATTCGAATCCATTAGTGGTCCAGTTTTATATTTTAAAATTGCAATATAAAACCAAACAGATTATAAAAACGAAAGTTGCAAATTATCAGGCAATCAAACTATCAATAGCTAAATAGAACCACATTTCACTCCTTAATTACCCAGCCACTTTGTTTTTGGCCATTGATTTCAAAGATATAATTGAAAACGCCTTCGGGAAGATTGCTTGTTAATAAGGTTTGATCGCTTCGGCCATTATGACTCCATTTTTGATAAAAAACTTCTTTTCCTTCCGTCGTATAAAGGCCAATGCTGGCTTTTCCTTCTGTAGCTCTGCTCAATCCTACTATCAGTTGATTGTCAAAAGACTTTGGAATATCTGCGATCTTTATATCGTTTGCAGTTGACTGAACGGGATAATTTAGATATGCAATCGATTTTTGAAAAAGGTTATTTCTTATTGTTTCATCGCCTATTGTTTCGAGCGGGAACGCAAAATTAACCACACCATAATGTCTTTTAAACGCAGTAGCAGCCGTTTGCCCGTTTTTGTATTTTAAAATAGATTGGCTGCCATTAAGCGGTTGGATAAAATCAGGGGATTTTAATTGGTAAGCGCCATATTCATGGTTTATCAATTTTCCATCAATCCCTCCGAATTGATCGTTGACAAAACTGACAAAATGAGTAACTCCGGCATCGTCTCCTTTAAAATCAGCTTTTAAATAGTTTTGATAAAAATCTTTTCCTTTGTTCTTTTTTACTAAATCGAAAGCCAGCTCCGATCCCGAAATAATCAAATTGCCACCGTCATTCAAATACGCTTTTAGCAATGCCTGTTCCGTATCATCTAATGTCGCATCTTTTGAGGACTCTCGCCCAAGAAACCAATCCACTGAAGAATAGTTAGTAAGCTGGATCATTCTATCTGCGACAGCTTCATTTGTTGCACCATCGAAAGATTTTCCATTAGCAGCCAAAGATGTAGCGTGTTGAACAGCATAATTATAATTATTCATCTGCTCAATAAATAATCTGCGCGTCTTACCAAGTGGCGCATATCTTGGTGAGGATTCATTGATAATGACCGCAAGACTTCGGTCTAATCGATCAAAACCATCCACGATTAAAAAAGGAACTGCTACCAAACCCCGGTCAGGTGTTCGAGCAGCAACAATCGCTGTTGAAAAAGATTCTCCACCTTCGTTCGTGGCGGTTACTTTAAAATAATAAACTGTTCCTTCTTTTGGATTTTCAAAAGTAAAACTATTCCTTTTAGAAACAATTCCATTAGCAAAACCATTTCCGTTTTGGCTGATATAAACTTTATACGCAATGGCCTGATTTCCATAAATTCCACCAAAACGAGGTGCTTTCCAGGATACTTCAATGGTTCCATTTGTTTTGTTTACTGCAATTAGATGCGTTGGTGGCTCAGGTAGATAAACCGGTCGTTTTCCATTCTTTTTAGCGAAGTATTGAACGATCCCTTTATAAGCGGCTCTTGCAGTGAGATTCCGAAATGCTGGCTCAGTTAATGCATTCGCGTCTTTTGCGTTATCGTGAAATCCTACTTCCAATAACACACCAGGCATATTTTTCAAACCGCGGAGTTCACCAAAATCTGCCGCTTTTTTACCCCGATCCTGCCAGTTTTTATCATAACCTTGTTTTATATCTTTGATCATCTGGTCGTGGATCAATTGCTGAAGCGTGCTACTTCCTTTTACTTTTTTATAGCTGTGAACATAACTTTCCGTCCCGGAACCACCATTCCCATTGGAGTGCCAGGAAAGGTAAATCGCATTTTTTCGTTCGTTCCATGCTCCTTTTTCCAGTTCCCACTCTGCATACTTCGGCCGGATGCTGACATCATTGGTGCATTCCGGAAACCCTTGAAACTGAGCATAATATTTTGATGCTTCTTCGAAACGAGGTTCGCGGCTAGTGCTTCCATAATTACAATCAGGAACACTTCCAATGCCACCGCCAAAACGCACGGCATCAGCTACAATGGCTTGTCCAGTTTCGGTGGATTCATTGGTTAGGATAACTTTTCCATTTTGGCCTTTTTCAAAATAAAACTGCCCTAAATAAACCCAAGTTCCACCATGGATTTCCTGATTAATGCTGATTCGGGATTCTCCTCCAGCATGCTGTATCTTGTAACGGGTATCAACAGATCGATTTATCCCGGCAACAAAATGAATGGACACCCAGTACATTCCTGCTTTTGGAATATTTGGCTGAAAAATAGCAGCTGCGCTTTCATTTCTTTTTGAAATGGTATATCGATAGGATTTAGACCGGTAACCCTTTGTTTTGCTCGTTTCCCAAGGGCCAATTTCCTGATAAGTCCCGTTTCTATCGTCATTGTCAACGATCACTTCATTTTCATTCATGTCTCGTTCGCGAACCGTCCAGACATCAGCACCAGCATTATAAAGATATTTCAGCAGATGATAGTTGATAGTTTCTATATTTGAAAAATCTTCCACTACGCCAAATGAATTGCCTCGTTGGGTCTTATAGCTTTTCCATCGCTTATTATACAACCAGCCATGCCCCGCACTCAGCCAAACTGTTGCACCATTGAGTTGTCCTTTTGGTTGAACGTCGCTATAAAGATCTACGCCTTTGCGCCCTTGCTGAGAAGGAGAAGGATCGGTATTGGGGCGAACCGTTTCAAAAGCAGTAAATTCTTCATCAAGAAAATTAGCAAGATGAAAATATAGCCCAAATTCATTTTGAGCTTTTACAAAAACGGTATAAAAACCAAACTCGGACATGGGCACTGCAAAATGCTCAATAACTTCTTCTGCAAGCTCCGCATCCAGTTCATGTTCTAAAAAATATATTGGAATATCCAGTTTGACGGTTAGTTGCTTTCCCGATTTTTCAAAACCAGCGATTTCGGCTTCTTGAGGTAAAATCGAATAACCAAACTCGTCCGGACTTTTAAGATCTGATAAAATGGAATACAGCTTTGATTCTAATGAGGATTGTGTAAAAACGGTCAAGGGTAGGCAGCAGATTGCAAGCCAAAGAATCGGTCTTTTCATAATAGCTTTTCTCTTTTTTGGTCTGTGATAAAAATGTAAAGCTATTTGATAAGTATAGAGGGTTTTAAAGGTTTGAAATAGTATTCTGAAGAACTGACCTTAATAACTTTTATTTCCAAAAAAGTATTGTTTAAAAAATGTTAATGTGTTTATTTAAAAAAAGTTATCCCCTTTTGTCAAGGAAAATTTATTTGAGTTGCAAAGTATTAAATTACAATTTGTATATTTAGCAACATTCACAGAGCACCCCTTAGCAATTTATTTTATTCCAAAATCTTAAAAAATCAACACTATCATGAAAAACAATTTTAAATCTGGATTATTAATTGGCGCAAATTTATTATTTGCCATTTTTTTAATCATGGGCGTTTCTTCAAACAATCAAGAGATCTCAAATCCTAAATCAACTGTAACTGAATCTTCGGTAAGCATTGAACCTTTCATAGGCGAAATCACCATGTTCGCTGGGAATTTTGCTCCGCGTGGTTGGGCTTTTTGCAGTGGTCAATTATTACCAATTAATCAAAACCAGGCATTGTTTTCAATACTCGGAACGACCTATGGCGGAGATGGTCGTACGACTTTCGGTTTGCCGGATTTACGAGGAAGGGTACCAATGCATGCAGGTACAGGACCCGGACTTTCTAATTATAAATTAGGTCAAAAAGGAGGATCGGAAACGACCACACTAACGATAAATCAATTGCCCAGCCACAATCACCAAGGATCCAGCCACAATCACCAAATACAAGCGTCAAACTCCCCTGCAAACTCCAGTGAAGTTTCTGGTACTGTCATGGGCAAGGCCGTTGGCATGCCAGGTCTGTATAGTAACAAAACCCCGGATACGAATATGAAACCAACAAGTGATGCTGGCGGTGGTACTTCAGGTAATGCTGGCGGAAATCAGGCTGTAAGTATTATCCAGCCTTATCAAACGATAAATTATATCATTGCGCTTCAAGGAGTATTTCCATCGAGAAGTTAATTATATTTAAAATAAAAAAGGCACTGGATTAATCCAGTGCCTTTTTTATAAATGCTTAACAATTAAATATTAATAGGTCGGAATGGTGCTGTCAATTTCTTTAGAAAAAGCCAGAATTCCACCTTTTAAGTTGTAAAGATTATCAAAATTATGAAGCAACTCCAGCTCACGGATCGCATTGGCTGAACGTACCCCAGATCGGCAATGGATGATCACTTTTTTATCTCTCGAAATCTTATTTGCAGCTTGCACAATCTGAGAAAGTGGAATTAATTCACCATTCAAGTTTGCAATATCATACTCGTAAGGTTCACGTACATCGATCAACTGATAATCTTCATTTGTATCTACCAGTGTTTTCAATTCCTGCACGGTAACCTCTTTCAAAGGCTTTTCATCTTTAGGTCCTATGCCACAGAACTGCTCATAATTGATCAGTTCAGTAATTTTAGTATTTGGATTTTTAGCAACTTTTAATGTCCGCGTGGTAAAACTAGCAGCATCAAAAAGGAACAATCTGCCACTCAAGGGCTCGCCGACACCAGTAACCACTTTAATCACTTCACTAGCTTGCAAACTACCAACAATCCCCGGTAATACACCTAAAACGCCTCCTTCGGCGCAATTAGGAACCAAGCCCGGAGGCGGTGGTTCAGGAAACAAATCACGATAATTGGGACCTCTTGTACCATCTTCCTGAGGATAATTAAAAACCGAAACCTGGCCTTCAAACCTAAATATTGAAGCATAAACATTCACTTTACCAGACAAAACACAAGCATCATTTACTAAATATCTCGTTGGAAAATTATCCGTTCCATCAGCGACTACATCATAATCTTTAATAATCTCCAATGCATTTTCCCTGGTAAAAGCAGTATTGTGAACGGTTACTTTGATATGAGGATTTAACTTAAGCAGTCTTATTTTTGCTGTTTCGGCTTTTGATTTTCCGATATCATCAATAGTAAATAAAACCTGCCGTTGCAAATTACTTTCATCAACCACATCAAAATCTACAATTCCGAGATGACCTATTCCCGCAGCTGCTAAATAAAGCAACATTGGGCTTCCCAATCCTCCGGAACCAATAACCAAAACTTTTGCTTGTTTCAATTTTTTTTGCCCTTCGACATTGAATTCAGGAATGGCGATATGGCGTGCATATCTTGCCATTTCCTGTGGACTCAAATTTATTTCTTTGCTCATTAAATCGATATTTAGAAGTTTGAATGAATGTTTGATTCAGCTTTATAGTAAAGCTAAAACTAAATGAGATAATTCTCAAATTAGTTGCATCCGCCTGCTATTGCCGGCACAATACTGATTACTGAATTTTCAGCAACTGCGGTGTTTACACTATCCAGAGAATTGATGTCTTCTTCTCCAATATAAATCCGAATGAATGATCGAATGTTTTCGTTTGTATCAAATAAATGTTGCTTTAAACCACTGAATGTATTCGTAAGTTCTAGGATGGCCTCCTGGATCGTTGATCCTTTGGTTTCATAAGTTGATTGATTTTCGGTAAATTTTCTAAGCGGAGTCGGAATGATAATTTTTGCCATGATTTTAAGTTGTTTATTAGTGAATTATAAAATTGTTCAAATTACTTTATTGCTTTTATCGGGTCATTGATTCTGAGATTAAAACCCGTTCTTCGTAAAATTCTCTTTTTTCGTCATACAGCTTCCAGGATTTTATATCGGCGTATTTTCTGTCCATTATTGAAACAATAACGTAGGAGAAATAAGGCATTGCTTTTTCTAAATCGTGAACCGATGCTATGGCCGGATGATTTGGATGAGAGTGATAAATGCCTAATAATTGGGTATTATTTTCTATCGCAAATTGCTCGGCTTTCATATAATCGAAAGGTGAAATCTCAAAGCGTCGGCGTTGATCTCCTTCTTTACTATTTTCAACCTGAGTACTCAAATTTATCAATCGACCTTCTTTTTCATTTCCAAAAAGAAACCCACAGCACTCATTTGGAAAAGCTTCTTCTCCATGAAGTCTGATTGTATCCTCTACCTCCTGGGTTAATTTTAAAGTAGTTGTCATCTTTTACTATTTAGCTGTTAAAAATATGTTTCATAACCTCGGTGTACTTTTCTGAATTATCGGCAAACGTTGTGACGATTACTCCTTGGTCAAT
This sequence comes from uncultured Saprospiraceae bacterium, assembly GCA_963793295.1. Classification (GTDB taxonomy): domain Bacteria; phylum Bacteroidota; class Bacteroidia; order Chitinophagales; family Saprospiraceae; genus JAHDHW01. The sequence goes on along the minus strand of CAWBZX010000010.1, from coordinate 4,545 downwards.
TTCTTTGCCAAGCTGAATCGCTCCCAAGAGATTAGCCGCTGCAGAAGGACTAATTAAAAGACCTTCTTTTTGAGCTACTTCTTTTACTAAATCAAAAGCCTCCAAAGTATCGATTTCCAAAAATCGGTCAGCTAATTTTTCATCATATATTTTAGGAACTATGGCTGTTTCCAAATGCTTCCAACCTTCCAAGCCATGCATTGGATTATTGGGTTGTAAGGCAACTAATTCAATATTTTTATTCATTTTTTTCAATCTTCTGCTCGTCCCGGTAAAAGTACCCGTTGTGCCTAATCCGGCTATAAAATGCGTTACGCTACCTTGTGTTTGATTCCAGATTTCAACACCCGTTGTATCAAAATGAGCTTTCCAATTGTGGTCGTTGGCGTATTGATCAGCGTAGTAATATTTATCAGGATGAGCTTGAAACAACTCTTTTGCTTTAAGTTGGGCACCGTCAGTTGAATCAAATTTTGAAGTATAAATAATATTCGCTCCAAGGGCTTTTAATATCTGTTTTCGTTCATCAGAAGCATTTTCGGGAAGGCATAAAGAAACTGGGATTCCCAAAGCCGCACCAATACTTGCATAGGCTATTCCGGTATTTCCGCTGGTCGCATCCAAAAGTTGCTTTTGTTCATTGAGCTGACCTCCAAGAATAGCGTTTTTAATAATATTAAAAGCAGGACGAGATTTTACACTGCCTCCCAATTGTTGCCATTCCAGTTTCGCATAGATCTCAACTCCTGGTTTACTAAGTACATTCGAAATCCGATATAAAGGCGTGTTTCCTACTAAAGTGGAAACTTTCTTAAGCTTCGATTCTAAGTCCAAAAATTGACTTGCGATATGCCTTGTCATGTGTTTATGTTTTTAAAAATAATCAAACCAAAAAGCAGTAAACAACAAAAGCCTTTCCATGCAGAGGGAAAGGCTTTTGTTGTTTTTTAAATTTGAAACTATCACAAAATTATACACCATTCCATCTGTAGGGCGGACCTGTACAACAACAACAGCAACAGTATTTTGAGATATTTATATTTTTATTCATAATTGTTTATAAAAATTGGTTCATAAAAAAGGCCTTTCCGATGTGGAAAGGCCAGGATTATAATTTGTTGTGTTTGGAACATCGTGTTATTATCCTACCTTTCCAGAACGGAAAAAGTACAACAACAACATATAATATAGAGATTAGATTTCATCATAACTGATTACAATATTATAACCATTCCCAAGAAAAAGCAAACCTGAGACTGGTAAATTATCATTAATATTGAAAAATACCATATTAAAGGTATATTTATTTAAAAATTAAAAATGTCTAAAAATTTGATTACCAAATGCTAATTGGTTAAAAGGCCAGCAGAAAGGCTCGGTTGAATTCTAATATTCATCTCCATAAGAAATCGAGACAATGCCTTTCTTTTATTATCATCAAAATTGTAACTGATATTATTTGTAAAATAATTATGCAAATCAAATCCAGGCTGGGGAGATGGAAGCAGATATATCAGTTTTGGAATGTGTTCCAATCCATTAGAAAGTGCTTCATTAAACAAAGTTAAAAAAGTATTGTCCAATGGCTGGTTACTCACCCATGCTGCATATACAAAAGGCAAGCCGGTATAATCGTTCCAAGCTTCTCCAAGATCGTAAGAATAAGGAAACTCAGTTTGCATTTCAATAGCACGATCGCCAATAACCAAAGCAGCTTTTGATCCCTTGATTTCCTTTTCGAAACCAATAGAAGCAGGAATTAATTTTGGAGATACATTCCAATGCTTTTTTAAAAGAATTTTGATTAACTCCACAGAGGTCCGGGAATGATAATCCAGATAAACTTCCTCAATTTGATCCATTGGTTTTTCACTAAAAAGGCAAACTGTTCGGACAGTTCGAAGGGAACCAATGCAATAATCAGAAACAATGTGAGGTGCTTCTAACTCTGGCAAAATGGCTACAGGTACAAGTCCCAAATCAGCTTCTCCACTTTTCAATTTTTCAGCACAAACAGAGGGAATATCCAGCTTTAGATCAATCAACCTATCCACCTGATTATTGAAAATCCCATACAGGAAAGGTTTGGTATTCAGGTAACTAACTGCGGTAACTTTAAGTTTTGTCATTTGTTTTCGGTTTCGTTCAAATGCCTCGTATCATTTTCCAGTTCGACAATAAAATTTTGTGCCTCCCAACGAACTTTAAAAAGTCCTGTATTGCTATGACTGTAGTTTTCCATTTCTCTGAGATGTTGTCCTTTGACCAAACACATGAGGCACCTTAATGTTCTCCCGTGAGTACAAACTAAAATGGATTTTTCAGAGCGCGTTTTTACACTTTCTAAAAAAAGATTTATCCTGTTAGCTAATTGTGCGGCGCTTTCCCCTTCTTTCAAACTGGCTTCAAAATTCCCAATGGCCCATTGATCGACCATTTTTTTGTAGGCTTCGATCATCCAGGGTTCACTCGGTTTCCCTTCATGGATGCCCCAATTTATTTCATTGATCTCAGGCCAGGATTCATACGGGATATTCTTATTAAAAAACGGCTTAACCGTTTGAAAAGTACGCTTTAGGGCTGAAGTAATGATCAGGTCAAAATCGTGATTTTCATAATATTTATAAAAAGCATCCGCCTGCAACTTGCCAAATTCATTCAATTCACTATCTACACCACTCCCCTGAACGATATTCAATCGGTTCAGCTCAGTTTGTCCATGACGTATAAAATATATTGTTTTATCCATAAATAGGTTTATAAATCTTTATCAAACCCTGTGTCTTAAGTCAACAAAAATGAAAAGATCGTTATTTATTTCACAACCGGTAATGAAACATAACCCCGGTATTCGTTATCGGTTTCAAAAACGTGATCGGTATAATCGTTTACCGTGTTGTAGAGCGTATCCCGTTCCACCGGCTTGCGCCCTACCCTTCTGATCATATTGACCAACTCCTCTGTACTCATCGCCGGGCTTTGCTCTTCTGAGCCTGCCATCGTATAAATTTTTGTAGTATCATCAATTGTTCCATCAATATCATCCACTCCAAAGGCCAATGAAATCTGAGCGGTATTTCGGCTGATCATCGGCCAGTAGGCTTTGATGTGGTCAAAGTTGTCCAGGTAAATTCGGCTGATTGCATAATTGCGCAGATCTTCAATTATCGTGGATTCAGGAACATGAGACATTTGATTGTCTTTATTTCGGAATTTCAATGGAATAAAAGTCTGAAAACCTCCCGTTTTATCCTGCAATTTTCTCAATTCTTCCAAATGATGAATTCGATGTCTGAATGCTTCAATGTGACCATAAAGCATGGTAGCATTTGAGCGCATTCCTAGTTTGTGCCATTCTTCGTGAATTTCCAGCCACTGGTCGCCACTGCATTTTCCGCCAGCAATTTGATCCCGAATTTCAGGGTGAAAGATTTCCGCTCCTCCTCCTGGCATGCTGTCTAAGCCTGCTTCTTTCATGAGTTTCATACCTTCTGCATAACTCACTTTTCCTTTCTTGAAAATGTAATGATATTCTACCGGTGTCAATGCTTTTACATGCAAATCTGGCCGATGGGCTTTGATATTTTGAAACAGTTCTGAATAAAATTTCAAATCATACTGTGGCAATACACCTCCAACGATATGCACTTCTGTTACAGGTTCGTCGTCGTATTTTTTAATGATATCCATCATCTCCTCCATCGTGTATTCCCAACCGTCTTCACGCTTTTTGATCAAACGGGAATACGAGCAAAAAGTACAGGTGTACAAACAAACATTAGTAGGTTCGATATGGAAATTGCGGTTGAAGTAAGTATTATCGCCATGTTTTTTCTCGCGAATATAATTGGCAAGAGCTCCTAAATAACTCAACTCCCCTTCTTCAAATAAAAACAAACCCTCTTCTTCTGTTATCCGTTTTCCATCAACTACTTTTTTCGCAATATGTTGAAGTTCTGGTTTTAGGCTGCTATCATTGAGTATGACTTCGATTTTCGTATTCATAATTTCAGATTTGAAAAATTCATTCTTTAAGTCGGTTAAATTGAATCACAAAGGTAACAAGCTTTCATAACTTTCAGTTTTCGTTGAAAGTCGATTTTTTTTATTTATTTTCTATAAAGTAAATTGGATCCAAAAATAATAGATTTGTTCGTTTTATTCTTTCCAATTCGAATCTATTCGATAATTTGCGGTGCACGTTTTAGATTTTAAAATAAATTTTCATGCTTTCTGTTTTAATTCCGGTTTACAATTACGACATCACCCATCTGGTTAAAAACTTGCATCAACAGTGCCTGGAAGCTGAAATCGTTTTTGAAATCCTTTGCTTTGACGATGGTTCTACTCAACATTTTAAAAGCCAAAATAAAACACTTAAATCTTTAAAAAATGTTGTTCATAAAGAGCTTCCTCAAAATGTTGGTCGCTCAAAAATCCGCAATGAACTCGGAAAAGCAGCTCAACATGACTATTTGCTTTTCATGGATTGCGACTCTAAAGTGGTTTCTAAAAAATTTATTAAAAATTATATCGAAAAATTAG
>CAWBZX010000009.1:0-13608 GCA_963793295.1 uncultured Saprospiraceae bacterium | reverse complement strand
ATGTTTATGTAGCCTATTCGTTAAGATTGGTATTCCTATCCCCAATCACTTCAACCATCACTTATAGTTCAGCTATTTAAACATCTGATACACAACATAAACAGTCGAACAAAGAATATCTATATAGTATCTTCAACAAACAAATAAAAGAAATAGGATTACTAGGTTTTAAAAATTCGATGAAGCCCGATTTGGTGACAAAGTCATCTATGATGATGTTTGTAACTTGCACCGTTTCATCAATAATTCCTAGCACCCCTTCAATTTTGATCTCCACTTCAAGTTGATGGATGCTCTTGGTTCTAGCGAATCACCAGATACCGAGCCATTTTCAGAGAGCGTTTTTGATAATATGAAACCTACCATACTATAATGGTTTGAAGTCGTTCTCCTGGTTAAAAAGTCAGCCATTTTGTCAAATGACGAAATTCCATAATAATCGTCTGCATTCGCAACAGCAAAGGGTTCTTTAATAATATCTTTTGCAACTAACACAGCGTGTCCTGTCCCCCATGGTTTTTCTCGTTCCGGCATGTCGGGGATGTCTTCAAATTCAACATCCATTGGTTGAAAAGCATAAGCAATTTCGATCTTATCTCTAAATTTTGCTACTACTTTTTCCTCAAACTCAAAAGCAAAACTCTCTCTAATTATAAAAACAACTTTACCGAATCCTGCTCTTAAAGCGTCAAAAACCGAATAATCTATTATTGTTTCTCCATTTGGGCCAATCGCATCAAGTTGTTTAAGACTTCCGTAACGGCTTCCCATACCTGCCGCCAGAATTAAAAGTGTTGGTTTCATATTTTTTTAATTGTTTTTGATTGATTTTCAACAGCTTACAAGACTTGCAAATTACAGCCGATTGAATAAAATCGAATTTTGATTTTTTTCCCTATTTTGAGACTCCGCAATATTAATCAAACAAACGAAAAAAACCAACTTCATGAATCTTTCCACCCTTGATTGGACCTTTATCTTTGGATTCTTTGCCATTTCGTTGTCTGTTGGACTTTATGCAGCCAGGTCTTCCGGTAAAAGTTCTACAGATTTTTTCTTGTCAGGCCGAAATATGCCCTGGTGGCTTCTTGGTGTTTCCATGGTTGCAACTACATTTTCAGCAGACACACCAAATTTAGTGACGGATATTGTTCGTAAAAATGGCGTTTCAGGTAACTGGGCCTGGTGGGCTTTTTTGTTAACAGGTATGCTTACTGTTTTTGTTTTTGCAAGGCTCTGGCGTCGTTCTGGAGTGTTGACTGATTTGGAATTTTATGAAATGCGTTACAGCGGCAATGCAGCAGCATTTCTAAGGATTTTTCGGGCGTTTTATCTAGGTGTACTTTTTAATATCGTTATCATGGCTACAGTATGCCTTGCTGCAATAAAAATTGGAGGAACGCTGCTGGATTTAAATCCAATACAGACCCTGTTAATTGCTTCATTAGTAACCGTAGCATATTCTGCTTTTGGTGGATTGAAAGGAATTATTTACACAGATTTTTTTCAGTTTGCATTGGCCATGGTAGGAACGATCTGGGCAGCAATAGTTATCGTTAATTTACCGGAAATTGGAGGATTAACCAACTTGTTGACTCATGAAAACGTAGTTGGAAAATTAAATTTTCTTCCGGATTTTAAAGATACGTCAACCTTGGTTCCATTATTAATAGTTCCTCTTGCCGTTCAATGGTGGGCATCCTATTATCCGGGAGCTGAGCCAGGTGGCGGTGGTTATATTGCTCAACGGATGCTTTCCGCAAAAGATGAAAGAAACGCGATGGGTGCAACACTCCTTTTCAATTTTGCACATTATGCACTCCGTCCATGGCCCTGGATTTTAATTGCCTTAGCTTCACTAATTGTTTTTCCGGATCTGGAATCCCTGAGTGCCGCTTTTCCAAATGTAGATCCCAATGTAATAAATGATGACTTAGCTTATCCGGCCATGCTAAGTTACTTGCCAAAAGGCTTATTAGGCCTGGTGATCGCATCCTTGATAGCAGCATTTATGTCCACGATTTCAACTCATCTGAATTGGGGATCGTCTTATATTTCCAATGATATTTATAAAAGGTTTATGAAGCCTGAAGCAACAGAAAAGGATTTGGTTTTGGTAGGTAGGATTTCTACTGTTGTTTTAATGATATTTGCTGCGTTATTGGCTTTACAACTACAAAATGCTTTGGAAGCTTTCAACATTATTTTATTGATCGGTGCCGGAACGGGATTGATATTTATCTTAAGGTGGTTTTGGTGGCGTATAAATGCTTACAGTGAAATATCAGCTATGATAATTTCCTTTTTCGTTGCTTTGTATTTCAGATTTGATAGTATGAATTTACCAGGGCACGTTGAACTTTTGATAGGCGTATCAATAACAACAGTTGGTTGGCTGGCAGTTACTTTTTTGACTTCACCAACAGATCAAAAAACATTGGTCAATTTTTATAAACTGATCAAACCTGCAAGTATTGGATGGAAACCTGTCATTAATAAAGCTATTGCAGAAGGAAAACTGGAAAAAGATCAAACTGAAGAAGGTCAACTTCCACTGGAAATATTATGCATGTTTATTGGTTGTATTACTGTATATTGCGCCCTTTTTGCGACAGGCTTCTGGATTTACGGGAATATAATGCCTGCTGTTTTGTGTACTGTCATTGCTATCGTCGGAACTTTCTTTTTAACCCAAATCTGGGGAAAATTAAAGGATATAAAACTCAATTGATGTATAATGTGTTATAAATCAATTTTATCGAAGAAAATAATTATTTTTGATTTTTTAAATTTCAACATTTAACTAATACTGATCAAAATGCAATCACGACTTTTAATCCTTACAACCTTTATTATTTTACAATCTTGTTCTACAGTCAATATAACTTCAGATTGGGACCGGGAAGCAAATTTTACAGAATATAAAACTTTTACGATACTTTCGCGCGATGAAGCAAACAAAGCAATAATCAATGATTTTGACTGGAAGCGCATCAAGGAAGCTATAACCAAAGAAATGACGGCTCGCGGCTATACTTATCAAGATGCTGATGCTGATTTAGACGTTGGAGTTCACATACTCCTGGAAGATAAAACAGATGTCAGAGCCTATACAGATTATTATGGAGGCTATGGTTATGGAGGTTACGGTTGGGGTTATGGTTACGGACCTTATGGCGGTGGAATGGGTGGAGCGACAACAACGGTCACACAAACAGACTACACCCAAGGCACCTTAATCTTGAATGTTATGGATGCAAAAGCCAAACAATTATTGTATCAGGGTGTTGCTGTGGGAACAGTTAGAGAAGGTAATGTCGATCGGGAAAAAAGAATCAACAATGTCATTGCTAAAGTCTATGCAACTTACCCAGTCTCAAAGAGCAAATAGAAAGACTTTTATTTAAAATATAATTCTCAGCAAGGGCTTGAAATAATTAAATATTTTAAGCCCTTGCTGATTAAACTGAATTTAGAATCACACCTATTTAAAAGCTTGCTTTATCTTTATTTTAAGCACCCAGGCGTACTTACAAGGAAGATTGGCAGGGTCGTCAAATGTTGCTGGAATATTTACGACTAATTGATTTGAGGAGTCTAATTTCCATTCTAATGGAAATTGATACCCCAAAAGAAATATTTTTGAATCTTTGACGGGAATCACGTTTTTTAAAATAATCTCCTTGGAAAAAGGCTCCAAAAATATCGCATAAACCAAATTATTCGCTTTTTGAGTGTAGCGAACATTTTCACCTTCAGTATAAGTATCGAATGGTCTTGTTTCAAATATGGCTTCACCATTGATTTTTAGCCAGTCTCCCATTTCTTTTAAGCGATCTAAACTAGCTGCAGGAATGATTCCTTTAGCATCTGGTCCGACATTCATTAAGAAGTTTCCTCCTTTGGAGGTGATATCAACTAGATTGTGAATTAGTGTTTTTACAGATTTCCAATTCGTATCATTTTGTTTAAAGCCCCAGGTATCGTTCATTGTCATGCAGGATTCCCAATCTGATGTTGCACCACCCTTTTTCAGGATTTCCTGCTCAGGGGTTCCAAAATCTCCGGCATAAGGTTGATCCTCTTTTGTCATCCCTTGCATACCTCCCCTTCCTTTATCAACGCGATTATTAATGATTATTTCAGGTTTTAAACTTCTTACAAATTGATACATATCCAAACCGTTATCATGCGTCCATTCGGGGATCCATTCCCCGTCAAACCATAATATCGCAGGATCGTAATTTTCAATCAGCTCCTTTACCTGAGGTTTCAAATAGTCTTGCACATATTTTTGAAAATTTGGATTTTTCTTTTCGCCGGTATTGTAAATTGGATAATGAGGTGCTTGCGCATCCGGATGATGCCAGTCCATGATAGAATAATAAAAACCAAGCTTGATACCTTCCTTTTTACAAGCAACTGAAAGCTCTTTCAAAATATCTCTTTTAAAAGGAGAAAAATCCATTATATCATAATCTGTAATTTTTGAATCCCAAAGGCAAAAACCGTCATGATGTTTTGAAGTAATGACCATGTACCGCATACCAGCAGATTTTGCAATTTGAACCCATTCATCAGGATTAAAATTGACCGGATTAAACTGACGGGGAAATTGCTCATAATCCTTTACTGGAATTTGCGCCCGATTCATGATCCACTCACCTACTCCATCAATCTGCTTCCCTTTATATTCTCCGCCAGGTAAGGCATAAGCTCCCCAATGAATAAACATGCCGAATCGATCATTTCGCCACCATTCTATCCTTTTATCAAAATCATAAACCGTCTCCAGCAAATAATTTTTGTGAGGTGAATAAAAAAGTTTGATATTTGAAATTACAGGCGAGGCCATCGTTTTTGTAATATTGATACGATATCTTTGATAATCTAGATCCGGTAATCTTATGAGTCGTTTCCAACCAATTGTTGTACCTTTTGCTACTTGCTCCCATCGCCCTTTAATTAATGCGTCTATTTCAAATGATTCGACTCGCTGCCCCAAAGAAATGTATTCCGCAATTTCAATTATATTAGCTCTTTGTCCTTTTTCTAAAGCTATTTCAAAACTGGCACTCGTTACATCATCCCGGCTTGACCAATAGGTATTCAGATCATCATCCAGCAAATATTTAGTAGGTTCACCGACATTTAAATAACTCGGCGTAAAAGCCAAACTAATAGGAATTTTGAATGGTACTGGTTTTAAAAAAGTATCATCTAATCTTTTTTTCAGTTGGCTTAATGCTTGAATTTCGTTTTCATGAATCAGGCCTCTGCGATCTACCGGAAGGTTCAGCAGAAAATTACTTCCACGGCCCACTGAATTGTAATAAATCATTTCCAAATGATCCACCGATTTTACATCATCATCTTGCTCTTCATGATAATACCAACCTGGACGAATGGAAACATTAACCTCTGCCGGCAACCAATGGGTACCGTTTTTATTACCCTCCGTGAGTTCTTTATAATCGGGAGTTCCCGGATAATAATTTTCGCGGTTTAAAGTATTCCAGTTTGTTTGTTTGGCAAATCCTCGTTCATTTCCAATCCATCTAATATCAGGTCCTGAATCGCTAAAAATGACTGCATTAGGTTGGTGTTTTCTAACAGCGGCAATGAAACCGTCCCAGTCATATTCCTGCTTCTTACCATTTGGCCCTTCTCCATTTGCACCATCAAACCAAACCTCAAAAATTTCACCATAACCGGTCAGTACCTCAGTCAATTGTTTTATAAAATATTCATTATATTTTTCTGTTCCATAAAGTGGATTATTACGATCCCAGGGGGAAAGATAAACACCCATTTTTAAATCAAATTCTTTACAAGCTTCGGATAGTTCTTTTAAGAGATCGCCTTTCCCATTTTTCCAGGGGCTATTTTTTACACAGTGTTCGGTATATGCTGAAGGCCATAAACAAAAACCATCATGATGCTTTGCAGTAATAATGATGCCTTCCATTCCAGCTTCTTTACAAACCTTGGCCCATTGGCGACAATCTAATTGCGTGGGATTAAAAATCGTTGGGTCTTCATTGCCGTGGCCCCATTCCAAATCCGAAAATGTATTGATATTAAAATGTATAAATGCATAATAATCCATCTTATGCCAATCCATTTGTCTCTCGGAAGGAAAAGCCCCGAAGGGCTCTGGAGTATCATTGTTTTTACAAGCGGTAAAGATGAGGCTTATTAAGAAAATAGTGAAAACATATATTTTCATAGAACCCTTCAGGGTAATGAATTGATTTAAAATGTAGGCGAAGTTTCTAAAAATCATCATTCAATGCGAACTCATTTTTGTTTTTCATCCATTTCCCTTTTGTGAAATCCGGAAAAGACATGGGTTGACTTCCTGTGGCAATTGATTGCTCAGATAAAGGCGTTATAGCCATCCAGGTAGCCGCATCGTAAACATCAATGGGAGGATTCGTTTTACGTTTCACCGATTCAATAAAAGCATTCAGAACGAAAAAATCCATGCCGCCATGCCCTGCTCCCGAAGCATCAGCTTCGTACTTTTTCCAAAGGGGGTGATCATATTCTTTCAAGTATGGCTCGGCAGATTCCCAGCGATGTGCCTCTTTGCTGAATCCTTCCAGGTAAATGGATTTATTGACGTCCATCCAAATTCCTTTTGTACCCTGAACCCTGAATCCTAAAGAATAAGGCCTGGGCAAATTAGTGTCATGGCTAATGATTATACTTTCTCCATTTTGAGTTTTCAAAACAGTAGTGACTACATCTCCCAATTTGAATTCGACAGAAGCATTCGGATGATTTTTTCCGCCATCTTCATGGTTTACAATATAGTCGTGTAAACCTCTTGATTTGGTTGCCGTTGCAGTAAGGTATAAAAATCGGTTTCCACGATTGATATTGAGATATTGAGCTACAGGCCCGATCCCATGAGTGGGATACAAATCACCATTTCGATGTACCGAATGATTAGTACGCCAGGCAGCTTCACTATAACCTTTTGCTCCAAACTCCACTCCTTTTCCATAAGGATCGATTCCATTATTAAACTTCACGTGTCTTAAATCGTGCTGATAACCACATTCGAGATGCATTAATTCACCAAACATGTTTTTGCGGACCATGTTCAAAATAGCCATCACATCTCTGCGGTAACAAACATTTTCTAAAAACATGCAAGGAACTTTCGTTTCTTCATAAGTATTGACCAAATCCCAACATTCCTGAATAGCTGTGGCACCAGAAACTTCAACAGCAGTATATTTCCCAGCTTTCATCGAATTGACTGCCATCGGAACGTGCCAGGTCCAGGGAGTTGCGATAATAACGGCATCAATATTCTCTTCCTGAAGAAGCCTGACATAATCTTCTTCACCGTCAGAAAACACTTTAGGTGCAGCCTGACCTGCATCAGAAATCATTTTTTTCGAAGCTTCTATGGCCTTTTTATCGATATCGCAAATCGCCTTGACGGTGCAATCTTTTCTTTTTAGTGCCAATGACATCAAACTTCTTCCGCGTTCACCGGTCCCAATAATACCAAGATTTACTTTTCGGTCATCTTTACGGTTTAAATAAATAGGTAATCCTTCCGGAATAATTGCTACCCCCACACCTGCAACAGTTGAAGTTTGCAGGAATTCTCTTCTGTTGAGTTGATTTTTCATTTCTTTTTTATAGGTAAAATATTATCGATTTTCTTTTCTCCAGACTATTTTGAGACCTGACCATTTTTCATCAATAGCACAAACTTTCACGTCAACCAAACCCAAACTTAGAGCAGTGTCTCTTATAATATTTTCATTCAAATCGGTCGGTATTTTTGATGCTTTTTTATACCAGGAAACCCAAATCATTCCATCTTTTTCGATCTCTTCTTTAAGGATAAAGAGCTGATCTTCAAGCTCTTTCACACTTTTGCTAAACAAATGAATAAAGTCTGCTTTTTCAGAGTTATTATTCAAAACTTCAACTTTAGGCAATTCTCCTAAAAGTTCAAAATAGTATTCGGGTGCGTTTATGATACGAATCTTAGCACCTTCCTTTATTCCAAGTTTTTTCACCAACGGTTGTTTTGAATAACCTGAAGTCATATTCTGCTATTTTGTTATTCTATGTTCAAATCTCCTAAATGTAATGAAAGTTTTTTAATCATTTAATGATCGCCAAAGATAAAAAGTAGCATATGCTTCAAAGCCTTTCCATGGTTTTGAGCGTTGTAAAATGGTTTCCTGATCTGGTTTATTTTGGAGGTTCAACAGCTTTTTAAGTGCATTTTGTAGACCAGCATCTTGAATGGGAAAAGCTTGAGGATGACGGAAAGTTTTCATTAAAACATAATCTGCCGTCCAATTTCCGACTCCATAAATAGCTAATAATTCGGTCTTAGCAGCTTCATAATCAAGTGTTTTCAAATGATCGATGATCAAAGTCTGATCTACAAGGATTTTCGAAATGGCTCGGATATAAGCCACTTTCTGTCTTGAAAATTTCATATCAATAAATTCTTGGTTGGAAATCAAAAGCACCTTTTCAGGACCTGGAAAATGGTAATAAGGTTTTCCTTCAAACTGGAATTTTGATCCAAAGGATTCTACAAAACTTCTTTTTACAGAATAGGCAAAATTTAAATTTATTTGTTGACCAATTATAGCCCAGCAAATGGCCTCATAAAAATCCGGGATGCCGATCAGTTTTAAACCGTGATATTTTTTAATCAAAGGAAATAAAAGTTCATCTCCTTTTGCTAAAAGATAAAAAGGACGCAAATCATTTTTCAAATCCAGCCAATTTTCAATGTAGTCTTTAATAAATGAACGTTGTTCTTCGGAGGGAATAATGTTAAGAAATACAAGCTCTAAATATTCTTCATTTTTTATTTGAATTTCTGTAAGAAAAGGGATCTCATCAATAACAAAAAGCTTTCTAATGCGCTCCTCTTCAACCGTAAAAAGGCATTCATTTTTTGATCTATTTAAAAATTTCAAACATTCCTGAAAAGAAAAAATAGCTGGCGTTTTTAAGGTGACAATTTTCATCTGAATGGAAAGCTTTGATAATACTTTCATTTGTCTGAAGATAGCACTATTTTTGCATTCGAATTTCAAGAACCTTTTCAAAAAAATAGTGTTTTTTAGTACAAAATAGACCTTATGGCAATTATTATAACAGATGAGTGTATAAACTGTGGAGCTTGCGAGCCGGAATGCCCAAACAATGCAATTTATGAAGGAGGGGTTGAATGGAGGATAGCGGATGGCACGACTGTTTCAGGCAACTACACTTTGGAAGACGGAAGAAAAATTGATGTCGACGAAGAGAATCCTCCGGTTGAAGAAGATTATTATTTCATCGTACCTGATAAATGTACTGAATGTACGGGTTTTCATGAAGAGCCTCAATGTGCCGCGGTATGTCCGGTTGATTGTTGTGTTCCTGATCCGGACAGAGAAGAATCTGAAGAGGTATTACTTGCCCGGAAGGAAAGATTACACCTTTAGTCTCGTTATATAAAAAAGATGATTACCTACAAAAGCTCACTTGATAGCAAGTGAGCTTTTGTTATTTTTCATAAAAATCATTTTTTTGTAATTGCAATTTTGTTGTACAAAATGTGATTATTATCTTCGATGCTTTCATTTATCAAATTAAACCAATATTAAACAAACCACCAATGAATTCAGATATTGAAATTGCTCAATCCATAAAGCTAAAACATATTAAAGAAATAGCTGCAAAACTTAGGAATTGATGAAGACCAACTACACCTTTATGGAAAATACAAAGCCAAGCTACCGCATTCATTAATTGATTTCGAAAAAATTAAAAAGAATAATCTAATCCTGGTTACTGCCATTTCCCCAACTCCTGCGGGGGAAGGAAAAACGACGATGTCCATTGGTCTTACCGAAGGCCTAAACCGCATTGGAAAACAAACAGTGGTTGTTTTAAGAGAACCTTCTCTCGGACCTGTTTTTGGTATCAAAGGCGGAGCAACAGGTGGTGGCTTTTCACAGGTATTACCAATGGAAGATATTAATCTTCATTTTACCGGTGATTTTGCAGCAGTTGAAAAAGCACACAATCTTTTGTCTGCTTTAATTGATAATAACATTCAAAATAAAAACAATTCTTTGGGTATTGATCCACGTACTATTGTTTGGAAACGGGTGATGGATATGAATGATCGCTCTTTGAGAGATATTGTTATCGGCTTAGGTGGAACAGGCTCAGGCGTACCTAGAGAGACTGGATTTGATATTACAGCGGCTTCTGAAATCATGGCGATTCTATGTCTTTCTGACGATCTGGCTGATTTGAAAAAACGCTTGGGAAATATTTTCGTAGGTTTTAAACACAACAGAGAACCCGTTTATGCTCGTGATCTTAATGCTAATGGTGCGATGACAGCTTTGTTGAAAGATGCCATAAAGCCCAACCTGGTTCAAACAATTGAAGGAAATCCCGCTATCATTCATGGTGGCCCTTTTGCAAATATCGCTCAGGGAACAAATACGGTAATTGCAACCCGAATGGGTTTGTCACTAGGTGATTATGTGGTTACTGAAGCTGGTTTTGGCGCTGATTTGGGAGCGGAAAAATTTTTAGATATAAAATGTCAGGCAGCTGATTTATCGCCAAAGGCAATTGTACTTGTCGCTACGATTAGAGCCTTGAAATATCACGGCGGAGCTGATCTTGCTACCATCAATGAACCAAATCCTGATGCAGTTAAGAAGGGAATTGTGAATCTTGAAAAGCATCTAGAAAATGTCGCTCAATTTAACATAAACGCCGTAGTTGCGATCAATAAATTTGTATCTGATACAGATGAAGAAATCCAAATTATCCAACAAAAATGTGAAAGTCTGGGTGTAAAAGCGGTTGTTGCCAATGTTTGGGGCAAAGGTGGCGAAGGTGCTGAAAATCTGGCAAGAGCAGTAGTTGAAGCAGTTGGAAATGCTAAGGGAAAATTTACACCAATGTATGATTGGAATTCAAGTGTTGAAGATAAAATCAAGGCGGTAGCTACAAAGATTTACGGTGCAGCGGGTGTTGAATATACTTCAAAAGCAAAACTTAATCTAAGAAAAATAGCACGTCTGGGTTTGGAACATTTGCCGGTTTGTATCGCAAAAACCCAGAAATCATTATCTGATGATCCAAAATTGATCGGCCGCCCAACCGGATTTAATATTACAGTTAGAGAAATTGAAATTGCAGCGGGTGCGGGATTCTTGGTTCCTATAACTGGGGATATCATGCGAATGCCGGGACTTCCCTCAAAACCAGCTGCTGAAAATATCGATATTGATGAAGATGGAAATATCAGCGGTTTGTTTTAGAAAATTAGTTCGGTTAAATAAACGACATCATATTTAAGATCTATAAAATGATAAATTAAAAGCGCCATAAGGTTTTCTTATGGCGCTTAGCTTTATACTTCGTTATTTAGGTCTTCATTTACTTCTTCCCAAAAAAGTAAACCATGGAAAGTTGAATATTTTTATTTTTATTAACCTGATCCTTTGGCCAGGTATCATTTTTAGTAAAATCAATCATCCCGTGATTATACTGAAGGTCTATCCCGAAATTTTTAACAGGGTAAAAACCGATTCCAACGGTAGTTGCAAGATCAAATTTATTAAGGCTGTTGTATAAATTTTTATCATCAAGACTTGATCTGGTATTAAGATTAGTATTTGATGAAGGTAAATATTTATCCACTTTTGATTTGACTAAATACCCCGCTTTCACACCCAAATTAATTTGAAACTGCTTTGAGAAACGATAAGTTATGTCTACTGGAATTTCAATATAATGAAGGCTGGAAATGGGCAGATTTGTAATACCTGATCGAGATGTCGATGAGTTATAAGATTCAATTAATTCTTCAAACGTTGAATTCGACAAACTATCAAGGTCATTAGTCGGTAGTACGGATACTTCATCTGCATTTGAAAAACTTGCTTCTTTATACCCTGACAACATCGAATATTGTAAACCCGCTCCAAGGGTAAACCTGCGATTAATATCATAAGCAGCCTTTCCTCCTAAAGAAATGCCTGCGAACTTTCTAACATTATTGGAATAGGCTCCTAAAGTAATTCCAAAAAATAGTTTTTTCTTTGATGGAATTTCTACAAGCTCCATTTTATAATCTAATTGAAAAGATTCCAGCGAAATTGGTTTTGAAGAAATCCAATCCATTACCTGAATTGGTTCAGTTTCAACATTTGAATTTTCGGAGAAACTTTGACTTTTGTTTTGACTTAATAACTCATTTTGCTTCGTTTCTAAATTATTAGAAATCTGATTTGATTCTTTTTCAAGTGCGGTCTTCTTCGCTATGACTATTTCATTAATTTTTTGATTTGTTGTTCGGATACTATTTTTAATGGAGCGCTTCTTTTTAGAATTAAGATCAACACTATTTTGATTGATCAGTTTTTCTGAATTATTATTGCTGGAGTTGAATCCATTATATTTATCGACATCAATAGTTTCAATGGGATCTGAAGATTCCGCTATCTCATTATTTGTTGCCTTAGGTGCTGAAAATTCAATTACATTTTGTTTATTAAAAAACATCATTGTTCCAATTCCAGAAACAAAGCCAACTAAAAGGATGATTAACAGAAGTAAATACCGCTTTTTACCTTTTCCTGTAAAGATAGGTTGAGGTATTTTCTCATCAAGCATTTTTCGCATTTCTGACCAGGAATGATCTTCGAATTGCTGATCAATATTTGTGATATTTTTTTCTTTATCCTGCATTTAAATTATATTCTTTAGTTTGCTGAATCAGTTGCTTTAGTTTTTTTCGAGCAGCTGATAAATGCCATTTTGAAGTTCCTTCACTGATGTTAGACATTTTGGCAATTTCGTTGTGCGTGAATCCTTCAATTGCAAATAATCTAAAAACTTCTTTGGTTGCCGGGGGGAGTTTGTCAACTAATTTTAGTAAATCTTCTTCATATATTTTACTTAAAGCATGTTCATTAATTGAAGTATCCCGATCTTCTAAAACAATAAATTGTAGGTATTTGGAATGTTTTTTATAATATTCTGAAAGGCTATGATAAACGAGTTTACGAATCCAACCTTCCAATGAACCTTTAAAAGAAAAGGTGTTTAATTTCATAAATACGCGTAAAAATCCATTATTTACAATTTCCATAGCAATTTCTCGATCTTCGGTGTACCGAATACACATTCGAATCATTGTATCAAAATACTTTCGGTATAACAACTCCTGACAATACCGGTCATTTTGGATACATCCTTCCACTAAATCCTGATCAGAATATTTTTTTTGTCGGGTTTTAAACATCCTAAAAGTTAAAATTGGGTTTCAGATTCTGAATATTTGCCATAGCTAAAAAAAATCCTTTTACTGTTTAAAACGAATTTAATGAGTCAATTGTAATTTTTCGGTATCAAAAAGTCCTTTTCAATCAATAAAATTAGACATTCTAAATATTTGTTTCAGAAGCTCTCGGTTACATAGACTTGCTCAACTAAATAAAAGGTTGGGTAGTAGTAGTTTTTTTTTAAAGCTCTTAAAAAAAAGCCCTTCTCGAAAGAGAAGGGCTTTCCTTTTATTTACAATATTTACACAAA
>CAWBZX010000008.1:0-275823 GCA_963793295.1 uncultured Saprospiraceae bacterium | reverse complement strand
TCCACCAATTGCTCGAAATTGACCTGCGAGAAATGCTCGGCGAAACTGACCTTCCTCCAAAGGTGGAGCCTTTTGGAGATATTTTATTATAAGCTTTATTTTCAGAAATTCTGCTATTGAAGAATAATCATAAAAATCAAGGACTTAATATGTCATTTTTAAAAACAGGGTTTACAAAAAAATTAAAAGCGCTCAATCATTTAACATGGCTTTTCATGTTAATCACTTCTGTATTCGCAGTGAGTACAAACTATTCTTGTCAGGCCATTGCGCAAAGCCAAATTGCTGCCCAATCAAAAAAGATTACCCGCGACTGGGCTACATATCCAGCGATCGTAGAAGTTGATGCAGCGACTGAAATCTACGTTATTGGTGATATTCACGGGGATTATGAAGGATTACTTGAATTGCTACTGGCAAGCGACATTATTTCAGAAAAACCAAACACACCCAAATCGTGTGCAATGGAATGCAGGAAATTCAATGCTTGTTATTCCAGGCGATCTTATCTCAAAAGGACCTCAGTCGGTCGATGTGATTCTTATATTAAGAAAATTACAAAAAACTGCTTCTGTACACGGTGGGCGGGTCATCATTACGCTTGGCAATCATGAAGCAGAATTTTTAACAGACCAAAAAGATGAAAAAGTAAAAGTGTTTAGAAAAGAATTGAAAGCTTTGGGTATTTCAGCAAAGGAAGTTGCCCATGGTAAAGACACGCTCGGAATTGGAGCTTTCCTTCGAAACCTACCTTTTGCTGTCAGAGTCAATAACTGGTATTTTGTCCATGCAGGTCACCCAAAAAAATATTCGCTCAAAGCATTGAAATCGAAAATTGAACAAGGCGTGGATGAAGAAGGGTTTGGTACCTCTATTTTACTGAATGAAGACAAAGGCATCCTGGAAGCAAGGATGAAGCCGCGCCCCTGGTGGGAAAAGAAAAAAGATAGCCCAAAAGAAAGTGAAGCCAGATTACAAAATTTGATCAAGGAATTGCAAGTAAGCCATATTGTAATCGGTCATCAACCCGGAAACTACAAATTCTCCGATGGCGACACCCGAAAAAAAGGTAAAATGTATCAAAAATTCAATGGCATGATTTTTCTCGTGGATACAGGGATGGAAAGCAAAAAAAGTGATGGTGCCGTATTACATATTCATCAAGTTGAGGGTCGCGAAACAGCCACGGTTATCTATCCTGACAAGAAAAAGAGAAAAGAACTTTGGTCAGAAAATTGAAAATTTCGCGATTAGATTTATTAGTTTTGGCCGTTTATTCTCTAAAGATATTATGCTATTTTTATTTACATAGAAATGAAGTCGCTTGAATAAAAAAATATTATTGATCACTCCTCCTTTTACGCAGTTGAACACTCCTTACCCTGCGACTGCCTATCTCAAAGGATTCCTCAACACAAAAGGAGTTGAATCGCATCAGGTCGATTTAGGGATAGAAGTTATTTTAAAACTATTTTCCCGGGATGGACTAGATACCCTTTTTAAAAAACTTGAAAATACGGAGGTTGAACTCTCTGCCAATAGTTATCGGATTTCCAGTTTAAAAAACGAATATATTAATACCATTGATCCGGTAATTCTGTTTCTACAAAACAAAAATCCAACACTGGCTTATAATATTTGCGATAGAGCCTATCTTCCTGAAGCTTCTCGCTTTACTCAGGTTGAAGATCTCGAATGGGCTTTCGGGACGATGGGGATTCATGATAAAGCAAGACATCTGGCGACTTTATACCTCGAAGATATCGCTGATCTGATCAAAGAAACCTTTGACCCCCATTTTGGCTTTAGCCGCTATGCTGAACGACTGGGACGTTCCGCTACACATTTTGATGAACTTCAACACGCCCTGCAAGCCCCAGAAACATTAGTCTCTTCTATCCTTTTGGAATTGTTGGACAATAAAATAACCAAATGGAAACCTGATGTAATTTGTCTGACAATACCATTCCCTGGAAATCTTTACGGCGCTTTGAAATGCGGTCAATATATAAAAGATAAATATCCTGAAATCAAACTCGTTGCGGGTGGCGGATATGTCAACACGGAACTGCGAAGCCTGGTTGATGAAAGGATTTTTGATTATCTGGATTACCTCTGTATGGATGATGGTGAAGCGCCTCTTTTGTTTTTACTTGAACACCTTTCCGGGGAACGAGAACAGCGTGATTTAAAACGTGTTTTTGCCCGTTCTAACGGCGTTGTTTGTTATTATAATGGCGCTGAAGAGTTAGATGTTCCACAAAGAGAAACCGGAACGCCTGATTACCGTGAGTTACCGATTCATGAATATCTTTCTGTAATTGAAATCATCAACCCAATGCACCGCCTGTGGAGTGATGGCCGCTGGAACAAACTCACGCTGGCTCACGGTTGCTACTGGGGTAAATGCACTTTCTGCGATGTGACTTTGGATTATATAAAAAGATACGAACCTGTTACTGCTTCCCTTATTTGTGATCGAATCGAAGAAATTATTGAACAGACTCAGCAAAATGGTTTTCATTTTGTAGATGAAGCTGCTCCCCCAGCTTTACTGCTTGAGCTGGCCTTGGAAATTATCCGTCGCAAACTCACTGTCGTTTGGTGGACCAATATCAGGTTTGAAAAGAATTTCACCCCAGATCTTTGCAGGTTACTCAAAGCATCTGGTTGCATTGCCATTTCAGGAGGACTGGAAGTCGCATCAGATCGATTATTGAAACTCATAAAAAAAGGAGTAACCGTTGCTCAGGTTGCCAGAGTTGCGGATTCCTTCACCGAAGCTGGCATCATGGTTCACGCTTATCTGATGTATGGCTTTCCTACTCAGACTGCGCAGGAAACCATCGATTCGTTGGAAATGGTTCGCCAGCTCTTTGAAATTGGTGCCGTTCAATCCGCCTTTTGGCATCGCTTTGCTATGACAGCACATAGTCCCGTCGGAGAAAATCCTGATGCTTTTGATGTAAAACGGATCGGACCAGAATTTGGTGGTTTTGCAAATAATGATTTGGTCCATGAGGATCCCACCGGTTGCGATCACGAGCTTTTTAGCGAAGGTCTGCGTACCTCCCTTTTCAATTATATGCATGGCGTATGTTTTGATTTCTCGCTTTCTGAATGGTTTGAATTTGATACTCCTCTTACAAGGATTCCTGAAGATTATATAGAAAATTGCATTGATGAATTGCCTGAAAAAGCACCTCGGCCAAATGCTCTAGTCGTTTGGTTAGGTAATCTGCCTTCTCTTTCATTTTTCAAACCGGAAGATGAAAACAGTGACGAATTTGATGAAGTCGCGGAACTCATTTTTATTAATAAAAGGGAAGAATGGCTGCTTCAAATAAACGCTGAAATAGGTCAGTGGCTTTATGATCTGATGCCAAAGTTGATCATTGGGTCTGAAAAACCTTTAACTTATAACCAGTTGATTGCAGATTTTAAAGATGCTGAACTTGGTGACTTCAATGAGTTTATCCAATCTGATATCTGGAAGCAACTCAGGGTAAATGGTTTGCTGGTTTTATAAGATCAGAACGCCCAGCCAAATTCCATGGTGATCCACTGGTGTGCTATTGCGGTTTCAAATTCTTTTGAATTCCACGTTAAAATACCATTAAAATAAAATCCTTTATAGGATGTTGTTAAAGATAACTCAGCCACGCCAACCAACCGGCTTATCGCTGAAGCACTTATTATATAAGGACTGGCATCATTGAAAACGCCTCCTTGCATGGTCGCATTGTAGCCGACAGCTTTCAGATATGGTTTGAACTCAAAAAATAATTGCCATTTTTCCGAGTTTTCAGAAGTCAGGTTTTCCACGGATTGAAAATAGTCATAAAATTTCCCAAACCTGAACCTTCCTCCGATGCTTAAGTCGGTATAAATGGTACCTAATCTGGCTTTCGAAAATACATTTAAAATCAATGTCTCTTTTTTCACCATTCCTTTTTCGATCGCAAAATTGAAGTTTAAAGCCAAATCATTGACGATCTGATTGTTCCAGCCTTTGGGATCATTGGAGGGAGTTAGTTCATGAGATAATGATTGCAAATTTCTTCCAAAAGCTCCTTTGCCGATAATTCCGGCAAATATTTCAGGGTTTAAATACAGGTTTTGGTTTGCTTCAAAAATATGTTTTTGATAGGAGCCATACAAATATGTTGCATAAGGCCGGTCTTTTAAAAGAATGGTTTCAACATTTAGATCTGTTGGAGTAAACATATTCTGGACAACGGAAAAATGATCATACGAAATGAACTCATATTGCTTAAAACAAATATACTTTTGAGCCGGTTTGATGAAGCCCAATCGAAGCCCATTAGAAAAGTAATAATCAGTCGTCACCAGAAGGTCATTTGCCCAATTCAAATAGACCAGGGATTTAGGAACCGCCTTCTCCGCTTGCGAATGAGCATAATAACTTACAACAGAAAACAGTAAAACAATTGAAAACTTCTTGAATAACATTGATTTCAACATAAAAAGTAAAGTTCTAAAATACAAAGGTTTTGATAACCTTTATTGGTAAATAAAATGGAAAATATTAGATGGGAATGTTTAGGTTTGAAAATGAAGCTCTCATTGAAAAGACAAGCATTTTTTCAAAACCGATATTTTAACTTAAAAATAAACGAAAACTGGTTATCAATATTTTATCAGGTAATCAGTATTTGATGATCATCATTCGTAAAGCAAACCTCAGCTCATTTTTTTGACAAATTGCGTCAAAATCACAATATGCTGGTCATTCACACGTCCTTCAATCTGACCTGGATGATCGGCAACCAGTGAAATCCTACGTACTGCCGTACCACGTTTTGCTATGAAATTGGCTCCTTTTACTTTTAGGTCTTTGATGAGTACCACCGAATCACCAGCTTGTAGCATAGCTCCATTGCTATCCACATGTTTTACGTTGTCGCTTTGATCCTCTCCTTCTCCTGTTGCTTTAGCCCAATTCAAAGTTTCTTCATCCAAAAAAAGCATATCCAACAAATCCTGTGGCCAGCCTTCAGATTTTAAACGATTGAGCATGCGCCAAGCCATCACCTGAACTGCAGGCACCTGACTCCACATGCTATCGTTCAGACAACGCCAGTGATTCGCATCCATTTTATCAGTGTCTTCAATTTGCTCAAAACAAGTTTCGCATACGAGAATGCAATCCTCTGAGTTGCCCTTTTTCGCAGGAGGTACTTCATAGATCTTTAAGTCACTTACGGTGCCACACAATTCACATTTCGATCCGCTTCGTGCATATAATTCCTTTTCCATATTCATTTTCTGTTTTTCAAATTTTGTTCACTCAATTCGCGCCAAAGTTAGGTATTTTTTCAAATCGCGGTAAGTATTCTTATTGTGTAAAACTAAGAACTGATCTTTTGCTTATTTTGTTAAATAGATACCAACCTTTATATCCTTTCTATTGCCGATATTATAAGCCAAAAAAAGGCTAACCTCAAAAAATATTGGAAAAAATGAAAAAGTTAGATCTAATTAAAATCTTCTTCTTTTTAATCATTTGCGCTGGTTTTACTTCATGCACAAGTTTATCAAAAATCAAGTTGGCAGAACATCCTGGCTTCGAAAAAAATGCTCAAAGTTACCAAATCGACCACCCGTATTTTCAACCATTAACGATCTCGACTACTGGCTATTCGTCTAAAACGCAAATATTCACTATTGAAAATGTACAAACGAAAAATAAATTTAAAACAGACGTGCTGTATATAATTGAGCATGAGCCAGAGGGATTAGTTG
Source organism: uncultured Saprospiraceae bacterium (assembly GCA_963793295.1). Classification (GTDB taxonomy): domain Bacteria; phylum Bacteroidota; class Bacteroidia; order Chitinophagales; family Saprospiraceae; genus JAHDHW01. The sequence goes on along the minus strand of CAWBZX010000008.1, from coordinate 270,057 downwards.
AAGTATTAAAAAGGAAAACAAAACTCCCTTCAATTAATACCGTTCTTGACCTCTTTTTTGAAGCATCTGATAGCCTGGAAAATCAACAGGTAGAAAAAAGGAGAGATTTTTTTTATCAGGCAATGGTCGTTTCCAACCCCTTTAATAATATGACTTATTTGGTGCTTGCCAAGGTCTATTACCTGCGTGAAATATATGTTCAACCATCCCAGTCAGATTTAGACAATTCAACTATAGATATTTCAACCATCAGTTATCCCATAGATTATTGGATTTTTGAAGGAGATAAAGAAATTGGATTTCTTTCGTATGATCCTTCTTCAATTGACTTAACCACCTATTTCTTTACATACACTTATGACACTTTTATAAATGACAAACTGTTGGTTTCACAATTTCATAATCCGGAGTTAAACAGAGAAGTATTTATAGAGTACGAAGGTCAACTCGTGGCTTATTTTAATTTACAACAAGAACCAAAGGGAGTTTTTTTTGGTAAAAGACCCAAGATATTTTTTGGGAAGGCTATGATTAAAAAGAATTTGTCAAAGGAATTTACCGCAGATATTTTTTCTACTTATTTTATTGCAGATATGGTCCTGCTTTATATTATGAAGGATCCATATGGTAAAAAAGAGCAACCTTAACTTAAAAAAAAGCTGCCCAAAATGACAGCCTTTTTTGAAATACTTTTTCAATATTTTCAGGATTCAATAACAGAGGATTTTAAATCCACCTTAGCCCATTGCCAGGCTTTGTCAAAGCGAAGTTTTACGGCTTCGGCTTCAGTTGTTTTGTTTTGTTTTTTCAAACTTTGGTACAAACCCATGAGTGCCCAACCGTTTTCCTTATACTCTAACAAATCTTCCCGGTAAACCTTTTCGGCATCCGCAAACCGCTTCGCTTTCAAATACACATCGCCTAAAAGATGTCTTACGGAAAAAAACCAATCCGGGGGTTCATTGTAATTTAACTGATCTTCTTTTGCGACCGCTTTTTGCAAGAAATCGATGGCCTTTTGATAATTACCCTGGCGGTTCGCGATTTCCCCTTCAAGGACATGCTCCGCAATGGTTGTCAGGTCAGCAAAATTATTGATCCCAAAGACCGTAAGATTTTTAAGGATTGTGTCTTTTTTGATTTCTTTGATTTTTAATAAGTGAGATTGAGCTTCTTTGATATTGCCTTTTGCCGCTGAAGCCATACCTTGCCCATAATGCCAAACCGCAGTTGGATACTTCAATTCCGAGTCTGGTTTAGGCTCTTTCATTATCGCGTCCCAATCAGCAAATTTGACCATGATATACATGGGAATCATATAAAAATGCTGCAAAGTAGCCCAATCGGATTCAACCATTAAATTCTGATCAACGACAAAGTCAGCCATATAGCGGCTTGCTTCCAGCGCACGTTTACCATCGCCTTCCAATGCTGCGCAGGCTGCTAAAAAATGCCAGTTGTGTGGGTAATACGACAAGGGGTAAATGCCCGCTTCATGGCAGGATTCTACATAAGTACTATCCACCACTACTGCCCGCTCGTTAGCTAAAGTGCCTTCATGGTAGTTACCTGTATTGATATACAAATGAGAGGGCATGTGCATCAAATGACCTGATCCCGGAACTCTAAATCTCAATGTATTCGCAACTTCCGTAGCTTTTTCGGGATTAGGACTGGACTCCATTGCATGAACGTAAAGGTGCATTGCCATCGGATGATTAGGTGTTTTTGAAAGTGCATTTTCCAATAAAGTCAATATCTCCGCCGTCCAGGGTTGCGCTTTGCCGGGTTTTGTAAACATATCCCATGGATGCAGATTCATCAATGATTCGGCAGTCAAAACAATAATGTCAACATCGTCAGGAAAAGCTTGTGCCAGTGCTTTCATGGATTGCGCATAAGTTTCATAATACGAAGTAGGATCATCCTCTTTGTTTTTTGGGTATCGTTTGGACAAAGCTTCAATTAATCCTTTTTCTTTTGCTGAGGCATTTTTCAAATGCATCTTTGCATTATTCAATGCTTCATTTGCTATACTGAGTACTTCCGGATCCATAGGCGCGTTATAATTCGGTCCGAGAACATAAGCCAGTCCCCAGTAACCCATCACGCATTCAGGATCCAAATGGACAACCTCGCGAAATGATCTCGAAGCTTCGGAATGATTAAAGCCAAAACTTAAAAGTAATCCCTGATTGAAATATTTTTGAGCCAGTTCAGACTTTGTAGTTATAGAATAATGATAAACATCGAGTCCTTCATAAAGAGGCGATAGATGTCCATCATTTCCGGGAGGTGTATTCAAATCAGCTTTTGTTGGACCACACAAGCTGATCGGTGTTGGTGTTTTGGCGCTTGCTTTTTTAGTACTTTTAGTTGAAGTTTTACAAGCAAGGAAAGTTGCAATTCCGAGCATTATACAAATTAACAATCTCATGGTTTTGGTTTTTAAGGTGACGAAAAGAATTCATTTTTCAGGTGTATTCTATTTTCATTTTGAATTCAACAGCAATATCCGAGTATAATTTATAAAATACAGAAAGATACGTAAATGGCCAAAGAACTTGAGTAAATAGGCTTTTTAACTTTTTTTTTGCCAAAGAACTATTTTAAAAAAAAGACATTTAAGCATAAAATACACCAGCTATAATTTTGAAGGATTAAAGCTGGTAATCAAAAATAAAGTTGCATGAAGTAATTATTATAAAAACATGCCACCGGACGCTTCAATTCTTTGACCATTTACCCAACGGGCATTTTCCGAACAAAGGAAAGCGATTACACCGCCAATATCTTCAGAAACCTCCACTCTACCCAGCGCTATTTGCGAAGCGGAAGTACCTCCGAGAGTAGAATACACCCTTACCGAACATGGCAAAACGCTAATTCCCTTATTGGAAGGTCAAAAATTTTTAAAGAACTTCGCTATTGCTATTGAAATGATTTATATCGCAATGGCTGATAATTAGTTTTTTATAAAATAATTTACTTTTTTCTTGCTGTAACTTATCTTTGATTTCATTAAATATTTAAAGGAAACTTCAAACTTCATATTTTGGAAAATACCCGAACAGAATACACCTTTTGCCGAATATGTGAATCGCTCTGTGGATTAGAAGTAAAAATGGAAGGAAATGAAATTATTCAAATCCGGCCAGATACGGCGCATGTGGCTACAAAAGGTTTTGGTTGTCCAAAAGGATTAAAACAGCATCACCTTTTTAATTCCCCTGATCGCTTAAAGTATCCCATGAAAAGGATTGGTAAAGAATGGAAGCGCATCAGTTGGGAACAAGCGATGAAAGAAATTGGTGATAAAGTAAAACAGCTAAGAAATGATCATAGTCCAAAATCGATAGGAATGTATGTGGGCACCGCAGCCGGATTTAGTGTTTTACACCCGGTATTTGCTCAGGGATTTATGGATGGGATTGGTTCAAATAATTTGTATTCTTCCTCTACTCAAGACTGTAGCAATAAGTTTGCAGTTTCAGAATACTTATACGGATTTCCGTTCACTTTACCATTTCCGGATATTTTGAATACCAACTGCATGATCGTCGTTGGAGCAAATCCAGTCGTATCCAAATGGAGTTTTTTGCAAGTACCCAACCCTAGCCTTCATTTAAAGGAAATGGAACGTCGTGGCTGCAAACTTTTTTTTGTTGACCCACGAAAGACTGAATCTGCGAAAGTGGCTGGGAAGCATGTATTTATTCGACCCGGAACTGATGTTTTCTTTTATCTGGCCTTTTTAAATGAGTTGATCAAAACCGGTGGCATAGATCAGGAAAAGGTAAAAGCGCACATGACGGGCTTTGATGAAATTGCAGCATTGTGTAAAACCTGGACTCCTGAACGAGCGGAAGAAGTGACCCAAATACCAACTGAAAACCTTCGAGAAATGGTACAAGCTTATCGCGAATCGGATGGCGCTGTACTTTATTCTTCAACCGGAGTCAATATGGGAGGCAATGGCCTATTGGCTTTCTGGATTCAAGAAGTCATCAATGCGATCAGCGGAAATCTCGATCGTAAAGGAGGAAGCATTGTCGGAAAAGGTATCATTGATTTTCCAAAATTTGGAAAGAAAAACGGAATCTTATTGCAAACCGCACGTTCGAGAGTGGGTAATCACCGAAAGGTGAACGATGCTTTTCCCGGCGGATTGCTCGCCGACGAGATTCTTATGGAAGGGGAAGGCCAGCTGCGTGCCATGTTTATCACTGGTGGTAATCCGTTGATCACTATGGCAAACAGTAATCGGCTCAGAAAGGCTTTTCAAAAACTGGAGCTTTTGGTTACCCTGGATATATTGCCGAATGAAACCGGCTCATTAGCTCATTATATGTTGCCTTGCACCTCACCGATAGAGCGCTCAGATCTTCCTTTTATTTTTCCATTGATGCTTGGTTTACAAACAAAACCCTATTTACAAGCAACACTTCCTTTGGTAAAACCATCGGCTGAACAGCGTGATGAAGCAACAATTTACCTTAATCTGGCAAAGGCTTCTGGCGTAAACATTTTCGGAAGTGCAATCGCTCAAAGCCTTTTTGAGTTGCTTAAAAAGTTCAATTCTATTGGAAAAAAGAAAAATGAACAGCCGTCTGTGCCTCAAAATTTTCTTCTAAATTTACTGCTTCGCGTTTGTCGTCAACCAAGTTTTAAAACACTTCTAAAAAAACCACATGGATCTGATCGCCATCCTCATCAACATGGAGATTTCCTGGGAAAAAGAGTTTATACAGAGGATGGCAAAGTCCATTTAGCACCAAAAATACTTATTGATCAAACAAAAAAATTAGAACAGGATTTCAACGCTGAGCTTAAACGTAAAAACGTACTTAAGCTAATCACAAAAAGGCATGTTAATACACATAATAGCTGGACCCATAACTTTGAAGATTTTGTTTCCGGGGAGTTTCATACCAACTATTTATTTATGCACTCCTTGGATGCAAATCGTCTGAGCCTGGAGAATAAAACTTTGGTTGATGTAAGTTCAGCTGTCGCTACCGTTCGACTACCAATAAAAATTTTGGATGATCTTATGCCTGGAACAGTAGCTCTTCCACATGGCTGGGGCCATCAATCCTCCAAACAACAAGTAGCTAAAAAGACCAAAGGTGTGAATGTCAATATTCTTGCAGCTGATGGACCTGATCAAATCGAAACTATTTCTGGAATGGCGCATTTAACCGGAATTCCCGTTGAAGTCAAGGCAGCAGCTGGTCCTCAAGCTAATTCCTGGTCAGGATTGGAAGAAGATGTCTTGGAAGTTTAATAAATACTTTTGGAAAAAAAGTCTGTTCCAATCAAATCTTCAAAGGTTCACAGTTATTCAAAAATCGCTAATTTTCATAAAAAAGGCAGCGCCACTTTTCATACACCTCCCCAACTCACGCTTTGCCAAATTGCATCATCGAGTACTCCGTCGATCGTTGGAGCAGTTCCCTCAATTGATTTAGTGAAATAAGTCTTCTTTATTGAAGTTTTATTTTCTGCCATATCGGGCGGTTGTGCATCGGCCAAAAAAGGAAAGCAAAAGAAGATGACAAATAGTGAGGTAAATGTTGATTTCATATTGATTAATATAAATTACAATGGTGAAATGTGGTAGTGGCGCCATCTACACACTTTTGTAATTAGAATACACTGCAAAAGACCACCGGTTCAACAAAAAGTTGCAGCAGTAATTGTTAAATTTTGATTCGGATAGAGTTGTTATCCAGAATGATGTGAGTTGAAAAGAACAAGAAAATTATTCCGTTTACAAATGTGCAGCTAAAAAATCAATTGTTTTATTTCCTCGAATCAACTTCGTATTTAATTCTACAAATGCGGCACTTGAACAGTTGATTGGCATTTTTTATTTATTAATAAAAGAAGCAGATCCTTTATTTTGGAGGAATAAAAAAATCAAAATGTTCCACTTCAATGGTTAAAAGTTGATTTTGCGAAAGGGTTCTTTTTTCAGAAAGCCATTGATCAAACAAAATCTTTTCTTCGGGATTTTCCAGCAATTCCCCAATTGATTTTTCCATAAATCCGAGTAAATAATTGTGCATTTCGAAAGCTTTTTTGTCAATATTCCAGCTGCTGCTACCTTTGGTAAAATTGTAGTTCCTTTCGGTGAGATACCTTTCAAAAAACGGAGAACAACCCTTGCCCATCCCTTTCCCAAAACGCTGCTGCCGATTCATATGTGACTCGTAAAGGGTAATGAATTTTTTATCCAAATCCAGTTCCGGATAGAAATACATTTCTGAATAATTCATTGTGGTCAGCAGGGCAATTTCTCTTGAAAAAATCGAATCGACAAGCTTGATAAATTGATCCGTTGACAACAAATCAAATACAGCTGCTGCCATCACCACATCCACTTTGTCTAAATCTACAAGTTGCGATAACTTAAAAAAAGAATCATTGATGATGAGAATATTGATCTCCTTTGAATCAGCGATTATTTTTAGGGATTTTTCTTTGCTTTGAAAATCATAACCTTGATGATTCGCATAAGTTTTAAGTCTTTCAAAAGTAGGTTCTACAAGCCGGCTATCCTTTTCAATAAAAAACCATTGCTGATCTTGCTTTAATTTTTCAAAAAAATACAAACAATTAGCGCCGGTCCCTGATCCGATGTCAACGATAGTGATTTTTTGTTTTTCTTTGAAGTGATCTAAAAAGGCATGTTCCACCTTTTGATTTCTGGCAGCATTATCAAATTGAAATCGCTCATTGAGCCAACCCGTTTCAAATCCTACCTGCGACATTTTGATTGAGTTTTTGTAAAAATAATTCCGCTGCATCTTCCCAGCTGTACTGTTCAAATTTTCGAAAAACCCATGCGGATTCAAGCAGTTTTTTAAAAGTTTGATCATCCTGACTCAGTATTTCTAGTTTTTTAACCAGGCTAGCCATGGAAGAAAAAATATATCCATTTTTTTCTTTTTCAACATGATATTTTGCGTTGCCGCCATCGATCGCCAGGACCGGCAAACGATAAGCAACTGCTTCTTGCAAAGCCATTCCAAAGGTTTCCATAAACGATGGAGAAATAAACAAATTAGATTGTCGGTATAATTGCTCAACTTGATGGGAAGTACAAGGGCCAAGATATTTGACAATTTTAGAAAGCTTTTCATTCGCGGAAATCAAATCCAAGCATTTTTGAGCATAAACCGGTTCCAGATTTGGTGACCCAGCGATCTGAATTTGACATTTTTCAGGATGAATATCACTTTGCCGGATAGCTTCGAGAAACGGGTGAATTCCTTTTCTATGGACAATATTTGAGACTATTGCTGCTTTTATTGAATCTGTTGATTTGGCAGTTAGTTCAGGTTGAAAACCAAGGGCAGGAATGAGGACCAAATATTGCTGATCGGTTAGCCCTTTATTTATAAGATATTGTTTTGTATACTCGCTACTCGTCAAAAAACCATCGAAACGTTTTAAAATTAGTCTTTCTTTCTTTTCAAAAACTTCATTGGAATCCATCTCTCCAGGATATAAACTTTCTAAATGATGGACTATCAAATAGCCATTTTTGAATACGGTATTTGAATGGCGAATTTCATCTAAATAAAGGGAGTCTAAAAAATAAATAGCATCCTCCTCTCTTTTATTGATTCTAAACTGTTCAAAATCAATAATCTGTACATCCACATTTTTTTTACTTAAAGCCTGAATAAGCTGCGCATTGTACAAATTACCTCCTGAAGGAAAGGAATCCGGATCCGGAATGATAAAACGCAATTTCATCGATGTCAAAATATTTGAGTCCAGAAGGCGACGTGTATTAGCTTCCTTTTTAAACCCTGCCTTCATAGGAGGCCCAGGCTACGTGAGATTCTCCAAGTGTAATTTTCAGGTTTCCGGTAAAACTGGCAGCCATCGCTTTAGCGATTTCCTGATGGATAAAAAAAGCCAGAAATTCTGTGGTTGTCAGTTTCCCGTTAAAAATTTCAACTTCGTCTAGATTTTGGTAGTTAAGTGGCACAAGTACTTGATTCAACAAGCTGGTCGCCAAGCCAATATCAATGACAACATTGTGTTCATCTAAAGTATCACATTGAAATTCAGCATCAACAACATATGTCGCACCATGAAGATTTTGAGCGGATCCAAAAGCTTCATTTTTCAATGAATGTGCTATCATAAAATGATCTCTGACCTTTACTGTGTACATCTAACAAGTGTTTGGTGAAATATAAGATTTAGTTTTAACCTTTTTTTCGTTTCAATATTCAATACCATAAGCCAAGCCTTTTGCTTTTCCGGCGCGAAGATCATTAAAAAAAGCGGGTGTTTCAACAAATTTTATAAAATGTGTAATGTGCTGATCGAATAATGCATTTTCCAACAATTCAAAAACTACTTTTTTACGTCTTTTGAAATCCCAGCGGGCAATATGATTTTGAGGAAGATGGCCTACTTGCGAACTGATAATTTGCTTTCTTTGGCTATGAAAACTACCCCCAAAATGGATTTTGACCGGATTTGCCCCATACCAGCTAAGTTCGATAATTTTACCTTCCTGACCAACGGAATCAATACTTGTTTGCAATCCTTCCGACGTAGCACTGGTATGAAAAGCAATATCAAAATCAGTAGAATGGGTATTGTTAAATGAAACGTGGAAGCCCATTTCTCTGGCAAGCTGACAACGCACCTCATCCACTTCTACGACATGAAATTCCACAGCTGGCATAAAAGATAATAACCTGGCAACCAAAGAGCCAATCATCCCAAAGCCTACAATTAATACGCGATCGCCTATATTGACCTGAGCGTCCCACAGCGCAGTCAATGCTGTTTCTAAATTACTGGCTAAGGTGGCTCTTTTTGCAGGAATATTTGAAGGAATTTCAAAAAGATCTGATTCGTGGATGACGCAATAATCCTGATGGGGATGCAATGCATGCACCATTTTTCCTTTCAAAGGGTGATTTTCATTGATTACTTTACCTACTATCGAATAGCCATATTTTACAGGAAACTGAAAAGTTCCTCCCATGTAGGGAACTTTCATGTCCTCATATATGGATTCGGGAACTTCACCTCTTGCAACAAGTCTTTCTGTACCAGTACTGATCAAAGAAAAATGACTTTGTATTTCACAAAAGAAAGAGGGGATGTTTTTAAGGGGCTCTTCTTTTATTGCAGACTGATGATTGGGCAAGTGCCAAAGTGATCGTACTATTCCCATAATCTAATTTGGTTGTCCGACAAACATTACCGAATCGCCAATTGTGAAAAATGTAAAATTTTGAAATTGGATACTTTCCGCTACTTCGGCAATATCGGGCAACACGATTCCTTGTTTACCAGAACCAAAAAGGTATGGCGACAAATGCAATTGTAAGATATCTATGGCTCCATCGTTCAAAAAATTGGAAGTAGTGATTGCGCCTCCTTCGATATAGACTGTTTTTATCCCTTGTTGAAATAAACAATTTAAAATATCCAAACCTTCAATTTTTCCATCAACAGCTTTCAGACGGTGGTAATGAATCTGTCCATTTCTTGAGCTTGCTTCTTTACCGATAACGATTATCGGATCTGGGCAACATTCCATTAGACTGTCATAATTTCCTTCTGCAGCACCGATAACTACTCGTTTTGGATTCTTTCCCTCTACTCTTCGAACCGTCAATTTAGGCAAGTCACTTACCAGTGTATTTTTACCAATAACAATGGCATCACACAAAGCGCGCATGCGATGGGCATGGATGAGGTTTTCTTTATTACCAATCCATCGGGAATCTCCTTTGCTGGTTGCAATTTTACCATCGAGTGTTTGAGCAAAATGTGCAATTGAAATAGCTCGTTTCTGTTGCTTCGCCATTTCAGAAAGCAAACAATAAGGGAGGTAAAGATTTAAAAATGATAGTTCTTCTTGGGATAAAATATGATTAGATTCAACTTCTAAGCTGCAAATTCCAGCAAGTTTTAAAACAGCACCAAACCCTACAAGGTTTTCTCTTTCTGAAAGTCGTACACCAACCAATTGGGCTTTTTGATTTTTTTCAGGAATCGTATTGATTGAAATAGAATCAGCGTCGTCTGTTTTGAAACAGCAATAGTCAACAACTCCAGCAAAATCTGAAACTTGATCGGCGATTTGAAGGAGTGTTTTCCATAGTTGCTGGTCCATCTTATCAGGTTGGTTTTAATAAAATTTTTAAAAAAAGATCCCTTAAAAGAGTAGTTTTTATTTACTTTTCACCTTGTTATTGAGGAGATGACCCATCAGATCTTCTTTAGTTTGTAAATAGGCTTTATTTTCTTTGATAGGCTCCATAACCAAAGGGATGCGACTAACTACCTGAATTGAAGAATCTTCGATTGCTTCTATTTTAAGCGGATTATTTGTGATCAGATGAATAGCTTTAATACCCAGGTCTTTCATAATATCAACAGCGATTCCATATTGACGAGAATCAACTTCAAGACCAAGGTGTACATTTGCATCAGCGGTATTCAATCCGATATCTTGCAAATTGTAGGCTTTCAATTTATTGATCAATCCGATACCGCGACCTTCCTGACGCAAATACAGCACTACTCCTCCTTTCTCAGCCACAACATGCAGCGCCTCAGCTAGCTGTTCACCACAATCACAACGTTTGGAACCAAATAAATCACCTGTCATACATTCCGAATGAATACGCAAATATACTGGATGTTTGGGGTCAAAATTTTCGTGCACCATTGCAATATGTGGCATCATCTCCTCTTCACTATCAGAAAAGGCGATCATTCTGAAGTTTCCCCAACGAGTTGGAATACTTGCTTCTACTTGTCTATTCATGCTGTAAAAATAATAAATACATTGTTATTGGCTTACCTTCAATCCATATATCCTATTTAAAGTCATTTAGACGGTACTTTGGAAATAAATTTAAATTAGAATTATCTCTGGTCGAATTATAATCAAGAACATCAAAATAGGAAGAAAGTTTTATGTTTTAAAGGAACCGTGCAAATACCGTTAATGATCCAATAAATCTCTATTCTATCATTGAATTTAGCAGATCAGGTTTTACTTTTTCAAAAATCCAGCTTTTAGAAAAAAATAATAAAAATACAACAAAATCTGTATACGAATTTGTCGGATTTAATCTTGTCATTTAAATAGGAAATGCAAGGCTGATGAAAATCATTTTTGATAATGACAGAAGTCATTACAATTTCTAATGGGCTCATATATATTTGTGTCAAAAGTACTTAAAAACCCAATTTGATAGCCTAAAATAATTCTTATGAAATTCTTTGAAGCTTCAATGGGTGCTATTGACTCTCGTTTTTTCTTACTGATGGCAATAGTGATTATTGCAGGATTTTCAGGTCAATGGTGGATTTCTATACTAGCATTACCTGTTCTGCTAGGTGAGATGACGGGAATAAGTTTTAAAACTGATAAATTTTAAAACTGATAAAAAGAAATCAGCAAAACGCTCAACACTTGAGCAATCAAGTAAAAATGAAGCGGCGTGATTAAGGACCGTTCTACCTTTAAATTTTCTGATGAAAATTTAAAGGTAAGAATTGGGTATTAAGGTGTCAAGGGGATGTCTTCTATTATGGAGGCATCCCTCTTTTATGGTACAAGCAAATTTATCCTTTTGATGCTTCCCATAGGAAATTTCCAAGTGGCTGGGCGACTTTAAAGTGATCCATCATGATTTCAGGTAATTTGGGATCTAATATTATTTCAGGATCAAACTTAGCAAAATAATAAAACTGTTTATTGGTAATGAGCGGTTGTTTTACTGCAATTTCCTGGAACTCCTTAGGCAACCGTTTGTTCTTTTCCCCAAGTATTTCTCCAAATTTACTCTTAAACTTTTTATCATTAATCAAAGCATTAAATTCATCCAGGTTCGAGGCAATCGCCGCCCGGACATTTTGCAGTTCCTGCTTATCCAATTCATGCGCTCCGCCGTAAACCCTAACATCTTCAGCACTAAGTTGGATGTATAAACCCGGACTTAATTTATTCTTTCTTCCACCACGCGAAACAATTGCCGAGACATAGGTTTTGTACGGCGTTTTGTCTTTACTAAATCTTATATCGCGATAAATACGAAAAATAGCGTCTTTTGGAGTTATCAATACATTTCGATCAAGTTTCTGCATTTTATCGATCATGACTTCAATAAAAGCTTCAAAAGGTTTTTTGACATAATCTTCATACCTTTTTTTATTAGCATTAAACCAATCCCGATTATTGTTAGCACTTAGATCCTGAATAAAGTGAAGAAACTCTTTTGAAAAATAAGCCATAGCCTTTTTGTTTAGGGTTTAAAATAGGGATTGCTAAAAAGCACTTTGTTAAAATTAAACATTCTTACAAATTGCTTTTCAACAAACACTGTAAATTTTTAAATTTCACTTCTAATTTGGTGAATGGAGTGCAATTTTATTCCCTTCCGTGTCAAAGAAAAAAGCCATGTGCCCTATTTCATCGGAGATTTTGGTTTTTGGCGTAATGACCTTTCCTCCTGCGGGTTCAACGCGATTCAACATAGCCGTCAGGTCTTCTCCTCCATTAAGATAAGGAACGGTGCCTTCGGCAGATGGTTTGTAGTTTTCTCCAGTACAAATGGAACCACCAACGCCATCTCCTTCCATAGGCAAAAATGCCATTTTTGTCCCCATCATTTCCCGAGTATGCATTTCAGCACCAAAAATAGAAGTGTAAAACTTTTTAGCTCTTTCAAAATCAGAGGCAGGGATTTCAAACCAGTTAATTACATTTGCCATTTTTTTTAGTTTTTTAGGTTTATAAAATGATATCCTAAATTTAACATAAAACTTTTTGTTTGCAAAATAATAACTTCAAATAATTATTTTTTTATTAGTTTATCTTACAAAAAAACAGTAAATTCAATCGCTTTGTAATAATATAAAATATAGTTTAGTGCAGTAAAAAGACAACTTTTCAATTTAAGCAAATTAAAGAATCAACGATTTAATACTTTTTGTTTTAATAAATGAATCTGATTGTCAAAATTTAATTCCTCTTGCAAAACTTCAAATTAGGAGATAAATAATACCTATTGCTGCATTCAGGATCATATCGCACTATAATAGCAAGTTTCCGGCTTTTCTTAAAAACATCTTATCTGGCAGGAACTTTACGCATTGCGATAAATGTTAACCTGTTTTTATGAAGACGAGTTCTATAAACACCTAAGCCCTATACCTCAAAATGCCCAACCAAATAAAAAATCTGTTTGTCAATTCCTTTAGCGGACTTTCGCGGGAGATCTGGTTGCTTTCAGTGGTCACACTGATCAACAGGAGTGGAACGCTTGTAATTATTTTCATGACGATTTATTTAACTAACAAGCTTAATTTCACATTAACTCAAGCCGGACTTGCAATGAGCTGCTTTGGCGCAGGATCAGTTGCCGGCTCTTATGTAGGCGGCTGGCTCACTGATCGGATTGGTTATTATTCTACTATGTTTTGGTCTTTGTTGATCAGTGGTTTTTTATTTTTCATTCTCATGGAGATGAAAACTTTTCAATCATTCTGTACTATGGTTTTCATAGTAAGCATGGTTGGAGATAGTTTTCGTCCAGCGAACCTCGCCTCTATTAGCGCTTATAGCAAACCTGAAAATAAAAACCGGTCCCTATCCCTGATACGAATGGCGATTAACTTAGGATTTGCTTTAGGTTCAGGTGTTGCAGGAATTTTGATTTCAACGGTAGGCTATCACTGGCTATTTATTATTGATGGAGGCACTTGTATTTTAGCAGCTTTTTATTTCAGACTGGTACTGAAAGATAAACCAGATATTGGAGAAAGCGTTGAAAAAGAAAGTGAAGCTTATAAAAAGGGTTCTGCGTACAAAGATAGATTGTATTTGGCCTTTGTATTTCTCATTTTGGTTAATTCAATTGTGTTTTTCCAATTGTTTTCTACTTTACCGGTCTATTACAAAGAATATTTTTTACTATCTGAAGATCAAATAGGTTTATTCATGCTGCTCAATGGATTAATCATCGTAATATTTGAAATGCCATTAATTTACATCCTAGAAAAGCGATATGATCGATTGAATTTGATCATAGTTGGATTTGCAATGATAGGGTTTTCTTTTTTGGTGTATAATCTCATAGATTCCTGGCTCTTGGTAATATTAATTTCAATTACAGCTGTGAGCCTTGGTGAAGTTATTAGCTTTCCGTTTAGTAATGCTTTCGCTTTAAGTCGCTCGACACCTGGCAGGAGGGGTCAGTTTATGGGCTTGTATACCATGGCATTTTCAATTTCTTTTATAATAGCTCCGCCTTTGGGCATGTGGACTGCAGAGCATTATGGCTATACCACACTTTGGTATTTGATGTCAGGATTAAGTGTCCTGGCGTGTTTGGGTTTTAGTTTTTTAAAATATATTGAGAAAAAGCCTAAAGTTAAAACAGCCAAGCAACTTCAGGAAATACGTTTGGAATAGTACAAAATCAAAAGCACTCATTTTAATAAAATGAGTGCTTTTGATAAGCAAGTTGTTTCTAAATCATAAAAAAATGCATAGGATTATTGAAAGCAAAAAGCTTCAATTATTTAAAGAAAACAATATTGATATTCTTTGAATTGAATCAACACAAACTTAAGTCTGAATTAACAATGAATTCAAAGCTACTTCAATAAGTATATACTAATACAGGACACTTCCAATTACCTTTTAAATAGGTCAATTGAAGAAGGGTTGCTTTAATAGCAAGAATAAATTTACCACAAAAGAAATAAATTGAAGATTAAAACAATTAAACAGCCTTTAATATCTTCCCTTATCTTTGTTAGCAAGTAAATTTGAGACAAAAATTAAGCCTCCTCCCATAATAAATGCTCCTGTTGCAATGTAAAGAATGAGCATAATTCCCAAGCGATTTTGTGAACGGTGTTAAATTCTCTCTTTTTAAATTTTGAATGAAGCTAAATTGAGAAAATTATAATTGAATTCCAACTAATTATGTTTCTTTTTAAAAAAAATAGATCACATTATGTGCATTAATATGTAATAATATAAAATATGTTTAGCTGAGTGATTTCTCTTTTGATTTTTTAGCTGGATTCAATGGTTATTGCTTGTTGCTATTTTTTAATTTTTTAAACATATTTTGTGAAAATTCATTTATAGAATTATTACACGTTCCTTTTAATCTGAGCGTTTGATCATTGATAAAATAAAGTTGTCACCTATCGGGAATTATTAGAAAAAACCATTCTTAAAGATTAATATTATCTCGAAAAAGAACTTGGAGAAAAGTATGTAAAACTTAGAGTTAGTTATACTTCTTTCATGTTCGGAATTACAACTACTGTGATTGCTTTTGCTATATCTTTTTTCTTTTCCTTCTAAACAAAAAATGGCGTTGATATACTCAACGCCATTTTTTGTTCTAAATTAAAGTTTAAACTTTATTTGCATTTCTTTCTGGGTGGAGATATAAAAACACCTACCTTGAAAAATACTCCATCGGCAGGAGAGACTACAGATACTGGAAGCGTTTGCCCTTTAAAGTCAATCTCAGTAAAACTTGTATTAAAGTTGTGAGAATAGCCAGTTTGCACATTAAACCAAACCCAATCACTAATTTGGTGTTCATATGTTACTGAAAATTTTAATTCAGAACGCTTCATAAAAAACTCAGAAACATTTCCTGTATTATTTGAAGTAGCAGAATTGATATTTCCTAGAGAATAACTTCGGCTTTCATATTCAGGGCCAAATAGAATTAAATTCTTTGGGTTAAAGTTATAACGCGCTTTGATGCTAACCGGAAGGATCGTTTCAATACCCCATTTTTCATTAAATGTGCGGTTGTAAATTGCAAAAGGTAAAACCGGTATTGAGGATTTCACAAAACTACTACGGAACAACAAACCTACTCCCCATTCTAGATCAGGACGAGGTTTTACTCCTACTAATAAACCAATATTATATTTTAAGTAACGGTTATCAAAACTGATTATTCCATTATAATCTCCGTTGAAAGAAGCATCACCTTTGAATGCCAGGTAAACTTTTTCATTTAAGGGTTTTAAAATATTTATAGAAAGCCTACTGCTTTTTAGTGACTGATCATGAATCGCATTAAGAATACTCAACTCTCCGTTACTCAAATCACTCACATGATATTCTTCCCGATAATGTGCAAATCCCAAAAGAAGTGTAAAATTTGGCTTGTGTATGATAGGCACCTTCATTTTAAACCTGAAGCGGTTACTTGAGGTATTCTGGGTATTTAAATCTTTTATCCCTTTATTGTATGGATTCACTTTGATATTTGGAAGCATCGTATAGTCAAACAAGATTCCCTTGCTCGGTGATTTTCCAACTACCCCAGGTTTGCAAAAAGATCCACTGATAGGACTAATTACAAGATCTTGAGCAGAAACAAAATTAAGTGAGAATAAGAAAGAAAGCAGACAGAATGAAAATCTCATACGATTACTTTTTATGTTTAAAGTCAGTAGTTCAATAAAGTAACAAGTAGAGTTCAATCGATAAAATCTGCAATTTTAAGAAATGAAATAAATATTTTATTTAGGGGATAGGTGCAAAATATGATAATTATTTATTAAAAGCTATAATTCAACAAAAAAAATCAAGCCAATTGTAAATGTTTTAACATCTTTTTAAGAACAACACCAATTATAATTTAATAAATGACTGTACAACGAAGCGCCTTAAGTCCTTGCACTCCCTGCATTTTACCCAGGTTAAGTTCTTCTATTTCATCTGTAATGTATCCTTTTTGGATTAAATATTCAAGGTAGGTTGTATATTCTAATTTATCTTTTTCATGCGAATAAACAATAGCTACTTTTCCTCTTTGAGTCAAACGCTGTCCTGTTCCTTCAATTAGAGCTTTGTCTATTCTTTTTTTCAAAATAGCATAACGAATATTATAAGCTCCATCTACATCAAATTGTTTTTCATCGAGCCGAAAGCGAATAGAAAGAGGTGTTCCGTGAACCAATATTAACTGAGCAGTACTTAGTAAGAGAGAGAGCTCTCTTTGTTTATTTTCTAATAACCGCGTTATTTCGCACATTGTGATTAGTTGCCAAAGCCGCATATTGCGTAAATGAATTTCATCAAACTTTCCCTCTCTCAATAAGGATTGTCCTATATAAATATCATATTCTACACCGTCGGTTTTATATTTCTGAAAATAATGCGGAAGCATCAGCTGAGTCTTTTTTTCTTCCTTTTCCAGAAAATTGGATATCGTATTATTTATAATTTCCACACTTTCTTCATAGGCTTTTCGCTTTTCGTAAATTGTCATCAATTGTGGATCCAAACCATGAAAGTATTTTTCCAGAGCATTATTTACATCGGGATGTTTAAATTTTAATTGTTCAAAAAGTGGGTGAATTTCATTTTTAATGAAATCCATCGTTCGGAATTCATCGTCTGATGAGATCCCTCGCTCAATGCGTTCAATTTCTGCATTTACATTATGCAAATATTTATCAGCCAAGGGAAAGTGTATGGTTTCTTTAGTCAGATTTAAAATGTGTAGAATCTGATTCAGGTTATTCAAAAAATCTTCTTGGATTGCATTGTTACGGATATTTGAAGACCCGATAATATCTGCCTGCCCATATAGAGGATAAACTTCTTTAAAAACGATTGGCTGAACGGAAGCTGTTTCCCCTTCTCTTTTGCGTCTTTGAAGTAAATTGAAAGCAGATTCAACGAACTTCCATTCGACACTTGGATGCAAGGCCGTATATTGATCACGAATTATTGCTTCAATTTCATTATCGATTTCAACCCTACTCCGCTGCATTGCGGTTCGAAATAACGGTGTAATTTCCCTCAATTTCAAAGCAGTAAAACTATTAAGGTCAAAACTTTTTGGGGAACCAAGCTCAAGAAGACCAATGACTTGATTATTCTTTTTTATCAAAGGCACCAATATAATGCTTTTGATATTTTCTTTAAGCAAGTTTTTTTCAAGCCCTGTTTTGCCTTCAAATTTTTCTAGATCCTCTATTATTAAGGTTTCTTTGTATTTACATACTTTCTCATAAATGGAATCCTTATATTTTTCAGCTAACAGATTTTTGATGCGTTTGCTTAAAAAAGCATGATGAATCTTATACTTGTGCAACATGTTTTTCGCCGAAGGATAGTCAATTGCGGTAAGGCCCAGACGAAGTTCTGGTAAATTAAAATAGTTCCTCAATTGCTTTTGCAATCGATTGATGCTTTTTCGGGCTACAACTGCATCTTTATCCAATAAAATGCGCTTCAATCGGGACAGCGATTCATTAGCAGTAACATCAATCAGGTTGATACTCACAACCCCGTGAAACTCAAAATGGGTCGGAGGAATATAAGTCAGCCAGGTTTCAATATCATAAATATTACTAAGCAAATAATTGATCTGCTCTTGTGAAAGACGTTTTAGAGGTTTGAGCTTTTTTATTTCTGTATAACGAACGTTCAATTCTGATTTAAAATACCGCTCTACTTGTTTCTTTCCTGCATCTACAGAATACATCAAAGGTTCTTCATAATTAATCCGTTGCCCGTAAAACGAATTTAAAATAATACAACATGCACGAATAATTGTGGATGAACGAACCTGTTCCGAATCAATATTCACCGAAATATTGATATTATCTTTTGCCATTAATTGTTTCAAAGGTGGGGTAAAATAAAACCCGGAAACATGAAAAGGCTTGCTGGCTAATGCCATTTGCTGATCCCGATGCGCAGAAGGAAAAATTCCGGTCAAAAGGAGTTCAACGAAATCTTTGTTTTTTTCAAGAGTATCATATTCAGTGATCGGAGCAAGAAACTCTAAAGAAGCATCAAGGCGCTTTGTCACTTCACGGGCAATAATGGCTTCGCCTGCATCACCACTACCCACTTTATTTTTCCAATGGTTGATCAGTGGCACAAAACTGAGTTTCGAACTAAATGGAAAATTGTGAATCCCCAGTTTCTTTTTATTCAATTCCTGACCCAGAAATCCAACAGCGTTATCCGTTTTATCGTCAGAAACTTTTTTGGAGAGTATCATAAAGCTTTTTCGCTTTTCTTTTGAGCTATGCGTTTTATAAAAAAAATACCCGTTTTTTATTCAAACACTTAATTTCTGCTGGCATGGCAAATAAATTATTGATTCGAATAAAAACGACAAGTTTAATAAAATGACGTTGCAAAGATCACTTAAATTCTTTTCGAAAGACAAATTTAATCAATGAAATCGTATTCCATTTTATTGAAGATGCCTAGCTAAAAAGCATAACCTGCTTTGAATGTAAATCTATTACCTTCATTAGAGTGAAATAATTCAAAATATAAAACGAAAAAGTCTATCGGTGCCATCCATATTCCTCCTCCATAACCTTGGTGCCAGGTTGATGATTTTTTATCATCCACCCAAACGCGGCCATAATCAAATCCACCACTAATACCAAAGGAAAATGGCACCACCCTGTTTTCCGAATTAAATACTTTCCATCTCAAATCCAGGTTATGGTAAAAAGAGGTCCGACCTGAAAATCGTTCTGATCTATAACCACGCAAATTGCTTTTTCCGCCAATTACCGGTGCCTGGAAAAATTCAAATTCTCCAATATTATGCTGTGTTCCAATGCGCGTTGCAAAAACCAGATTATCCTTTGCATCTAAATTCTGATAAAAGGTCATTTCTGCTTTTATTGGATAATGCGTTTTATCGCTCTCTTTAAGATCTGATTTAACCCCAATGGATGAATGGAATTTTATTCCTCGGGTTGGAATTAAAGAATTATTGGTATTTACATAATTGAGTCCTATTTCACCTCCGGCATAATACTTAGGATCAAAAATATCTTTAGCTTCCCCGCTATCATCACTTGTGATAAATCGGCCAGCCGATTCTTCAATTTCAACGATTTCAGCTAATGGACCAATAGTAAAATTACCATTGCCACCGGCAAATCGCTTTTTCAACAAAGGTTTTATAGCAGCCAGCCTTTGGCGAACTCGATTGTAATCAAAGTCGTCTTTATTTATTCCAAGATTTTTAGTGTCATTACCCAATCCAAAGTAATTTACTACAAACTGTGGCGCCTGGTATTTTGCATCCAATAAAAAATCCGTTTTACCGAATACATGAATAAAGTTTCCAACGTAGCCTACATTGAAAGCCTGCGTAGCAAAGGCAAATTTGGCGTGCACCAAATGTGTGGCAGAATAAGGATCCTTTTTAAAACCGTAGTGTGTAAAGAGCAGGTTTGCTCCTATCGCAACTCCATCATCCGGATTATAGGCAATGATCGGTAGTGGAATTAAATAATCAAACTCGTATTGATAATCCTTTTGATTGTAAATATTGTTTTCACGAATGTTGGAAGTGAGGTCTTTGGTTTCACCACTTTTCTTTCGAATTTCATTTCCGGTCTTGGTATCATAAATTTTGGTTTTTTTACCCAGCCCGCTTACTTTGGATTCATCTTCAAATTCATCTTTATCCAATCCTCCGATAATGCGAATCAAAGGGCCTTTTTTGACTTTTCCGGTAATTTCAAATTTGTCTTCTCCGTTCAGTCCAAAAAGCCTGATCTCTTTCGTTTCTTTGGTATAAAACAATCGTTGGTAAACGATGGTGTCATTGTCTTTACCTTTTTTATTATTATACATGGTCACCAGGGTTTCGTCATCATTGAGCCGCTCCACCTTAAATTTTTCCTTTTTGTTAGTACCAATTACATCGACATCTTTTGAAACAAACTCGTAATGTTTGCGAGCGGTATCCATCAGATTATCCCGACGGATTTTCACATATCCGGACAGTTGTTCCCCTGTTTCTTCATAGACCTTTTTTGGCAATGCCTTAAAAGCGCTGTCAATAGCTTCATCAGTCAAATTTTCCTGGATATATTTTACTTCAGCTTGCCATTCTTCCCAGCTTAGTTCATTGAGAAAAGTGCGATCAAAAGATCTTGCTGAGTAGGTCACCCATTTAATGTTTTTCACTTCTGGCTTGTAAACTTTCAGTTGCTTCATAGCCGGGGAAGTCATACCAATGAGTCTGGTGAGAAAGCCATCATATCTCGCAAAAGGTTGATCCCGGTCACGGGGAATCGGTTGATACAGGGTATGTCCACTTTCTTTGCTTTTAAAAGAAGCCCAGCGCCATTGGTCTCCGTGGCGATCCCAGTCACCAATCACCAAATCAAACAGCCGTGATCTCGATGCAAAGCTTTGATCGACTTTGTACTTATGGCTTTTTAAAATATCATCAACAACATCTATTGTACTGATGATATCTTTTGAGTTTCCAAATGAAGCAAGGTTTCTCCAATCGTCAGCTGGTCGTTCCTCTACCAAATAAACTCCTCCGCCATAATCATCATTTGTCTGCCCTAATGCCGGTTGTTTGGGAATATAATACATCTCTGGATTGGTGTGATAAATCCCGGCTGCATGAGCCAGAGATGGAACGACAAATGCAGCAAATGGATGAGTGGACAAATAATTATCTTCAACCAAATACTGCGAAGCGGTGATCTTATTAAAAGGATAAGGGATAAGCCGGGAGGCATCTTTTTGCATGGCACGCATCACCCATTGATTCCCTTCAGGATCCTTCAAACGCAAAGAATTCGTTTGATTTCCTCCTCCTCTTTTAATTGGCTTCATGCCTCCTTTAAAAGTACTAAGGTCAAGAACTGGAATATCGTAATCATACGTGTATAAACTCCGATAATGTTTGCCCAACATAAAATTATGGAACCAACCTTTATTCTCTACTTTTTTATCTAAAATATGGGTTGTGACCGAATCTTTGTGCTCTTCATATTCTGAAAAATCGAACTCTTTTTCTTTATCGGCTATCGGAAGTTTATCTTTTATTTTTTTTCTATAAACTACTTTCCCATCAGGATTATCTTTGTCTGTAATCCAGTATTGCAACCATGCTGACCCATCTTTATAAAAATCTAGCTGGGAAAATCCTTGTTCTACTTTATCCCCAAAAGCAAATTCGCTGCCTTTCCCAAGTTTGACAGGGCTATTTTTAGAACCTGCACCAGAGACAATAAAGTGTTGTCTGTCTTCTTCGATGTATTGTAAATTATGTTCGTGGCCTGCCACAAAAATGAAATTTCCATTAATTTTTGCAGGATTGAGCATCGTCTTTTTCAAATCTTTATAATCCTGGTGCGCGACATCCTGTGTACTTCCCAAAGTTCCTCTCAAAAGAGCAAAAAAGGAACCTACAACAGGAAATGGGATATACAAGTTTTTACTTAAATCAGTTAAAGGAAATAAATGTTGTTTGGTGCTGTAATATCCTCCATGAGGTCCATAAGTATATAATGGATGATGCATAGCGATCACCACATTTTTATTTTTGTGTTTTTTCAATATTTCTCCAAAAAGAAAAGTAAAAGCTTTCCTGCTCTTTGCTTCGCAACCGTCATTTATCCGGGGTTCTTTATCCCAATCTGTCAACCACCACTGCGAATCAACAACTATGATGACTAAACGTTTGTTGATCTCGATTACTTCGGGACCACTGCAACCATTGTCTGGCAAAAAATAATTTTCCCAGTCATCATCTTCCTCCGCATCTTTACCTCTCATTATGTTTATTCTTTTTTCAATGGTATCTTCCTGGGAAGCCAAGCCCGATAGTCCGTAATTATACCAATCATGATTGCCCGGAATAAACACAGGATCGCCTTTGTAATCTTTTAAAATATCAATTTGGGCCTGCAGCCGGTGATTAGCCAGTTCATAATCTTTAAAGGCAGGGTCTGGTGGCAATCCTCCCGGATAAATATTATCACCAAGAAATATTACATGGCTGGATTTGGGAGCTGTTTTTAATTTTCTTTCCAATAATTGAAGGGCCGCTGATTTATCTCCCAAACTCGAGTATCCTGCATCTCCAATAAGATAGATGGTATGATCCAATTTGAATTCGTTTGATGGAATATTTTCTGCCCAGTCTTTTTTGTCTTTATCAATGCTCAATTTATAATTGGCACAAGAAGTTAAAATAAGTATGGGTATAATAAGGAGCAAAGAACGTTTCATGCTTGTCAATTTGTTTTCGGTTGTCTTTTTAAAAATTTAAGAATCAAATAAACGAAAAGCAGCAAAATCAAGAAAATGCTATTTGATGTTCTAAATTACAAATCCATTTTTGTAATACAAGTTAACTGTTAATAAAATTATAGGATACTTCGTTTTTAAGTAAAAAACGACTTCCTGTTTAACACCATTATATTAAATCGGTTTTAGAATTCTTATTCAGAATAACCTTTTCAAGTTCATTGCATGAAATTTGCATAAAAAAAGGATATTCGTTTTAAAAATAAAATGGCGAATGCCCATCTTGAAAATAGTCGAATGGATAAAATAACAGAACAAAGCTCTAACTACCGGCATTTAGAAAGAATGTCGATCCGCGAACTTCTTGAAAATATCAACAAAGAAGATCAAACGGTCCCAAAAGCTGTCGCAGGTGTTATTCCTGAAATCGAAAATCTGGTCACCGTAATTGTTCAAAAAATGCAAGCTGGCGGTCGATTATTCTACATTGGAGCTGGCACCAGCGGCCGATTGGGCATCCTTGACGCTTCAGAATGTCCACCGACATTTGGTGTTCCGAATGACTGGGTAATCGGTTTGATAGCGGGTGGTGATTACGCCATTCGCAGTTCCGTTGAATTTGTAGAAGATGACATTACGCTACCCTGGAAAGATCTTCAAAAATATTTAATAAATAAACTTGATGTAGTCATTGGCATTGCGGCTTCGGGTTCTACGCCCTATGTAGTTCAAGCTTTAAAAGTTTGCCAGGAGCATCATATTTATACTGCTTGCATCACTTGCAATTACAATACGCCATTAGCAAAATATGCTGATCAACCTATTGAAATTATTGTCGGCCCTGAGTTTGTCACAGGCAGCAGCCGCATGAAAGCTGGCACCGCTCAAAAGTTGATTTTAAATATGATCAGTACCAGTGTTATGATTCAGCTCGGACGAGTGAAAGACAATAAAATGGTCGATATGCAATTGAGCAATCAAAAATTATTGGACCGTGGTACCCGAATGCTGATGAGTGCTTTGGAAATTTCTTACGAAGAAGCAAATAAACTGCTAATCAAGCACGGCAGCGTCCGCAAAGCGGCGGATTCTTTTAAATAAAAGATTAGAAAATATACTAGTTCTGTTGTTTAATACTTCAAAATTTTTCTTACAAAACTCTCTTGATCACTTTTTAGCTGTATAAAATAAGCGCCGGCAGGAAGTAATGAGCTATCGATTCTAATCGATCTTTGATTGGCGGATCTTTTGCTCAATAATTCAATACCCTGGCTATTATATAATTTGACCAGCACATCGTTTTCATTTTCCGGAATGCTGATATTTATTTCATTTTGAATTGGATTAGGAAAGATCTCGAAGCTGTTTTCATTTAGATCATTCGTTTTTGTGATAATCGTTTCTTCAACGCCAACATCATCAATAAAATAGTAAGCACCGTAGGTTCCTGGTTCGCCGGAGTATGTCGGATTGGACATTGTGTTCGTTAAATCATCATTATAAAAATTACCGATTGTAAGATAATTATAGTTTTCTTCAGCAACAATTGTATCTGAGATCAAAGTCCACCCGGAAACATCATCAATGAAATTGTTTTCCAGGATTTGAGGCACAACATTTAAAGGGCCGTCATTAGATGCAGAAATAGGATTTACAGACAAATGAGCGCCCAGATTATTGATTGCTTTTTCAATATAATCCCCTAGAGAAGCATAATATGAAACGATATATGCGTGACCAGAAACCATAGGCGTAGTCAATTGTACTTGCAAATATTGCCGCTGATTAAGATCTGGAATCGTATAAACCCAAATACCAATCATGATCTCTCCCGTTCGGGGTAACTGCGTTCCTTTTAAACCGATCGGTCCGCCGTATTGGCTATCCGGTTGAAAATTGTAGCAAGATGGATCAATAAATGTAAAATAAACGCTTGGTGAAGCGAAAGTCGGATTCTTCCAATCCTGAATCGTCTGCTCAAAGTCTAAGAAAGTCATAATCCCGCAAAAAGTATTATTATAACTTTCAAAACCTGGATTTGGAACCAAATTCTGAGCACTGGAAAATCCATAAATCAAAAAAAGCATTGCAAAAGACAGCAGCCATTTTTTCATAGTAAATATTTTTTGTAAAAAATCCTTCTACACCTTCAAAAACAGGAAATATAGCATAATTGGTTGGGACAATCTTGTATTTATTCTTTTATCTTTTTAAGATTAAACGCCCAGGCTCCATCCTTTTCTATACTCACGTTTCACAAATTGATTGGCTTCATCAAAATTAGTGACCTTCATGTTTGGACCATCCCAGTCTAATTTCAAACGGCCCGGAAATTTCCAGGGATCCCAGCTGGAAGGCGTTTTACCTAATTTGAGTTTTTTAATATTATAACTGCGAATCCCAAGATTTCCCATCAGTACAGCCTCCGTGAAAGGACCAGCGTATTCAAAACTGGATGTGGTTGGACCTCCATCTTTGCAGGCTTTTACCCAATTCTGCTGATGGCCATCAGAACCTCCCGGGATTCGGGGTATAGTGGGTTCTGGTTCTTTAAATATTTTATGCATTCTGGTAGGTAGCAAAGTTGGATTTAATCCATAAACGCCACACATGATTTTTCCTTTTGAACCCTCAAAGATGACTCCTCCATCACTATCCCCCATCTCTTCATCCGGAAGTAATTCCTCAGGCCTTTTGGGCATTATACCTCCATCATACCAAATCATTTCTAAAGGCGGCATTCCTTCTCTTGCTGGAAATTGCAAATGCACTTTTGAAGAAGGTGGGCAACTATCCGGAATATCTGCCAACTGAAAATCACCCGAATAAACTTGCCCTGCACTCGCCTCAACGGAAATCGGATAACCTAATTTTAAAGCCCGAAACGGAGGATCAATGATATGACAACCCATATCGCCAAGTGCTCCGGTTCCATAATCCCACCAGCCTCGCCATTTGAATGGCAAGTAAGCTGGATTATAATCTCTTTCAGGAGCTGGACCGAGCCACAGATCCCAATCCAGTTCGTTTGGAATTTCGTATTTCCCCACAGGTGTTTGAATTCCTTGTGGCCATATTGGGCGATTAGTCCAGCAATGGACACGAGTGACTTCACCAATAACATCCGCTTCAATCCATTCGATGATTTTTCTGACCCCATCACCCGAAGCACCATGGTTTCCCATTTGGGTAACTACTTTGTACTTTTTCGCTGCCTCGGTCATCATTCGAGCTTCGTAAATATCATGTGTCAAAGGCTTTTCAACATAAACATGTTTACCCAATTGCATGGCAGCCATAGCCACTACCGCATGGGTATGGTCAGGGGTAGCTACCATCACAGCATCTATGTCTTTTTGCTGATCGAGCATCACCCGAAAGTCTTTATACCTTAACGCTTTGTCGTACTTTTTATAAGTATCAGCAGCGCGCTTATCATCTACGTCGCAAAGTGCAACGATATTCGAAACACCGTTTTGATATGCGCCTTTTAGAATACTTTGCCCGCGTCCTCCAACGCCGACGCCAGCGATGTTTAATTTATCGCTAGGAGGAACAAATCCCAGGCCACCCAGCACGTGTCGCGGGACTATGGTAAAACCCGTTGCAACAAATCCGGTCGCCTTAATAAATTTTCTTCTCGAAATTTTATTTTTATCTTTAGACATGAGGTGACATTTATTTATAAAATGATTTGAATCCTAAAGTATCAAAATTTACATCATTTACAATAAAAAGAAGGGAAGGAATTTTACGAACATTACAAATATTAAACTATAACCGATCAAGCAGTTCATTAAAAAATATCCAGAAGTAGCTTTTATCCTTTTAACCTTGGGAATGGTCTATGGATTGCTATTGCCTTTGTTGGGACTTGGATTCGAAAAAACAACATTAAGGCCCCTAAAAATATACTTTGCTTTCACCCCTTTGATATCAGTAATTATTATCTGTTACACCCTCAATGGCGAAGAAGGTGTTCGTTTGTTGTTTCAAAAATTCAAATGGAAAGGTTTCGCTCATAAATGGTTTTTTCTTTCTACTTGGAGTTTCAGCATAATCGGAATGACTGCTATTATAGCCCGTCTTCTATATGATGGCTTTTTTCCGCCTTTTGAAGATTTTGGACCGATAGATCAGATGCTTTTGTATTCGCTCCCTTTGTTTTTATTTCCAGGAATTACGGAGGAATTCGCCTGGAGAGGATTCCTGCAATCGCGCTTGCAACAAAGATTTCAAGCAATATATGCTTGTGTTATAGTTGGCTTGGTTTGGGGATCCTGGCATTACCCTGACTTTTTGTTGGGTAATTGGGAAACAAGTATCAGCTCTCAGCTAAGTTTTTTCAGCTTTATCATTGCTGCTTCTATAATTATTGGTTGGCTTTTTATTCAGACAGACGAAAATGTCTTCATTGCGATGTTAGCCCATTTCGGAGCAAATATTGTTTTTACTTTTTCACCTATTTTCAACATTTATGAAGAAGGTAGTTTTATGACAATTAGCTTATATATCGGATTGGTTTGGGTGGTGGCATTTATAATAGTTGGCGTTTTTGGCATGGACTTGAAGCGAAAAAAACAATCAAAAATAGCTGATCTAAGCAGATTGTAAATTTTGCTTCGTTCCTAAAATGTTTTTTCTTTTTATTATCCAATTGGCAACAAAAATATTCGGAACCCAAGACAGCCAGCTGATGATCAAATAAGCAGGAATGAACTTCATCCCGAAACCAGCCATAAAAATGGGCATCCAAATTCGAAGCGTAACCGCGGCCAATGTAACTGAAAAGCTGCAAATCATCCAGGCTTGGTGAGCCGGAATTTTCTTTTGCCTAATACTCGTCCAGGCTTTTCCTGTACAAAAAAGCCAGGTTGCCGCCATACTCATAAATCCCAGTGAAGCAATCCAGCCTCCATCTGCAAAATAGGCAATCACAAAACCAGCAACTCCGCCTATCATGCAGGATAACACATAAACTTTTCCAAGAGTACGATGAGCTTTTAAAAATTTCTTTCTTATCAAAGGCATAAATTGAAAAGGGCCACTCAACAAAGCGATAATCCCCGGAATAATATGCAGGTAAAAAAAGAAAAGATAGACTTTACTTTGAATCAGTTCTTCTTTATTTAACAGAATATCTTTTACCTTAAAATCCAAATAACGCATCGATGCGATACTGATGGAAAATGCAAAGAAAAAAAGTAAAAAACGCCCTAAATATTTCATGACTAGTTTTTATAAAATGCCAAAACGTTCCAAATCGATTTTCAGCTGTTCAGGAGATTGAAAGTGTATTCCGTTGATATCAAGAACCTCAGCTCCTTCAATATTCCTTTGTGAATCATCAATAAAAACAGCTTGCTGCGGAACAATTTGATAACGATCAAGAATCAATTGGTAAATTTTTGGGTCAGGTTTTTTCATCTTTTCATACCCAGAAACCAAAATCCCTTCGAAGCGCTGTAAAAAATCGTATTGCTCCAATGCATAGGGAAAAGACTCCGCCGACCAATTGGTCAAAGCAAGTAGTCTGTGTTCATTTTTTTGGTGCAAATCGTTGAGAATAGCTACAGTTTTTTCAATTTTCCCTCCGAGCATTTCCTGCCAGCGGCCGTAAAATGCCTGAATTTCCTTTTCAAACTTTGGATGCTGAGCAACTAAAATTTCGGTTGCTTCTTTAAACGTTCGGCCCGCATCCTGCTGTTCGTTCCATTCTGAAGTGCAAATTTCTGAAAGAAAATAATCTATTTCTTTTTCGTCCTCAAAAATCTTCCGATACAAATATTTTGGATTCCAATCAATCAATACGCCTCCTAAGTCAAAAATTACAGTGTCAATTTTATTAGTCATTTTATTGTGGATTCTTCTTAAAGAAACAGTGTTTGAGACTTTGTGGTTATATGGTTATGTGGTTATGTGGTTATGTGGTTAAAAGTTAATTCCCAGTTTTTCCACTCATCCACCCTAACTTTCACTCGCTACTTTTTCAACTTGTGACCAAACACGAAAAACATTTTTATAACAAATTTTGGCAATCTCTTCTTCCGAATAACCACGTTTTAAAAGGACATAAATCAAATTGGGATATGCCGAAACATCTTTCAATCCGGTAGGGAGAGAATCACCAACGCCATCAAAATCAGAACCAAAACCTACATGATCAACACCTGCTAATTTGACCACATGATCGATATGATCAGCAACCATTTCGACGTCTGCATAAAATAATCCTGGATACTCTTTTCTGAAATCTTCATTTATTTTCTTTGCTTCTTCTGAACCTTCTTCGGCTCCCTTTTCAGCTAAAATTGCATTGATCTTCTCCAGGGTTTCACCTCTGTTTTTCCGTAAATTTCCATCAAGGAAAGTTGATCCAAAGTTAATTTGAATGACGCCATCATTTTCAGCTAGTTTTTTAATCATGTCATCATTCATATTCCGCTCAAAATCCGGAGTGAAAAAGCGAGCTGAGGAATGTGAAGCAATACATGGCGCTTTGGAAAATTTCATAACCTGATAAAATGTACTGTCCGATACATGAGAAATATCAACCATGACCCCTACCCGATTCATCTCCTGAACCACTTCCTTTCCAAAAGGACTCAGGCCATTCCAGGTTCTTGTTGTATCATAGGAACTATCACAGATTTGGTTATCGGTAGCATGCGTCAATGTAATGTATCGAATGCCTCGTTTATGAAAATGAGCGATGTTTTTAAGGTCATTTTCTATAGGCGCACCATTTTCCATTCCCATTGGAAGAGAGAGGATTCCTTTCTTAAAATTAGCCTTCACTTCTTTTGGAGAACCGCCGCTGGCGAATTTATCGGGATGTTCTTTAATGATGCCATGGACCATATCGATCAATGAATCCGCCAGTTCTTTAGCGCCGCCATCAATTTGATAGTAAGAAGGAATGTAAATTGACATAAACGGCGCATCAAGGCCACCCGTTTTTGCCCGCACATAATCAAAGTCTCCTTCATCGGTTTTCACAGGAATGCCCGTAAATTCTTTTGCAAAACGGAAGTTAATAATGCGAAGCCGATAAGGCAGATCGACGTGACCGTCTATAATGATGTATTTGTGCGCGATTTTGTCCGCCAGTGCTTTTAATTCTTCATCGGATTTGTTTGCCGTCGTAGGTTTTGGACTACATGAAGTGATTAAAATCAATGCTAAAGTCAGCGCGGTAATTATAAGTTTCATGAATATTATTTTTATAAAATTCTAAATGTGGAAAGTATCTTCCAAAAGGATTATTTTAATGGACTTTCTTTTCCGGTAAATGGTTTTTTACCTGGCTTAAAACAAACAACATTTCTCTCCCTATCTGACGACATCGCTCATCATATTTTTGACTTTCCAGTTCGGTTACGTCAAATGCTTTTGGATCTTCAAAGGGAAGTGACAACCTAAAATCGGTTCCGGCTACAAAAGGACAGGCTTCGTCAGCTTCCGAACAAACCATGATAGCTGCAAATTTTTCTTTAGGATTAGGATTGTCGTCGTATTTTTTTGAAAACGCCAGATAAGGTTTCCTGTTTTCTTGCCAACGAATATTGTAAACCGGATTTGAATGATTTGCATCATCAGAAGTTATTTCAAATCCTGCTCGTACCAGTGCATCAACAGCTCTGGGATTAAATGCGGTTCCTTCCGTTCCCCCTGAATAGGTTTGGATTTCCGGCAATTGGTAATAATCCGCTCCCACTGCCAGCCAAATTTGGCCGAGATGGCTTCGTCTGGAATTATGGGTACAAATCACAATGACTTTTGGAATTTCATGCCCGGCCAATTTATCGAAAAAATATTGAGCAAACGTTAATAATTTTTCTTTTCTTTCCGGAGGAATCAAATCAAATTCTTTTTCAAGGCTTTTACAATAGCCTGATATGCTTTTAAATAAAGTTTGGGGAGTCATTCTGATGATTTATTTAATTACAACAATCTTCATTCATTTGGATAGGCGGGCAAGCCACGGTTCCATAACTGCAAAAAACACAGCAATCCCCTTCAAGAGGCTTTAAAATTTCCTGACAGTTTTCACATTTATAAAAATACTGACAAGCATCGGTCGGCATCTTTTCTTCTTTTTGAAAACCACATTTTGGGCAAGAAATGGTAGATAATAAGATGACTTTTTTGTTATTCAATTTTGCTTCATTTTTTTTATAAAACTGAAATATTCCCAAACCCAATAAACTGAATCCCAATACCATTGAGGGTCCGCTAAAATTTTCAAGTTCTGCGCTTATACCTGCAAAACCTGTTGCACTTCCAAGCAATATTGCCAGCCAGGGAAGCCAGCAACAGCTTGTCGCCAAAAGAAAAGCAAAGGCGCTTCCAACGATCGTTTGTCTGAACTCTAATTTCATGATCTTAACAACAACCGCTTCCAGGTTTGCAAGCATTTGGATTAGCGATCAAATCTGAGAGATTTACTTTTTGCTTACTTTGAGGTATTCCACATTTATCGGGTGCCAGACAATCCGTTTGCTTTGAAAGCAATACAAAATGATTGCCGTTGAAATCCAAACCGTATTTTCCGATCGTTTCAGATTGGTATTCTACTTCTATGTCCAAATCTTCGAGACCTAATTCTTTTTCGGATAGCGCAATGATATCAATCAATTTTTGAGGTTTTAACCGATGATCAAAGTCATCCGCATACCACAATTGAAAGTTTATTACTTTTTCTTTCCGAATTGTTCCGCCACAATCAATAAAGTTTTTGGTAATACTTCCAATTTCTGTAACATGAAAATGCTCCGGTACAACAGTACCATTAGGCAATTCGAAGCTGACATCCTGCGCGGTTTCTAATATTGTTTTTACTTCAGATAGTTTCATTTCAAATATAATTTAACTAGTTGGGCTTAATTAAGCCAGAATATTTTTTAATATTGATAGAACAAAGTTATCATTTATATTTCAACTCGTTTCCACCTTCCTAATCTAAAAACATAGATGCAAATCAAAGCCAGAATCGATTCGCTAATAAAAATAGACCAATAAACTCCAGAAGGACCAAAATCTTGCTGAACCAGATACCAGGCAAGTGGAATTTGGATCAACCAAAATGCGACAAAATTAATGGCTGTTGGGGTATAAGTATCTCCGGCTCCGTTGAATGACTGGCTCAACACCATTCCGTAGGCGAAGAAAAGATAGCCTGCGATGATGATTTTCAAACTCAAAGTTCCAGCTTCAATCACCTCCGGTTCTGTACTAAAAATACCGATAATTGCTTCCGCATTGGTAAAAAATACAATCGAAACAGTTACCATAAAAATCATATTAAAAAATGCGGAACGCCAAACAGATTTTTCAGCACGATCCGGTTGTTTGGCACCAAGATTTTGGCCCACTAAAGTTGCTGCAGCGTTTGCGATTCCCCAGGACGGAAGGATCGTAAAAATGATAACACGGATGGAGATGATGTAACCCGAAAGCACCATTTCACTGAAATTATTGGAAATGATGTAAGTCATAAAAATCCAACTTGCCGATCCAATAAAAAACTGAAAAAAACTTCCGGACCCCACCTCAATCAACCGCCAGATAATTTTTAACCGAACTTTAAAATATTGAAGGCTTATTTTTATAATAGAAGAACCTTTGAATAACACATAAAGCTGGAAAAGAACGCCGGTTCCTCTGCCAATTGTTGTAGCAATCGCCGCACCTTCTACCCCAAATGCAGGAATGGGCCCAAAGCCAAAAATAAAAATTGGATCTAAAATGATGTTTAACCCATTGGAAAGCCAAAGCACACGCATGGCAATAGATGCATCTCCGGCTCCTCGGAATACGCCGTTCAACAAAAAGATGAGCATGATGACGATATTGCTGGCAAAAATGATCCTGGTGTAACCGATTCCACTTGCGATCAATTCGTCGCTCCCGCCCATGATTTGCAGTATTTCTTCTGCAAAGTAAAAACCAAGTACACCAGTAAAAATCGCGATCGTGGTAGAAAGGATCAGCGCCTGCACAGCTACCCTGGAAGCTTCTTCAGGTTTTTTTTCACCAATCCTTCGCGCAACCATAGCAGTAGCCCCCATGGCCAGGCCTATAGCCAGCGAGTAAATAAGCATCAATACAGATTCAGTCAAGCCAACTGTATTGATCGCATTTTCACCAATCCTTCCAACAAAGTAAATATCTACCACCGCAAAAAGGGATTCCATGACCATCTCCAATATCATCGGAATAGCAAGAAGCACAATAGCCCGGTCAATACTTCCCGTGGTAAAGTCTTTTTCCGTACCACGGATAGCATCGTAGATTAATCTTAAGGTTTTAGTCATTTTTTAAAAGACAAACTTTGTCTACCCAACGGTGGGAATTAGAAAATTTGCAAAAATAAGATTAAAAAACTTTCAAAGCGACTTTGAATCAAAAAGCTGTTATTAAAAAACTGGTTATCACTTTTTCAAAATCAAACTTATATTTCAATGCTCATAAAAATTTCATCAATTGCTTGTCCGTCAACTCTCAACGCATCTTTTTCAACTGCATATTCAACAAACCCCAGACCATGATAAAATGCAATAGCATTTTGCTGCGACTTGGTGACGGAAAGGTTAATCTTTGAAAGGCCATCGATCTTTTTTGCCCGATTCATCACTTCCAGCATTAACTTTTTACCGATACCGCTTCCTCTTGAATTTTGGCTCACAAACATACCCCAGATAAAAGATTTATGTCTCTTTTTTCGTTTTTGTTCTCTGATAAAGCCAACGATACCAACTAATTGAGATTCTTCGAAATAACCCAAAATAAAATTTTCATCTGTTCGGTTTTTTAGGTTTTGAAATGTTAGCTCCCTGTCTATTCCGTCTTCGAATGAAGCTCCAAAAGCCAGCGGACTTTCCCGAAGACTTTCCATTCTTATTTCGATAAAAGTGTCTGTATTTTTTTCCGTCAAAACTTTAATCATTACTTCTTTTTTGAAGTATAAAATTCTATTGATTTAAAACATAACTACGTCTTTTTGAAATTAATTCATTGACCTCTTGTTTTAATACATTAAAAAAAATCTTTCGAGTGCAGGTTTCAAATAATAAATGTCATTGTAAAAAAGAAAGCTTTCTGTTACATTTGAGGGTATCCCTGATTTCATAAAACAAATATGATGAACGAAGTACACAACGAAAATAAAATTCACGGAGCGAGTAATAATGGTTTTTTCAATCGATTTCAAGAATATCTTGGCGAATTTGTATATGGCGGTATTGATGGTAGTGTGACCACTTTTGCGGTAGTAGCTGGTGCAGTTGGGGCAAGTCTGGATTCTTCCATTATTATCATTTTAGGCTTTGCCAACCTTTTTGCCGATGGATTTTCAATGTCCGTTGGAAGTTATCTTTCTTCAAAATCAGAAAGAGATAATTTTAATAAACATCAAAAAATTGAATACTGGGAAGTAGATAATATCCCGGAAGCCGAAAAAGAAGAAGTTCGTCAAATTTATCGGGAGAAAGGCTTTGAGGGTGAATTGCTAGAAAAGGTGGTTGAAGTAATTACCAGTGACCGGGATCGTTGGGTCGATGTCATGATGAAAGATGAATTGTATATGATGAAAACCAGTAAATCTCCTTTTGCAATGGGAGCAGTGACATTTGTTTCCTTTATCCTGGTTGGACTGATTCCGTTGTATCTGTATGTTTGGGACTATTTTTATGGATTTGAAGGCAATCTATTTTTATCTACTTGTTTACTTACTTCATTAGGGTTTATCGTTGTAGGATTATTAAAGTCTTATGTGAACGAAACAAACTGGTTGAAAGGAATTTTCGAAACGTTAGTTCTCGGAGTAATAGCTGCAGCTGTTGCGTATTATGTGGGTGATATTTTAGAGCATTTACTTACAAAATAATTAAATTGCTACCTTAAAAAATCTCAAACAGATCAATGAGTTGTCTTCCGTTTGATTGGAAATCCTGATTTACTTTTCAATAATATCAAAAAGCAATTTTTAATTTTCAGAATACATTTTGTATTTTTAAGTTACATCAAATCAAAATTTATAAAACGTTATAAAACGATTTGAACAAAGAGGGTGGTGAGCGTCAGGTTTATATTTAAATGAGCTATAAATATTGTCAAACCATAAAACCCCAACTCTTATGAAAAAGATCCTGAAAATCCTCGGAATTATTGTCGGAGTGATCTTACTGCTCATCGTTATTGCTGGACTAACCATCAATATCAGAGGTATTCCTTCCTATGGGACGCAAGAAATCAAACTGAAAGTGGAAATGGACAGTGCCAGCTTTGCAAATGGTGAGAAATTGTCTGCTATGCTTTGTAACAATTGCCATCGCGGCAAAAATACCATTCTTCTTGAAGGGCGTGAAATGGATGAAGATCCTAAATTTGGAAGAATTTGGTCTGCTAACATTACCAATCATCCGGAAAAGGGCGCAGGCAGATATTCAGATGGTGAACTGGTTGTTATTTTGCGCACTGGTATCAAAAAAACCGGACAATACGCTCCCCCCTGGATGCCTAAGTTTCCTCATATGGCTGATGAAGATGTGGAAGATATCATTGCTTTTATAAGATCTGACCACCCCTCTTTGCAGGCTTCTGAAGCGGTGCAACCTGCCAGTGAACCCAGTTTCCTTGTGAAGTTTCTTTGTAACGCTGTTTTTAAGCCTTATCCCTTGCCTGAAAAAAGAATCGAAAAACCTAATCCGGGCGATCAGGTAGCATTAGGAAAATATATTGCAAATGATGTTTTGCAATGTTTTGAATGCCACTCTGCTGATTTCACAACCAATGACACTTATACTCCCGAAAACTCTGTGGGATTTTATAGCGGTGGAAATAAAATGCCAGATATAGATGGCAATGATATTTATTCCGCTAATATCACGATGGATAAAAATACAGGAATTGGCACCTGGACGGAAGACGATTTTGTAAAAGCAGTGAGATTTGGATCACGTCCTGACGGAACACCGATCATGTATCCTATGGAAAAGTTTTCTCTATTGTCCGATGACGAGGTCAAAGCGATTTTTGCTTATTTGAAGACTGTTCCGATTATTGAAAATGATATAAAAAATAAGCCTTTAGAATAGGGCAAAGGTTTTCCTTTTTCCAAATAAAAAAGATGTTCCCGAATCTTCTAAACAGCAGAATTCGGGAATATTTTTTTTACTCACTTACATAAGCCTGAATACAATAAATCAGATATACTAAATTAATTGCCAAAAGAATAAAGTAGGTGATTTTCCAGCCTTTCGGTTTCATCGTAAAAGATGCAATTAAAAATAGCGTTGCCGTTCCCAAAGCCAATTTAAAAGGATAAACAACCGCTGGTATAATTCGTGTAAACCCGGAACCGCTCGCAACTGCATTTTCGGGGCGAAAGATATTCGCCAAAAAGACGATAATCCCAATCAGAAGAAATGCCAGACCTATCTTTTTTAAAATAGAAATTAACATGCTCACTATTTTTTATATCGATCAATAATTAATTTCCATCCAAAATAACATTCAAAATTTAAACTTTAAAAGCTTCCTTGCATTTTTACAAGTGAGATGTTATAAATTTGAAAAAGAAACCAATTTCTGACCTTATTTATTCACTTAAATCCCAAAGTCATGAAAACCCAAAAAGTTATCGGAGCTATAATTATACTCGCAATTTTTGTTTATGTAGCTTATCAAGCATTGCCATTTTTCATCACCATGGCCAGTAATATTTTATATTTAGGTGTTTTTTCTATCGTGATAATTGTCGCAATTTATTTCTTTGTAAAATGGTTGTCTAAATAAAAAAGCAAATCATGAAAAACTTTAAATTCCTTCGCGTCCTATTTTGGGCAATTTTATTAATACTGGGCTTTATGGTTGGCGTTGCCTGGAACAATGGCACCTCACAAGAAACCATCGAAGAAAAACAGTTTCAAGTTGAACCGGATCAACAAACTAAAGCAATTTCTACCAGTCAAGAAATTCGAAATGATCTTAATTCTGATGAAAAAGCAACCATTTCGTTATTTGAAAAGGCAGCTCCTTCAGTAGCTTTTATTACCACATCGAACTACCTTCGGGATTACTGGACCAGAAATATAACCGAAATCCCACGAGGTACTGGCTCCGCTTTTATTTGGGATCAAAAAGGACATATCATCACTAATTTTCACGTCATCCAGGGAGCGGATCGCGCGCAGGTGACATTGGCCGATCAAAGTAACTGGGAGGCAAAGGTCATTGGTGTTGCCCCCGAAAAAGATTTGGCTGTTTTGCAAATTGAAGCTCCAAATAAAAAGCTGTTTCCAATTCCTGTAGGTACTTCTGAAGATCTTTTAGTTGGGCAATCTGTCTATGCAATCGGAAATCCTTTTGGACTTGACCAAACACTAACGACTGGCATCATCAGCGCATTAGGCAGGGAAATTAAATCGGTTGCGGGATTGCCGATCCGTGATGCTATTCAAACCGATGCTGCCATCAATCCAGGCAATTCCGGTGGTCCGCTTTTGGATTCTAGTGGAAGACTTATCGGAGTAAATACCGCGATTTACAGCCCTTCAGGTGCATATGCAGGCATCGGGTTTTCGATCCCTGTCGATATACTCAGCTGGGTGGTTCCGCAATTGATCGAACACGGAAAGCTCATGCGGCCTACATTGGGCGTGGAACTGGCTTCTACCCAAGCAATGAATCGCTTAGGAGAAGACGGCGCATTAGTTTTAAATGTTGTAAAAAACAGCCCTGCTGAGGCAGCAGGAATAAGGCCCACCACCCGAAACCGGTATGGCGAATTTGATCTCGGCGATATCATCGTTGGTATCAATAACGAAAAAATTAAATCAAGAAATGATCTCCTGCTCGCGCTCGAAAAATACCAACCCGGTGAAAAAATAATGGTTAGAGTAAAACGAAAAAAGGAATTTCTGGAGCTGGAATT
Organism: uncultured Saprospiraceae bacterium; assembly: GCA_963793295.1. Taxonomy (GTDB): domain Bacteria; phylum Bacteroidota; class Bacteroidia; order Chitinophagales; family Saprospiraceae; genus JAHDHW01. The sequence goes on along the minus strand of CAWBZX010000008.1, from coordinate 232,024 downwards.
GACTTTGGACAAGAGTAAATGATTACCCTTTTTTTGAAAAATAGTTATCCCATTTCATGGAGAAATTTGATGGCTTTTGTATTAAAAATATCAGGTTGTTCAATATTTACCACATGACCGCATTGTGGCACAATGAATAAATTGGAGGAGGAGTGGTTCTTGACCAACTGGGTGATAGAAGGTAAAAACATATGATCTTCTGAGCCCATAACATATAAAGTAGGAATTCCGCTGTCTTTGATCCGAAAAAAAGAAAGCAATGGATTCACCTGAGAAACCAAAGTGAACCACCTTTTAAACTCTTTTTGATAGAGTTTTTTAGCTTCGTTGATAAACAAATTTCTGGATTCCCGATGTGTTTTGCGGGGCATGATGATGAAGGCAAATAATTTGTAAAGCAACAAATAAGGAATGACCGATTTGAGCAGGTCTCCAACTCGCATCAAAATTTGTCCTCGGAGATTCAACTTCATCACTGCTCCACCCAAGATCATACTTTTAGTGCGATCTGGATGACGTTCGGAGATTTCCCTTATAATGATGGTCCCCAGCGAAATACCAACAAAGTGAGTGGATGCTATTCGAAGATGATCAAGCACCTCGATGACTTCATCACCGATGACTTTAAAAGTATAGCGCTTAAGTTTTTCATAAATCGGTTTTTTGGATTTCCCATGACCTCTGAGATCAATCAACAAAACATTAAAATGCTTTCGAAAGTCACGGATCTGTTTGAACCAAATGGAACTACTGCCACCGGCACCATGAATAAAGGTTACCCAGTCAGCCTTAGAATCTAGTTGATATGTTTTATAATGTAACACACGCGTGAAACAAGAAATAATCCTTTTTGTTTGATCGAAATTTTACTTCAAACGCGTGAAACAAATAAAACATTTTACTACTGGAAATGAGCTGCTTTTATTAAGGTTTGGCTATTCTTTAAATATTTTTCGAATACTATGCTGGAGAAATATGTTGAAAATAATTTTCGGTCGGCATGAACAAAATAAGCTGGGAGATGCTAAAAATTATTGAGCATAAAGCTTAATTTATTTAGCGCTTTGCGTTCTTCAGTTTCAATAATAATATCACCTTAAAAAACAACAATTAAAGCTGATTCTCTAAAAAACTTGTCAATGCTTTCCAATATTCCTCATTCCCATCATTGCTTTGCCAAAGCGCCTTTGAACCATGAAATCCATCTGAAGCGGGAAGAAAGCCGATTTTTTTCTTTGAGTCAAGCGCCTCATAAATCTTTTTCCAACCTTGGTGCTCTGATTTAGCAGAAGTGATAAATACGGGGCAGTCCACTTCTTTAGCAAAATCAGCTATTTTTTTTCCTTCATAAGTAAAATACTCTCCCGGAGAAAAGGCGGCAATAGCTAAAACATCCGATTTGTATTTGTTGGCAAGTATAAAAACCAGCGATGCTGAATAAGAGCTTCCCCAGACTATATTCTTTTTAGAATGGAATTTGTTTTTTATATAAAGCAAACTTGCTTCTAAGTCCGGAAAGGCATCAGGGTATGCTGTTTTCATTTTTTTCTTTACAGCTGCTTTGTGAGTTTGATTTTCGACATCATTCACTGCTTCTCCCGATCTTTGGTCAACCGCCATACAATTAAATCCCATTTCATTTAGCTTTGGTGCAATTTCGCGATACTCTCCTCTGCTGTATCCGGCCTGATGAAATAAGATAATCCAAGGGGCATTCGGATTATTGGTCAGATAAACATCAGCTGTAACTGGAAGCCCATCAGCAGCGTCAAAGATTATTGTAGTCATATTGTTTTGGTTAATAAAATAATCTTTGCTTTGCTTCAAATTGGAAGTGCCCAGGTTCATAAAAAGAAAAACCGGAAATAAAATCACTATTATATTTTTCATGCCTGATAAAATTTAATGGTGCCCAAAATCATAAATAAGTTGAAGAAAGTAATTCTTTAATTTGTCGAATATTATTGTCTTTGGAAAATCGTTTCGCATCTGTTTCAAAATCAGAATTGATTCAACGGGATACTTTCCAGACTATGAAAGATATGAAAAATAGTTTGTCCTTTTTCCACCTGGAACTCAAAATCATTTATCACATCCCTGCTTTTTTGAGGAGAATAGGTTTTTAGTTTAATTTGATTATTCCCTACATCTAAAGGTACTCGCGCATAGGAAACACTGTAAGGCAATGTTTGCCAGTTTCTTGTATCCGCTTTTTCAGAAATTGCATTTAGGACGGAGAGCAAAGCTCCTAGATTTTCATTCTGCTTGCGCAACTGTTCTTCGGATGCTTGTTTTAATGCTAATCGCAATAATGAAATTGCCATTTCTCGCAGCATACGGTCTTCGAGGTTTTTCAACGCAATGTCATTGATGTTTTCAGCCATCTCCAGGGTAAAGCTTTGGTTAGCTGCAAGCAATTCACCGCTTTGGAAATAAGGTTTTCTTTCCAGGTATTTGGGGAAAGCAACCCGAATAAATTTTAGGTCTCCCAGGCCTTTTGATTCTTCCTCCTTTTGAGGTAAAGGAAAAGGGAAACTAAGCCCCAACTCTTCATTGGCAAATGTCACGATGCCTCCTTGACCTTTAATGATAAAAAAATTGACGCTCCATTCATCTTTAACAGGCCCCATCCCGTTGTGCCAAAAGAAAACCAGTTCCCCTCCTTCTTTTTTCTTATACTCATATTTCATCGAAAATTCCTTTTCATAACTTTTCAGTTCTTCATTAAACCCATTTAGAAATGCGGTTCTGAGCAAATCTAATTTCAGTTGTTCGGGAACCTGAGTAGAAAAGTAGGTCTGATAATCTTCTTTATAAGCCTCAAAGGCATTTCGATAAGCAATAAATGCATTATTAATATCTCCGGAGGCTTCATATATAATGCCCATCAGATTTAAAGCAAATGCATCTCGTTTATAGCGATTTTTTTTATTTGCATAACGGTCATTGAGCAGATTTAACTTGATGTTGATCCTCCTACACTCAACCAATGCTTCATCATACTGGTTCATGCGAAGGAAGTTAAGTGCTTTGAAGTAATGCAGAAGCACCAATTCGTGGTCTTCACCTGTATAAGGTTTTATGGTCGGATTGGTCAACAGGCTGGCTGCTTCCAAGGAGTAACTTTTTCGGTAATCTTCTGTAAAAATATAAGCTTCTTCAAAGTATTTGTTGCTTTCGGAATATTGCCCCAGCATTTGCAATACAACTCCTTTTTGCAGAAAATAGAGCAACCTGTCTTTATCTTTTGCTGCTTTTTCGTTTTTGTCAAGAGCTTGATTGGCTTCTTCTAATTCACCTTTTACAAAATGTTCCTGAAAGAGAAGACTTTTTTGGTAATAGCTTGCACAACCTGAGATTAACAGAAAGCCAAATAAGCATATACAATTTAAAATCAGCCTTTTAAAAGAAACTATTTCTGAATTTAATTTCAGCACTTATTGGATCACTTTTTTAATTTTTTTACTTCCTATCCATACTTTTTCATTTGTTTCCAGATCAGCTAGATACAAATCCACCTGGTAGTATATTACCTTCTCCCTCGTGTTGGAATCTGTGATTGAGTTTATCGTTCCCTGCAACATGAAATCGGCTCCTTTTTCCTGGGCCCATCGTTTTGTGGTTTCTACAGAGGCAAAGTCCTGTTGATCGGCCCGCTCATTTCTCAACTCTTCACGTGCCTCTCCTCCTTGAACCAGCCTCACTTTGCCTGAATTGACAAATTCTCTTTCAATATCATTTGTGAACGTTTCAGCACTGATGTGCTCACTGGTTTTGTTTTTTATAATACCCACAATCACAGTAGGTTTTTTCCCTTTTGCTTCAACAAAATCAATCAGCCAAGGTCGAGAAAGGCCATCTTTCACCATTTCTTCGGATACCAATCTGGAATCGGTATCGTTCCATCTGCCACTTAAATCAATTTGTTGTTTTTCACCTACGCGAGTTACTTTTTTTGAAGTATTACAACTCAAAACACCCATTATGAATAGGGCTAATAATACAGTTATTTTTCTCATTGTTTTATTTTTTGATGCTAAAAAAATGCAATCGTACTTACCGATTAATTAAAAAAATAGATTAATAAAATGAACTTTTAAACTAAAGGTTTTTTTAACAATCTCTCCGTTAAAAAAATGGGTAAAAGGGTGTTTTTGATAAGGATGTCATTGAAAGAAGATCAATAACAAAATTGATAGTAAATAATGTAATTTTAATTTCCGAAACCTTGATCTTTGGACCACTAAATTAAGCGCTTATTTGAAAGAAATAATGATTCTCAGATCATTATTTTATTGAATGGGATTGGTATCAATTCTAAGACACTTCGTAAGAAATTGATCTAATTGAAAAAGGCTTTCAGGGAACACCCCAAAAGCCTTTTAAGAATTTCATTTATCCTGTATCTTATTTAAAAAGAAGAAATACTGGATAAAAAGCAGACTAATAACGGTTTCCGCCACCGCCGTAGCCACCACCACCGCCGCCGCCGTAGCCGCCGCCGCCATAGCCACCACCACCGCCTCTACGGTTACTACCGCCACGGTTGTTTTCTCTAGGTTCTGCTTTTTTAACAACAATGTTTCTTCCGTCTAAATCACTATCGTTTAAGTCATTGATCGCGTTTTGGGCTTCTTCATCATTTGGCATTTCAATAAAACCGAAACCTTTTGATCTTCCGGTGAATTTGTCCATTACAATTTTGGCTGAGGATACTTCGCCAAATTCTTCGAATACTTCTTTCAGGTGATCTTCCCGAGTGTCGAAATTTAATTTTGCTACAAAAATGTTCATTACTAAAAATTTAAAATTATAAAAAAACAAGAGAATATTTGAATGATAAAAAGAAAATCGATTTAACTATACCAAACTACTCTTAAGTGATGCAAATATATTTAGAATATTGTTAGCAAACTAATATTTACAAAAAAATATGAAAGTTTTAATATATAACCATAATTACCTTTTTCATGAAAAAATCATTACTTTTTAAAACAAAATTCGCTAAATATTTGTATTTCAATTATTTAGGCAAAGAAAGACGTCTAGTGGTAAATCCAAATTAAATCAATCTAAATTCCCATGGTATTCAAATTATTTAACTAAAAAAGCAGGTGACTCATATGATTGAAAAAGGAAAAAGATAAAATGACACGTTCTTTTTACAAAAAAGGGATATTTTATAAATTTGCTAAAAAGAACTCATCTGTTTCGAACAATATTTATATTACATCCACAAACTAAAATTATAATCTGAACAAAGATTATTCTTATTATAAAATTAATTTTTCATGAAAAAAACAAGACGAAGATTTATAAAGGATTCAGGACATCTTGCTTTAGGTATTGGTTTACTTGGATTATCAGCATGTAATGATTCACCAAAAAAAATGAGCGATGAAGAGCGAGCAGCTATCGTTAAAGCTGATCAATCTAATTTATTTTTCAAGATATCGCTTGCCCAATGGTCTTTGCACAATGCGCTCCAAAAAGGGGATATGGATCATTTGGATTTCGCAACCCTAGCTAAAACCAAATTTGGTATCAGTGGAATTGAATACGTTAGTCAGTTTTTTCAAGACAAAGCAAAGGACACCAGCTACCTCGGTGAAATGAAAATGAGAGCCGATGACAATGGCGTTCAACAATTGTTAATTATGATTGATGGCGAAGGTGGTCTAGCCGAAACTGATGACTACAAGCGAAACAGAGCCGTTGACAATCATTACAAATGGGTTGATGCCGCTAAGTTTTTGGGTTGTCACTCCATCCGTGTCAATGCTTACACTGAAAGTGATTCGATGGAAGATGCTCATAAAGCAGCTGTGCATGGCCTCGGAAAACTGGGTGAATACGCGCGGATTCTTGAATTGAATGTGATCGTTGAAAATCACGGAGGCTTTTCTTCAAATAGCAAATGGCTTACCGATGTAATTAAAGAAATCAACCAACCCAATATTGGTACTTTGCCGGATTTTGGTAATTTCTGCATCGCTGGAGATCCAAATCCTAATGCCAATAACTGCCAGGAATGGTATGATCGTTATCAAGGAGTATCCGAAATGATGCCTTATGCATTTGCAATTAGTGCCAAAGCCAATGATTTTGACAAAAACGGAGATGAAAAACACATTGATTACATGAAGATGCTTAAGATTGTCAAAGATTCCGGATACAACGAGTATATTGGCATCGAATACGAAGGAGAAAAATTAAGTGAAACCGATGGGATTTTGGCCACTAAAAGCTTACTTTTAAAAGTCGGTAAAGCTTTAAGCTAAAACATCTCTTTTATTTACCTATGTTTTTTCTTGTTGCAGTTTTCGATCATATGCTTTTCTTTTTGTTATTTCGAAACAAATCTGGTGTTGTTGAAGAATTTGATTAAAGTATTGCCTTTTTTTAATAAGTCAAAACTCATCATCATATTTTCTGATGATGTTGAAAATAGCCTTTTTGAGAGTACCCAGCAGTTAAATAATCTTCTGCTCTTAGCCACTCGTACTTTATCTTTCGCCAAAGCGTCTCGATTAAGTTCAAGTGCGGAGAATATTTTGGCAAGAAAAATAAATAGACCTCTTTTTGTGCCCATTCTTTTTGTTTGCCTAAAACCTTCTTCGATTTATGCCAAGGTGCATTATCCATGATTAATACTGTTGGTCGACTAAGGCTTAAAGCTACTTCATCAATACATTCTAGTATGAAATCACTATTGATGCTTTGTTTTGTTGAATAAGCTTTTAACCGGCCAGTTCTACTTAATAACCCAAATAGATTGGTTGCCCTTTCTTTTGAACTTTTGATACCTAACTGCTTTCCAATGGGTTGCCATCCATAAGGAATACTAGGTATTAAACTAAAGCCACATTCATCCGTGAAGAATAGATCAATTAAGCCTTGTTTTTCTAAAAGCAGCAGTTGCTTTAATTGTTCTTTCTTTTGCTGATAAACTAATGGATCTGGCTCGCCTTTCAGTCGCCTTCGAAATCGCTTCCACTTGTATTTAAGTTTTTTAAAAAGCGTTTTAACGTCTTTTTACTTAAATCAATGCCTAGCTCAGATTTAATTTGAACTGTTACACGATTCAAATTTTTTGGCTCATTTTCTACTAGGGTTTTTACCGTTTGCTACTTGTTTGGCGTTATCCAATCTGAGTTTAGGCTTACGACCTCGGCCTGGTTTTAATTTCAAACCGTTTATTCCCTGAGTTTCCCAAAGCTTAAACCATTTACGAATGCTTTGCTGATCAACACCATACAATTCGGCTAATTCTGGTGTTGTTTTTTTCTCATGGCTCAATAGAATACACTGGCATTTTCTCCGAAACAAATGACTGTTTCCGGTTTTGTAACCCTTTTTTAAAGAACTCTTTTGTTCTTCTGTCAACTTTTCGATATACTTAAATTTACGTCCCATGACATAAATTTACAATATTAATTATTTATTATACTTAATTTTGTCCAAGCACTTAGTTTGACGGAAATATTAATAATCTATTTTTTCTACATATCCCAAAAACATTCTAACAACTTCCTTTTAGTCGATTGATTAGATTGTTTTCAGAATATGAAATAGCTTATCAATATTTTCTTTCCGTCACTTAGCTACCTTTTAAACTTAAAAAGGAACATAATTTGGAATAAAGAACTGAACAAATAAATGGTTTTTTTATTTCTAATAACTGACACCTTAATACATATTTTAAAATTGAAGATTATGAAACGCCGGCAATTCATCAAAGGATCAGCAATTTTAGGAGTTTCTCTAACCGCCCCTGCCCTTGTGAGCTGCAACTCCGGAATGTTCAGTTCCAAAACCTATCGAAAAGTTTTTAAAATATTGAATGCAGATAGAACCAAAGTAGGCACGCTGCCTATTTTAAGAGCTTTTGCAGGAGATCACCTTGATCACGTTTCCCCTTATGTTTTGTTTGACGAATTTGGACCGGTTGATTTGACTCCTGGAAATGATCCGTTGAGAGTCGACGCACATCCTCACGCCGGTATCATCCCAACTACTTACTTTCTTTCAGGAAGCGGCCATCACAAGGATAGTCTGAATTATGACTTTCAAATAGGAAAGGGAGAATTTATGATGTTTAGCTCCGGTAAAGGAGCGATTCACATGGAAGAAACTAGCCAGAAGATGTACGATGAAGGAGGTAAATATCATGGTTTTCAGATTTGGCTCAATATGCCTTCAAAGTATAAATATATTGACCCTTCTACTCATGTTCATCGGGATGACAAGATGGATTTTATTGAAAATAAAAATTACTCGGCAAAAGTTGTTTTGGGTGAATTATTTGATGCAAAATCAAAAATCGAATTGCTTTCTCCTGCTTTTTATTATCATATAAAAATGAAAGCAAATGGCCGGATTGACATTCCAACCGATCCGATGCATAATGCTTTTATTTATGTGATTGATGGAGATATTGAAATAGAAGAAAGAAAAAAACTAAAGACGAATCAGATAGCCCTCTATCAGCGTGGCGAAAATTTAATCAATTTATATGCACAAGAAAAAGCAGAAATTTTAGTTCTTGGCGGACAACCACTCAATGAACCTGTATTTTCTTATGGCCCCTTCGTCATGAATACGGAAGATCAGATTCGGCAATGTGTCAGCGATTATAATACCGGAAAAATGGGTAATCCAGATTTGGTAAACCGCTAAATAATCCACTCATTTTATCGATAGTTGAAGGAATAGTACGCGAGCATTATCAGGATTGAAATAAAAAAGATACTTTTAGGATCATAAGTAAAATCAATCTTGTAATTGGCGGCCTTCAATTTAAAATCTGAACTAAAAGATTCCTGGAAATTCAATCGAACAGCTTATTGGATCATCATTGCTTCAGGCTTGATCCTATTGATTTTTACTTTTTCACGGACCAGGCTTACCACCAATCCTTTGTCAAGAATTATTACCGTTGAACGGATTGTAGATGCCGGAACCATGGCGCATCTTACACCGACTGACACCACTCAATTTGAGTTATCAGCAGACGCAGTAAAAATTGGTGAAAATATATATTCGAGCAAACCACCCACCTATCCTTTTATTATGGCGGGTCAGGCCTGGATATTGAAAAAAATTACCGGAAAAACCTTTTATGAAGGACGTAAGACTGCGATCAGGGTACTCACTTTATTGAACCAGGTTTTCCCATATCTCTTGATCTTGATACTGGCTTTGATTATGGTCAGGCAATATTACGACGATGCCTGGACGATTAACTTTTTAATGTTATCAATGTCAATCGGATCCTTAGCTTATGGCTATGCAGTGACCATTAATAATCACACTTTTGCGGCCATTTTGATTTTCATTGCATTTTTCTGTATCTGGGCGATTTGGTTTAAAGAACAAACTTCCATTTGGTGGTTCATCGTTTTGGGATTTTGTGGTGGATTAGGTGCTTCGAATGATCTTCCAGGATTATCCTTTTTAGGATTGTTTTTATTGGTTGCTGTTTATAAAAATCCAGCTAAAGGGATCATCGCAGGGCTTTTTGCATTGCTACCAATAGTCGCAACAGTTTACACTTATTATCATCTCACTGGCTCCCCAATTCCAATTTATTTAAGAGGCGATCTCTATCAATTTGAGGGAAGTTATTGGCAAAATCCGGAAGCAAATGACACTTTTGATGAATCAAAATGGACCTACCTTTTTAATATCACATTCGGTCATCATGGCCTCTTCAGCGCAACACCTGTTTTATTTTTAGGAGCAATTGGCATGTATGAAACTTTAAAAAATAGGTTGCCGGAATATTGGAAACTTATGGCTTTATGCCTGATTGGAATGACTGCTGTATTTTTGTTTGTTTTATTCCGAACCACAAATTATGGTGGTTACACCATCGGATTGCGATGGTTTATTTTGTTTATGCCAATATTGATGTTCGCTGGTTTACCAACCATTAACCAGCTCGGTAAAACTAAAAGAGGAAAAATTATCGCATTTTTGCTTTTGGTATTTTCCATTCCCTTGGTCCTACAAGGATTGATTTGGGAAGGTTTTGTTCAATCGATTTTGGAAACATGGATCTTTAATTAATTCAGTGAAAATTTATGCAGTCAACCACTCAAAATAAAATCCCTGAAACCATTTCAACGGAGGCGCAAAAAGTCCTTCGAAATTTAATTGATGACTTTGATCCGGATTCAAAATATCCCGAACCGACTGATTTCAAGCAGTGGCAAAAACTTCAAACTGAATTAGACGCAGCTAAATCAGCACTCAACGAAAAAGTCACTCAGGACTTTGGAGCTAAACTGGTTGAAAGAGAAACTGATAAAGTAAAATTTTTAGAAATCTATCCTAAAAATTATAAGGAAAACGAAAAAGTAATTATTTATCTCCACGGTGGTGGATATACTTTTTACACCGCAAAAACATCACTCACAGGAAGTGTACCGATGGCCGATAGGTCAGGAATAAAAGTGATCGTCTTGGACTATCCCCTCGCACCAATAGCAAATTATCAGATCATTTTACAAAGTTTTGTAGATCTTTATAATCACTTATTACAAACTGGCTGCGAGGCAAAACATATCGCCATTTATGGCGATTCGGCAGGTGGTGGTTTAGTCGCAGGTGGTTTGCTGAAATTAAAAAAGGAAGGATTCCAAATGCCATCGTCTGTCGTTTTGTGGTCGCCATGGTCTGATCTTACCGCAGTCGGAGATACTTATCTCACTTTATCAGATCGAGATCCGAAACTTCATTTGGAAAGGCTAATGTCCTGCGCTTTAGCTTATGCACCTCGGGAGGAACACCAGAATCCTTTTGTCTCTCCGATTTATGGCACTTACGATAATTCCTTTCCTCCAACGTTAATTCAGATTGGAACCAGGGAAATGTTTTTGAGCGATGCGGTCAGGCTTTTTCAGAAAATGAGCGATCAAGGCATTGACGTGACTTTGGATGCTTATGAAGGAATGTGGCATGCCTGGCAAAAGGAATATACTTTACCAGAGGCTAAAAAATCTGTCTTGAAAACCTGCAATTTTATTGAAAAGCACTGGAAATGATTTACCTCAAAAGCGTAAAGTCGCCAGAAAATTGTTTGGAAAGACCATCCAGAAATTCTATTTCAGCTGTCCAAAGATAAACACCTGCGTTGGATTTTTTCCCTTTCAATTGACCATTCCATCCACTGGAATAATCATTGACCTCAACGTTTTTAGTTTCAAAAACAGGTATACCCCAACGATTAACAATAACTAAAGATTTGACCATTCCGAAATCAGGGCTTTGAATAAAAAAGTAATCATTGGCGCCATCAAAATTTGGCGTAAAAACGTTCGGAACAAATATTTTTCTTTCTTTATCAACTACAAATTCGACCAAATCCGAATCCGAGCAAGCTCCATTTGAGACGACAATTTCATAAACGGTATTCTCCAGAGGCATAGCAATAGGTTCCAAACAATCCAGACAGGACAAGGAGTTTCCCAATGGATCGATCCATTCCAGAATTAAAGTATCGCCGCTGTTTTGGATAACTGAGGTTACCTGAAAGTCTTCACCCAGGTGAATTTCTACTATTGATTCCGAAATTTCCACATTGATCGGGTCGGCTTCTGTAACATTAAAAAAGATATAACCCGGTTCACAACCACCGGTCAGTGTGAGCATATATTCTCCTGGTTCGGTAACAAAGATACTATCATCAGTTGCGCCATTTTCCCATAAATAATTTAAGCCATAGGGACTGCCATCCAAAACCAAAGTTTCATTCGCACAAATGACTTCTTCAATGATCAAATTATTTTCAAACCCTAAAATAGTGACCGAAGTACTGTCATTGCCGGTTGGGGCTGGATTATTTGAAAACCGGATTGTACCGATTAATGGCGGGAGATTATAGATTTTTGCCCTGTTCTTATATTCTCCGGGGGGTAAATCTCCTACGGCTATCAAGATATCCATAGTATCCACGCCTATGGGCAATGACATGTTATGTATTTTGATTTCTGAAGGGGGAAGATTGGGTTCTAGCTCCCCTCCAAACGGATTATTTACAAAATCAACAAAACTAAATCCATCCTGCAAATAATCAACAAAACTAACACTGTCGCGCCTCAATCCGGAATCATTACTGATGATAAACCGGTAGAGAATTTCATTACAGGCTAAGGCTTCCTGTGGAACAATTTCATGGTACATGGCAATAGTATACGGACAGGAAGCAACAGTTACGTCAAAGGTAATAACAACCGTTTGACATCCACTCGTTGCCTCTAAAGTGTATTCTCCTTCGTGGGTTACAGACAAGCCCGGACTGGTAGCGCCTGTATTCCATAAAAGATTATTTCCGTAAGGTGAACCATCCAGCAAAACCGATTCTCCCAGGCATAAAAAGGACGTGTAAAACAAGCTGTCTTCATCAATACGATTGACTTTCAACTTTGTACTATCATATTCAACAACAGATTCCGGATTGTCTGAAAGTCGAATATTCCCAAGATTTTCTGGTAAGTTTTTTAAAGTAGCCTGACTTTTATAATTTCCTCCTGGAATATCTCCTACTTCTACTAAAACCACAATAGTGTTGATGCCCTGAGGAATAGAAAGTCCGTTGATACGAAGCAAATGATCAGGCGTTCCAAGCGCTATAGTTCCGCCAAATGGATTTTGTAAAATGTCCAGATAATGGCAGCCTTCCGGTAAATAATGCTCAAAATCAAGTCCATTTTGTGTTGCTCCTGATTGGTTAGCGATCGTAAAAATATATTCTACCTCGCTGCAAGGAAAAGTAATTAAAGGATTAACACTATTCTTGATTTCAACAGAATATGGACAAGAAGCTCCATCAGAGATGGAACTGGGTTGGCCTGTACTTTTTACAGTTTCAACTCCCGTTAATTTATTGATTAAAAATAATGCACTCGCTACTCCATTAATAGCGCTTCCATATGCCCATAAATCACCAAAGGAATCAAAATATAAAGTTTGAATATTCCTATCAGCTCCAATCTCTGTAAAAAAATTTATGCCACCGTTATTAATATCAATCACAACGATTTTCCGGCTTACAGCATCATAACCATAAAGTTTGCTGGTATAAGGATCAAAAGCAATGTCAGTAATACTTGTAATTCCATTCAGAGAGATCGGTTGCACATTGAAATTTTCAAGGTCAATCTTTGCAAGCACCTGATCGATATTATTCAAAGAGCCGATGGCATACAAAAATTGGCCACTGGGATTAATGTCTCCTGCCAGATATTCTAATCCGGTTGGAAGATTTAATACGCCCAAATCTGCAACAGCACCGTTCGCGTCCACCTGAAATAAGTTATGATTGAAGGGATCTATACCATAAATAAAATTATCAATATTCCTGAATCCAAAAGCATTAATATTGACACCAATATCATTGTTTATGCTACTGACAGTTATGGCACTATTGCTGGGAGCAACGACTAATTCTACAAATTCGGTGGTCCCGTTTATAATGCCAAACGCCTGATCCTTGCAAACGAAGGGGGTTTGGCTATAATGAATATTACTGCCCATAAAAAATGCTAATAAAAGCGATAAGATGCTTGGGTTTACTTTTATATTAAGCATGGTTAAATTTTCCTGTAAGGAGAAGTTCCCTTTAAAAATACCAATATTTTCTTTAGCATAAAATATATCTTAGCCAATTAATTCCAAAAAGAATTTGAAAAGACATAAAATATTTTAAGAAGTGTATTTTTAAGTAATCGATTTGAGACAGATGAAAAAATTATTATTATTTGGCTTTGCTGTGATTTGTAGCACCATCCTTTTAGCACAAAAGGATACTTCTTCCAATTCCATTATTATCAGAAAAGGTAGCAAAGGCATTGAGTTTCAAAGCAGAGATAACAAATATTTATTGCAAATAGAAGTGAGGGGACAGTTTAGGTTTTCCTTTCCTTATGACCAGGATCCAGTCACCCTCAATGATTTTGATCCGGCCAATGACAAAGGTAGTCTGAAAGTAAATAGAGCACGATTAAAAGTTGGTGGCCATAGCTTCCAGCCCTGGCTAAAATACTATTTTGAGTACGAATTAGCAGCAACTAATTTACTGGATTTTCGGGTGATGGTGGAAAAACTGCCTTATCTTAAAATTAAAGTCGGACAGTGGAAATCGCAATACAACCGAGAACGGATCATTTCTTCCGGCAAACAACAAAGCGTAGAAAGATCGCTGCTTACGCGGCCTTTTACGATAGACCGGCAACAAGGCGTTTCTCTTTTCGGAAGGCTGGACGGAGAAGGTCTGGCTGATTTCAATTACTGGACATCCGTATTCATGGGCACAGGACGGGGAGCTAAAAGAAATGACGACACAAATCCAATGTATATGTTTCGATGGCAGTGGAATCTCAATGGACAGCCTTTGGAGTTTTCGGGATCAGATCTAAAATATCATGAAAAATTTACCCCAATTATTGCGATAGCAGGTGTAACTAACAAAAGTTCTTTCACCCGCTTTTCGCAAGCGGGCGGTGGGCAATTGGAAGGATTTGAAGACGGGAGACCCGGTCAGTACAAAGTGGATCAATTATTATTTGAAACAGCTTTTAAACTAAAAGGAATCTCCTGGCAACAAGAATTTCACTGGAAGCAAATCGACGATCAGGTGAATAAACAGATCACCACGATGGTCGGCAATTTATTTCAATTAGGTTACTTTTTTCATCATAGCTTTTCCTCTTTTCCAAAACAACTGGAAATCTATGCCCGCCATGCCATTTATGACCCGGACCGAATAATCGACAATAATTTACGGCAGGAATACACCACGGGTCTGAACTGGTTTTTCAATGGTCACAAAAACAAACTCACCGCAGAATACACTTATTCGACTATACGCGAAAGGCAAACAGCTTCAGACGGAGGCAGCAGGGCAAGGCTGCAATGGGATATCTCTTTTTAAAAACACTTAAATATTCTTACCTATGGACCCTTTTTCAAAAGAATTTATCGAACAATCCATCTTTCGAATGGAAGAAAATAATACAAGAATTGAAAAATGTTTAGCGATGTTGAGCGAAGAAGAAGTCTGGAAAAAACCCAATCCATCTTCTAATAGCGTTGGCAATTTAATCTTGCATCTTTGTGGAAATATCCGGCAATATATCATCTCATCGCTTGGTAAAAAAGAAGACACCCGAAACCGCGATTTAGAATTTTCAGCGGCCGGAGGCATTACAAAAGGAGAATTGCTGCAAAAATTATTAAGTACGGTCACCGAAGCGGTCACTACTTTGAAAAAACTGGACAAAAAAGATTTATTGGCTGTGAAGTCCGTCCAGGGTTTTGACCTTTCAGGAGTCGGTATAATTATCCATGTGGTAGAACACTACTCTTATCATACCGCTCAAATTGCATTCTGGACAAAATTATTGAAGGATAATGATCTGGGATTTTATGCCGGACAGGATTTGGATATTAAAAACAGGAACTAAATCAGCAATATCAAAAGATCCATATTCCGTATAAATCGTTGTTTAGATAAACACTTTCCATACTCTCCTGTTTACCCTTATTTAGCCTTCAAATATGAAACAGTTTTTCTCACAGAAATCATTCTTTAAAAAAAATCATTTTTTTATTTTTAAGTATTTCTTGAGTCAGGGTTTAGATCCGGTTTTACTTACAGAATTTGGTTTTTTTGCTTTTCAGCTTTCTCTTTTCGCTAATAGGACTACTGAAAATTCAAACAATTATTATCTTGCGGCTTCGCTGAGAACGAGTCCCGTAGTCAAGTGATTAAAAAAAACATTATGAAAAAATTCTTAGGCTTTAATTTCTCTCATTTCAAAGGTGACTTATTTGGAGGCATCACTGCTGGTATCGTTGCGCTGCCTTTAGCTTTAGCTTTCGGTCTGCAATCCGGCTTAGGTGCCACAGCAGGGCTTTACGGAGCTATTTTTATCAGTTTTTTTGCTGCTTTGTTTGGCGGAACCAATACCCAAATTTCTGGTCCTACTGCACCAATGACAGCGGTGAGTATGGTTATCATTGCAGGTATTGTAGCCGCTTTTGAAGGAGATCTAAACCGTGCTTTGCCTTCCATCTTAATGGTTTTTTTACTAGCGGGATTAATACAGGTTGTTTTAGGTTTCCTGAAGGTAGGACAATATATCAGGTTTGTCCCGTACCCAGTCGTTTCCGGCTTTATGACTGGAATAGGCGTGATAATATTGCTTACGCAGATTCTTCCCATGCTTGGTTATTATCCAAAAGAAGATATGGATTATATCAATAAATTTGTACCTCAGGCGGAGGAGGTCATTCTTGAACGAATTTTACAGGAAGAGGCTGCAGAAGAAATTTTGGTTTTAGAAGATTTTAAAGAAACGGTAAGACGAGCTGGAAATATCAAACGCGCCGATATAATGCAGGAAGCAAAAGCTTTGGCAGCCAAAAAAGCTTCTGGTGCAATAGGTGCACTTCAATTATTGAAACGGGCGATCGGAAACATCAATTATATCGATTTAATATTGGCTTTACTAACGATATTTATTATTTATGGGTTTAAACGGATCACCAAATTAATACCCAGTACTCTAGTCGCTCTTTTGGTCGTCTCGCTAGGCACCTTTTATTTTATTCCTGAATACCGGACGATAGGAAATATCCCCAGCGGTTTTCCATTACTGCATTTAGATATATTTACCAGTTTTAAATTCAGCCAGATTCAACCCTTCATTTTCACTGCCGCTTCACTCGCTGCGCTGGGATCAATAGATTCATTACTGACTTCCATTGTTGCGGACAATATGACCAAAACCAAGCATGATCCCAATAAAGAATTAGTTGGGCAAGGCATCGGAAATACTATTGCCGCTGTTTTCGGAGGAATACCCGGCGCAGGAGCAACCATTCGTACTGTCGTTAATATCGAAGCAGGTGGAAAAACCAAACTTTCAGGGATGATCGCTGGTATTCTACTTTTGATAATACTTTTATCGCTTGGTCCGCTAGCTTCAAAAATTCCGGCAGCTGTTTTGGCAGGTATCTTAATCACTGTTGGTATAGGTGTGATGGACTATAAAGGGCTTCGGCATATTCGTCAACTACCAAAGAGTGAAGTTTTTGTGATGCTTTTAGTTTTGGGACTTACTGTATTTGTAGGTTTGATTGAAGCAGTAATCATCGGATTGATTCTGTCATCTATTCTTTTTATGAAAAAAATATCTGACGTTATCGATCATCGTACTAAAACAAGTCCTTTAAAAGACTTTTCGCGTGAAATGGCATGGGTCGATGAAGGTGATATTGTCGAACGTCTTGGAAATAAAGTCTATATCAAACACCTGGACGGGCCATTATTCTTTGGTTTTGCTTCCAGATTTCAGGAAATGATAAAAGCTTTACCGGAAATACAAATTGTTATCATTCGAATGGGTAAAGTCCCCTACGTGGATCAGTCCGGGCTTTATGCTATGGAAGATGCCATCATGGATTTGCAATCACAAGGTATCAAAGTGGTTTTCACCAATTTACATGGACAACCGCTGGATATGTTTGAAAGATTCAACCTGATCCCTGGTTTGGTCTCTCGTGAGTATTCTTTCAAAAGCTTTAAAACATGCTTAGCATGGTTAGAGGGGTATTTGAAACAAGAATTTCCGCCAGAGCCCCAAACTAAAAATGAGTAACCATAACCTAAATGGTTGTTTTTGGGTTTCTGGAGTAGCTATTATTAGTGGTTAGTGTAGCTTTTAAGAAAAATACTTAGGGTTGAGAAAAGGGCAGGCTTCTCTCTATATAGTTAGAAAGAAGCCTGCTTAATAACTGGGAATTCCTAACTTTCTCTAAATCTGACTCTTCCCGTCTCTACATCATACATGCCTCCCACGATAGAAATCTCCTCGTTATTAACCATTTCTCTCAAAACCTTACTTTCCTCTATTATCGCTGCTGTGCTTAATTTTACATTCATATCTGCCACTTTTTGCACAAATTGTGGGTTTCCAGAACTACGATCCTCCGTCTCATCTTTCACCGCTGAAACGGCAGGTTTTAGTTTCCCAAGCATTTCAGTCAGATTGCCTAGTTTTACATCGTCACAAGCCCCTTTTACAGCACCGCAATGTGTATGACCGAGGACTATAATAACTTTTGATCCTGCGACTTTGCAGGCAAATTCCAGGCTACCAAGTATATCTTTGTTGATAAAATTACCCGCAATCCGAACATTGAATATATCTCCAATACCTTGATCGAAAACCAGCTCGGCAGGAACACGGGAGTCTATACAAGTCAATACCACGGCAAAAGGATATTGCCCCTTTGCAGTAAGTTCAATCTGGTTTCTATAATCACGCTGGATCATATTATTTTCAACAAAACGATCATTGCCTTCTTTAAGCATCCTTACTGCCATATCTGGCGTAATGACGGTTTGTGTCTCTTTGGTTTGTGTTATTCTATTATCAATTATTGTATTCATTATTAATAAGTTTTTTTTGAATTATGAAATTTATAATACTGCTCAATTAACCATTAAGAATAGGTTGATCCTTCAGTAATTTGCTAAAATGTTTTACCGGATCTTTTGGCTTATTACCATTTAACCCTAAAAATTTTAATGAAATATCGCGGGTCGCGGCGTTTTGTTTGAAATCATCAAAAATCTCCAGTACATCAAGGTGAATACTCTTTGTATTTGAGGCATCAATGATCACGTCCGAACCATCAGGTAACTGGTTCAGTGTTTTTAAAATACCTGCCTTATTTAGAAAACTTACATCTTCCGACAATTTAATTCTAATGGGCTCCCCTTTCATATAGTCAGCAGTATCGAAATGATAAGGCGTTTTATAATTGTTCCAAAGAATATGGAAGATGGCAACTACGAGACCTAAAGTAATTCCCATGAGCAAGTCTGTGAATACGATTCCTAGAATAGTAACTACAAAAGGAATGAACTGCGACTTTCCTTTTTTATACATTTCTTTGAACAAAGCAGGCTTAGCAAGTTTATATCCTACCATAAAAAGTATCGCAGCAAGACTAGCAAGTGGAATCATGTTTAATATATTAGGAATAGCCATCGCACAAGCAAGAAGTAAAATCCCGTGAAAGAATGCAGAAGCTTTTGTCTGTCCGCCTGACTGAATATTAGCCGAACTACGAACGATAACCTGCGTAATAGGTAGTCCTCCGATAAAACCCGAAATCATATTTCCAGTTCCCTGAGCAATGAGCTCCCGATTAGTAGGTGTTACTCTTTTTTTAGGATCCAGCTTATCGGTAGCTTCCACACAAAGTAAAGTTTCCAGGCTAGCCACCACTGCAATCGTCAATGCAATAACATATATCTGTGGATTAGCCCACTGACTGAAGTCAGGAAATGTAAACTGACTGAAAAAGCCGGAGAGGGAATCCGCTACAGGAATATTAACAATTTGCTCACTTTGCAAAGAAAATCCCTGCATATTCTTGAAAAGGAGATTGAGTACTATGCCACCAATTACCACTACCAAGGGCCCCTGAATAATTTTGAATAAAGAAATACGCTTCATGAAAGGACGCTCCCAAAGTATCAGAACAGCCATTGAAAAGATAGTGATCAATACTGCTCCAAGACTTATAAAATCAAGCATGTACCACAATTCACTAAAAGTATTATGTCCGTCTACCTGAGCGAATGCAAAATCGCCTTCAGGAACGCCATCGTATCCAAAAGCATGAGGTATCTGTTTTAAAATGATAATAATACCAATCCCTGACAGCATTCCTTTGATCACTGAGGAAGGGAAATAATAACCTATAACACCTGCTTTTAAAAGTCCCAGAATAATTTGAATAATTCCGGCAATGACTACTGCAAAAAGGAAAATATCAAAAGCGCCCAATTCCTGTATGGAGGAGAGCACAATTACTGCAAGCCCAGCAGCCGGACCACTTACGCCCAATGGAGAACCGCTCATTAGCGAGACGACAATACCACCAACAATTCCGGCAATGATGCCTGAAAAGAGAGGAGCTCCCGAAGCTAAGGCAATCCCCAAACAAAGTGGCACCGCTACAAGAAAAACGACGATACTTGCAGGCAAATCGGATTTGAGGTTCGAAAAGAACCCTGTTTTATTTTTCATATTCATTTTTATCTTTATTTATGCCTGATAGACAGACATAGTTTTGTTTTAGCAATGCGCTTAAATAAGCATGACATTACCAGTTATCTTGTTTAAATTATAAAATGGATAGTTTGCGCCCGAAAGGGCTTTCATTTTTTCGGAAAAGTACTATACAACCTCCGGCGGAGGGGTTGGAATATCCATATAAGGATTGAATGGGGAAAAAGAAGCATTATCAGGATTCGATAATTGCTCCATATGGAAAAAGATATAATGGGGAAAATAATTTAAAACCTCATCTTTTTCACCATTACTTTGATTCTCATTATTTTCTGAATCTGTGTTATTTTCGCTCTTTTCAGCAAGTTCAATACTCACGGAATCTGAAGCATTCAGCAAGAGAGTAGATGTTCCAATGGAAATTAATACGATTGCCAAAAACATCAAACACGCAGCTATTGTTAGCTGCGCCCGATTAAATTGTATTTTGGAAAAAGAACTATTCATTTCAGATTTAATGCTTTAAAAACAATGTCCTTGTAAAATTCAGTAATGGAATCTTCCCCTATCACCACGTCAGTGAGTAATGGAAGGTGTTCTGAGAAATACCTCTGGTGATGCGCTCCTTCAATTACCGTCGATATCAACATATGCGCATACTTATATTCCGGATCGATCTCCAAAATGATATCACTCACACGCGCTACCAACTTTTTATATCCTTCAAAAACACCCGCTTTGTTTTCCTGATCTACGTCTTTGTTCAAAAAAGATTTTGAAGATTCACTAATAACGATTTGGTTTAGCTTCACTTCATCAATATTAGAAAAGTTACGGTCTTCTTTCAGCTGCTCAGTAAGCAGCCTAATTGCTCTTTCCAACCTTTCGTGAGGAGATTGGATATTCGAAAGACTGAATACGATCCGATACTCCATCCAGTTCCAATACCAGGAAGTGAGGTAGAGTAACAACTTATGTTTATTCTCAAAATATCGATAAATAGATGCCTCCGTTGAGTTAATCTCCTGACCCAGTTTTCGAAAATTAAATAACTCGAAACCGATCTCATCGATCATATTTATGCTTGAAGAAACAATCTTTAGCCCCAATTCACTTGATTGAGGATCTTTCAAGTAAATACTTTTATTTACCTGAATGTTGATTTTAGATAGTAATTCACGCATTTCGATGTAATATTATGCAAATATAATAGTATTACTATCAATATTGCAAGTGAAACATCTAATTTTTTTTTTTGTTTAAAAATATTTATATAAAATCTGGACTGGGTATGCTTTCATAAAAGTTCTTCCACCGAATTTTTCCGAAAAATGCTAGATTCCCAAAATGCGATAATCGATAAAATGTTACAAATTAATAACCATAACCTTTAATTGGATAGTAGAAAAAGTTAAATTAGAGTGTTAAACCAATCGAATTTTTAAAAATGACCAGTATTCGTATACGGCCCAGGTTTCAACAAATCATTCCCGATTCACAGGAAAAGATTGAATCAAAGATTAAGTTGAAATTGAAAGAGTCTCAGACAGATTGCGTCGGTAGCGTCATTCCTGGTTTTATCGTTTTTAAAATTCCCCATTCAGAGCGGCACTACTGGTCCCCGCAACTAAGCCTTTCTTTGGAAGAGCATGAGGGAGGGACACTCATTCGTGGCCTTTATGGTCCGAATCCAACCGTTTGGGCAATGTTTACTTTTGGTTATTCTGCATTGGGACTCATCGCACTTTTCATCTCGATCATTGGATTTTCAAATGTAAGTCTTGGACTAGAGGCTCCCCAATTATGGGCTTTGCCTGTCCTGGCTGGGGTTGCGCTTATATTATATTTCATAGCTCAAACCGGCCAAAAAATTGGTGTAGAACAAACTTTTACCATTCATCATTTCTATGAAGAAACAATGGGTGAAAAAGTTCATATAGAATGAGTTTTTTAGTCTGTTTTTCTGATATCTTGGGTTATATTTAGAAATATGGGAGATTCAAATTTTTTCCGAAACCTTTTTTGCTTTAAAATCCTAAAATACTTTTTAAATGAAAAATATCCTCGTCACCATAGATTTTGAAGAGAAGACAGTTTTACTCATTGAAAAAGCTGCAGAGATTGCAGAAAAATTCGGTTCCAAAGTCTGGTTAGTTCATATTGTTGCGCCTGATCCTGATTTTGTAGGCTATGAAATCGGGCCACAATATATCAGAGATAGCCGAGCTGAAGAATTGAGAGAAGAACACAAAAACATTCAAGGATTTACGAATAAACTTAAAGAAAAAGGAATCGATGCACAAGGTTTGCTGATTCAGGGGGCAACCCGGGAAATGATTTTACAGGAATCCGAAAAGCTTAATATCGACTTAATCATTATTGGTCATCATAATCACAGTTTTTTGCACAAAGTTTTTGCAGGCAGTGTAGCTTCAGAAGTCATCAAACATTCTAAGGTACCAGTTCTGATTGTTCCAGTCAGCTAGACTAAAGATAAAATTAGTTTTACTCAACAAGCCTATTCAATGGTTATAAAGGAATGCTCATTGCTAAACTTTTCAAATCAAATCCCAGCCTGTTTTCGAAGTGATTTTTATCAGCGATAATTGTTATAATAAAAAATAACTTTCCAGAAGGTGAGTATTTTTTACCAAAACAAAACCAAATGGTCGGCGATATTCGAAAGAAAAAAGGGGAAAGCCCAACTACTCAAGTAAAAACCTGGCTGGCGAAAAACGAGTTTTTAGCATTGCTCCTTGCCTTATTCGCATTTTTGTTTTTGCCTTCATTCGTATCTGGCGAAGTAGCAAAAGACCTCACGATTTATATACTGTTGGTTATCGTTTTGGTCGTTGGCGTATTTGAATTATCCGGAAATAAAAACAGGTTTTTTGCAGGAACAGCTTTAGCAATCCTGGTTTTCCTTTTAAATTCCTGGAATTTTTCGAGTAATGAAAATCTCGTCTTTTTACTTCGAATGACCAGCCTGCTGGCTTTTTTTATTTTACTTACCGTTTTTGTGATGTATCGAATGACCATTGCCCGCAGGATCAATTTAA
Source organism: uncultured Saprospiraceae bacterium (assembly GCA_963793295.1). Lineage (GTDB taxonomy): Bacteria > Bacteroidota > Bacteroidia > Chitinophagales > Saprospiraceae > JAHDHW01. The sequence continues at coordinate 208,872 of CAWBZX010000008.1, read as the reverse complement.
ATATCGTTTATTGTGCTGTCAATGGATATATTTTATTGGGCTTGATTGGCGGCCTGCTATTTCGAATGGTGCATCATTTTTATAAAAATTCCTTTTTCTTTGCTGATGGTTTGGAGCCTAAAATTGATGATTTCACTTACTTCAGCTTTGTTACACTTTCTACTTTAGGTTATGGCGATGTCACGCCATTAAGTTCACCGGGCAAGGCTTTAGCTATTTTTTTGAGTATCAGTGGACCACTTTATTTGGCTATTATAGTTGGAGTAATCGTTGGAAAATTCATCTTTTACATGGCAGCAAAGGAAAGGATTTGAATATTTTGCCTAAATGCATAATTAAGCAATAGAATTGAAAGTGGAACACGCGGGTTAAGTTCACCCTGAAATATATTGTTAAGTAATGGCAAATTCTGCCCTAAAAACAAAATCCACCATTACTTTGAAAAGGATCATTAGACATCATTAATCAACCAAAGGATCAAAAAGACAAATCCTACGATCCAGAGAGGAGTGACCAGCCACCACAAAGCACTGGTGATTAGCGCTGCCAGGATACTTGCCGCCACTGCAAGAATACCAAATATGATCGCTAATCTGAGGTTCTTATCCAGACTGCTTAAACCGCTGCCGGCCTTGGCTCCTTTTTTCTTTTTCGCTATACGGCTTATTTTTTTCTGTACTTTTTCAAGGATTTTTTCGAATTTTTTCGATTTCTTTTCCTGGTCTTTCGCTTTGCGTATTTCTTTTGGGCTCATCGCAGTTTCGTTAGCAGCCGGCCGAACGGCTACCACTGCCTGAAGGGTATTGAATCCAATACCTAAAGTGAGCAATATTAAAAGTGTAATTAGTTTTTTCATAAAAAAGGAGTTTTTAGGTCAACGGTTAAAAAATATTTTAAAAATAAAAAAAGCTGCGAGTTAGTGCAGCTTATTAAAGATAGTTTCTTTACAGAAGAATAATTAGGTTTTTAAACCAAATATTATATTCGCCGTTGTTGAAAAGGAATTACTATAATAAAATCAGTGATCATTGGTCGTTCCAAGAAAAAATCAATAGTTACCTTTTGAAAACCTAATTGAGGTGCATCACTATTTTATCGTCCAGCGGCTTTACGCCAGAAGGAAAGTAATCAATCAATTGGCCATTTTCGTCGATCAGGAATTTGTTGAAGTTCCATTTAATTTTAAAATCTCCTTTTCCATTCAATTCTTTGCTGGTGAGCCATTTATAGATTTCGTTTTGATTTTTTCCCTTGACATCGACTTTTGTCGTCATCGGAAAAGTGACACCATAATTTGCAGAACAAAATTGCGCGATCTCTTCTTCCGATCCAGGCTCCTGCCCTAAAAACTGGTTGCAAGGAAAACCGATGATGACCAATTGATCTTGGTGTTTTTTGTACAGTTTTTCCAAATCAGCGTATTGCCCCGTGTAACCACATTTGGAAGCGACATTTACAATCAAAATCTTTTTGCCTTCAAAAGCTTTGAAATCAATCATTTCATCACTATCCAAAGCTTGTATTTTGAAATCATAAATTGTGGGTTCCGTTTGTAAAAAAAAGGTTGAACTCATCATTATAAATAAAAAACTCAGTATTTTCATGATCCTATTTTTTTAAAAAATTGTCTACAATACCTACATAGACAAATTATTAAAAACTTTGTTCAAAAAACGGAAGCCTTCTTCCATCCGAGTTCACCCGACAAGACTTTTTAAAAAGTCTTCGTAAAATGCGTTAGGATTTAAACAACATTTTTACCCAAAAGAATGGCTTAACCAATTGGCCACGCAGGTCAAAATCATTGTACATTTTGGAAAGCATGTCCAGCATTTTTTTGTTGCTGGCAATAATGGAAGCTAAAAAGTTAACGATCGGTGCATATTGCATCAATTGTTGAAGTCGATAACTCAATTTCATTTCAGCACCCAGCACCCTCGCTACCCGAATATCGTAAGCTTGTAAAAATGCTGCCGAATATTGCTGCTGTTCCAAACAAACCTGGGCTTGTTCCGCAGCAATGAAACCACTGTAAAAAGCATGACCTATCCCCTCTCCGGTCAAAGGATCGATTAAATGGCCGGCGTCTCCGATCATCATGTAATGATCACCAGATATGACCCGTTTTTTTGATCCCAAAGGCAATCCATAACCTTCCAGTTTACCCATCATTTCAGCAGCTGCAAAACGCTCTTTAAAAGCGGGATGTGTTTCAATGATTTCAAAAAAAGATTCCCGTAAGTTGACCGATTTTTTCTTTATGATATCACTCCGCATCCCCAGCCCGACATTTGCATTTCCATCTGGCAAGGGAAAAATCCAAAAATATCCAGGGGTTATGGTTTTCAAAAAATGTAATTCAATAAAATTATCTTTTTCAAGGTCTTTGACATTTTTAAAATAGGCTCTCACTGCCCCGGCATGATGTGCATTATCTTTTTCAAGACCGGCAACCTTTCGGCTAAAAGAAGAATGGGCTCCATCAGCGACGATCAGCAATTGCGCGTCCACTTCAAAAGATCCGTCTTTGGAGCTTGCCTTCCAACCCAGTTCCGATCGGTCATATTTTTCTATGCTAATGCCTTCATAGAATTGGATATTATCGCGGCTTTTAACTTCTTCGATCAGAAAGTTGTCAAAATCCATTCGCTTGCAGATATAACCTGGAGCATTTTTTTCGATCGCGAACATATGTGGGTTGAAATGGAATCCGAAGTACTTTTCCGCTGGGAACGATAAAATTAATCCCCCAAACATCCGAATGAATGGGCAATTCGTTGAACCGTTTCAACATTTCCGGATCAAGACGTTTTAAAAGCGTAGTCACTTTTCCGCTGATCGCATCGCCGCAAACTTTGTCCCTTGGAAAAACAGCTTTGTCAATCAACACACATTCAATACCCAGATAACTCAGTTTCAATGCAGTTGCAGCTCCACCAGGTCCTGCGCCAACGATACATACCTTCGTTTTGATCATTCAGATTGGTTTAAGAAAGAAAGCCGAAAATAAGAAACCTTCTATTTTTTCTATAATTTCAAGGTTTATTTATAATTAGTTTATTTTATTCTTCAAATGTCAAATCTTTTATAAACAAACGAATATGATAAATGCAATAATATTAGGAACAACAGGAATGATCGGCGAAGGGGTACTGCACAAGTGCCTCGATCATCCCAATGTCAAATCCGTATTGGTGATCAATCGCAGGCCTTGCGGTGTTCAGCACGAAAAACTCAAAGAAATTATTCACAAAGATTTTTTTGACTTATCTCCGATCAAAGATCAATTAGCTGGTTATAACGCCTGCTTTTTTTGTTTGGGCGTTTCGTCTGTTGGGATGAATGAAGATGATTATCGGAAATTAACTTATGACTTGACTTTGAATTTTGCTAAAACAGTCATCGAATTAAACAAAGACATGACTTTCAATTACGTTTCTGGTGCAGGCACTGATAGTTCTGAAAAAGGGCGAAGTATGTGGGCGCGCGTAAAAGGAAAGACTGAGAATGATTTATTGAAAATGCCTTTTAAAGCCGCTTACATGTTCCGGCCTGGCTATATTCATCCCATGCCTGGCATGAAAAACACTTTGAAACCGTATAAATACCTTGGCTTTTTATATCCTGTTTTTAAATTATTATTTCCCGCTTTCGTTTGCAAACTGAGTGATATTGGAACCGCCATGATTAGAGCCTGCACAGATGGTTATTCCAAAAAGGTTCTGGAATGCAGAGACATCACCTTGTTGGGAAATCAAATTTAAACACAGGAAACTAATTTTAACCGTTTTATTTTCGATGTTAATTTTTTCAATGGCCTTTGGTCAAGAAAGTAATTATGTTCAAATAAAAAAAGAAAAACTGAGCAAAAAATCGCCATTTGAGCAAATCGTTGATCGCGAACTGCCCGCTACCATCGAATACGAAGACGATGAAATTATCGCTTTTTTACCTTTGCGGCTTCAAGCTCCAGTTCACATTCTGATCGTTCCGAAAAAACGTATTCCAATGATGAATGACATCACCGAAGAAGATATTCCTTTGATTGGAAAAATGTTTTTTGTTGCTAAACAATTAGCTGTGGAAAAAGGAATAGATGAAACCGGCTATCGCCTTTCGATCAACACCAACGAAGACTCCGGGCAAAGCGTTTTTCACATCCATCTGCATCTTTTGGGAGGAGAAAAGCTGGGGCCGATGGTTACTCAAAAAGGTTAATTTGTGATACACAGTATTTGATGCTATGGACAATCTAATAGAAATAAGATTTTACCTAACAATTACCCCAAGTCACACCATAAAGAAGTAAAAAAAACTCAGCACATTTTGAACTTAATTCTGGTCCTTTTAATCATTTTTTATTAACTTTAGAGGAAACAATATCCTTAAATCCCTGTTTTAATTACCTAGTACTCTTTTCCCAAATCGTTTGTTTTTATTCGTAGCTAATTTATAGTGGTTTATAACCATTATAACTGGATGGATATACATGCCATGATGCTTGTATTCAAGTGCCGTGTGGTATAAAAGGAATAATATGAAAACAAAGGATAATATATTATTACTTACGATGCTATTAACATTTTTCGCATTGAGCTCTTTTTCTCAAACAAACAATTCTATTGAAGGTAGATGGAAAGAATATTGGGGTGCGGGAGAAGCAACTGATATTGATTATCACGATATTTTTATTATTAATTTCGATTCAGAAAACATTTATATAGATTGTGAGAATAGATGTAATTATACGATAAGAAAAATAGTTTTTGACGGAGAAGTGCTTTCATTTGAATTATTGAACAAAATTGCTGACGACATCATTCCTTATGCTCTAACAATTAGTCCTAAAGGTAAATGGTTAATAGGCATGGCTGTGGACGTAAAAGGCTATAAAACATTAGTAAGATGGAAAAAAATTCCAGACAATTAATATAATCGCTAAATATCTATGTATAAAAAACATTATATAGTGGCCGTACCTAACCCTGAACCGTGTACAATTTTTGTAAACCCACTAATATCAGGCAGGAAATTATAGTTTGTTTTGATAAAATTTCATTTTGGGTTTCCATTTTAACAGTTGGCCAGAGGTTTAGAATCCATTTACTCTTTCCTTTTCAGGAAATGTGCCCAATTCCTCAATTTTATATCCGTCAGGATAAGTTGGTCGCTTTATTTTAGTTCTTAAAAATGGTTTTTTCCTTTCGGGTAAGAGATATATAATTTTTGATCTGATCTTCATTGAAAAAAGCACCAGCTTTCTAAGGAAAGTAGGGGGCTCATTGATATTTACTGCTCGAAGGAGCGGTTTATCCATGAAGCTGGCCAAAACCGGTTTTCCTAAAAACCATAAACTTTTTGGTAAATAGAATCCCAACAATAGATTCATGGTGTACCCAGAAATCTCTTCAGTGGTTGCTGTTTTTCTAAAATGTTTTTCTTCATAATCCTTAAAAAAGGATTCAAAAGATTGCAGATCTTCTGGCAAGTTTTTGATCCCCATTCTTTTTCCGACTTCGTGCTGAAACTCAAAGATGGCCCGTTTTTCATTTTCGGTTAGCTTCCGCCAGCAAAAGGTATTGATCCATTTGATCGGTACGAAAACAAAAGTAGCCAGCACGTACAAAAAATCATCATTGGAAATGGAATAGGAATGATGCATTTTATTCATTCTCCTAAACGCTTCCTTAGCGCGTTCACTATTCAATCCATTTTCCATGATTTCTGATAAAATGAGTTCGGTATCGTCATATCTTTTTCTGGTCCGATCCCTAAATTCTCCTGTTTTTGACAATAACTTGGAAATACTTGGAACCGCATAGGTTCGGAATAACGCAAACTCCAATGATTTCTGATAATCCCAGGGAAAGACATGAGAAGTCAGTAAAAATACAATTTCTTCATAGTCCTCTTTCCAGCTCAGTTGCTCAATTTTTGAAGATATGTGTTTTCTTTTTTGCATAACGAAATTGAAAAAGTCATCAATTAAACATCACCCGAAATGACTGCTTTTAGAAGATTAAAACCGCTAGAAACATTAAACCCTGAAATTAAACATAATTTCAGGGTTTAATGACAGCAGACAATTGCCAAAATTATTTTTTAACAATCCTTTTAACCACTTTTCCCTTTTCGGTTTCAAGGCTTAAAAAGTAAACAGCAGTTGGAAGTTTTTCTAAATTAAATATTTTGCTGAAAGAAGTTGAAACGGAAAAATTTTCCTCTAACAGTTTTTTGCCTTCTAAATCCAGTAATTTTAATGTAAATACTGATGGTTCATTTACGCTTATCGAAATTTCCAGTTCATTTTCAAAAGGATTGGGACTGACATAAAACGCCTGAAGCGAAGAAATTTCATTAATTCCGACCAGCGTATGCCCGTATAATTCGGAAATAAATGTACAACCATCATCCGTTGTTACTTCAACGGTATAAATACCAGTTTCCTCCGCATCATAAGTTTCGCCGGTTGCACCATCAATAATTACATCATCAAAATACCATTGATAACTTACATAGCCCGAAGGAGCTGTTAAGACATTGACCTCAGCTGAAATCTCGATAGTTACCACTGTCGTTGAACTAATTTTGTAAATCCTGCCATTGCCAAGACGAGCTGCATATAATTCTCCATGGACATCTTCACCAAAAGTACTGATATCATATCCCGGATAATTTGCCACCTGGGTATTGGTCCAGCCACCCAGACCATCAGGAACGATCGACCAAAAAACACCTGAGCAGTAATCCGCATAAATATAATGGCCAACCAAATCCGGATTGTTGCAACCGCGATAAACATATCCACCGGTTACTGAACAATGCTCAAAATTACCGTGGCTATAATCCAGTACAGGGAACACATAATCTCCTGCAGGTCCACAACCAGAATTATTATAAACCGCATCACCTTCATAACATCTCCAACCGTAGTTTTCGCCACCGGTACTATTTGCTGGTTGAAAATCAATTTCCTCCCAAACATTTTGTCCGACATCGCCAATCCACAAATCATTTGTTTCACTGTCAAAACTAAAACGCCAGGGATTTCGTAATCCAAGCGCCCAAATTTCATCCAAAACATCATTGTTTCCAACAAAGGGATTGGACGCCGGAATACCGTATGGTGTACCATTATCAACATCTATTCTGAGCATTTTACCCAACAAAACCTGAGGATTTTGTGCTCGATTTCCCGGGTCACCTCCACTACCTCCGTCTCCCAGACCTATATAAAGAAATCCGTCAGGACCAAATTTCAGACAACCTCCGTCATGATTCCAGTATGGTTGGGCCACTTCCATTAAAATCAATTCACTTCCCGGATCAGCTGTATTAGGGTCATTGGCTACTGTAAAGCGGGAGATCCTCGTATCTCCATCTGAACGGGTATAATTGACATAAAAATAGCCGTTGTTGACATAATCCGGATGGAAAGCCAAGCCAAGTAATCCCCGTTCGTTCGGGTTGTCATTTACTTTATTGGTGATATCCAAAAAAGGATTTGGAAACACATCGCCATCTTGAACAATTCGGATTCGGCCAGCTCGCTCCACAACAAAGATCCGATCATCACCTGCATGAGTGATATCTACAGGTTGGCTTAAGCCTATTGCATAGGATTCAAGTACTAATTGAGCATCAGCATTGATGAATGATAGTAAAAAGAAAACGAAAAATAGAAGCTTCATTGATTTCATGATTATTGCTTATTAAGTTTTATTTTAAAGTGCAATTTATAAAAGATTTGTGTATCAAAAGAAGAAATGAAAAACAAAGGCCAAAGGGCGACACATATCATCTAATTGAACGAAAAATTAGAAAGATTATGCTTTGGCTCATTCGTTTTAGTAAGGATTAAATGGATGATAAAACAGCAAATTAATCCTAAAAAGAATAGGCCTGACTAAAAAAACCACGTGTAAAGGTTCATTTTTATAAAAAAATAACCTTTTTTCATATATCATAATAACGTAAAATAACTTATCTTTACCATCCCAAATCGTTTTCCGATATTTGAAAATTGCTTGGAAACAGTTTTCATTTTTCTCTTAAATCCCTGATTGCTCGTTTAAAAATTATAATCCGGTACTGGGTATTCCCTTTGCCAGTAATTGAACATACAACTTTCAATTAACCCTATGTTTTTGGATTTGTATTTGCATGATTTATACGATATAAAAATCGTATGTCAAGAACCTATTTCAAAAACTATTGAAAGTCAAATTTGACACAAATGCTAATAAAAAATTCGGGCATCCATTTTTATTTAATGACCTTCTTGTTGGTAACTTTGAATTTCCAAAGTTCCCAAAATTCTACCTTCAATTCAGTTCAAGCTACATCTTCTGTTTCTGACCTGCTAGCCTGTCCTAATACCTGTCAAATATCCGATTCTCTCGCACTCGTAGCACTTTATAACGCTACTGCTGGTCCAAGCTGGATCATAGACTGGAATCTTAACCAGCCGGTCTGTACTCCCTGGCCGGGCGTGGAGTTGGATAATTCTGGTTATGTGACATCAATTCAACTTAGCGGCAATAATTTGACAGGAACGCTTCCTATGGAGATTGGCAATTTTTCGAGGCTCAATACCATGCAAATTGACAACAACAATATTTCCGGTAGTATTCCTCCTGAAATTGGCAACCTGTCTGAAATAGTTATCTTATTTTTGGACAATAATGACTTTACAGGCTTAGTTCCCAACTTATTTGGCAATTTAACCAATCTGGAAATTTTATACCTGGATAACAATGACCTATCCGGGGCTATCCCAGAAAGTTTTACCAATCTCACCTTTTTACAAAAGCTCGATATTTTCAATAATGCTTTTGACAGCTTACCTGATATGTCGGCAATCAATATCCAACCAAATAAGTTTAGAATTTTTAATAACAACTTTACTTTTGATGATATTCTGCCCAATTCTGCTGCAGCATTGGGCGACAATTATTTCCCACAGGATTCTGTCTTTCAAACAAGTACCGTTTTTTTAAATACCGGTACAAGCTATATTATAGATCTGGGTTTTGACTCTGGCATTGTGGACAATAGTTACCAGTGGTACAGAAATGGGATTCCTTTTGGTGCTCCGCTTAATATTAACAAACTCACTTTTTCGCCAGTCGACTGGAATACAGCCGGCACATATAATTGTACGATTACCAATCCCAATGCATCCGAACTTTCTCTTCATTCTAGAGCAGTGACTATTGTTGTAAGCTGCGGAACGAGTGTTTACGAATATGCTCCAGACTTTTGCGACGATGAAAGTATAATATTTAATGGCACCCTATATAATCAGGCAAATCCAGTAGGCACCGAATTGCTTCCGGGAATGGATCAATTCGGTTGTGATTCGATCATTGAAGTCAATTTGAATTATTACCCAACGGCACAAAGCTCAATTATTGAGACTTTTTGTAATAATGAAAGTATTATTGTAAACGGTACAACTTATGATCAAAGCAATCCCAGCGGCATGGAAATATTTACAAATGCCAGTGTATATGGCTGTGATTCTACAGTATTCATCGATCTAAGTTATAATACCATTCTTACTGAAACCATCGATTTGACTTTGTGTAGTGGTGAAAGTATTATCGTAAATGGAACCCTTTATGATGAAAATAATCCTTCTGGCTCTGAGTTTTTACCGAATGGAAGCGTTGATGGCTGCGATTCCACCATCAATATAATTTTAGATTTCTTTCAGGCTGCTGAATACAATTTAAATCCAACCCTGTGCTTTGGCGAAAGCATACTTGTCAATGGCACAAACTATGATCAATCAAATCCTAACGGAACTGAAGTCATTTCAAACGCAAGTATCAACGGTTGTGATTCTACTGTTTTCATTGCCTTGACTTTTTATCAGGAATTTACAGCTACTTTGGATCAAACTCTTTGCAATGGTGAAAGCATACTTGTAAATGGTATAATTTACGACCAATCCAATCCTCAGGGAACAGAAATCCTGGATGGAGCAAGTCTTGTCGGCTGTGATTCTATTGTAAATATTGATCTTAATTTTTATAATGAGATTATCTACAGTTTTGATCCAACGCTATGCTTTGGAGAAGAAGTAACGATCAATGGCTCCGTTTATAACCAGGCGAATCCGAGTGGGTCAGAACTATTTGAAAATGGCAGTATTGCAGGCTGTGATTCTACGGTTGCGATTTCATTAAGCTTTTTTGATGAAAATATTGAAACCCTAAATACCACAATTTGTAATAATGAAAGCATAATCATTAACGGAACAACGTACAATACATCAAATCCCTCCGGAACGGAATTCATGCCCAACAGCAGCATTTATGGCTGTGATTCAACGGTCGTTATAAACCTCAGCTTTATTCCCGCTCCTGTTTCAAGCTACAATTCAACACTTTGCTCAAACGAAAGTGTGGTGATCAATGGAACAACTTATGACATTTTGAATCCAAGCGGCACAGAGGCAATTGCCAATGCTGCAAGTAATGGTTGCGACTCTATTGTAAATATCACTTTAGACTTTTTTCCGGCAGCACTGAGTACTTTCGACCCCACGCTTTGCGCTGAAGAAAGTGTTTTGATTAATAATACTGTTTATGATATTTCAAATCCGACAGGTATCGAAGTATTGACGAGTGCAAGTTCAAACAATTGTGATTCTACAGTTTTTGTAGATATCAATTTTTATGACCCTATGGAAACCAATATTAGCCAAATCTTTTGTGTGGGTGAAGAAATTGAAGTCAATAATACCATTTATAATCAATCCAACCCCACCGGAACTGAAGTGATCAGTGGCGTTGGCCCAATGGGTTGTGACTCCACGATATTTATTGAGCTGGAATATTACGAACCATCAACAGGTTTCTTTGTCACGCCAATTTGTGAAGGCGAACAGGTGGAGATCAATGGAACCATATATGATGAAAACAACGCTTCAGGAATTGAGGTTTTTAGTGGGATGAGTAGCAATGGTTGCGATTCAACACTTTTCATTAATTTAAACTTTTTTGATCCTGCCGAATATGATCTGTCAACAACACTCTGCGATGGAGAAAGCCTGGTGATCAATGGAACCACTTACGATCAAACAAGTCCAAATGGTGTTGAAATCCTTGAAAACGCTTCTTCAAACGGATGTGATTCAACTATCACGGTTCAACTGAGTTTTTATGAAGTTGCTTTTAATAATTTTTCAACCACCTTATGTGATGGAGAAACGATCATTGTCAATGGAACAGCTTACAATGCTTCCAATCCTATTGGAATAGAAATATTAGAAAACGCAAGCTACTTTGGATGCGATTCGACTGTTCAAATTGATCTGAGTTTTTATCCTCCTATGATTAATAATATCGCTGAATCAATTTGTGAGGGTACTTCTTTTGAAATTGGAAATAATGCTTTTTCTAATACAGGAAATTATACGGTTACGCTTGAAAATGCTTCAACATTAGGTTGCGACAGTATTGTAAACCTCGATCTTTCGGTTATTACTGATGAGATGCTCGGGCTGGCAGTTGCCGGTGATGATTATGCCTTATGCGATGGTGCTCAGGCTACGATTGAAGCAAATCAACCAGCAGGAACAAATGGACAATGGACTTCAAATTCGGGTGCTACAATTGTTTCTCCAAATAGTTCTTTTACCGATTTAAATAACCTGCTGCCTGGATATAATACTTTCATTTGGACCCTTTCCAGTGCTCAATGCACGGACTATCATTCTGACGAAATAACGATTTACATTGAAGAAATCCCTCAGGCTAATGACGACAATTATATTTTGTCTTTTAATAGCACTGCAAATGAAATAAATCTTATTCAGAATGATGAATTTTCTGATAATGCAGGGTGGTTTTTTGAAATATTATCTCTTCCAAATCGTGGAATGCTGGATGAAAAAACCGAAGGTATTTATGAATACTCCTCGGAATTAAATTACGCTGGAATCGTGGAATTTGAATATCAGCTTTGCAGTGAAAATTGCCCTGATCTTTGCACTTCCGCAAAAGTTCGTATCCAAATTGATCCACCTGATTTAAGTGATGTTGAAATTCCAAATGGAATCACTCCAAATGGTGATGGCATCAACGAAACTTTCATTTTTCCTCAATTAGAATACCGGCCCGAACAATATCCTGATCGGGAGTTAATTATCTTCAATCGCTGGGGAGACATTGTTTATCAAGCCAAACCATACTTCAATGACTGGAAAGGCCAAAATCAAAATGGCCAGCCTTTACCACTCAGCACCTATTATTTTGTACTTCGCCTGGATATTGGAGAAGGTAATATTATCAAAGGTGACGTTACCATTTTAAAATAAATCAAATCCTCCAAAGAGTTAAAAATTGTTACTTTTAAGACATTTTAAGGTCTTTATCTCGCAATCGAACAAACTTCTATCCGCAGATCCGTTTATTGGTCAAAAATGATTTGGTTCTAATGGTCAACCCTGCATTTAAATTTACTTTTCTGTTGTTACTGCTTTTTAATTTGGCTATAACTCCGCTGTTTTCTCAAAGTAACTTTTTTGAAGATGCTGATTTGTTTTTTAAGGAATATGAAAAAAGGGGACGATTAGATTATAAAAACATAAAACAGGATCCTGCTTCTCTCAACAAACTTATTGCGGAAATACAGTCTTTTCCCGTTTCAAAAAAGGACCTTAACACGCAAAAAGCATTTTGGATTAATGTCTATAATCTGGTCGCGATAAAAACAGTTTTAGCGCATTACCCGATCGATTCACCATTAGATATTTCCGGTTTTTTCAAAAATAAGGTGATCACCATTGAAGGAGCATTTTTATCACTCGACGAGATTGAAAAGGATAAGCTGTTGAAAACATTTCAGGACGCACGAATCCATTTCACGCTTGTTTGTGCAGCGATGGATTGTCCTCCAATGATGAACTTTGCCTATAGACCTCAATCCATTGAAGAGCAATTAAATCAACGGCTTTCCCAGGCTTTTGATGATACCGATTTCCTAAAAATTGATTTCAATAAAAAGGAGGTGCAGGTTTCTGAAATATTTCGTTGGTATAGTGCTGATTTTCAAGATTATGGAGGAATCCGTTCTTTTATCAATCTTTATAAAACTGAACCCCTTCCCGAAGATTTTCATATCAAATATTATACTTACAATTGGGCTTTGAATGATATCGATGTACAGGATCAACCCCAAAGATATCGCGCTTCTGTCTTGCTCGATAGAAAATCCGTAGAATTGAAAATTTTTAATTCAATGTATACAGAAAGGCGTTTCGACGGTTTTGAAAAATTCAACAGTCGTAGCACCTATTTTTCTTCGTATACTCAATTTTTATATGGCTGGAGTGATAAAATTAATGTCGGCGGAGATCTCGTCATTAAATCCAATGTAGTCAATGATCTTGCCTCTTCTTTCCCGCTGGAAACTTTAAATTTCAAAAATGCCAACACCTACAAAACAATTGATTGTAAGGATACGGATATTAATATTAGTCCTTTTTCAAAATGCAAGGACAACAGCATGCAAAGGTTTGATACGCTGCGATATGCTGACGGGCAGGTTATTCAAACAAGTAGTGCTGCAGGATTAGCTCATATTGGCCCAAAAATTAAATTTAATCCTATTAGAAAATGGGCAAATTTATCTTTACAGCAAACCTTGTACATTCCAATTCAAAAAGCGGTGGATGGTCAACTCATCTCCTTCACCCAACTGTTTTATGATAAACCGATCAAAGATCATTCACAGTTATTTATAGAAGCCAGCTTGTGGACGCCCTTCACTCCGGATTTTAATATTAATCCATTTCTCAAAATTTTTTACAGTTATTTCCCAACAAATAAATGGACAGTTTATGCCATGACTTCCGTACCACTTGAGATTGGTGCCGGCACGAAATATTTTATCACGCCAAATATTGAAATAGAATTTTTGTACACTTATTATTTACCTATTGACTATTTTTTAGGAGACAAACGCCCTGTGACTTTTAACATTGGCATTCGCTATAGCAAGTAATTTTATCTCTTGCGAATAGCTGGTTAAGTATTCTTGCATTCACAAAAAACCCTCACCACCGTTGTAGTGAGGGTCACATTCCTGAATAATCTATGAGAATCTCTAAACTTAACCTGGGAATTGCAAGAGGTTTCCTCCTTTTATTCGTTTGCACTGATCAGGCACCTCATTGCGTATATTTTTTACATGATTTTTAGTTAAAAAAGCAACAGTGGTGGTATAAAAGATAGGAATACCCAAGGCATTGTCATGCACCGTTTTAGGGAAAGAATCCATTGTGATTTTCATATCGTAATGATATGAGTTACTTGCTGTCACGGGATTGGATTGAGAGAGAAAATACTCGGCGTTGACATCGCGCTCCACTGTTGCAATAAAAAAGACTAAGGCTGCTACAAAATGAGAATCGTAAATAACGTCATCCTTTATACACTTTTCAGGTGTCCATATATTTTCAAAACTACCAGATAGTTTTGATGTGAATTGTTTCGTGCTATGAAGGATTCCGTTCATTCCAAAAAATGGTTTACGTTTAATTCAAAGGATAATGATATCCAGTTTGTAATCAATTATTTGATCGACTAATCAAGAGCTGATTAGTTTATCAAAATGATAAGTCAAATTGGATAATTACCTAAACCAATGATCTGAAATATGGAATTTATAGCAACGTTTAGAAAAGTGTTGGAGAGTAAAAAAATTCATGGGATTAAAATTTCGGTTAAAGGGAAATAAATATGTTCATCGCAAATATACAGTCTAATTTTTTGAATCAAATACCCTGTTTAGGGTATTTTTAAGATTTTTAAAAAGCTAAAATGTATCTTTTTGTTAGAACTAATATAAACACAAATTCGTAAAACCAATGCATCACAATCATTTTTTTTGCAAAAAAAATTCTAAGCCTGGCTATTTCAAAAAGGTTGGATATTAGAAATAAATTTAGTTTCCAAAAGAATAAGAAAGGTTGATCTCATGTGCACCGCCAGCATTTGGTCCAAAGGTGGTGAAGGAATAATCGAAGCCGTAACCGATTTTCAAATGACTATCCCATCCAACTTTTTCACCGATAATGTATCCTGCTTCAAAGTGATAATTTCCGGCAGTTGAGACTCCGGTGCCAATCCAAAAATTGCTTTCCATTTGATATCGAAGATTGAAATCAACATTGATTGGAGCGTTTGGCGTATATTTAACCCAAGCGGAAGGTTCAAGATGGCTGTCTCCTTTAAAATAATGATACAAGCCTAATAAAGCATAATAATGCTGAACACGCTGGGTTGAAAAATCACCGGTGTCATCTTTAAACTCCAGGTTTAATCCAAATATCTGTGGAACGGAAATCCCTGCATAGACATGATCTCCATTTAAAAACCCTTGCTCAACCTGCCGGTAGTAATAAACGCCAAGACCAAAGTCAGGATAAATTCGTGACTGATCATCGGCGGTCAGCACATCATTTGGTTCTGTAAGTCTGATTTCAGAAACATTCACACGATATTGAACGGCACCAAAGCTTAAACCAAAGCTCAAGCCACCATAATAAGGATCATCTGTAATAATTCCGGCAATTCGGCCATAAGCACCGGTAAAAGAAGTTGGTCCTGTTTGGTCGTTCAAAATATACCCTCCTGCTATCCAACCAAATGAACCTGTTTCGGCATACATATATTCTCCGTGAAGCGTTTGAGTTTCCGGAGCAGTTTCAATTCCAACCCACTGTTTTCGGTAAGAAACACCAAATGAAATATTGTTTTCATATAACAGATAATTGCTGCTAATCGCAGCTGGGTTGATAATACCAATATTCTCCTGATATTGGGTAAAAAGTGGTAATTGCTGAGCTTTGGTCAATCCAGCAACTATTAAGCAAATAAAAAGTAGTAGAAGTCTGTTCATGGAAAATGTTTGAATCCAGACGCTGATTATTGCCAAATACAGCAACATGATACCAGATGAACCCGGATTACATATGTTCGGTTAATTATAATTTGTTCCTATTATAAAACGATTGGTCAAAGCACATGAATGTTAGTACTATCAACCATACAATCAATTATAAATTTGAGCAATCAGGGAGGTAATTGAGATGATATATATGCAAATATATAAAATGTTATTTAATCAAACCTGAATAATTTAAATTTTCGCACTCATAAACAAAAAAAAATCTCTCTCCACGTGAAGTGAAGAGAGAAAGTGAAATTCACAAAAACTGTTTTAAAGTTATTTCTTTGACAGTTTCTGTACATGTTGCCAATAGCTGTACGCTTGGTAAAACACAGTATTGGCTTTATACAGGGGGTAAAATCCAAAATGAGAATTAAACCTGTGTCATCTTTTTTGATTACAAAATTTAAGCATTGGCTTATCCAATACAAAGGGATTGTTGCTACGGCTTATGAGATATTGAACAGAATGGAGATTATAATTGGCTGTTGTAAAAGCTTTATTCAAGTTATTGCGTTCCACTTTTCTGCTATTACAACCTGGATAATTTCAAACATTAACTTAAATGTTCCTTTGAATCCAACAGAATCAAATTTACAATTAAATTTTGGAATATTTTATACCTAAAAAAGGGTAATTAACACATTGCTTTCGGAGTCAATATCTAAATTAATTTGTCAAAAGATTCCTTCTACAGCATAAAATTCAAATACATAATATTTTGATCATCAGTTATTCTTACAAATGAACATATACCCAATTAAAATAACTATTTAGTGTAATTTACGTTTAATGTTCAAAAGTATATTTATCATACAACATACCGTAAAAAAGCGTACTTTTGCACGCTCTTTTAAAAATGTATAAAAATAATGAAACAGAACATTAGAAATATTGCTATCATAGCTCACGTTGACCACGGCAAAACTACTTTGGTGGACAAAATCCTTTTCCAATGCAGTTTGTTTCGTGAAAACGAAAACAAAGGCGACCTTATCCTTGATAGCAATGACCTTGAAAGGGAGCGTGGTATTACCATCCTTTCTAAAAACGTGTCGGTAAACTATAAGGACATTAAGATCAATGTGATAGATACTCCTGGTCACGCCGATTTTGGTGGAGAAGTGGAAAGGGTATTAAACATGGCAGACGGCGTGCTCCTTTTGGTAGATGCTTTTGAAGGGCCAATGCCTCAAACTCGCTACGTCTTGAGCAAAGCTATTGCCCTTGGGCTAAAGCCAATCGTTGTGATAAATAAAGTAGATAAAGAAAACTGTCGACCCGAAGAAGTTCAGGAAGCAGTATTCGAATTGATGTGTAATTTGGATGCTACGGAGGATCAGTTAGATTTTCCAACGGTATACGGTTCTGCTAAAAATGGCTGGATGGGACCTGATCCAACGAAAGATACAGGAGACGTCACATACTTACTTGACCAGATATTGGAGCACATTCCTGCTCCTAAAATTAATGAAGGGACGCTTCAGTTACAAATTACTTCGATTGACCATTCTAAATATTTAGGGCGGATTGCAATTGGAAGAATTACAAGGGGAGAGGTTTTAGTCAATCAACCTGTTTCATTAGTCAAAAGAGATGGTTCTATTATAAAAACAAGAATAAAAGAACTATACACTTTTTCAGGGCTTGGCAAAGAAAAAGCGGACAAAGTAGAATGTGGTGATTTGTGTGCTATTAGCGGCATTGAAGCTTTTGACATTGGAGATACGATAGCTGATTTTGAAACCCCTGAAGGACTCGTTCCAATGGCTATTGATGAGCCTACGATGAGTATGTTGTTTACGATCAACAATTCTCCTTTCTTTGGAAAAGAAGGCGAATATGTGACCAGCCGACACTTACGTGAGCGCCTTTTTAAAGAAACAGAAAAAAATCTTGCTTTAAGAGTTGAAGAATCTGGTTCTCCGGACTCCTATACGGTCTTTGGACGTGGTGTCATGCATCTTAGTGTTTTGATCGAAACAATGCGCCGAGAAGGTTATGAGTTGCAAGTTGGAAAACCAAGAGTCATTATCAAAGAAATTGATGGAGTAAAAAATGAACCCGTCGAGCTTCTTTCTGTAGATTTACCGGAAGCCCTTTCGGGAAAGGTCATTGAAGCAATTACAAATAGAAAAGGCGAAATGACGATCATGGAACCTAAAGGCGATTTAATGCATCTTGAATTCGAAATTCCATCTAGAGGAATCATTGGTTTGAGAAACAATCTAATGAACCTCACAGCCGGTGAAGCGACAATATCACATCGATTTATGCGCTTTGAACCGTGGAAAGGAGATATTCCTTCTCGTAATAAAGGCGTTCTTATCGTTCACGAAAATGGTACAACGATACCTTTTGCACTCAACAAATTACAAGATCGTGGTAGATTTTTTATTCCTCCTGGAGTTGAAGTTTATGAAGGACAAGTTGTTGGGGAACATACGCGCGATAATGATTTGATGGTCAATGTAACCAAGACCAAAAAATTGTCCAATATGCGTTCTTCTGGCAATGATGAAAAAGTAAAACTTCCGCCTCCGATTATCATGTCTTTAGAACAAACAATGGAATACATAGACGATGATGAATACGTTGAAATAACACCAAAATCTATCCGTCTTCGAAAAGTTTATCTGAAAGAACATGAGCGCAAACGTGCCGCTAATACTAAACTTGGATTGGTATAGATAAAAAACAGAAAAGCAGGAACGAATATCGTTCCTGCTTTCTTCTTTCTCACTAAATCTAAATAAAGCGTCTCATAGCATTATTATCTTTGGATCTGCACATAACCGGATTGCAAATTTCCTTTTCCATCGTCAAACAAATAATAGTAGGTTCCATCAATAAGGTCTGTTCCTTTCCACGTTCCCTGCCAGTCATTTTGATAGTCTATAGCCTGATAAACCAAAAGCCCCCACCGATTGTAAACAAACAACTTGTTACCCGGTAAATCCTCCACTCCTTTGATTACAAAGCTGTCATTTTTACCATCATTGTTTGGTGAAAACCCATTGTGCACTCTTATCTCTTCACAATAAACAGTAATACTTACTGTCGCCGAATCGCATCCATTTTCATTACAAAGGAAATACGTGAATTCATCAGGAGTGCCTGAATTGCAAAAATCTGTTGCAGGAACGTACGTTATTGTTTGGTCATTATTTATAAACGCGGTACCATTATCGGGAAGTGTTTGTAAATAAAGAGTATCTATTAAACCATTTATTTCATCATTTGCCAAAACAGCAATGGTTAAAGGGGTATTTATTTCTGTCGTTCCGGTATCATCAACAGCATTGGGTAAAGGATCAAACATTTCTTCAACTTCAATACTTATAAATGTCGTGTCGCAGTAACCCAAATCATCACAAATGACGATACAAGCGTTTTCAGCACCCACTTCTATTCCTGTATAATTGATACAATAATTTTCCATATCCAATTCAAAAAGCACAAATTCACCTGAGACCATATCACAATTATTTTCAATACTGATTAAGGCTCCTATCAATTCTGTTGTATCCATACAAATCGTATCAACTGCATTAGCCAAAACCGTTAAATCTATCGATTCAGTCGTAATACAAGCAACCAGCACTTCAATGGTGTCGCGACAACTTGTTATATTATTTGTAAAAATTAATTGATGTACCCCGGGAGTCAACCTGATCGAGGAGCTACTAGTATCTGCTTCGCAAATTTCAACACTATTTTCGTAAAGGATATTATTGTCTAAAACCGAAAATTGACTGATCATTGAAAACGGAATTTCAATACATAAAGGGGCCAGTTCCGTACAGTCATCCACTTTCAAATATCGAACTTCATCGGTCAGAAAACTACTGCATCCATTATCAGGAATGCAACTTACCATGATATCAACTGAATCATTACAAGCGGTTAAAGTATTCGTCAAAACGATATGATAAAAACCGGTATCTAGCATAATTAAGGAGGAATCGGTCCCACAGCTTTGAAATCCTCCGGTATAATCTAAGCCATTTATGGTAGATGTATAATCCCCGATTCCACTATATGGAACAGGCAAACAAACTTCAGCTGCAGAATCACAATGCAATGCTTGAACCGAGATGGGCATTCCTCCAAAAAAATCAGGGCAGGGAATACAATCAATAAACAATGAAACCGTATCCAGACACATGGTCTGTGTATTTGAAAAGATCAATTCATGATTACCAATAGCTAGCTGAAGTTCAATACTGGTTTGAGATGGAGCAGCGCTAATAAAAGCTGTTCCGCTTAGTCCACTAATTATTTGTTGAACTTGAATATTGCTGTACACATTACCGCCATTGCCACCATAGATCATCAAAGTAGTTACATCCAGAGTCCAATTCCCTCCAGGGTCCCAAATATTCATCGCATTAACGAGTTCGGTAATATTTGCAAAAACACCAATAAATACAGAGCCATTGACCATCCAGTTTTGTAGCTGGTAAGGTCCGGAGGTACCCTGTGATGGAATTCCCGAATAGTCATAAGAAAAAGTACTATCCAGACTACATTCCTGGGTTATTCCAGCATAAGGAATTCCATTGTCTGTAATCGTATAATCTGCTATTTCGTTTATTGGAATATCAAAACAAAGCGCTGTATTCGAAGAACAATCAACGGCCATAAGATTTGTATTTCCCGAATATATTTCCGGACAAGGGATACAATTGATCAGGACGATTATGGTATCTAAACAACCTTCGACAGGTTCTGTGAAAATCAATTCATGATAGCCGGTTTCCAGTGTCACAAGTGACCCGTTAGGATTCAGTGACGTTGTTACATTTATTGTGGTTGAAATACCACTCGAAATCTGCGTGACATCCATATCGCCATAACTTACCGATAGTAAGTCCTCCTCGAATGGATGAAGTTGCACCATCTAATAGCCAATTTCCGGTGGGGTCCCAAACATTCATGGAATCTACCAGATCAGACATATCTGCGACCTGTCCAGAAAAAACATTTCCATCAACCAGCCATGAATCAATCATATAAGGTCCGGACATACCAGCACCAGGCAATGAAAAATAAGTATAGGCAAATGATGTATCAAAATCACAGGCATTCACGCCTCCGGAATAAGCTTGCCCATTGTCTGTAAGGCTATAAGTTAAAAAGTCACCCAAAGGAATTCCCAGGCAAATTTGTGCACCTACCTCGCAATTTACTTTTGTAATTTCAATATAACTGGTATCAATAAAACTGGAACAAACAAAGTCATCTTGCGATGCCTTCGCAGAAATGCTGAAAAAGAAAAGTAACAGGTAGACTATAATTCTATTTAGTTCTTTACAAACTTGGCTCATGAAATTTCATTTTTACCAAAAAACTTTGGCATGCAACCACTCGAAATTTGAAAGATGGAATACTGAAATCCCTCATTATTTTATCATCAAAAAGTTTAGAAACGGGAACATTAAAGGTGGTTATGGTCATCAAATCTCCATCAAGCAAACATATTATACTTTTCAAAATTTGTACCAAGAAATGTAGTTTGAATTAAAATGAAAAAGAGTAACAAAGTAAGAAAGGCAGGAACTTAAAGAATTGGAATCAGGAGGTCAAACTTTTAGTAAATCTGCCTCCATCAATCCAATAACTCGTTATAAATAGTCTGATTGTATGTTGGTTTTCTCGTTTAATTTGAGGCGTCTGCATAGATTATATCTGAGCATTTAATTTCGCCAAATCAGACAAACTATGACTGGACAATCACTATGCCAAAGAAAGTATGAAAATTGAATTTGCCTTTAGAGCATGATTTCAAAAAAAGAGAATTTGATTTAGAGCAATTGGAAGAATTCTTCTTTTCTAATACTGCTTTCCTCATTGATATTTATCATACAGTAATCTGATTTAAGTCATTTAGTTTTAGTTTGTTATGCATTACCTTGACCGAATGTGAAGATCAAAATTAAGCATATGTTTTTGTGTGATTTGCCTTTTTACCCATCAAGAGAAAGTCTTCAATTTTTTCGACCTAAATCAATCGTAATGAAAAACAGCAAACTCATACTAATCATAGGCATACAGATGTTTTTGCTGGGTATTTATTCCAATGCTCAGGAAGGGCACTACTGGTCAGAAAATTATGGTAATAAATCCATGTTACTAAGTGGTACCGTCAATGCAAGTGTAGATGACCTGGGTGCAATATTTTATAATCCCGGTCGATTGGGTCAGATAGAAAATCCGGCTTTTGCAATCAGTGCCCAGGTATACGAATGGAGCACCATAACAATTGAAGACGGTATCAATGAAGGAGTTGATCAGACTAAATCCAGTTTTGCCGGAGCACCAAGTTTAGTTGCCGGGACATTTACTCTTCCATTTCTTAAAAACCATAAGTTTGCCTATGCATTTTTGACCAGACAAAGAACGAAAGTTGACTTTTCAATTCGAGTGGAGGAAGAAGGAGATTTGATTCATTCTATTCCGGGAAACGAAATATTTAATGGAAAACTAAGCTTTAATTCCAATCCCAGGGAAGAATGGATTGGATTAACATGGTCACCTCCGATCAGTAAGAAGTTTAGCCTGGGTTTATCAAATTTTTACTCTGTTTCAAATAAATCTTCTAGTTATGCCATAGCTATGAATGCACTGGATGAGAATAATCAGGTTGCAACTTTATCTATCGATCGTCAATACAGTTATAATACAAAGGGATTGGTATGGAAACTGGGCGCAGCATGGGATCTTAACCCCATAAGGCTTGGATTGACTATCACTACACCAAGAGTAAATCTGAAAGGCAATGGTTCTTTTATTTTTGAGAATTATCTGGTTGGCTTAGATACTACCAGTGATGGGAACAATGATGATATTTATGTTTTTAATCTCCAGAATAATCTGGATGCCAAATACAAATCACCTTGGGCGATCGGATTGGGGGCAAGTATCCATTTAAAAAAAGTGATTATTCATTTAAGTGCTGAGTGGTACGATAAAGTACCTCGGTATAGTATTTTGACAGCTGAGCCATTTGTTGGGCAGAGTACAAATGAAACATTAAATTTCACCCTTTTTGAAGAATTGGATCCGGTATTGAATTATGGTATTGGATTAGAATGGAAGCTGAATGAAAAAATTGGTTTTTACGCGAGCTTTGCTACTGATCATTCCGGAGTTCCATCAGATATCACCCGTTTTGCTGAACTTAAAGAGGACGCTGCCAATTCAGTATTTCAAACTAACTTTTACCGTTTGGGAGGCGGTTTATCCCTCAATATAAAGTGGGCTGAAATCACCGTTGGTACGACACATACAGGCGCATCTCAGCAATTCGACCGTCCCATCAACTTCCCGGATGAAGGAGGTGAACCAATCTTTGAAAGTGAAAAACAATCAACGCTAAGGTTTAGTCGATGGCAATTTATTCTCGGTTTTTCTTTTCCTTTTGTTAAAAAGGTGAAAGGAACCTTTCATGTTGATCCGTATTCATAGCTTCTTTTATAAAAGAAAGGAAATAGAAACGAGACATACTTGTTTTAAATTGAGAATATAAGATTTCAAAAACCACCTTGTCTACAGCGTAAATAATAATTGAAAGCCTCTTTGCAAAACTAAATCAAAATGAAAAATAATTTGTTTTTAGTTTCTTTATTCCTTCTTTCACTTTCTTTATTTGCTCAAAAGGATCCTTCACACTGCAGCACCATCGTCTTGAAAAATAACATGGAGATACCTGCTTTCATAAATTACATCAACTCAGGATCTTTATTTTATCAGAGATGTCCTGATTCTACAAGTCACCAATATTCTATCCCTATTGATTTAATAGAATTCATCAGAGATCCAAACGGGGGGATTCAAACACTTTCAACACCTATACCTAACTTTCCAGGTAATGATCCCATAATAATGGAAGACCAACCTCTAGACAAATGGGTATTCAGTAAAAAATCAAAAAATGTATTCAGAACCATCACACGAGAACAAAATGTAAATGTTGTGTTTTTGAATTCAACAAATAAAATCCAAAAAATAAATGGCAAATGGATTCAACTTACAGATAAAGAACTAATTATTGATACGCAAAGCAACAGTTCGCTTGCAATTCCAAAAAAGAATATTCAAAAGATCATTGTATTAAAAAAAGGTAGGAGAATACCAAAGAAGAATAGGAGGACAATTTTTCTTATAACAGCAGGTGCTATTTTCCTTTTATCGTTATTTAAGATATTTGATAGAGCAGATCAGCAAGGTAGAATACAATCCATAACAGGAGCTCTGGCAGCATCATTATTTATCTCTTTAATAGTTACAGCCTTAGTTGTGGTCGCAATACTAATTATTTCTTCAACCAATGCTAAATCTATCAAACACCCTTTTAAAGGTGAATGGGAAATAAATTATTCCTCCAATGAAAATAATGACGTAAGAGAATTTTATAAGCAGCCATAAAGCGAACTGAGCACTAATTCAAAGAAAAACTGCTATCATCCATTGGGCGAAGGGTTTTTGAAAATTTATCATCATGTGGATAATAAATTCCAGCTTCCATGCGAATCTCATCCAGCAATTCGATGAGATCCAGGCTAAAGTGGTGATTTAATAAGGGACTGCTCAGTTTTTTCTGACTTAGGCAATTCATGACTTCTTCTGCTTCATAACTATATCCATTGCTGGTGTAGTCAAAGAAAATATCTTGAGGTTCTTCTCCTTCCAACATTAAGGTAATGCTGGTTGGTTCATGCCAACGGCCATTAATTCTGATAGTCCCCTTCTCCCCATAGATCAAGGCTTCCGTGGCTGTTTTTGCAACAATAGTAGAATGGAGTAATGCTAATTTGTTATTTGTATATTTTAAAATAATGCCACAACTCTCGTCGACATTGGTTTTTCCGATAGTAGCCATCGCTTTGACATGCATGGGCCTCCCCAAAATTAAAAGCGATAGAAAAACCGGATAAATTCCAATATCCAATAATGAACCTCCTCCAAGTTTTTGATTATACAAACGACCTTCCACATCAAAATCTGCTTTAAAACCAAAATCTGCTTTGATGGATAAAACCTCGCCTATCAGTCCTTTTTCAATAATAGATAACGTTTTTTCCATGCTTGGCAAAAACCGGGTCCACAATGCCTCCATCAAAAAAGTATTATTATTTTTTGCAGCTGCAATCATTCGACGAACTTCTGCAGCATTCATAGCAAATGGTTTTTCACATAATACGGGAATCTTGCTATTGAGGCACATGATCGTGTTTTCACAATGAAAAGCATGAGGCGTAGCAATGTAGATGACATCAAGATCCGGGCATTTGACCATTTCTTCATAACTCCCAAAAGAATGCGGAGCGCCATATTCCTTAGCAAATAATTCGGCTTTTTGCAAAGTCCGCGAAGCGACAGCATGTAATTTTGCTGACTTCATACCTTGTAAATCCTGAGCAAATTTATGTGCAATTTTCCCAAGCCCTATGATTCCCCAATTGAAAACTTTTGACATATTTTAAACCTAAGTTGAGTTATTTTAATTTTTAAAAATCAAATCGAATTTAAGAGTGGCAATATTTTTTACTTCGTTCTTCATCCTAAATTAGCAATATGATCCCTAAATGATAAATCGATTATAGAAATTGTACTTATTTTTTCAATTTTTATTCACTTTTAGCAAATGCATTACAAGACAAACCCTAAAAAGTGTACTTTAGCGAGCTATGGAAAATATTGATGTGGTAAGGATTAACTTCAATCCTGATCAACTCTTAGTACTCAATTTAAGCCTGGCGTTCCTTATGTTTGGAGTCGCTTTAAATATTAAATTGGTTGATTTTCGAAATATCTTTCGCCAGCCCCGCGCCCCTATTATAGGTTTAGTTTCTCAATGGCTTTTATTGCCCATTCTTACGTTGGCTTTGGTGTGGATGTTCCGTCCGGCACCAAGTATTGCATTAGGAATGATTCTAATTGGTGTTTGCCCCGGAGGCAATGTATCCAACTTTATGGTACACCTCGCGAAAGCCAATGCAGCATTGTCTGTCATGCTGACTTCGATTTCTACATTAGCAGCGGTTGTAATAACCCCTCTTGCTTTTGCCTTCTGGTCCGGATTCGTTCCTGATACGGAAAGCCTGCGGGAAGCGATAAAAGTGGATCCGCAGCAGATGATCCGCACTATTATTCAACTGATCTTTGTACCATTAGCTATTGGCATGGCGATCAATCATTATCTGCCGGTATTGACAAGAAAAATAGAGCGACCGGTTCGGATTTTAAGCATTATCATTTTCTTTAGTTTTGTTGTTTTTGCATCGTTGGGCAATTGGGATAATATTGCCAATTACCTTCATATTGTTTTTTGGATCGTCTTGGTTCATAATAGCCTGGGACTTGCAATGGGTTATGGTTTTGCAAGTCTGAATAAACTTCCACAGTCTGATGTTCGTGCCATTTCAATCGAAACAGGAATACAAAATTCAGGGCTGGGATTGATTTTGATTTTCAATTTTTTCGACGGCATCGGAGGAATGGCCATGATCGCAGCATGGTGGGGAATTTGGCATTTGATATCTGGATTCTGTTTGGCCATGTGGTGGAGCAGAAACCAAAAGGATAATCCAAAGATTGTAGAAAAAGAACTCACCAATTAAATCCGCCCTTTTCATTAGCTTGTTTAAGCAACTATCTCATCAGTGAAATATCGCCGGTATATCTGATGATTTCGTCATCTAAAAAGCGGATTTCGATCAGATAAACAAAAACACCATCATTGAGCGGCTTTCCTTTAAATTTCCCATCCCATCCTTCTAATAACTGGTTAGGCAAAAAATCTTTTTGTTCAAAAACAACACCACCCCAACGATCAAAAATGATCATCTTTTCAATACGCTGCACATTCGGTACATCTCCAAAAATGGTGAAGTAATCATTGACGCCATCGGCATTCGGAGAGAATAGCATTTGGAATGAAAACCTTACGGTTTTTTATCACTTCAATAAAAACGGAATCAACTGCCTGGCAATCATTGATAGTTGTTGCCGTGAGCGTATAAAAAGAGGAATTCGGTGGAGCCCATTCTAAATTCCAACAATCCGTCTCACAATCTATTAATTCAGCAGGTTGCCAGAAAAAACTTTCCACCTGATCAGTACTCAATGGCTGGATTTGTACTTGCTCCCCCAACTCAATTTCCAGATCTGGCCCCAAATCAATAATAAACGGAGGCGGGCCAGTCAAGGTAATTTCGGCATCAAAACGACAACCATATTTATCTGTTATTGAAATCAAATAATCTCCTCCACCTAAATCTGGAATAGTGAAGCCATTGAGATAAAGTTGGTTTTCAAAATATATAGAAAGCGGCGCTGTTCCATTAATAATAGTGTCGATAACAATGCTTCCATCTTGAGAATCGGAACATTTCGGATCATTAACCAAAATAGTGGCATCAATCCCAGCATCAGGGACTATCGTCAAATCCAGGGTTACAATACTATCACAGCCCAATGAAGAGATCAAACTATCAACGTAAAGCCCGGTGCTTGAATAACTGCTATTTCCCAAAACATAGGTCAACCCCTCACATAGTGTATCAATGATCGAATAAAACTTAGGAACAACGTAGACGATTTTTATATTAGAAATGACACGACATTTTGAATTGAATAGATTTCCTGGATCATTGGCCAACAAATAGCGATAATAATAAAACCCGCTTGACAAGTTGCTATGAGTAAACATACTGCTATTCGCTCCAGGAATATCAACCCAGGTCATTCCTTCATCAAAGCTCTCTTGCCATTGAAACGTAGGCGTATCGTATTGGTCACCAATGATCGTAGCATTCAAATCAATGGGATCGCCATCTTCGCAAATATTCGCAATGTCATAAGGCAGGATCAGCGCTTCGGGCCCGCAGGGCCGGAAGGTGATGTTATCAAGTGCCACATCATTTCCTATCCCGCCGGGAGCATTGTTTCGGAGTGACAGTTTAACGGAAGTTTGCCCGGGATCTGTAGTAAAGGTAAATCCATACGTTTTCCATTGTTCATCCTGTGCAATATCGCCAGTTGTATAAACCTGTACATCATCAATCAAAAAAGAGACATTAGGTTCGATGTGGCCTCCAACTCCAATTTTAATCAAGTTAATCACATCAGCAGAAAAAACATACAAAGTATTCTCACACAATCCATCCACTTCTTGCTCATAAAAAAGACCCGGTTCATAACTGGCATTGACGATCATCATATAACCATTGGGATCTGTGCTATTATCTCCTATTTGAAGCCAGGTTGGATAAAGAGCTGACCAGGTATCTGTATTATTGGAAACCACATATTGACCATCCCAGGGGGGTGGATTTGTGGTATAGCCATATCCAGGAGCAATTTGTGGATTAGGTAGGAGAACATTTGCTGTACCTGATCCAAAGTCACCCTCAATGAAGATATTTTCGCCTAAATTGCCTTCACAAATTTGACCAAATAGTCCAATAGCATTAGAAAGGTGAAGAAGCAAAAAGAAGAAAGTTAACAGCCTGGTTTTCACAAATCAACGTTTTCCCAAAAATAGAAAATATTGAACAAAGAGTACACTAAACTTTGGTAACCTGGACGATTATATTTCAGTAATTTTACGCTTAAGAAGGAAACCCGTCCATTTTCATCACGTTCCGGGCCTGATTGATATGTCGCTCTTCATGGCCAGATAATATCCTACAAACATCATGAAGGCTGTAAGTAACAAACTTTGCAGCAGGAGAAGTAACAATCGTTGTTTTATGATCTACCGAATCTGATTTCTTAATCCAGTCAATCAGCTCTTTTTGGGTTTCAAAAAAGGTATTTAAAATATCGTCAGGAATATCACTTTTTGAAGGTTCAAATACAGGAACAGTCTTATTCTTTTTATCGATAACAGGTTTGGTGGTGTTGATTAATAATTTTCCAAATAAACCAGGTAAAAAAGGTATCTTTTCCCAAAAATTAAATGGCTTGGTTCCATTCAAAACAGATTCGAATATTTTAAAATAAAGTCTGTTGGAAGTGATGACATGATCTACGCATTGTCCAACGCTCCAGCTTTCTGAGTCGGGCTTCCAATTGAGCTGTTCGCTATTCAAAGGCTCCAGCTCTTTTTTATATTCTGAAGTCATACGATTTAGGGTATTAAGAATATCGGAGAGGTATGCATTTTTCATAATGAGTAGTTTTTATTGAAAGATTATACGAGACGCTGAAGGACACTGAAGGACACTGAAATTTATGATTTATTTTGAAAATCAAACAAATAAGTAATCAAATCCATTCAGCCAAAGACATACTGAACCATATGATGAATCCAAAATAAGCAACGAGCAAATAATTTTCTCTTTTGAAAAAACTCTGTTCTGAAGTATCCAATACAATTACTTTTTCTTTTTCCTTTTTACTCGCAGGAATTAATAAACTTAAGCCATATCCTACCGATAAAGTAATGACCGCTCCAATGAAATTCCACCAGATCCAAAATATGGGAATGCCACTTTGCCAAATAATGATATTTACCACAACGCCCAGAACTAATCCAATATTTACACCTAGTGTATGAGTTCTCTTCGTTAAAATAGCTAAAATAAAGGTAGCTACAATTGGCCCGTAAAATGCTGAACCGACTTTGTTAATCGCTTCGATGACCGTATTTGCGATATTCCCTGCCGAAAAGGCTAAAATAATACAAATCACCCCCCAAACGATGGTCATCATTTTTGAATAAAACAAATTTTGCTCATCGCTGAGATCGCCCTTGGCACGCACAATAAAATCCTCAACGGTGGCTGCACTCAGTGAGTTAATGGCAGAACTCAAAGATGACATCGCTGCTGCCAGTATTGCGACTAACAATAATCCTATAATTCCATGTGGCAGATAATTGATAATGAATATCGGGATCATATAATCTGGCTTGCCTTCAGGAATTAATTCCATAAATTCTGGAGTGGAGAAAGCGAAAGTTCCAATGATCAAGCCCATCATGCAATAAGCCAGTGTCACCGGATATCTGAATAATCCATTGAAAAGTAAAGCACGACGCACTTCTTTCAAACTCTTACCCGAAAGGGATCGCTGCGCCTGACTCTGATCACAACCATAATAAGAAATGTATAGAAAAAAACCACCAACCACCATCGGCCAAAATCCAAATTCCTCTCCTTCCGAAGTACCCCAATTGAAATCAACAGCATTCAACCTATTATGATCCACATTTTGAACAAAACTATCCCATCCACCTAGCAAGTACAATCCATAACCACAACAAACCAAAATACCAATAACCAAAATGATCATCTGGATCACATCACCCCAAACCACCGCTTTCATGCCTCCCTGGAAAGAATAGACCATTGTGACAATTCCGGAAAGTAAAATCGTTTGCCAAAAAGGAATATTCATCACCGCTGACAAAACCAGAGCAACGGTGTAGATCATAATTCCCGTAGCGAAAGCACGACTAAACTGGAAAACCGCACTGATCAACACCCTGGTCGAACCGCTAAATCGATCTTCCAAATAGCTGTAAATACTGACAATTCCGGCTTTGTACAAAGGAGGAATCAAAATAACTGCTAAAAAGATCATCGCGATCGGAACTGCAAATTCAAAGCTCAGCCATTGTAAACCACCGTTGGTTTTTAAACCGACAAAAGCTGCCGCGGAGATAAAACTTATCGCGGAAAGTTGCGAGGCCATCGTCGATAAACCCATCGAAAACCAGCCAAAACTTCGTCCGCCCAGAGAAAAAATCCTTTTTATCTTTTTGGCCTTTGAAGAAAAATCCAAGGCCCAGCATTCCAATGGAATAAACAATTACAATAATTATATCAAGCGCATTCATATTTTTTCGTTTGGGTGTTAAAAATGCAAATATTCATCGTCAGAAAATAAAAAGTCAATCGCCAATGCTGCGGACCAGGAAAATTGATTGGTTCCATAGCCAGATTGATTTTCCTGCTTTTTGCGCGGATCGAAGTATTCATAAAAACCATATTTTGAAATTAAGGATAAAGAATCTTCTTTCACTTTTTTTGCAAGCATTTTATAACCATATCGCAGTAATCCATGGTAAAGCAACCAGTTCAAATTCAACCAGACCGGTCCACGCCAGTATTTTTCATAGTTGACATTTGGGGCTTCCAAACTGTACGTCGGACAAAGCCAGGCAGGATTTTCGATTGTTCCACTGAATTTGGGGCTGGATAAAGTTTCAATGATTTGCGCTGCTTGCGATTGATTCGGGATACCGCCAAACAAAGGCATCAGGCCTGAAGAAGTTTGAGACAGAATAATTTTATCCGCTTTTAAATCATAGGCGCAATAGCTTCTCATATTTTCAACCCACAGCTTTTCATTCATGCTTTGGATGGTCAGGTCGTTCCAACTCTTCAACGGAGCAACTTCTTCTCCCAGTAATTTTCCAATTTCAATCAAACATTCATTTGATCGCACTAAAATGGAATTAAAAAGCGGGTCCTGAATCAGGAAAGGGCATTTTTTAAAAATAGCTTTGTCATCGTAATTTTCGTTTCTAAAAAGATCAACCAAATAAACATATCGATCATAGTCTTGATTGGTTGGACGATGTGCAGCAGCTTTTTTATTTTGTAGATCTTTTCGCTGATAAGTGGGAATGGAAACTTTCGAAAGATCGATTCGCGCCAAAGCAGAATCCCAGGCAGGCGAATTGTCTGTGCCAGGTTCCCAGGGATGTCGAATATAAATTAATCCTTCATTTTGTGGATCGCGATATTCGTAAAGATATCGATGCAATGCCATTACTTTTGGAAACATTTCCTTCAGAAAATTCAATGCGACTGCTTTATCCTTCACTTTTCGATAGATCTCCCACAATGCAAAACCATGCACTGGAGGCATAGTAATCCCTGAGGTTGAAATATTTTTTGGTGCAAAAGGAGATCGATGGGATTGCCAGAAGTCCGCTCCCGGAAAATATTGGCCATCCGTCTCTCTTTCCGGCCGAAAAACGATCTGCGGAAGCATTCCATTTTTCCATTGGCCTTTGAACAAAGAGCGCAATTCCTGGATTGCCTTTTCGGTGTCATAGTTGGAATATCCAATAGCGATAAACCCTGCATCCCAGTTCCACTGATGCGGATAAAGACTTGGTGCCGGTTTGGTAAATTGTCCGGTCCAGTTATGTTTCAAAATTGCTTTTGCAGCTTCAAAAAGTGGCGTATCTTTCATTTCGTTCCCATAAATAAACAGATTTAAACCAGGTCCTTTCTTTTTGTATTTTGCCTTTTAAAATAAAAAAACAAAGGAATCCCCATAACCAAAATGATCAATCCATACCATGATGTTCCAGGCATGGCCATCAAAGTGCTCACCACAAACATTGCTGAAAACAGAATATAAATGATGGGGACGAAAGGATATAAAATTACTTTGACCGGACGCTCTAAATCTTTCCTTTTTAAACGAAATACAAAAATCGAAAGACCTGCCAGCGTCATAAAAATGATATCCATGAAAATCACAAAAGCCATCAAATCACGGAATGACTTCAACACAATTATTAACAAAATAGCCCATGCAGACTGAATTGCCATTGCCACAACAGGGGTTTTATACTTTGGATGTATAATTGAAAGTTGCTTAAAGAAAATTCCATCCTCTGCCATTGCTAAATAAATCCTCGGAGCTGACATGGCAAAAATCCCAATCGAACCAAAAACCGAAAGCGAAATGACGATTGCCATTAATTGACCTCCGAAAGGAAAAACGACACCAAGTGCATCACTGGCAATCGTCTCTGTCGCAGCTATTTGAGGTAAGGGCAAAAGAATCATGTAAATCAGATTGATAAAAACATAAGTGATCGTAACGATGGTAACGCCAAGAATCATTGATCTGGGGACTGTTTTTGTTGCATTGATCGCTTCACCGGAAAGATAAGAAGCATGGTGCCAACCACCAATGGAAAAGAAAACGCCTATTAAACCAACAAACATGGATTGGATTAAATTATCGGGAGCCGTAGCTAACGACAGGTCAAAGTCTACTCTGGATGCATCAAAATAAAAAATACCAACTAAAATAATTCCAGCGATAGCAACTAATTTAAAACCGGTAAAAACATTGGCTAATATTTGTCCGATTTTCACCCCAAAAACATTGATCACTGTCAAAAAAATAATCGCCAATACAGCCAAATTGGTTTTACCAATGTTCTCAAAAAAAGAAAATTTAGTGATATATTCTGCAAAAAGAATAGCCAGAGCGGCCATCGCGCCTGTATTAATAACAAGTAATGTCACCCAACCATAAAGAAAACCAACCAGGTCACCGTAAGCTTCTTTAAGGTAAACGTAAACTCCGCCCGCCTTTGGAAACATTGATCCTAATTCTGAGAAGGTAAGCGCTCCGGTAAGAGCAATTATACCTCCAAAAAGCCACACTAAAAGAACAAGCAGATGATTTGGAACTGCTTCGACAACCTGTCCAGGAGCTGTAAATATTCCGGCCCCAATGCATGAACCGACCGCAATCATAGTCAAACCATACAGGTTGAGATTTTTTTTAAGTTTTGCCATTTTCTAAAAAACTATTAATTATTTGGCGTTTCTTCAGGAATACCCGAAAGGGTTGTAACAACAGGTTTCAATTGAGCAGTCCATCTTGCATAGCCCATTTCGTTCATATGGAGTCCGTCTTCTATGAAAATGGTAGAATCCGGAGTACTTTCTGCGTTGAGCATGCTTTCACTGCTATCAAAATAATGAAGATGGGGTTTGCTTTCGATGTATTGTCGAATCAATTGATTTCCTTCTTCAAACTGATCCCACAATTCCCAGCGATCCAGTGATGGTTTCATGGAAATAAAAAGCAATTGCGTTTCTGGTAATTTTTGATGGATAAATTCATCCAAAACAATAAAAGAATCTCTCACTTCCTGTGGCGTGTAACCATCATTAATATCGTTTTCGCCACAATAAAACACAATCAGCTTCGGCTGGTAAGGTATGACAATCCGATTGGCATAATAGATTACCTCCGAAATGGTAGAGCCACCAAATCCACGGTTTATAACGTGCAACGGAAGCATGTCAATAACCAAAGATTTCCACATCCGGATACTCGAACTACCCACAAAAAGAATCTCGTCGTCAAAGGCGGTTCTGGTGGAATCCTCTTTTTCCATGTTTAAGATGGCTGATTCAAATCGGTTGACCATCTTGCCGGATTTCATTTTATAAGGCTCAACAGTAGGAATATTTTGTCGGGAGGAGTTCCCCGAGCAAGCAATAAAGGTGGTATAAAAACAGATTATAAAAAGGCTGTAAAAAAGATTTTTCATTCTGTTGGATTAAATTAATTAAAAGCAAAATCCTAAGATAATGAAAAATATTTCTGCATTAGAAAAGCCAAAAAAAATGGGCAAGAAACCAATGCTCCCTGCCCCAAAATATCATCAAAGTTATTTGGTTTTTTATTCTTCTTTCATACCAATGGCTTGCTTTCTAGTTTTTACACGTTCAACGATGAGTTTTCCTATTGCTCTTCCCTGAGTCACGCCATAATCGATGGCCGGTCGATAATGAATGCCTCCATACAGACGGCTTACTGCTGCTTCATCCGATGCATTATAAAAAGAGGTAAAAGAGCGAGGAGGTAACCCATATTCCATTTCGGTACTATCTACAAAAGTAAAATTGTCGCCGTATAATTCTGTTAAAGCAACAGCAGAAGCACCTGAAATTACACTATGGCCGCTGGTATGTTCGGGAAATGGAGGAGTCTGCAAAACAGGAAGCCAGCTTTCATCAATATAAGTGTTTATTACCGTTTCAGGGCGAATAAGATTGCTGCGGTATTTTTCATCCCAGCAACTGATAAATGCATCAAAAAGACTGATCGCCACTCGAGTATAAGTTTCTACAGATTTCATCAAATCAGCGTTAGATGTTTTAGCAGCTATGTAGGCAATACCCATCCAGTGCCCACCCGGAGTGATTTTTTTTGTGGCATACATGACATGCCCCGTATGATGGGAGACAAAAGGATTGCAATCCCAAAACTCGGCAATGGCTACTTTTTCATCATCCACACTTTTTACTACCTCATAGACTTCCATAGTTTCTTTATAAAACTGGCTGTTTTTGTCAATGCTAAATTCCGTTGGCGGCGGCGGTACAAACTGATTTGCAGAATCAATGACCATTGTTCTGATTATATTCCAAGCTGGTTCAATACCATCCATATAATCTGGTGGCGTAGGTTTCCATTTTGAAGGATCTTTTGGAATAGAGTATTTTGGAAAAGTTCTGGTTTCTTTATACATATCGGTATCTGCCCAAGCCAAGATATGATCGCTCATCGTTTTACCATAAGCCATAGAACGATCGTAAACATCCCGAGGCATATTGATGGCTTTAAACGCTGTGTAGATTTCATTTTCGAATTCTTCAATCTGATATTCAGAAAAAATAAGCGCTTTTCCAGTGAGCAAAAAAGCATGAAGGCTTGCCAAAGGAAAACAATATTCTTTACCTGCTTCGGGCTGAGGCACATTTTTCAAACCATCCAATTGACCCTCCAGAGTCTGATAATCGGGATAATCATGAATCAAGGTTTCAAAAGCTGCAATATTGGGATAGACATAAATCCGGCTGGCAACTGGCGGTGAAAATATATCGTGAACAATTACATCCGTCAGTTTTTTCATCGATCTATGATAAAAATCGGGATTTTTAGCCTCTTCCTGAAAATTGGGATTGGAAGTTTCACAACTTGTAAAACATAAAGCGAGCAAACTGAAAATCAACAATTTACCAAAATGACCCTTAATCATGGTTTATATCTTTTTTTTGACAAAGTACTTTCTACGAACATCGCAAAATTAACAAGATCGGGCTTATTTTACTAATTAATTGGTAGGGAACGGATAATCTATTTAAATCAACCGGATGCATTTCTATATAAAAACTGGTAACAGATTTTTTATGAAAAATCTACTTATTGCTGACAACCGGTTCAACTTCTTTTTGAGGGAAAAGATGCAAATCCGAAATATGATACATCACCAAAGTGACGGTTACCGCCACAATCAAAGGAGCAGCAATTGCCCCAACAACAGGAACCAACAACAGGACATTGGTTGTAAGCCCCAAAGCCAAACAAACACCGATATAATTTCTGGCATGTTGAACACTTTCTTTGATTGATATTTCAAATTGCTCGGTATAATTATCAAAAACGATGAAGCCGATAAAATAACAATGGACACTATATTTTAAAACCGGTTCTAAAAAATCAAACGCACCAAAAATCCCAAAAACAATTTTAATCAAAAGGATTATGACCATTTCAAAAATATAAGATCGCACCGCTACTTTGATCATTCGAATCTGCGCTTTTACAAAAGAATCAAAACTTAAGTCAGAAGTCTTTCCCGTCAAAATTTCCAAAGTCCCGCGACACATATGAAAAATAATCACTTCCAACAAAATCATTATGATGTATTTCATCCCACCAACAAACAGGAATTCATAGCCCTCAAATGCGATATTTTGAAACAACGAACCAACATTAATAACTGCTTCAACCGGATCATCGATTTGGAGGTTTCTCCACCAGTTGATAATGGTACCCAAAAATTTAAGGCCTAAAAGAACTGCCAATACCACCAAAGCTCTTGACACCCAGCCATAGCGCCAAAAGCCTACCCAAAGCCTGTTTTTCCGAATAAAGATTACCGCTTCGGAATTGGTCAACATCGTATCCCGAAACTGAATAAGGTAAGTTTTTAAAGCCGCGCTATTCATATTAAACTGTTAGACAGAATTATCAATAAGTTATTTTGTCCCGTCATTTATTTTAAAAATTCTCAGTCTTTAAGATTCAGATAGTCTTCTAAATTAATCATTTTACACTAAAAGATTGTTTTTCAACACCGATCCCTTTGAGGGTCAGCGATGTCCAGTGTTTAGGTAATTTTGTTTTCAACTGCGTGATTCCATCATCTGAAATATCCAAACCTCCCAAACCAGACAATACTGCCTGCAACATTCCACCGGCGCCAGTTGCGAAATACGGATTTGTTCCTCCAGCCGTTTCAGAGAGTACACCAAAAGGAGGGACTTTATTGGGTTCATAACTTTTCACAAAGAGCTCGTAGGCTTTTTCATGATTTCCCATCCGCGCGTAAAGTGCTGCCAATACCGAATTGCCCATTGCGGGACCATCGGTGGCCATTCGGGGTTCATAATATTGAAGATCCTTTAAAATAGCATCGGGATCGCTGACTATATTTAATGGAAAAGCGAGAAGGTTGACATCCGCCTGTTTGATCGTTTCGCCGTTATAAGTTGCATTTTCACGAGTAGTTCCATCAGGAAATTTCAAAATTGGGATATTCGCTGCAACAAGCGCCCAGTCCGGATCAGCGTTTTGACCAAGTTCTTTGGCAGCCTGAGCAGCATAAATTAAAGTAGTTATTGCCATTCCATTGGTAAAAGCATTATTATCAATATTTTCCTGCCACTCGTTTGCACCGATTACATTTTTTATTTCGTAACGACCAGGGCCATTACGCTCTACCCTGCTTGTCCAAAAATCTGCTGCTTCTTTCAATATTGGATAACCTCTGGATTCTAACCAATCTTTATCTTTTGTCACCTGGTAATACTTCCAGTGCGCCCACGCTACACATCCCGTAATGTGGTGTTGAAAAGGACCAGTCAAGGCCCAAACCGGCGTATCTTCGGAACCTTCATCTGCTGATTCCCAGGGATACATTGCACCGTCATAGCCATGAGCAAAAGCATTTTGTTTGGCGGCTTCAAGCCTTTCAAAACGATATTCGAGCAGCGATTTTGCAATTTCCGGCTGCAACATCAAAAGTGGCGGATACATCCAGAGTTCGGTATCCCAAAACACATGTCCGTTATAGCCTAGGCCTGAAAGGCCCATAGGAGAAAGGCTGTAAGCAGTTCCTTTTCGTGCAAAGGAATACAAATGATAAATGGCGAACCGAATGTCTTTTTGAGCTTGCAAATCTCCTTCGACGATGACATCGCTTTCCCAAAGTTTGGCCCAGGCTTCTTCATGTCTTTTTAAAAGTCGTTCGGTTCCTTCAAGCATCGCAAAAATGGTCAACCGCTCTGCTTCATTTTGGGGATCATTGTAATGTTCTGTGGAAACCGCGGAAGCTACGATGCTGAATTTATAGGTTTCTCCTGCTTTCAGTTTTTTATAAAACTTAGCGAGATGCATAGTGTAGTCCCAGTCTTCATGAATGATATCCGGTTCATTTCCATGCGGCTCTTCAAAAATAAAACTATTGGAAGCCGCGACCTTGTGCAAGCCGGAAGGGCTTTCGGCAACAGAAGTCAACAATGGAATTTTGACATGCGGGCGATCTATTTCAGCGTAATAATTACGTACATCATTGAGATGGTTTGGTGCTTCAATAACGCTCATTGGTGTAATTTCGACATCTTCTTTTGCAGTAATCTCAACCATGATCATTGACGTGAAAGGCAAGTGGCGTAATGCCATCATGGTATGTTTTACACTCGCTTTAGTTCCTACATCAAAAGTCGTGGTCAGCGCCGCTTTTTTCATATCCAAAGTCTGTGCATAGTTTGAAATATTGCTTTGGCTGACCCGTCGATCATCCACATCAAGGTTCATATTGACGTGATTGAATGTCTTTAAAATATTGGAAACACGCCCCCGCTGGTAATAGTCATAAACACCATTCAAAACCACATCCGTAACCTTCATCGGTTCTGCTGACGAAACCAAACCTACCATCCCGTTGGCGCAGGTGACGCCATAATAATTATTGGGATCAATGTCTTTGGCCTGAATGTGCCAGGGAGATTGGTCCAGATCCTGAGCGACTGAGAAAAAGGTTATAAAAGCAGTAAAAAGAGCGGTAAAAAACAGCTTCATCATTGTATTTTTTTTGTGAAATCTATATTACAAAAAAGCTAAATGATTAACTAACAAATAAGGGGATTTGTCTTGGACAAATCCCCTTATTCACTTTTAAAAATGATATCTAAATTTAAAAATCTTTTAGTTCACCTGTTTTGTTCCGTCGCCAAATTTTACAACGACCGCACTATCATTATTTCTTGCAACGAAATAAGCCTGGGTATCACCAACTTTGAGTGGTTCAATTTTTCGAATCTGGCCTTTGATGGCAAGGCCATTAAGTTGACTTACATCAAATTTGCAGTCCCCTCGATTGATTAAAATTGTTCCGTAATCTCCGTCATATCTTCCCATCTGGATGTTGCAGTCGTAATAATTGCCCCCTAAAAACACATCCGGCAAATCGTCCCCATTTGCATCAATAACCGTTGCGGTTTTGTAAGGAGTAAATTGAGCGTTAAAAGGTAAGGGTTCCGTTTTAAAATTCAGGTTACCGTCATTGATCAGGATCGAGTTAGCCAGATAATCCACTTCGTATACAACCGATGATTCTAATTTATCATTTGGCAAAACATCCGCAATAGTAGCTTTGGCAAAATCCTCAGCATACAAAAATTTCTTTTTGATTACTGGCAACTGTTTTTCCAATTCCATTTTGTTAGCAAAAAATATTTCTTTTCCCTGGAGGTAATAAGTCAGGATCTGTTCTTTTTTACCATTATCATCGTAGTCGTTATAATACATTCTGACAGGTTGTTCAGGTGAAGCATTTAGCATATTATTCAAACCAAGGTTTCCAGCAATCAGATCATTGTCACCATCCTGGTCAAAATCATAAGGTAAGGTAAAATTCCAAAGCCCTTTTTTATCAGTCAAGGCTTTCTTCTGAAATTGTCCGTCTTCGTTTATAAAAGCATAAATATTATCCCACTCAATAGAAAGGATCAAATCCTGGTCGTTGTCTTTGTCTAAATCAAACCAAAGTCCGTGCATCACCAATCCGACGGAAGCCAATTCTGAAGAATACTCAGTAGTGACATCCGTAAATTTGCCTGTACCGTCATTTTTCAGCAAATAAGATCGCGGCATTTCGCCATAAGCCCAAGGCTGCGCTCTGGCTCCAATGAACAAATCAACATTTCCATCGCCTGTAAAATCGTAGGGCAAAATGCAGGAAGCAGTCATGAAGATATCGTTGAAAGCATCTTTTTTTGGATTGAAATTGCCATTGCCATCATTCAAATAAAGTCTGGGCTGAAGGTATTCTTCCTGAGCCCAATATTCATTGCCTCCGGAAGCAATTAAAAGATCCAAAGTGCCATTGTTGTCAACATCCTGAAATACAGCATCAACCTCCTCGTAAATGCTGTCTATAGCCATTGCCGCCTGAGCTGATTTTTCAAATTGGCCATTTGCATTTTGAATAAGAATAGAATTTTTTCTTCTTTTTGACGATCCTATAAAAACATCTTCCAAGCCATCACCGTTGACGTCTCCAATAGCCAAAGCAGGTCCTTCTGATGAAGTTGAATGAGGGATCAGAAATTCCCTGTTGAATTCAACAAAATCGTTTTCTTTGTGAACAACATCAATCTTTATTTCAGAAGTGATATCCTTTGCAACGAAAGTTTCATTCTCTAATTTTCTGAATTTCTCGTAATCGAATTGTGGCAAACCTGATTTGTGGGCTACACTAATATTTTGCTGAGTGAAATCAAGCTCTTCAAAAGTATTATCAGGCCACACAATGGTGACAGAAGTAATTTCAGTCTTATTTCCAAGTCCAATCAATATTGGCCC
The DNA here is from genome assembly GCA_963793295.1 of uncultured Saprospiraceae bacterium. Lineage (GTDB taxonomy): Bacteria > Bacteroidota > Bacteroidia > Chitinophagales > Saprospiraceae > JAHDHW01. The sequence goes on along the minus strand of CAWBZX010000008.1, from coordinate 168,189 downwards.
CTCCATGCTGGATTGAAATCCTCTGACTGGAAATTTTTCATTGAAAATCTTTTGTCCGTCCTTTTTTTGAACAATAATTTTCGAACCAATGGCATTTCGATTACCTTTTGGTCCAGTTAAATTGACTTTTAAATAATCATTTTTAACTTCACCTGAATTGAAAGTGTTTTCGTAAATAAACACCTTTTCATCTATATTATTCGTAACCAGATCGTAGTCGCCGTCATTGTCTAAGTCAGCATAAACAGCTCCATTCGAATAGCTGGATTTGACATTGCTTATATTTTTCTCAAGGTCTTCAAACTTTACTCCTCCTGCATTTAGGAAAAACTTATTGGGTAACTTAATTTCAGGTATTCTATCAATCACCGAAAGGTCTTTCTCTTCCATATTCCCTGTTCTCATTTTATAATGTACGTCGTCGGTTGCGATAAAGTTGATGTAATCGATATCGTTTGTCCGTTTTGGAATACCATTGGCAATAAACAGGTCTTTTAATCCATCATTGTCAAAATCTACTAACAAAGGTGCCCAGGACCAGTCCGTTGCATGAACGCCTGAATACATAGCTATTTCACTAAACGTATTATTACCATTGTTGAGCTGCAAATTATTTTTAGCATATTGATAATTATAGCCGTAAGTGAGTTTAAATCTAAAAACATCAACTGTGTTTTCTCCTTGAGACTTTTTTAAAATATATGGATCGTATGGAAGCATGTCCAAAGAGATGATTTCGGAATAAGCATCATTATTTAGATCCGCGATATCAACTCCCATGGAAAATCGACTGGTATGCATTATCTGCTTCCATTAAATCTTCTTTAAAGGTCCCATCCTTTTGATTGATGTAGAGATAGTCATTTTCATGAAAATCATTGCCGATATAAATGTCAGGATATCCATCCAAATTGACATCGCCAATGGCCAATCCCAAGCCATAGCCAATAACTGTACTGTTTATGCCGACATTTTCGGTTACGTTTACATATTTTCCATTATCGTTTCTAAAAATCTTATCACCTGATAGAGGATGAAACGTTCCCTGAAAATCTTTGTGTTGACCAAAAGTACCATTGGCATGCAAGGAGTGGTTCAATTGAAACATATCCAGGTCGCCATCCAGATCATAATCCAAAAAAGCTGCCTGTGTTGAAAAGCCGACTAAATCAAGGCCATATTCGTTTGACTTTTCAGTATAAACTGGAATTCCATTATCTCCAATTTTTTCGCAAATAAATAATTGGTTGTTGCTTTTAATATTTAGAAATTCCCCAACCTGAGAAATATAGATATCAAGCATTCCATCGTCATTGATATCAACAATGGATACGCCGGTTGACCAACCACGATCGCTGAAAATTCCCGTTTGCGCCGTTACTTCTTTAAATTTCAAACCACCTTCGTTGAGGAACATTTTATTGTCTTCCAAATTGGAGGTAAAAAACAGATCAATAAGGCCATCATTGTTAAAATCTCCCGAACCAACTCCTCCTCCATTATAATAATACATGTAGTTGAAAATATTGAGGTCTAAAGTGAGTTTTAGGTCATTGGAAAAATCAATACCGGTTGTCTCGCTTTCCCGTAAAATAAACCCATCCCCGGTGGGGGGTGGAGAGCATGAATTAAAAATTAAAATAAAGAGAATAAAAAGTTTCAGAAGGGCAATCTTGCTACTCATTTTCTAACTTACTTTTTTTGTCCAGACGATGGACTACTGGTTTTTGATTATTAATTAGTGCCATTAAAAAATATTCCCGGCCCATTTCGATTTCTTTCAATTGCATAACTTCACCTTCGATGTAAAATCCGGAATCTTTATTAGACAAATACATAAAATTTCCTTTTTTATCATTTAAAAGTACATGTCCAAAACTTGCATCCAATCTCGAAAACTGAGGTAGAAAGTCGTAATTATTTCCTCCCATTACGAGATCGTTGTAACCATCGTCATTCAAATCAGCAAACAAAGCTGCATTAACACAGGACAATTGAACTTCGGGTGCTAAAGCCACGACTTCAAATTCACCATTGCCATTGTTGATGGCAACCACAGATTTCATAAAATTGGCTTGCCTAACTTCTGCCTGCTCCAGTAATTCAGGAGAAAATAAATCCTGAATTGATTTTTTTGCATAATCAACATGCTTTAAGCTTTGTTTTTTCAAAGATGAAATCTGATCAGTTAAGTCTCTTTTCATAGGCACCGGCATATCTTTGCCACCTATCGTCCTAGTAATAATTTTATCAGCCTGCCCGTTTTCATCAAAGTCATATACCCAAAGTTTCAACGGTTCATCTTTACTGGCTTTCAGGTAAAAGTTTTCACCAAGATTACCTAATACCAAATCTTCATCACCATCTTTATCAATATCATCAGATTCAACAGCATACCACCATCCTTCGTATTCAGATAGGTTGGTAGCCAATCTTTCAAAGCCTGATCCATTGTAAGTAAAAATAGCTGGCCCCATCCATTCACCTACCAAAACCAGTTCTTTTTGAGGTCCGCCATTGACATTTATCCATTTTGCATCTGTGACCATTCCGATATTGTAAATTTCAGGATTTTCTGACCTCGCTACATCTACAAAACGTCCTTTACCGATATTTTCATAAAGATAATTGGGTGGTGTTTTGCCATAATTTCCAGGGACTGACCTGCTCCCAACAAATAAATCAATATCACCATCTTCGTCAAAATCGTAAGGAATAGCCACCGTTGTATTCGTAGTATTCTTGGGCAGAGAAATTGAATTGTATTCAAAATTACCTTTACCGTCGTTGATATAAACTCTATCTCGCATCAAATTAAAGTTCTGTTCATTGCCTCCTGAGCCAATATAAAGGTCTTGGTCTCCATCGCCATCAACATCGAAGAAACTTACAGCCGTGTCTTCATAATCTCTGAATTCATCAAAAACATTTTGTTCCGATTTGGAAAAACCGTTACCACTATTTATATAAAGTTGTCCAGGTTGTCCAGGCGTTTTTGGTCGCCCTTGTTCTTCGGATTCTCCACCTGCACCTCCAATATAGATATCATCAAGGCCATCACCGTTTACATCAGCAACGGCTGCTTTAGGTCCTTCTTGCGAAGTCATCACAGGAACATTTCTTTCGTAATAAAAATCGATAAAATCATTTTCCTGATGTGGATCAAAATCGTTTTCTACTTTTGTAAACAAGCTTGAAACACCTGAATCGGTGATCGCTTTCCCAGCTTTTGTTCGATTAGCATAATTTATTTCAAGAATCGTATCAATAGGTGGATTGACCATCAAAGAAACAGAATGGTCAGGCCAAATTATTTTCATTGAATCAACTTTTTCTGCCTCTCCGATACCAATTGGCATTTGATAGTCGATTGATGATTGAAAACCTCTTGTTGGGATTAATTGCCTGTTGATAATGGAGTTTCCCAGATGTAGTTGGATTTTTGAGCCTACTGCAAATTGGTTGTTTTTTGGTCCCTTCAAACGAATCTCTAAGTAATGGTTATTCGTTTGAGTTTCAGAATTATTACGATAAATGAAAGCTTCCTGGTTGACATTATTTACAACCAAGTCAAGGTCTCCGTCATTATCAAGGTCTCCGTAAGCAGAACCATTGGAAAAAGAAGGCGTATGAAATCCCCACTTTTCAGTGGCATCTTCGAATTTCAGGTTGCCCAGATTCCTGAATGCTTTGTTGGCGATTTTTACGGAAGGCATTTTATTTATTACAGAATCCAATTCTTCTTTCTTACCTGTCAAAGCCATTTTTTGGATCAACTCATTGGCAAAAAAATCGATAAAATCCTGATCAATAACATCATGATAAATGCCATTACAAACATAAATATCAGTAAACGCATCATTGTCTGCATCAAACATCAATGCTCCCCAGCTCCAATCCGAAGCAGCAACACCACTGTAGTTAGCCATTTCGAGGAAGCCGTTATTTCCATCATTCAATTGCAATGTATTTTGCATAAACTGATGATAAAAACCTTGTTTTTGTTTGAGATGGTAAAGATTGATGTTATCAAAGGTAGATGTAGTTTTTAAACGATACTCGTCATCGGGAAGCATATCTGTTACAAATACTTCCGGATAACCATCGTTATTGATATCCGCCATGTCGGCACCCATTGAAGAATGAGAAATGTGCGACATCCAATCAAGCAAACTTTCTTTGAAGGTCCCATCTTTTTGATTGATATATAAATAGTCTCTTTCAAAGAAATCATTGGAAACATAAATGTCGTGATAATGGTCGCCATTTACATCGCCAATAGTAACGCCCAAACCAAAACCAATAAGGCTTCCATAAATTCCAGCTTCTTCACTGATGTCCACAAATTTTCCATCGTCATTTCTAAAGAACTTATCTCCTCCGCCTTTTAGAAAATCTTTAACAGGCCATTCGGAAGCTCTCAATTCTCTTTTGTTATTATAATTGAGGGTGTTGGCGGGAATGAAGCTGTTATTCAGCAAGTACATGTCCAAATCGCCATCCAAATCATAATCGAAAAAGCCTGCGTGAGTAGTATAGCCATTATCATTCAAACCATAGCTCGCAGCGGATTCTGTAAATGTCAGATCACCATTATTGATAAAGAGAGAATTTTCCTGGCCGATGTTTTCTTGGTAGCCGGCATTGCAAACGTAGATGTCGAGCAAGCCGTCTGAGTTGAGGTCTACCATCACGACTCCAGTGCTCCATTTTTCTGCTTCGTCTATTCCAGCTTTTTCCGTAATATCTTCGAATTTCCAATCTCCTTTGTTCAAATATAATTTATTTGAACCCATATTGGCGGTCAAAAAAACGTCAGACAGACCATCATTATTGATATCGCCGATAGCGACACCACCTCCATTATAAAAATTGCGATAGCTGAAAATGTTGAAATCCGGAGCGTTTTTTACAGTATTGGTGAAATCAATTCCGACTTCTTTTCCATCCAGTAAATCAAAAAGGAGTGGATCAGCGTGTTTGTTTTCGGTACTACACGCAACAAAAAAAACGGCGATAAAAATGATATTGTACTTTCTCATAATAGTTAATTCAAGTTGCGATACAAGTCAACTTGAAAATGATAAATGATGGATTAAAAATTAAATAATGTAGGTGTTAGGGGAAATCCATAATTTATTACTCATAATTCATAATCTGCAAGGTGCATCGCAACTTGTGTTAGGTGCTACGAAGATAATAAAATAATAAAAGGTCACCCCAATGGAGTGACCTTAAATTTTATTCAATCACGGGGTTATTATTAGTAACCAGGATTTTGTGTAAGATTAGGATTAACAGCTAACTGACTCTCTGGAATTGGGAAAAGCAAACGCTCTGTACCCGATGCTGGTTTTTCATGCCATGCATCCAGAAACTTTCCAAAACGGATCAAGTCTGTTCTTCGGTGGCCTTCCCAGTACAATTCTCTTCCTCTTTCAGCCAGAAGATTATCCAAATCAAGTGTTGTAAAATCAGCTACCCCTCTTTTAGCCCGTATGCTATTAACAATAGTTCTTGCTTCTGATTCCTGATTTAATCTCAACAAAGCTTCGGCTTTCATCAATAGCACATCCGAATAGCGATAGAAAACCCAATCATGCTCTGTAAGATCACTATCTATAAAATAATCAACTGCATATTTTGCAACACGAATTCCTGTTCTTTCCAGAGTATTTGGGTCGGATTCGGTCAATGCAACTTCTTTGGAAAACACAAGTGGGTTACCTTTTCTATCTTCCAGTGCATTACCATCTCCATCAAACTGTTGCCCTTCCAGGAACCCAACTCTAACACCTCCTACATCGGTGATACCAGGATAAGCCATGCCTAAACGATCGTCATTGGCTTCGAAACTGTCGTAGAAATCACCAAGGGTGCAGAATCCGTTCCAGCCAGCTGGATTTTGATTGTAGTGTAATCCGCTATGATACATGTGTCTTACATTACCACCTGATACACCTCTAATATTCTGAAGCGTAAAAATCAACTCTGTAGAAGTTTCACCATTATCTGGAATAAAGTTATCGAAGAAATTATCCTGAATGCTGTATTTACCAGATCCAATAATGTCATCTGCCAAATCACTTACTATTTGCATATCAGCATCATCAAACTTAGGGTTAATTTTGTCTGCAAAGGTGCCTCTATTCAAATAGGTCTTCATCAAAAGTACTTTAGCCGCATCTTTATTGGCCACATAAGCCGGCCCATCAGGCAAGTCATCCATGATCTCAGTAACTTCAGCAATGATAAAATCCACTGCCTCTTGTGAAGTTAAAACTAGTGAAGGATTTAATAGGTCTTCACTTGATGTACCAACAACTCTAACAGGAACTTGTCCCCATAGATCCGCCATGGAAAACATAGCAAAAGCTCTTAAAAATCTCGCTTCTGCGGCTTGCTGAGCAGATGGAGAAAAATTGAGTACATCAGATGCGTTAAATACGATCTGTAATATCCCATTAAAAGTGTCTGAAGGGCGTGAAGCCGTTGGGGCCCAGGTATGGTTGTGCATTGCTCTCCATACACCACCATCATCCCAGTCAGGTCCTCTGGTTGGTCCCATAGCTTCGTCACCGCTCATTGTCTGTAATGCAAAATTATTGTCTTGCCCTAAGTAAGGGGTCCTAAAAGATTCGTAAGTAGATTGTAAAATAGAAGCCGGGTTGGAAAGTGCTAGCGATTGTTCTAGCGTCAGGGAATCATTAAGATCCTCCTTCAGATCAGTACAAGCCGAAAGTCCTAAAAACACCAGGCTTAGTATTAATAATTTTTGAAATTTCATATCTATTTTATTTATGATTTATTTGTTTAAAATGAAAAATTAACACCTAAAATAAAGGATCGTGCAGTCGGGTAAGTTGTATATTCAATACCAAATGAAGGAACACCTGCAGTATCATTTACTGTGTTTACTTCAGGGTCAAATCCCGTATAATCTGTAATGATAAACAAATTCGCGCCTGTGATATAAAGTCTACCACCTTTTAGCACGTTACCAATATCTCCAAAATTCCATCCTATCGTTGCATTAGCCAATTTCATGTAATCTCCTTTTTCCAGGAATCTTGTAGAAGCTGCTATAGGGTTTGTAATAGATTCCGGAGGTTGTGGACCGATAAGCTTAGCATCGATATTTCTGGTCCCTAAGTTACCAATATTTACAACTGAAACTGCAGTATTGTTAAAAATTTCATGTCCGTAAGCACCGTTGAAGTTTAATCCCAAATCAAAATCTCCAAAAATTAATGAAGTGGTAATACCAAGAATAACAGTTGGATTAGGATCACCTACGAAAGTATTTTCACCTCCATTCGCAAAAATGGATTGTCCATCTTCACCTATTCCGGTATGAGTTGCCATATAGAAAACATTCAAAGGCTGGTCATTTGCTATTTGCTGTATTGTTACTGAGGAGATACCTTGTCCGAACACTTGACCGGTATTAATCGTTGGGCCGTTATATTCTGTCATTTTATTTTCAATGAATGCCGCATTAACACCTAAATTCCAAGTTAGTTTATCATTAGTCACAATCACACCATTTAAGGTTACTTCAAAACCACTATTAATTAGTTTCCCTGGTAAATTGGTCCAATATCTTGTATCCGGAGCTGGAGGAATTGCTAGAAAGTTGAAGAGCAAGTCTTCCGTAGATTTGTTAAAATAATCCACTGTACCTGTCAATCTGTAATCAAATAATGCGAAATCAATACCCGCATTAATCGTTGTTGAAGTTTCCCATTTTAAATTAGGGTTGGCCACATTATTTCTTTTAGAACCTCCATTATCAGTCAAAACATACTGGAATTGTGAAGCACCCGATGGGAAGTTCTGGTTACCTACTTGTCCCCAACCTACTCGAAGTTTCAAATCGTCAAATACTCCTCCTGACATGAACTCTTCCTTAGAAATATTCCAGGCTGCACCTATTGAGGGGAAATAACCATATTTGTTATTTTCACCAAACTTGGTAGAACCATCCGCTCTAAACGTCGCGGTAAGTAAATATTTATCTTTTAAATTAAAGTTAACCCTGGCAAAATAGGATTGCAACTCTGTAGTTGGGTCTTCAAAAGACGCCATTAATCGAGAACTGGAAGTAGAATTTTGAACAATATTTGAATACGGGACATCATTAGTGATAAAATCAAAAGCACCAAGCCAGGATCCCCTATATCTGAAATCCATATATTCATATCCAATCACTGCATTTAAATTCATGTTAGAAGTAAGATCAACATTGTAATCAAGCGTATGTGTAAGCTGTTGAGTGGTTAAGACATTATTCGCCACATATGCTAATCCCCCATCTTTATCAACTGTTTTTTCAATGCCTTGTAGATTGAGACTGTTTGAAATATTAGTCACACGTTCTCCCCTTGATTGATTGATGCTATAAATGAATTTATAGGTCAAATCATCCGTAATTTTAAAGGAAGGAATGATACTAGCCAGAATTGAACTAACTCTAGATATATCATCGTAAGCCTCAATAAACTCCAATGGATTAATAGTAGTAGCTGCATCAGCTCTTTGAATGGAGCCATCATTATTTCTTAGGTCTTGAGTCGGGTTCCATTGTAAAGCCTGAGTAATAATATCTCCAGTAAATCCATTATTATCAGAAACTGGTACCGTGGTTTCTGTTGTTTGTGAAGTAATCAAATTGATATCCAGTCCTAATCGTTTGCTTTCTAAAAACTTATAAGAACCAAATAAAGACGCATTGTATTTTTTAAAGTTATTAGTCAGGATAATACCATCTTGATCCGTCAGCCCTAATGAAACTCTGTAAGTTCCATTTTCATTTCCTCCGCCAACAGACAAGTTGTATATTTGGGATACAGCAGTTCTTGTGATTTCATCTTGAGCATCGCTGCTGCTTCCTTTATCAGCACTAGAACTAGTAATACCATACTGAGATAATGCATTTCTATATCCAGCACCATCCAAGACGTCATATTTTCGCAGAATATTACTGATACCAACCGCAGCGTTAAAATCAATCTGTGGTTCGCCAACTCGAGGTTTTTTGGTGGTGATCAATACTACTCCGTTTGCACCTCTTGATCCATAGATAGCAGTAGCTGAAGCATCTTTCAATACAACCATAGACGCGATATCCAGTGTATTAATAAAATTCAAAGGATTTGAATTTTCCGTAGCACCAAGTTCTGATTGAATAGATGATGGTCGGGCTGTCCGGCCATCCAAAGGAACGCCATCTATTACATAGAGTGGATCAGAACCCGTTCTTACAGACGAGTTACCACGAATCCTTACCGTAGTTCTTCCTCCTGGCATCCCAGAATTGTTGATCATTTGGACACCTGCGATTTTACCCTGGATCAATTGATCAGGAGCAGTCACAACACCCATGTTGAAATCTTTTGAATTCAATGTAGCAACAGACCCGGTCAGATCGCTTTTCTTCGCTGTACCATAACCGATCACAACAACCTCATCGAGCAAAGAACCCGCTGTAAGGGCAAGGTCCAATACATTCGAAGCACCAATTTCTATAACCTGAGTAACAAATCCAGTATAAGAAAACTGTAATTCAGTGGATCCTTCTGGCACTTCAAGTGTATAAGATCCGTTGAAATCGGTAACAGTACCTTGGGAAGTTCCGACTACTAGAATAGAGGCTCCGATAAGAGCTTCCCCAGTCTCAGCATCCGTCATAGTACCAGTAATGGTACGCTGTGCCAGAGCAGAGCTTCCCATCGCCACAATTGCCAAGAGCAGCAATGCGCATTTTAAATAGTCAATTTTAAGTTTCATACACCATTAGGGTTTAGTTAAAAAAAAATAAGATTTCAATGTTTTTATTTGAAGATTTAAGAATATCCAACTGTTATCTAATTGTAAATGCAACACAAAGTAATAATTATTTTTAAAAATAAATTAAGTTCAAAAACTATTATTTAAAAAATGTCGTGAATTAATTACAACTTATGCTTTGACTGATCTCAAACTATCAGCCAATAGTACTTATAATATTCCATTTGGGGAAAAAGGATTTTCTAAAAGTCTAAAATAAGATCACAAAAACCAAAAAAGTAATGTAAAATTTTAAAAAAATAGTTAGAATAACCTAAACAAGGACACCAAAATGAAAGTTATAAATTTAAATATTAAGACAGCTTGAGCCTTTAAAATATCGTTTTATAAGAAATAATTGGATTCAAAGAGAAGGTTCTTATTACTTTTGCCTACTTTTCGTTTCCAATATAACCGTATTCATGAAATACTTTTTTTCAACACTTCTAATCTTTCTGTTCTTTTCGAATGCAGTTCATTCACAACCTTTCCAGCCTTTACTAAAAGGAAAAAAATCAATTGATATCCCTTTTGAATATGTAAACAACTTTATTATTCTAAACGTATACTTTGAAGAAAAGCTTCCTGTGAAATTTATTTTTGATACAGGAGCTGAGCACACCATCCTCACAAAAAGGGAATTTTCAGATAATTTAGGCATTCAATACGAAAGAGAATTTAAAATTGTAGGCGCCGATTTAACAAAAGAAATTATCGCTTATCTGGCAAGAAAAGTTTCCTTTAGAATTTCCAGACTTTTTATTCCAGCTGTTGATATTTTAGTTTTTCAGGAAGACTATTTTCAATTCGAAGAATTCACAGGAGTCGAAATTCATGGCATTATTGGAGCTAATATTTTTAGCAAATTCGTTTTAAGCATCAATTATAAAAAAAGAATCATTACGCTTCACGATACTGAACAATTCAATCCTCCAAAGGAAAAATACACGGAATTGCCAGTGACAATAATTAGAAGCAAGCCTTATTTGGTTGCAAAAACAAAACTTAATAATCCCAACGAATCTATTAATGTCAAACTCCTTCTTGATACCGGCGCAAGTCTTTCCTTGCTGCTTTATACGGACACGCACAAAAGCATAACCGTTCCCCCTAATGTGATAAAAGGTAATATAGGTATGGGGTTGGGTGGCACTTTGGAAGGCTTTCTCGGCAGAATTATAGAATTAGGAATAGCAGATTTTAAACTTAACAATGTAATTACAAATTTTCAGGAAATCCATGAATTGTTGGATACCAGCTTTTTAAATGGCAGAAATGGAATTGTTGGAAATTTGATCCTTGATCGATTTCATATCATCATTGACTATCAAAAAGAAAAACTTTATCTCAAACCCAACAAAAAATTCAAAAAAGAATTTAAATATGACAGAAGTGGACTTACGCTGATTGCCAGTGGTAAAGATTTGAACACAATAGTAGTTAGTAGCATAATCGAAGGATCTCCTGCTGACCTGGCAGGTGTGAAAAATGGAGATATAATCAGAAATGTAAACTGGCTCCTGCCTGGTTATTTTACAATGAAAGATCTGCTCCGGATCTTCCAGAAAAAGGAAGGCAAAAAAATTAATCTAATAGTCGTGCGCAATGGAAAAAAGATGAAATTTGAATTTAGACTTAAAGATTTGATTTAAGCATCCGCATTGAAGAATTCCCTTTTATTATTGATTTACAGCGTGTAATATTTCTGCAACTTGATTCTTTGTTTTATAAAACATAAGTTGTACCTTTGCCAACCGAAATTTAAAAAATTTCAAGAAGAAAAATAATTTTTAAACTAAAAATTAAGTTTAATGTTCGCAATCGTAACAATAGCTGGTCAGCAATTTAAAGTCGAGGAAGGGCAAGAGCTTTTCGTCCACCAGTTAGAAGCCTCAGAAGGCGATAGCGTTAGTTTCGATCAGGTTCACCTGATTGAAAAAGAAGGAAACGTCACCGTAGGCAAGCCGGTAATCAAGTCCGCTTCTGTAAATGCAACTGTGCTCGGGCAGCAAAAAGGAGACAAAGTAATTGTTTTCAAAAAGAAAAGACGAAAAGGATACCGTGTAAAAAATGGACATCGTCAACAATTTACTAAAATCAAAATTGACGGAATTAAAGGTTAATTTCTAAGATTTTTAGTCTATTAATTTTTATAATTCAATTATTACACCTTATTTTTATTTAATTGTAAAATTATATTATGAAATGGCACATAAAAAAGGAGTAGGTAGTTCGGATAATGGAAGAGACAGTAATAGCTAAATTATCTTGGAGTAAAACTTTTCGGAGGACAGTATGCCAAAGCAGGAAATATTATCGTTCGCCAAAGAGGTACTAAATTTCACCCAGGCCGAAATGTCGGAATCGGAAAAGACCATACACTTTATTTGCACTTGTAGAAGGACATGTTGCATTCAAAAAAAGAAGACTCAACCGAACATTTGTGGACATTCTCCCCTTTGATCAGGTTGAAGAAACTATAGCACCTGTAAAAGCCAAGCAGGTCAAATCTACCCCTACCCCAAAACCCACAGAGCCTAAAGTAGTAAAGGAAAAAACTACAAAAACCAAAGCTGACGACTTTGAGAAAAGTAGAAGGCATCGGCCCAAAAATAGCTGAGTTGCTCAATAACGCAGGAATCAACACCTTCGCTGCATTAGCAAATACTGATGTTGACAAAATAAAAGGTATTCTGGAAGAAGCTGGAAGTCGTTACAAATCACATGACCCAACAACTTGGCCAGCACAAGCAGAAATGGCCGCAGCCGGAGAATGGGACAAGTTAAAAGAATGGCAAGATGAATTAGATGGTGGAAGAAGTAGTTGAGGCTTCTTCTGAAGAAGAAGAATAAAATAGTTTTAGTTTTCATAGCTTTATATTTTTTGTTGTTAGCCCTATCTCTCAGATAGGGCTTTTTTTAATGGTCCCAAAAAATAAAGCTTTTCAATTCAATTAAGAATCGAAAAGCTTGTTTGTTTTACTAATAATTGGATTTATATAATTCGAGCTTGCTTCATATACCCGATAAAATAATGCCAGCGAACATTAATCTTTTTCATAAACCTGTTCGTTGGAGCCGTTTTCAAATTTTTAACGATATTTTGCCGTTGTTTAGAATCGTAATCCGTCAACTGGTAAAAATTTGAAAAGCTTGTTCCATATCTCATGTTGAAATATTCTAACAAATCTTCTTTTACCAGAACATGAAAATCTTCAAAATATTCAAACTCCTCTTTTGTAAGCGATTGATTATTTAGAAAATTTTTCAAGATGGTGTATTCAAATAAATGTTCAATAGAAGGAATACTTATCCCATTATTTGTTGTTACTCTTCGCTCCAGCAAATGCTCTTCTTCAAGATAAGCCAAAGACTTATGCACTAATTTATGTACAAATTCAATGGCAATTTTTGTATTATCCTTAAATTCTAAAAGCGCTTTTGAAATCCGAAAAGTTGTAAAAACCTGAATATTGGCGAGCTCTGTATACTTCTGCAATTCTTCAACGATGTTTCCAAGGTCTTCTTTTCTCAATAAGATTTGATAATGGAACTCACTTTTTGAATGAGCAATATTTTCAGGTAGGATATTTAATAAAACATAAACCTTTTGCTTCAAAAGATTAATGAAATATTCATGGAAATTATTTTGTATGATCATGCTGTAAAAAAATATGTTTGCTTACTTACTTATAGAGGATTACGTTTTACTATGCAAAAATGTTGCCTACTCTGCAGGTAAAATAACACACTGTCTCGATTTAGCAAAATTTCAGACTTTTTCAAGTACCTTCATCGGTAACCAGCCCTGCTCCCCGTTGAGCAGCTTGACCTTGTACCATTCTCCAATTTGATCTAAAAGCTCAACGGAAGTACCTTCATGCAGTAAAAAAATTGAGTTGCTTACTTCATCCGGTGCACTCCGCAAATCCACTTCATTTGTCATAATAACTGCCAGTCCGCTACCGCTTTTTAAATCAGAACTATCCAATGCCATATAAAATGGCAAAATACTCCATATCAGAATCACCACACCAGCAACAAATCCAATCTTTTTTTGCTGCCTACTTTTACCTTTGAGCCAAACCACTAATCCTCCAATGCCCATCCAAAAAAATATTAAAGCGATTACAGTCCAACTTTCAGATGAAGCGAACTGACGCAGATTATCTTTCCATCTTTTTAAAAAAAATGGTGGCAGGACCTCTATTTCATCTGGTATTCTTTTTCGGGCTAGTTCCAGATTGTATTTGATATCACTTCGGCTTTCCGAAGTAGCAATTAATAGTGCTCTTTGGTAGTTTAAGATTGCTTTTCCTTGTTGGTTGATCTTGTAATAAGCATTACCAAGATTATAATACAATTCGGGAGAGCGGAAACCTTGTTGTTCAATACTTTCGTATTTTTCGATTGCTGTTGAAAACTCGTTTGCCTGGTACAATTCATTAGCCTCTTTGAAGATTTTCTCAGCATCATTTGCAAAAACGATTACCGGCAATAAAAAATTTAAAAAGTATAAATTCAGTTTTCGCATTTAAAAAATCGAAAATTATTTAGTAAATAAATCTTCCAACGTCCTTGGTCGCTTTTTAGTTTCCCATTTAAACCCTTCAAGTTTAAATAAGTTGTGATTAGCTTTTTTCATGGGTGTAAGATCTCCATTTGGCGTATCATAATACCTGATATCATCTACTTTATTATCTCCAAAATAAATCAACATTTCACTACAGATTGATTTATTAACGCCAATATAAGCATCCTCGTCATCCAATAAATAATAAACAGTTTCAGCATTTCCTTCGACTTTCATGCGTCGTACATTACTTTCTTTAAAAAATGCAGTAACATACTTTCCTTTAATCTGATTGAAAAATAATTCATCCGGAGAGTTGATGATAAAAGCTTTGTTTACTAATAAAATCTTGTCGATTTTATCGTTTGCCATTTGAATATGCAAGGTGTCTGCTGAAAATTGTGATGTATCAGACCAGATGAAGGGTTCATGGTAAAAATGAAAAATTGAATCACCTGTATTGTAAGATAACGAATCACAAACTGCCTGTAAATCGCTTTTAAAAATACGCACGTCATTGTATGCCAATAAGGTACGCAGGCTATCTTCAGGTCTTTGCCGAAAAGAAACCAGCGTATCAGATGTTAGCCACAAAGAATCATTATCGACTAAAGAAATCAACATTGGCCGATCACCCTTTGCCAGGATATAATCCGTCTCTTTTTTATAATTAATCTCCTTACAGATGATTGTTAAATGTTCAGCAGTATCCACCCAAATAACATTGCCCCGGGCATACCCAACTCCTTCTTTGTCATCAAAATCAACGTTATCAGCTTTCAAAATCTGTGAGCCATCAATAATGACAGACCGACTTTTTGTTTTATATTTTGCATTTTTCGAATCATAAACTATGGTATCTGAGACTATGTTTTGATCTTTACTTTTGTACTTTGCATTACCTTCCATAAAAGTGACTTCCGTTTCTTCAATATAACGCATCCTGTCCGCAGAGGCTCTTTTATCTTTTTCAATGAAGCGTGCATTTTGATCAAGGATCACCTCTTTTAATTTTCCATCATAAATAATTGTGTCAGCAACAGCTTGTTGTTCTCCTTTGATAAACTGCGCGTTTTGGTATAATTTTGCATCGCGATTCAGGGTATTGTAAAAACCATTTTCACAATAGATTTTGCTATCGTTTTGAATGATCCGCGTTGGTCCATGAAAAGTTGCAATATTTGTAGTTGTATTATACTGGAGGGTATCACTGGTTAGCGAAAACTCCGGATTGACTACGTTGACAGTATCTTTAAAATAAGCGTCGTTGGTTGCTACATAATAATATCCACGACGACTTGTCAATTGAGTGGAGTCGTTCACTAAGGTAGCGCCGGTATAATAAGACGCAATTTTCGTGTTGAGGTTATAAGTTAGTCGTTCCGTATACAATTCCTTTCCTTTGTTTAACAACGAGACATCGCCAAAAAGATCAGCAATTCCTTCATTACCTTGATAAGATAAGGAGTCAGCAAAAATCGTAAGCGTATCCCCTTGTTGAATTATTACATTTCCCTGAGCAGTGAGGTTGTTTTCCGAAACGAATAAGACAGCAGTGTCGCAAGACATAAAGGTAAGCCCTTGTCGAATTTGAACATTCCCTTCGAAATACCGTGCATCGACTCCGTCTTTAACAACCCCTTTCAAAATATCAGCATTTTTAATATATACCTTTTCGGCTTTGGCAGTATCCGTTTCTGTAGAAGTAACCTGGGCCGCAAGTTGATAATGACTAATGAATACGAAAAGAAACAAGATAAATTTTAAACTAAATTTCATTAAGTGTTTACTATTAACTTAAGTTAAAACGTATTCTGATTTATATCCGTTACTATAATTTTATTTTTTAAACAATTGCTAACATTTTATCATGTATCGTTAACCATTTGAGCAACTTCTTCTCCTATTAAAGTACCAATGGCTACTCCCATCCCTCCCATTCTGACTGCTAGAAATACATTTTCAGAATGTTTTTTAACGATTGCTTTTTTAGAATCCCCGACACCCAGGATTCCACTCCACCAGCTATCTACTTCAAATGGCTGGTTTGGAAGGATCACTTCTTTTAAAAGTTGTTGCAATGCATTTCGAATCAACTGAGTCGTTCCAAAATCATCTGTGTATTCTTCTTCCAGGGATAGATTGCGACCACCACCTAATAAAATGCGTTGATCGATATTTCTAAAATAATAGTACCCTTTATCATAATGAAAACAACCTTCAAAAGGCAGATTTTCGATAGGCTTGGTTATGAGCACCTGGTTTCTTGCAGGCTTAACATCCAGTTCAGGAATCAGATGTCTGACAAATCCATTTGTTGCAATAATCAACCTGGAAACAACAATCTCCCATTTGTTCAGACATGATAACTTGACTCCGTTGCCCATTTCTTCAAAGCCATTGATATTGATTCCTGTGAACACCTCAATGCCCATTTCTTTTGCCAAATCCAATAATGATTTCATCATCGACCCCGTATGAATCTGACCCTCAGCACTATTTAAAATTAAATGCCTGACCCCTTCAAACTTAAATTGCCGGATAGATTGATCCGTAACACGATAAATTGATTTTATACCCGTTATTTCATGTAGTTTTTTATTAAAATCTGCTATCCTTTCAAAGCATTTCTGAAACTCATTTTCTTCTTCGGATCTAAATAATTCAAAGCCGCCATGTTCCTGGTAGCCTAACTTTTTATCACCGATCTTTTCCCGCAAGCGCTGCAGGCCTCTCCATCGTTTTTCAACGAGATCAAAAACTTCACTTTCCGAATGTTTTTCAAGATCATCGACCAATTCGCTCATACTTCCAAAACAAGCAAAGCCAGCATTTTTTGTACTGGCTCCCGTAGGAAGAGTCCCTTTTTCAAATACAACAATATTCAATTTTGGAGAAAGGGTTTTCAGATGTATCGCAGCACTCAAACCAACAATCCCGCTACCGATAATTGCTACATCGATTTTTTGAAAAAAAGTTACCTGCTCCCAGTAACTTAGGCGCGGAAGATTGCTTTGGCTATCAAGTAAACTCATCAGGCGCAAAAATAGTTAATTTAGCTGTTTATACTGATGTCGGGTTAAAAAAGTGAATTTAATTTTTTTATACTTTGTGCAGCAAATACTTATTATAGGATATTTCGTAGTTTCAGTGATCAGGTTTTTTTAAATGGAATCATAAGAGAAGAACAAGAATAGATGATCTGAATTTTACCATTTTTTTATCTTTGCAAATTAACAATAATTCAAATTTTCAATTTTCAGAAATGATACAAAGAATACAGTCGATATTTTTACTTTTAGCAAGCGCAAGTGCGTTTTCTTTATTTGCCTTTCCATTCGGAACAACATCTGAACCCATAGCTACATCCAATATTTATATGGATGGGGTTTATAACATTCAGGACAGCTTGGGTTTGTTGGTAATATTTTGTGTTGCAGGAGCATTAGCCTTGATTAGCATTTTTATGTACAACAATCGCAAAACCCAACTGCTGCTTGGTAGATTCGCAATCATCGCAAACGTTATAGGATTTATACTTGTTATTGTTTTTTATATTAATAATGCTGCTGAATTGGAAGGAATAAATGATGAGGAAAATTATATTGGGCTTTCACTTCCGTTTGTATTTTTGCTTTTTGCAATTCTAGCTCAAAGAGCAATTACAAAAGATGACAAATTGGTCAGATCATCTGATCGATTACGATAAAAACTAAAAGTCCTTCAAACAACTAAGCTTGAAGGACTTTTAAAATTTCAATCTGGAAAAATTCAATTATTAATCTTTTGGTTTAGGCTTAGCAGAATAATTAACTTTAAACTGTCCAGATTTCCGTAGTTGTGTTTTTACATCTTGAACGATCCCCATTGTCACTTCTCCATCAACTCGCAAAGAAGTAATGATTTTTGGCCGCTTTTGCTCCATCACTTTTATTCTATGCTGTTCCAGAAACAAAGGAATTTCACTTACTGTCGAAATCTTATCCCCCAACTGCATCCGTGGAGATGTACCATAAATTTCCTGATACTTTGGTTTTGGCTTACCGATATAAATATAATTTACCAATGATTTTTCCTGCAACTTAACAAGTTCGGTTGCTTTAGGAGTAGATACAGTTATTTTTAACTCGGAGTCTCTCAATACAGTAACTACCATAAAGAAAAACAAAAGCATAAAGATGATATCAGGTAATGATGCTGTTGAAATGGCAGCACCTGTCGAACCTCTTTTCTTTTTAAATTTTGACATAATTCATTTTTTTTGGTTGAGTAATAACGGTAGCTTTCGACTTTTATTAATCTAAAACCGTTTATTCCTCACCGAATGCAGTCGGCTCTGCTTCTGAAAGCACAAAAGGTATTTTTCCTCTTATTTCTTTTTGCATGTGAATGGGCAAATCCTCACTGTAGTCTTTGCCAAAAAGTTTACGACTTTCTTCGTTCCACAATTCATTGTATGCCGCTTTTAATTCATTATAAACTTCGAGGTAAGTTTTATAATTGGTACCCCGGTCATTTTTTAATGAAATAATCGCTCTGGTTGGTTTTTCAGCCAAGTCTTCTCTTTTCTTTGGATTGGCAATAAATTCTTTTGCTCTTTCTTTCAGATCTGAGATATCTTCCAATTCACCTCTAACAAGAAGCTGGTTCTGCGCATTTACAAGTACAGAGAATACATTTCGTTTATTCAATTTTGTAATGTCAGGTTCATCTTCAGACCAAGGTGGAAGTTTAACCATAATCCCCTTGTCTTCAACAATTTGTGTGGTTACAAGGAAGAAAATAAGCAAAAGAAAAGCAATATCTGCCATTGAGCCAGCATTGATTTCATTTGTCAACCTGCTTTTATTCCTAGCCATAATTTAGTTATTTAAAGAAGTTTAGAATTTCTGATCCGATAAAGGCTAAAACAGCGCCAACACCTAATACAATCGCAGTCATTATACCTCCGCTTATAAGTCCGTAATTACTTAATGAGACTTCATATTTCTCCATTGGTCCAGCAACATATTGAGGAATTTCTTCCATCGAAGAAGGTATCATATTAGAAGCTATGATAAATATTAATATTATAACACCAAATCCGATGAGACCTTTCGCAGATGATTTGAAATGAATAGCGACCTGATAAACACCAAATACTAACATTAGTATAAAACACAAGACTATTAGAAAAATAGACGCAGATATACCAAAGTTAAAAATATTTGATTCATGTCCCTTTTTCATAGAGACCAAGCTGTTGAATTCATCCAAGCCTGAGAAAGCTACACCCAAGAAGATAACGGTAATAAGCGCCCCTATTCCAAAAGCGATCAACTGTCCATTTTTTGTTAAAAATTTATACATAATATTATCTTCTTAAATATGATTATTTAAAAACATTATTTGAAGCCATAACATCAACCAAGGCAATAGAAGCATCTTCCATTTTGTTTACAATACCATCAATTTTTGAAATGATGTAATTGTAAAAGATTTGAAGAATAATAGCTACGATCAAACCAAATACCGTGGTCAAGAGGGCCACTTTGATACCATCGGCAACAACTGCAGGAGACAAGTCACCAACTTCTGCAATTCTATCAAAGGCCTGGATCATACCGATTACCGTTCCCATAAACCCAAGCATCGGAGCAATCGCAATAAAAAGTGAAATCCAAACCAATCCTTTTTCCAAAAGTCCCATTTGAACAGCACCGTAAGAAACAATAGCTTTTTCAACAGCATCTGGACCTTGACCAGCATTTTTTAATCCTTCATAAAGAACACTTGCAGTTGGACCTTGAGTTGATTTACAAACTTCCATTGCACCATCAACATTTCCTGCTTTTAGATTTTCATCAATTCTGTGTCAGCAATTTGTCTGTATTTGCACTTGCAATATTTAAAGTAATGATACGCTCAATACAAAAAGCAAGACCAAGAATCAAACAAACCAATACAAAACTCATAAATCGCCAGTCACCATCAATGAAATATTTTTTCAAGATTTGGTATCCGGTTGGATCAGCAGAAGCTGGATCCTGAGCCAATAGTTCAGTTGCTCCAGAAATCATGGCAACACTAAACACAAGCATTAGTAGCTAATAATTTTCGCATAATCAGTAAGGTTTTACGAATGTTTTTAAAGTAAATTATTATTAGTTAATATGTTTGTTCCATAGTTGTATTATTAAAAATCCGAAACTCTCCAACAACACAACAGATAACAATTGCGGAGAGTAAGGGATTCGAACCCTTGATACCCTTTTGAGGTATACACGCTTTCCAAGCGTGCGCCTTAAACCGCTCGGCCAACTCTCCTTAATATCATCGACCTCTTATTTCTGTCGAACGTGCCATTTCTTTTATCAAAATTGTAGTAGCTCTTTAACCACAACCGTCACAAAAATTGTAAATAAAAGTAACTTTTCAAAATTTTTTAGGCATTCAAACATATAAATAGTAATATTTATTGGAAGAACTACTCTAATTACTTTTTTTATTCAATTTATATTTTCTGATTTTTCAAGTCAAACCGTTTCTTTTAGCACGCTATTCCCAAATACCTTTCTTGCATTTTCACTTGTCACTTTTGCTACTTCCTCAAGAGTAGTTTCTTTTACAGATGCTAATTTTTCGCCGATTTGGTGTATATAAGCACTTTCATTTCTTTTCCCCCGAAAAGGAGTTGGTGCCAGATAAGGAGCATCTGTTTCTAAAACTAAATGTTCCAAAGGAATTTTTTGAACAGTTTTATCCAAACCAGACTTTTTGAAGGTCAACACACCACCAATACCCAGATAAAATCCCAGGTCAATTATTTTTTTGGCTTGCTCCAAACTTCCTCCAAAACAATGGAATATTCCGCGCAATCGACCATCCTGCTCTTTTTGAACCAAATCTATCGTCAAATCCATCGAATCTCTGCAGTGAATAACAACTGGAACCCCAAGGTCTTTTGCCCAGTTAACCTGAATCCGGAAGGCGTCTTTTTGCTCTTCAACAAAAGTTTTATCCCAATACAAATCTGTTCCGATTTCGCCAACAGCAACAAAAGGCCTTTTTTTCAACCATTTTTCAACGATAACAAGCTCTTCTTTGTAATTACTTTTTACAGAGCAAGGGTGCAATCCCATCATCGCAAAACAAACTTCGGGATACTTCTCCTCTAAAGCCAGCATATCCTCGATTGTACTGCTATCAACATTAGGTAGAAAAAACTTTTTGATTCCTTTATCTTTTGCTCTCTGCAACATTTCTTCCCGATCTTCATCAAACTGCTCTAAGTACAAATGTGCATGCGTATCAATCAACATATTCCTTTATATTTTGTACTGCAAATGTATTAACAATTAATTTTTTATAAGCCTAAAACAGATGAAGGTAATTATTATTTGATATGCAAAACGGCATTTCTGATTAAAAATAGCAAATACGTTTGACTATTTCTTTATTAAATGATACCTGATAATTAGAAATGGTTGTTGCTGTTTAGTTAATGATGATGATTAATGAATAACTGCTGCCTTTCATTGAGTGAAAGTGTTTTTTTCAATATCAGAAGCTGTCTTAAGTTTCCAATAGAATTGTTACGATTATTGAAATAGCGAAATCAAAAATATTGGAATAATGTTGCCTCTTTATTGCACAACTAACAGGAACTTTTAACTTTGTCAAAAACATTGGTGATGGCTAAACAGAAAAAATACTATGTGGTTTGGGAAGGCAATAATACTGGTGTCTTTGACTCATGGACAGAAACCCAACTCCAAATCAAAGGTTATCCAAATGCTCGTTATAAATCTTTTAAAACCCAAGAGGAAGCGGTTGCTGCATATCATGGAAACTTTTCTGATCACGTTGGAAACTCTTCTAAAAAAGCAAAAAAAGTAGTTAGCGAGGAAGCTCGCAAAGCAATAAACTGGGAAAGTATATCAGTTGATGCTGCTTGTAGCGGCAATCCGGGTATTATGGAATATCGGGGTGTCAATACCAAAACTAAAGACGAAATTTTCCATGTCGGCCCTTTCAAAAAAGGAACAAACAACGTCGGTGAATTTTTAGCTTTGGTACATGCCATTGCCTACTTAAAACAACATGGAAAAGATCAAACGCCTATTTATTCTGATTCCCGAACAGCAATGGCATGGGTTCGCAATAAAAAAGTAAAAACCAATCTTAAAAGATCAGCAGTGAATGAAAAATTATTTCAGTTGATTGAAAGGGGAGTAAAATGGTTGAAAGCTAACACCTACAGTAATCCTATCTTAAAATGGAATACAGAAGAATGGGGAGAGATACCAGCTGATTTTGGAAGAAAATAGCAGTTGGATTTATTTAAGTGGTAAAGTATTTATAATTAACTGATTACGCTAAATGCACTTTACATTTTTACTTCACTTTCGCAAATTTCATTTTATAATCTGCGCTTACTTTACCTTTTTTAATGTTTTCCAGCTTACGTTTTACTAATCTGCGTTTTATGGGCTTTAGATGTTCTGTGAAAAGTATTCCGTCAATATGGTCATACTCATGTTGAATAACACGTGCATTGATTCCCGTAAAATCTTCTTCTCTTTCGACAAAGTTCTCATCCAGATATCGAAGTTTCAATTGTGCCGGCCGATTTACATCTCCTCTTACATCCGGAATACTCAAACAACCTTCCTCAAAATCCCAAGGTTCACCACCCTCTTCAATTTTTTGAGCATTAATGAATACTTTTTTGACACCTGTTTCTTTATCTTGTTCTTCATCCATCATTTGCTCCGAATCAACAACAAATAAACGGATACCAAGCCCGATTTGAGGAGCTGCAAGGCCAACTCCATGTGCATGATACATGGTATCCCACATGTTTTGTATCAACTGCTCCAATTCCGGATAATCCTTTTCGATTTGCGCTGATACTTTTTTTAGTACAGGTTGACCGAATGCATATATTGGTAAAATCATCTAAATAAAATAAAATTTATAAACTGCCTCTTTTTGTTTCTAAGTATTCCTGTAAAATAATTACTGCACTAATTTTATCAATCAGGCTTTTATCTCGTCGTTTTTTCTTTTTTGCGCCACTTTGTAGAATAATCTTTTTTGCATCTGCAGAAGTAAAACGTTCATCTTGTGTTACAACCTTAATAGCTGGAAAAAGTTTATTGACCTTTTTGATAAAATCTTCAATAATGGGGCTGAGCTCAGTAGGATTACCATCCAAATGATAGGGCATTCCAACAACCATTTCCTCCACTTCTTCTTCGTTAATATACCGTTTTAAAAAGTTAAAAATATCAGGGTTTGCTACAGTTTCCAACCCATTGGCAATTATTTGAAGTGGATCTGTAACCGCCACACCTACGCGCTTTGTTCCATAATCAATACTCATTATTCTAGACATTGCACAAAGATAGTGAATTTAGCTATTTTGATTCCAAGCTTTTTATAGAAAGTATTTTATAAGAGGTGTATTTCGAAAGGATTATTTAGTATTTGATCAATAAAAAGATAGAAACAGTATGTTATTTACCAAAAAAAGCAATCCCCCTCTGCACTTTAGCAGAGGAGGACTATCCCAAAACCGTTTTAAAATAAATCTCTAAACAGTTACCATTAATATAATTACCCAAATTCTTAAATTTCTTTATGATCAGCCCTTACGAAAAACGTAAACCTGACTAATTTCCATAGCTGAGTATTACTCCCTTGTAATACGTATAGCAACAAATATTTAAGATAGATATAAACTGTGATGGCGAAATACTGACGTATTTCCACAGTGAAAAGAGAGGAAAAAATTAGGCTCTTGAAAAATTGTAAATTGGATTAATAATGTTCATGCG
Source organism: uncultured Saprospiraceae bacterium (assembly GCA_963793295.1). GTDB lineage: Bacteria > Bacteroidota > Bacteroidia > Chitinophagales > Saprospiraceae > JAHDHW01. The sequence goes on along the minus strand of CAWBZX010000008.1, from coordinate 143,967 downwards.
TCTGGAAGTCCTCTCTCTATTTAAAGAGTGTATGGTTATCCTATCATATAATTATAATTTGTTGTTCGGAATATGGGAAAATAATTTTTTAATCAAAGTAAAAAAACAAACATAGATAATCTATTTCCTTACTATGTATCACAAATATACAGTATATATATAAGGCATTTATACCCCAAAAGGGGTATTTTAAATATCGAATAAAAATTCATCTTAATTATTCAAATGTATTATTTGAATAAATGAACATAATCCGCTGTTTTTCAACTTAATACAATTTAAAAAAAAGAATATTTTTCTAAACAACAAGCCCATTCAATTCAGCTTAAAAGGCTAGTTTTTATCAAAAAAATTAAAAGAAAACTGCATCTGAATGATAGGAAAGTTAATTTCTATAATTAATCAGATTAGAACCAGATAAAAAGAATGCCCAATGATCTATCTGGAAATTTAACGTTTTATGATCCTATTAAAAAAGACATTCTTGGAATTATCCAAGAATGTCTTTTTATTAATTTATTTTTTTGTTAAAAACCTATTTGGCTAAAGTGACATCTCCTTTATAGATTTCCACTCTTCCGTCAATGAACGTTATTTCCACCACATATACAAACACACCCGGATTCATTGGTTCACCATCTAATTTCCCATCCCATCCATTGTTTGGATCTGGAATGGTTATTCCCATTTGGATTTAAATGTTCATAAACCAATTCGCCCCATCTGCTGAATATCCGGAAGTTGTTGATGCTCGCTACGCCTCTTCCTGTCTGGATCCAGAAAATGTCATTAAACCCATCATCGTTTGGTGAAAATGCATTCGGGATGTAAACCAATCTTTCTTTCTTCACTCGCACCAGGATCATATCTTCGGCTTTACAGCCACTTTGATTGGTCACTACTATCGAATAACTCTGCGTCTGTGTTGGTGTCACCCAAGGCATGAAGTCCACAACCTCTCTTTCTTTCCATATAAAGGTGTCCACCACGGATCCTCCAGGATACAATATCGGCTCTAATTGCGTACTGTCTCCCAGCAGGATCTCCACATCTTCTCCCAAATCCACTAAAAACTCTTGCGGTTCTGTTACTTCTTCCGTTGTTGTCCATTCACAGCCGTTAGCATCCTCAACCGTTATTTCATATACTCCAGCCGGCAGGTTCACAAATTGATTTACAGGACTAAAGGTTGAACCGATCGAATACATATACGGAGCTGCTCCTCCATTCACCGACGTTATAATTATCTGTCCATTACTCTCTTCTCCGTAACAATCTGCCTCTATAACCGATGTCGCTGCTACTATTTCCTGGGGAGCCGTCAAACTTACCTGCGTTGTATTTGTACACCCTCCGGCATCCGTCACCGTTACTGTATAAGTTCCCGGATCTAATTCTGTTATCACTCCTGTATTCATTCCATTACTCCAAGCATAACTAAACGGTTCCGTTCCACCACTCGCTATTGCTTCTGCTGTTCCATCCGCCGAATTCCAGCACGTTACATTGTAACCTCCATAATCCGATACATTGTCTATCACTATTTGTAATGCCTGAGGCTGACCTACCGTCGTTGTTGTGCTTTGCGTACAGCCTTCATCATCTGTCACCACTACCGTATATTGTCCTGCAGGAATATTGATCGGATCTTCATCTGTATAAGCACCATTGTTCCAGTTATAAGTATAAGGTGCCGTACCCCCCATTACGGACAATTCGATCGAACCATCCGAACTGCCGTTACAGGCAGCTGCTACACTTGTTGTTCCTAATACCATTGCTGCTGGTTCTTCAATTATGATTGTCTCGCTCACTGCTGTACAGCCTTGCGCATCCGTTACGGTCAACGTATAAGTTCCTGCATCCAGGTTTTCCGGATCCGGTACCATCTGTGAGGTGTTATCCCACTGATAGGACACATAAGGAATTGTTCCTCCCGTTACCGTTATCACGATACTTCCATCATTACCTCCATTGCAGCTAACGCTCGTTGCTCCAAGACTCGTCGCTTCAAATGGTGGCGGCTGCGTCACTTCTATGGTTGCTGTGGTCGAGCAGTTGTTGTCATCCGTTATCAATACCTCATATATCCCTGCTGCAATATTGCTTAAATCCTCTTGCCCGTTATAGCTCACATCATTCCATTCATAGGTATAAGGCATATCTCCGCCTACCACTTCCACTTCTATACTTCCACTATTATCTTCAAAACAACTCAAATTGACCCCCGATATACTGGCCACTGGTCCATCCGGTACCGTCACCGAGGCATTTACCGTCAGTGTACAACCATTCGCATCTGTGATTACTCCCGTATAATTACCTTGTGGTAATCCATTCGGGCTTTGATCACTATAGGTCTCTCCCGTTACATCATTTTCCCAGTCAAATCCATAAGGGCTTGTTCCTCCACTTAACACCAGAGAGATACTTCCATCACTACCTCCACAACTCGCCTGGCTCGGCGTTGCCGTAGCTACTATCATATCCGGCTCTTCTACTATTGCATTGGCTATTACCGTGCAGCCATCTGCATCCGTCAGGGTTAGCGCGTAATTATTCGCAGGTACATCTATCAAATCCTGCTGTCCGTTATAACTCGGATCACTCCAAACATAAGTATAAGGAGTCACGCCCCCATTTACCGTTATGTCTACCATGCCATTCGATTCTCCATTACAATTTACATCCGTAACACTTACCAATGCTTCCAGCCCGGAAGGCGTACTCACCTGTACACTTGTGGTGAAGGTACAGCCATTCGCATCCGTCACCACCACACTATATGTTCCCGGGCTAAGGTTTTGTGGATCTTCGTCTGTCGATCCCCCGGGGTTCCAACTATAAGTATAGGGCCCTGTGCCCCCTGTTGTTGTTAAATCTATCGTCCCGTTATTGATCCCACACAGCGCATCTGTTGAGGTGCCTGTAGCATCCAGTGCCCCTGCCGGTTGGCTCAAATCGACCGTGATCGTTTCGGTGCAATCATTGTCATCCGTTACGATCACCGTATAGCTGCCTGATTCTAAATTAACTGCCGTTGCAGTATTTTGACTCGCTCCGTCATCCCACTCATAGGTATAAGGCGCTTGTTCCCCCACTTAGTTTACTGTCGCACTTCCCGTTTCTTCTCCAAAACACAATATATTCTCCTGGCTCGTGGTCAAGCTTAAGGCTGGTGGGGCTACCAATGCTATACTTTGGCTTTCGCTACAGCCATTCGCATCCGTTACAATCACTGCAATGTGCCGCCATCTAAGTCCACTCGCCGTTGCCGTAGTTTGTCCATACATCCCATGATAACTATACGGTCCTGTTCCTCCGCTTGGAGTCACTGTCGCTGTTCCATCCTTGAATATTGCAGTCCGGATCAGTTCCCTGAGTATCCAATACCAATGCTGGTGGTTCTGCGATTATAACACTTGCCTCCTCGGTACAGCCATTTGAATCTTCTACGATTACCGTGTAATCTCCTGCTAAAAGGTTTATCGCTGTGGAGGTCATTTGACTACATTCCACAGATAGGTGTAAGGGCCTGTACCTCCATTTGGATTTACCGTCGCTGTTCCATCTGCTACCTGGTTACACAATGCATCTGTTTCACTTGTTGTCAAGGATAACACTGCAGGTTCTGTGATCACTACTGTTTCATTGGCCGTACAGCCATTATCATCCGTTACCAATACCGTATAAGTTCCTGCACCCAGGCCTGTCGCTGTCGAATCGGTTTGGATCGGAGTGGTATTCCACTCATAAGCATAACCGCCCGTGCCTCCACCTGCACTTACTGTTGCACTTCCGTTTGAGTCCTGGTTACAGGATGCATCCGTAGTCGTGCTGCTCAGGGATATCGCCGTTGGCTCTGTTATTACAAAGGTCTCGTATTCCTCACAGCCATTGGTATCTTCTATCGTAACATTATACGTCCCTGCCGACAATCCTGTCGCCGTCGCAGTAGTCTGTCCGTACCGGCGATGTATCCCAAATATAAGTATAGCCTGGTGTTCCTCCTGTAGTCGATACCGTCGCACTTCCGTCATCCCCCTGGTTACAGGATGCATCTGTGAAACTCGTCGTAACTGTCATCCCATTTGGAGAGGATACCGTTACCGTTGTTGTTGCCGTACAATCGTTTGCATCCGTTACCAATACCGTATAATCTCCTGAGGTCAGATTGGTCGCAGTAGCTGTCGTTTGTCCTCCAGGAGTCCATAAATAGCTGTAGCCCCCGGCTCCGCCACCAGCATCCACCGTCGCGCTTCCATCTGGCGTATTATTACATGAGGTCTCCGTAGTACTCGTCGTTAAATTTATCGCTGCAGGCTCCATTATCGTTACCGTCTCTTCTATCGTACATCCGTTTGCATCCGTTACCAATACCGTATAGTCCCCCGCGATCAAGTCAATAGCTGTTGAACTATCCTGTGCCGGGGTCGTATTCCATTCATAAGTCAATAGTCCTGCACCACCGATTACACTAATGCTTGCACTTCCGCTGCTCGCTCCATTACAGGCTGCATCCGTCGTACTCAGCGTCACATCAAAGGCTGCAGGTTCTGTAATCACTACTGAATTTTCATCTGTACAGTCGTTTGCATCCGTTACCACTACGGTATAGGTCCCTGCGGGTAAGCCCGAAGCAGTGGATGTCGTTTGTTCCGGGTTCGTGTTCCACGAATAGGTGTATCCTCCAGCTCCTCCTCCTACAACCGCTGTAGCTGAACCCGTATCATCACCGTTACAAGATATATCTTCTCCTATTATATCGATATCTATCGCCGGTGGAGCAGTTATATTATAACAGCCCTCAGAGGTGCAACCATTTGCTATCGACGTTACCGTTACACAGTAGTTGCCGCCCGGTAAATCCGTAGCGGTCTGTCCAACCTGTGTCGGATTGCTGTTCCATACAAATATAAAATCATTGGGATCTAACGAACCATCTAGCAAATCTGCTGTCGTTGTCCCATCATTACTGCTTTCACAACTTACATCCGTTCCGCTCGTTTCTATTTCCGGACCTTCTATATCTTCATACACTTCTATACAAAATTCCTCCTCACATTCTATTGACTGACCTTGGTCAAAGCCATAACTTGTGACTGTAATACAATAAGTCCCTGGTGCACAAGCATTCAAAATAGGTAAATTAGTACTGCCATCTATACAGCCATCCAAAGTGGACCATTCAAAAGCATCACCTGATGAAAGTGTTCCATCAATCACTACCTGATCCAAATAACAATTGATGTCCGGAGGTTGCAATAAAAACGCATAAGGATCTAATACCGTTAAATCCAAATAAACAGTACTATCACAGCCAAAACTCGTCTGGAGAACGATGTTCCATTGTCCTGTTGTATTATAGGGCACTCCCCCGACCACAACTTCTTCCCCCTCACAGATCGTCCGATATAGATCTATAAATGGCGTAGGATGCTCAGTAACATGAAGAATAACTGTTGAGTCGCATCCTAAGCTTGAACCTCCTGGATATATAATGATATAATCTCCTTGGGTATAGGTCTGTCCATTAGGTGGATAATAAAAAGGTGATCCTTCACAGTATTCTCCATAATCATCAACTATCGGTACAGGGTTTTGGGTCAAAGTAATAGCATCAGTTCCAGTACATCCAGAAGCATTTGTAACAGTAACTGAATAGGTGCCCGGAGTATTGACAGTGAGAGTAGAAGCGGTTGATCCAGTAGACCAAAGGTAACTGGAATAGGCTCCATTGACGCCCAATGTAGCCACCTCTCCTTCACAAAATTCAGTAGGTCCGGTAATAGTTGGTTGGGGGGATGAGTCAGGTGTCAGTGTGTAGGACGAAGTTTGAGAGCAACTATTGATATCCGTTATAGTAACGAAATAGGTGCCGGGCGAAAGTCCCGAAATATCTTCGGTCGTTGCATTATTTGACCATTGAAATGTGGGTGTTGTTGCACAATCCGTTGTCAGGTCGATTGATCCGTCATTGCTGTCTTCACAAGCAGGGTTCTGCGTGACTGCACTGAAATCAAACGCATCATCACAACAGGAAATACCTCCGCAATTGATGGTGATGGGGCATTGAATATCCGGCATATTAATGTAGGTCGGACTGCCTGGAGTTCCATATACTAAAGAAAAAAAATCGATCCCGCTGTTGATTGTAGGGTTGATTGTAATCGTATTTCCGCATCCAACACCACTGATGACACCTCCATCCGTACAACATGGAGACCAGAAAAAATCTCCTGTAATCGTAGGAGGCGATCCAAAAAGTTCGCCTCCATCGTCTTGAAGGGCAACAGCTGCAGAATCAGGCAAACAATTTACAGTCAGATCCACATCACCTCCTGTTGCGTCATTGCCCTGGTCAAGTATAATAATCAGACTGGTATTTCCAGTATTTGTATCTTCGTGAAGCATGACCAACAGTGTTTCGGAAAGCTCCAGCCCGGTATTGGCGGATGCTCCAATAGGATTGCCGTAGGAGTAAAAATTTGCAGCTGTACTATTGCTACTCATAAAAGGCAAATCAGCAGAGAAATCTCCTTGGGTTAGTATGCAGTTGCATGAAGGCTGACCATAGGCAATATTAATATATATGAATGCAAGGATAAAAAGTAAAGGTGCCTTCATAGTTAGTTGCTTTCCATTATAAATTGATTTTCCGTCACTACACCTACTCTGATTCTATTGAGATAAAGAACTAAGATACAATTTATAAAAAGAAAAAATATAAAACAGAAGAAATGACTTAAGGGTAAAATACTATAATGACCATTTAATATTTTAATTCAACATCAAGGGCATCCAATTGAAAAGGCTTTTTAATTATTCGCATTTAAAAAAGATCATCCTATTATTTTAAGTTATTGGGCTAAATTATTGTGGAACTCCAAAATGGAAAGCCTTTCTTTCTAAATAAAGGAAAAGTATCTAAAAAAAAGCCCTTCTCTTTCGAGAAAGGCTTTCCTTTTATTTACAATAGCTACTTAAAGATTAATCTAAAAGAATCATTCTTTGTGTTGCTGTTTCGGTTGCTGTACTCAATTTGTAATACAACATGCCCGTTCCTTGCAAGTCACTTCTGTTGATTTCTTCTACATTCATTCCCTGACTGTATTCTCCTCTGATTTCCTTCAACAACTTACCACTTACATCATAGATCGACAGCGTTGCTTTTCCTCCTTCAGGAAGATAGAAACTGATCGAGGTCTGATCGCTAAATGGATTTGGTTGATTTTGGAACAACTGTAAACTTTCTGCAGCTACATCTTCGTTTGATCCGCCATTGCCTCCCATTGCTGGAAGTGCCGTGAACGTTGCATCCATTGATGATTTGTTGCCACATCCATCTGTTGCTACAAAAGTTACCGTCAGTGAAGTCGGGCCTGGATTGCCTTCACAGTTGATCGTTGGATTATTAGGGAAGGTAGACCAGTTGACATTATCCCAACAGTCTTCTACTTCTGCATATCCATGTGCATCCACCCAGGCATCCAGTTTATCCTGTGTGATGTAATTACATACCACCAACTCATCTTGTGGTGCACTTACAAATACTGGTGCTTCGGTATCAGCGATAATGACCTTGCCTTCGCAAACAGAAGTTCTTCCACATGCATCGGTAGCAAACCATCTTACGATCTTTGTTCCGTTGTTGATACACAAGCCTTGTGTATTTGGATTGTAATTGTTGGTTACATTCAAGGCAGCTGAACAAGAACTTTCTGCCTGTACGGAAGCCAACCATGCCTGGATAACCTGTTCCCATCCTTCGTCTTCACAATTTAATTGTAAAGGAACATCTGGGCAATTCAAAAATGTAGGGCCGTCATTTACAATTGTAAATTTACGGGTATCACTTGCTGAACGGCCACAATCATCCGTTACCGTATAAGTATAAGTATAAGTCGCTCCAGGACAGTTTGCAGAACCTGTTGTTGTTGGTTCGCTTACTGTAGTGCTATAACCTAAATCACAACCTGTTGTAACTTCTGCATAGTCTGGATTCAGATTAGCGAAAAAGTCACAGGAAACGGTCATATCCGGAGGAGCTACAATCGTTGGAGGAGCGTTATTTCCAATCGTAAATACACGGTTGGCAATGACTTCTCTTCCGCAATTGTCTCTTACACGGTAAGCATAAGTATAAGTCGTACCAGGGCAGTTGTGGACGCCTTCAACAACTGGAGGAAGAATTTTTAAATCATAAGCTTCTCCACAACTTGTGGTAACTGTTGCATCACCGCCATTTGTGTCATCTCCGGTAATTACATCTCCGGTAATTACAGGTATATCTTCATAACAACTAACCGTCTCTGGTGCAGGAACTGAAACAACCGGAGGATCGTTTTCGATCGTGACAAGTTGTACACAACAACCTACATTTCCTAAATCATCGCCTACATGGTAAATAATTTCATAGACAGTTCCAGGACAATTTGGTGCTCCTGTTGCTTGAGGTTGATCAACGTACCTGAAAGCTTCATTACCAGTTCCACCACCTCCACCGCAAGATTCAATAGGTGCATATCTCCAGGCCACACCACCGGACACATTATTGGTACTACCACCATTTAAATCTTCATAAGCCTGCATACCTACAATGACATTTCCATTAGGCGCCAATTGTAAAGCCCCTAAGCTTCCTCCTGTGCCACCCATGAAGGCCATTTGAGTATTATTACTATTAGGATCTCCTGAACCTACTTCAGAAATAGGTTTTGAAAATCCTGCTACTGCATCAATAGCACATCCTATTCTTAACCGACCGCCTACCATCGCCTGATTCGAACCTGCATCAACAGGCCCGACAGCAGTGTTGTTATTAATAGCTGTTCCATTTGAGCAAGTCACCATAACAGTGGTTCCAAGTGTTCCATCCTGGTTTAACTCTTTACATCTTAAGCTAAACTGGTTCAAAACCTGAGAACCCCAGGGGTTTCCTGCAATACCTTCATATCCAACAGCGACATAACCAACCGGACAATCACAGATGGATGTTGCCACAGCCGCCGGACCACAAACTCCACTAACCGCTTTCAGAACCGGCGTAAGTGATCCTGTTGCTTCACCGATTGTATAACATGGAGGTTCGCCACTACAAAGAAATTCTGCTGTAGCATTGTTTACATCTATTTCATAATTTTCTATACAATCTACTGTAACATCATCTGGACAAGTCACAACGACACAATCATTTGGAACACAGTGTTCGTCGCCGCCGCCGCCGCCGCCACCAATTTGGCAGGTAACTTCCACACGTCCGATATTAAAATTAACCTCTGACCATATTGGAAAAGGCCACGTGGTAGCAAGATTTGCCTGAAGACCACTGCGCTGTAAAAGAATTGGATTCCCGAATAAAGTGGTATTCCAATTCGCCTGACCATATGAGTTGGTCGCATTACCTCGCGATCCATAAACCCCAACAACTTGTCCTGCCGTAATCGGTATATTTACTGGAATCTCCATGGTACTTGGATCATTCGAAACGTAAAATAACTGATTGTAATTTAATGTAGTTCCAGGAAACGCAGGAGGAGGACCGGCATTGAAGGTAACAACTGCTATACTCTGAGGGCCAGAACTTGCATTAGTAGGCACCCGCAAAGAAATAATAGTAAAATCAACAGGTGCTGTAAAATGAAAACCTCTGGTTGCACCTGTGAAGGTAGCTATTTGCGGAGGTAGCGGTATCGTTTCAACTTGAGCAACGGAAATCGAGCTCAAAACCCCCAAAAAGAATACGGTTATTAAATGTTTTATTTTTATCATGTTTTAATTTTTTTAATTTTTAAAGAAATTCAGCATGCAACCCTTAGCGAACATTAACAAGGTGTTCATTCCACTTTTGGAGATTCCATGTACTCGCCTCAGGAGCATCTAAATCTAGTGTAAGAATGAATTTTTGGTTTGGATAATCCAACTCAAGATTAATGAAATCAGATTTCTCCTCAAAATAAATCACTGCCGATTGCGCTTCTGCTTGTGTCCATCCTTTATTGGAAATATTTATATCATAAGTTGCTCCCAAGGGATTGGATTGTGATAAAGTAATTCCGTTATCAGAAGAGATTGTAGCTCCTGGATTGGATTGACCAATCGCTGAACTACTTATAAACAACCCTAAAGCAAGGCTGAATAGAAAAAATTTGAATTTTGATTTCATACTAATTGTTTTTTTAATTTTAAAAATGTTTTTGTGCAGATGGGTATTTTGATTTTTCATTTCATAGTTACATATATTTTGTTGATCAATATTTCTGTTCTGTTTTAAGAATGAAATTGGTATTTACTTAGGTGATAATTTTATTCTTGTCAAAGTACAGGATTCGAAGCTTGTTACACCATCAGGATTGCCTCCTTTTAAAGGGTATTCCTAAAAAAATTTTGTTTAAAGTCTGCCCCCGAAAAATAATGAATCACAGTTTCCAGGTTGAACCTAATAGAAAAGCAGTCAAAAATAAAGAACAAATAGTTGTGAGTTGATAAGTATGTCATTGCACTATTAATAAACAAAACTGTTTTTTAAAGAAAACCTAGGTTCAATCAATTACATCACAAATAAACTATTGTGACAAATAAAAGTGCAGCTATTGGGACTTAATATTCAGGATATGTATTCAATGTATGAATATCAACCTCTAATATAATTATTGTTTAAATATTTACAAAAGAAATAGAGGTTCTTAATAAAAGAATTTCTCTTTATAGAAATGCTTTCCTATTATCCATACAGAATCTTAAAAAAATTGGGTTAATAAGTACTATTCGGATCATAGTACCTTCTGATCGCCTTATTTTCTGTCAACATTTCGATGTACCTGACCGGATGGCTCATAATCGAATCTAGCAATTGAGTACTGCCGAAGCCATAAAATTCAGGGTATCGTTTTGCAAAAACTTTATAAACGTCATCCATTTTCTGCTTTGAGGTAATATACTCAGGAATTTTATAGGTGTCGGGTAATGGTTTCTTTTTTTCTTCAATCATAAAAGCTCTCACCTCTTCATAGTTTTTAAAACCAAGCGTCTGATTTTCTTGATTGGCAGCAGAAAATTTTATAGCTGAGGAAGCTTCTGTTGTAGCTGATTTTTCTGAAAAGGATTTAAATATCCATATACCTGCCAAAACAATTATAAAGACGATTAAAGCTGTTCTAATAGTTTCAAATTTCATTACTCCAAATCATTTGTTTAATTGATATAAGTATCACAAAATAAGTCTAAAAATTTTCTTTTTAATCCCTTTTCCATCTTCATTTTATAATAGCACATAATTTATCATTCATTTTTCACCTCTGCTTATATCAAAATCCAACTACTAATTTGCGAAAATATATTTCTCCGTTGACATTGATTTCTACAGGATAAACCCCATTAGGTATGTCTCTTGTCGAAAACTCAATATCATCTTTCAAACCGTATTCTTTAATGGAACGAAGTTGGTCACCGTTTAGATTAAAAATCCGAATACTTACATCAGATTCTTTTTCAAGCATAAGCTCCAAACGGGTCCAATCTTGTGTCGTGGGATTGGGAAAAAATTCACCAACAAAAGTGGACCGGTCCACTTTTGTTAGAATAACCACAATTTTGGAATATTCAAATGAGCCGTCAAAATCTTTTTGTTTTAACCGGTAATAATATTTTTGGTTAGCTATAATCGTTCTATCCTCAAAAAAGTATTTAACTGATTGTGAACTGGTCACCTTTTCCCTCTATCCAGGCAATTGGTTCAAAGGAATATCCATCCGTACTTCTTTGTAGTTCAAATCCACTATTTGCATCCTCAGAGGCAGTTGCCCAATTTAATATTACCGATTCATGATTGATTTGCGAAGCTTTGAAATATAACCAATCTACTGCCAAGGGAGCTGAGTTTTCAACAATAGTGATTTTTTGGTTGGCAGTTACATTATATTCTACATTTTCATTTCCACTCAACCATCTGACTTTCAACGAATCAATTGTGGTATAATCCCCAAGTCCAATGAGTTCTGTAGCTGAATTTTGAGCGAGATAAGCAATTCCGCAGTGTTTGTATCTTACATATTTGTTCCCTTCCAAATATACTTCGATCCAACTACCAACACCTTCCTTGTTGCTCTCCACCCCTTCCAGATCAACTTTAATCCAGTTATTTCCTGCTGTAGCGTTGTTTTGCCAAAGGTGAAATTTATTTTCCGCTTCACCAGGGGGAGTTGCATTATTCACAGCTATATCAGGTAGCCCATCATCATTAAAATCGCCAATAGCATTAGAAAAACTATTCAATATATCTCCTTCCATTCCGGGTAAGTTGCCTTCAGTAAAAGTATCGTTTTCAATATCGTTTATATATAATTCACTGGCAAAATCTTCTCCCATATGCTGTGCACATACATAAAGATCCAGATCAAGGTCATTTTCACAATCAAAAAAATTGGCTCCCCAGCTTACTCTATTCATAGCTACGCCTAGATCTCCAGCGACTTCTGAAAAAGTTTCATCGCCATTATTTTTCAATAATTTATTACCAGATGGCGTATTCGTGATGTATATATCCAAATCCCCGTCATTATCATAATCTCCTACTCCAACATTCATAGCATCTATGCCAAGGTCGCTATTGGATGCATCACTGACATCTGAAAAAGTTCCACTTCCATTATTTTGAAAAAGTGTATTTATAGACCATGGCCTGTCCTGTGAATTATAAAGGTCCTGAAGACCATCATTGTTGTAATCCAAAAATGCTGAGCAAAAAGTCAGCCTATAGCCATCTCCGGTACCTGTAGCAGCAGTAACATCAGTAAATGTTCCATCTTGGTTATTCTCAAATAAGTAATTAGCATAAGTATTCAGGTAGGACCAATTGGAAATATACAGGTCCAACCAGCCATCATTGTTATAATCGCCAAAAACTGCACCATAGGTTGGATCGTCATTTTCTGGCAGACCGGCAGCTACAGTGATGTCTGTAAAATTAAAATTGCCATCATTTTCATATAAACGGTTGGGTGCCTCAAAGTTAGTTACAAACAAATCCCGATCATTATCATTGTCAAAATCTACCCAAAGGATTTGCTCATTTTTATTGGTATTAGTGATTGGAGCAGTGATCAAGGTAAATCCGCTTCCGTTATTTTCATAAAAAAGAATATTTTCACCATCCTCGGTAGCAAAAGTTAAATCATCAAGACCATCATCATTGAAATCTACAAAACTCAAACCACAACCCACACCACAGTTACCACATCCAGTGTTTATTCCATTTGAATTTGCTACTTCAGAAAAATCCTGCCCATTTAAATTAAGAAGTATGAAAGAGGTTAATAAAAGGCATATACATTTTCTCATAAAAACTACTATTTACTCATTGGCTAAAATTGATAACATATCTCACTGTTTAATACACTACTAATTTCCGGGTTAGCTCCTCCTGATCAGCGGTCATTTTTATAACATATAAACCGGCAGGGAGCGCACTGATATCCATTGTAAAATCGCCGGAGCGATTATCTTCCATCATTTTTCGATGCCGTAACGCTCCTTTTGAATCATATATCTCAAATGTAAGTACCTGAAGATCCGTTTCGTATTTAATTAAAAGTTCGTTTTGGTTTATCGGGTTTGGACTGATGCTGAAATTAAAATTTGAAAACTCCAAAGAAACAGACCGGATCATGCTATAAGAATATTTTCCATCGAAATCCACTTGTTTTAAGCGATAGTAATTTACGCCTTCAAAAGGTTGTTCATCTATATAATGATAGAAATGTTCTCCTTCTGGATTGATATCGGCCTTAATTTCCACAAAGGGAATAAAATTAGCTCCGTCCCGGCTTTTTTCAATTTCAAAATGATCATTGTTAAATTCAGACAGCGTATGCCACTCCAGCATCACTTTGTCTTTTTCATATAAGCTTACAGTAAAACTTTCTAACTCAATTGGCAACGGCGCGTTTTCCTCCACTGCAATTAATTGATCAACACTAATATTAGTCAATGTTTGTACATTTCCTGAGGGCCAGGTAATTTCCAGTTCCGAAACCATGGTATTATTTCCCAGACCGAATATTGGATCGATACAATCTCCACCGCCAAGGCTGGAGCCGCTTCTGGTTTCAAAATATTGAACAGAATTATCAGCAGCCGTCAATTTCAAAAAAGCACCAATTCCATCCCGGTTGCTGTCAGTTCCGGTCAATTGAACCTTGAGATAGTGGTTGCCATTATTGTTATTATTTCTCTTTAGTGCTATAGTTTCACCATAATTTACAAGCAGTATATCAGGGTCACCATCATTGTCATAATCTCCTACGACGGCAGTCCTTCCGCGAGTCGTATCATCCATTGCCATTGTTTCAGAGACATCCGCAAAGTCTAATCCGTTAGCATTATTATGGTAAAACATATTGTGGTGGGGATCCTCACTGGATGGGTAATGGTGAGAGCCTAAGACTAAAAAAAGATCCTGCCAGCCATCGAGATCATAGTCCAGATAACAAGTCCCCCAGGAAAATAAAGGCCAGGTCTGGTCATTCACACCTGCATCGTCACTGACGTCAGAAAAAAGTGCCGAATTATTCTCAAAAAACACACAATCTCCTACATTGGAATAATAAAGATCCTGCCAGCCATTGCGATCATAATCTCCTACAGCGAGCCCCATTCCATTGCGGCAGTCGTCAATTCCAATAGCAACACTAACTTCATTAAAATTCCAACTCAGTGTTGGATGGGTATCACCTGCATTTTCAAAAACCTTAGTACCAATTTCGCTCGGAGCAAGACAGTCATTGACGACAATAATATCCAAATCTCCGTCTTTGTCATAATCAGTCCATCCACCAATAAATCCAAAACCGGAATTATCCCCTGCATCGGAAAGCAATTCTGTAACATCAGTAAAGGTTTCATCTCCTTCATTGTGGTATAATTTATCCTCCTTACTCCAGTTAGTTGCTCCTGCAACTTTATTATGATGGCTAACATATAAATCCAGAAAGCCATCATCATCATAATCCCCCCATGAGGCTGAAGTTCCCCTGGAATCATCAGTTAAATCAAAGCCGGCTGCTGCAGTGATATCAGTAAAACTGGTCCCACTATTATTTTTATAAAATCTGTCGGGACCTCCGTTTGCCAGGTAAATATCCAGAAATCCATCATTATTAAAATCTGCAACAGCTACACCTGCCCCATCGCCTGTAACATCTTCTACACTCATGTCTCCGGCAATCTCGGTAAAAGTACCATCTCCTTCGTTTTGATATAATTTATTGGCCTCAAGCCTCATAGTTATATAAAGGTCCAGATCTCCATCCCTGTCATAATCAAACCAGGCAGCTCCTGTTCCAATCGACATGATATCAGAATGAAGGTCACCATCGTGTTCAAGAACGATCCCTGCGTTGTTGCTTTCATCAGTAAAAGCTTGCGCGTGGATATAAGCTGAAAAGCAAACCAGGAATAGAATAATTAAAAATAATTTAAAAAGCGATTGAAGGGTAATCATAATACCATAATTATGAATAATTTAATTAAGCAATTAAAATCTGGAAACGGTTCAAGGAGCTTGGATATAATTACTATAGAATTTACTAAAATTCATCTATCTGTATAAAAGAATATGTTTAAAATTAATCCTTCTGTTAATATGAAAGTCTTTCTTCACCACTCTTCAGCTATTTTTCACCACGTACTTTCCCCCGATGAATCGGGATCTTCGACAAGTATGCGGTTCAAAATGAGCTTCGATTAGCTGTAATATCCAATTCATATTATTCAAAAAACTAAATTTATACATACTCTAAAATACAAAAAAAAATATTATTATTTAAATCATTATAACCAAAAAACCCTTCTCCCGAAGGAGAAGGGTTTTAATCTTTTAATAAACAAATCAGAATTAATCTAAAAGAATCATTCTTTGTGTTGCTGTTTCGGTTGCTGTACTCAATTTGTAATACAACATGCCCGCTCCTTGCAAGTCACTTCTGCTGATTTCTTCTACATTCATTCCTTGACTGTATTCTCCTCTGATTTCCTTCAACAACTTGCCACTTACATCATAGATCGATAAAGTTGCTTTTCCTCCTTCAGGAAGATAGAAACTGATCGAGGTCTGATCGCTAAATGGATTCGGTTGATTTTGGAACAACTGTAAACTTTCTGCAGCTACATCTTCGTTTGATCCGCCATTGCCGCCCATTGCTGGAAGTGCCGTGAACGTTGCATCCATTGATGATTTGTTGCCACATCCATCTGTTGCCACAAACGTTACCGTCAGTGAAGTCGGGCCTGGATTGCCTTCACAGTTGATCGTTGGATTATTAGGGAAAGTGGACCAGTTGACATTATCCCAACAGTCTTCTACTTCCGCATATCCATGTGCATCTACCCAGGCATCCAGTTTATCCTGTGTGATGAAATTACATACCACCAATTCATCCTCTGGTGCGCTTACGAATACTGGTGCTTCGGTATCCGCGACAATAACCATTCCTTCGCAAACGGAAGTTCTTCCACATGCATCGGTAGCAAACCATCTTACGATTTTTGTTCCATTGTTGATACACAAGCCTTGTGTATTTGGATTGTAATTGTTGGTTACATTCAATGCAGCTGAACAAGAACTTTCCGCCTGTACGGAAGCCAACCATGCCTGGATAACCTGTTCCCATCCTTCGTCTTCACAATTTAATTGTAAAGGAACGTCTGGGCAATTCAAAAATGTAGGGCCGTCATTTACAATCGTAAATTTACGGGTATCACTTGCTGAACGGCCACAATCATCCGTTACCGTATAAGTATAAGTATAAGTCGCTCCAGGACAGTTTGCAGAACCTGTTGTTGTTGGTCCGCTTACTGTAGTGGAATACCCTAAAGTACAACCCGTCGTTACTTCGGCGTAATCTGGATTCAGATTAGCGAAAAAGTCACAGGAAACAGTCATATCCGGTGGAGCTACAATCGTTGGAGGAGCATTATTTCCAATGGTAAATACCCGATTGGCAATAACTTCTCTGCCGCAATTGTCTCTTACGCGGTATGCATAAGTATAGGTTGTTCCTGGACATTGGTGTACACCTTCAAGAACTGGAGGAAGAATTTTTAAGTCATAAGCTTCTCCACAACTTGTGGTAACTGTTGCATCACCGCTATTTACATCTCCAGTAATTACAGGTCCGGTAACTACAGGTATATCTTCATAACAACTAACTGTCTCTGGAGCAGGAACTGAAACAACCGGAGGATCGTTTTCAATCGTGACAAGTTGTACACAACAACCTACATTTCCTAAATCATCGCCTACATGGTAAGTGATTTCATAGACAGTTCCAGGGCAATTTGGTGCTCCTGTTGCTTGAGGTTGATCAACGTATCTGAAAGTTTCAACACCTTGGCTACCACCACCGCCAGTACTAGTTTCAATACTAACCTGTGCATAGAGACCTGGCCCAAAAACATCCCAAAGCCCAATAAGAGAAGTCGGGTCAAGGATCAACGTATTTAATCCGCCAACGTTAATATCGTCAGGATTTAAGGTTACCGTTTTAGGATCTGGAGTAGTAGAACAGGAACAAGTGTTGCCACTAGAAACCGTGCCCTGAGAAGCGCCATTTAACGAAACAGGAAATGCTCCAGCACCACCGCAATTCACACCCACCGAAAATTCAATGGTCGCACCTACTATAGGATCGACACTTGAGTCCGTCCATGTAAGATTCAGCGTTGCAGCGGTAGTATAACGGTTACCGGCACTACAGGTACTGGTGAAATTGATGTTAGCTTCAGGGATGTCGTAGGTAGTGGTCTCCACAACGGGAGGCTCGCTGAAACAATTAAATTCTGCTATAGCGTTGTTTGCATCAATTTCATAGTTTTCAATACAATCTACGGTCACATCATCTGGACAGGTAACTATTAAACAATCACTCGGAACACAGTGTTCGTCGCCGCCGCCGCCGCCGCCGCCGCCAAGTTGGCAGGTAACTTCCACACGTCCGATATTAAAATTAACCTCTGACCATATTGGAAAAGGCCACGTGGTAGCAAGGTTTGCCTGGAGACCACTTCGTTGCAAGAGAATTGGGTTTCCGAATAAAGTGGTATTCCAATTCGCCTGTCCATATGAGTTGGTCGCATTACCTCGCGATCCATAAACCCCAACTACTTGTCCTGCCGTAATCGGTATATTTACTGGAATCTCCATGGTACTTGGATCATTCGAAACGTAAAATAACTGATTATAATCTAACGTAGTTCCAGGGAAAGCTGGAGGAGGACCAGCATTGAAGGTAACAACTGCAATACTCTGAGGGCCAGAACTTGCAGTAGTAGGCACCCGCAAGGAAATAATAGTAAAATCAACAGGCGCAGTAAAGTGAAAACCTCTGGTTGCACCTGTGAAAGTAGCTATTTGCGGAGGTAGTGGTATCGTTTCAACTTGAGCAACGGAAATCGAGCTCAAAACTCCTAAAAAGAATACGGTTATTAAATGTTTTATTTTTATCATGTTTTAATTTTTTTTAAATTTTAAAGAATTTCAGCACGTTTGACTTAGCGAACATTAACAAGATGTTCATTCCACTTTTGGAGATTCCATGTACTCGCTTCAAGAGCAGCTAAATCTAGTGTAAGAATGAATTTTTGGTTTGGATAATCCAACTCAAGATTAATGAGATCAGATTTCTCCTCAAAATAAATCACTGCCGATTGCGCTTCCGCTAGTGTCCATTCTTTATCGGAAATATTTATATCATAAGATGCTCCCAAAGGATTGGTCTGTGATAAGGTGATTCCGTTATCGGAAGAAATTGTAGCACCTGGATTGGATTGACCAATCGCTGAACTACTTATAAACAACCCTATAGCAAGGCTGAATAGAAAAAATTTGAATTTTGATTTCATACTAAATGTTTTTTTAATTTAAATAAATAATTATCGAGAAGTCTTGTCATAATTTTTCATTCCATTGTTCAAGGTTTTAGTTTATCAATGTTCCAATTCTATTGTTAGATTGAAACTTGGATTAATCCAGGTGATTATTTAATTATTTTAAACTTTCATCGGTTTCCAGGTTTTTTGTAAAGCCATGCCAATCAAAATGATTATAACTTTTGAGCTGGAATCAGCAAGAAGTTAGCTGAATGAAATTACAAAAAAATGTGAGTTGAAATGTATGAGGTTGCACTTTTTTATTAAATCTTTTTTTCATAGACAGTTTGTTTTTCAGCCAATTAATTACAAATCAATTGTTACTTAATAGTTACAAGTGCAGTTGTTGGGACAAAATCTTTTCAGGTAAGATATTGGTAAAAAGATTATTGCACTCTAATATAATCATTGTTTAAATATTTACATAAAATAATTACAATTCTTTTAATAAGCATTTTTTATCATTCCGCTATCAGGAATACTATTGAATTAATATTAGACCGATTAAAAGGAAAAGCCCTTCTCTTTCGAGAAGGGCTTTTCTTTTATTTACAATAGCTACTCAAAGATTAATCTAAAAGAATCATTCTTTGTGTTGCTGTTTCGGTTGCTGTACTCAGTTTGTAATACAACATGCCCGCTCCTTGCAAGTCACTTCTGCTGATTTCTTCTACATTCATTCCCTGGCTGTATTCTCCTGCAATTTCCTTCAACAACTTGCCACTTACATCATAGATCGATAAAGTTGCTTTTCCTCCTTCAGGAAGATAGAAACTGATCGAGGTCTGATCGCTAAATGGATTTGGTTGATTCTGGAACAACTGTAAACTTTCTGCAGCTACATCTTCGTTTGAACCGCCATTGCCTCCCATTGCTGGAAGTGCCGTGAACGTTGCATCCATTGATGATTTGTTGCCACATCCATCTGTTGCCACAAAAGTAACCGTTAATGAAGTCGGGCCTTGATTGCCTTCACAGTTGATCGTTGGATTATTAGGGAAGGTAGACCAGTTGACATTATCCCAACAGTCTTCTACTTCCGCATATCCATGTGCATCCACCCAGGCATCCAGTTTATCCTGTGTGATGTAATTACATACCACCAACTCATCTTGTGGTGCACTTACAAATACTGGTGCTTCGGTATCCGCGACGATAACCATTCCTTCGCAAACAGAAGTTCTTCCACATGCATCGGTAGCAAACCATCTTACGATTTTTGTTCCGTTGTTGATACACAAACCTTGTGTATTTGGATTGTAATTGTTGGTTACATTCAATGGCAGCTGAACAAGAACTTTCCGCTTGTACGGAAGCCAACCATGCCTGGATAACCTGTTCCCATCCTTCGTCTTCACAGTTTAACTGCAAAGGAACGTCTGGGCAATTCAAAAATGTAGGGCCGTCATTTACAATCGTAAATTTACGGGTATCACTTGCCGTACGACCGCAATCATCCGTTACCGTGTAAGTGTAGGTATAAGTTGCTCCAGGACAGTTTGCAGAACCTGTAGTGGTTGGTCCGCTTACTGTAGTGGAATATCCTAAAGTACAACCAGTTGTCACTTCTGCATAGTCTGGATTCAGGTTAGCGAAAAAGTCACAGGAAACGGTCATATCCGGTGGAGCTACAATCGTTGGAGGAGCGTTATTTCCAATGGTATATACGCGATTGGCAATGACTTCTCTTCCGCAATTATCTCTTACACGATAAGCATAAGTGTAAGTCGTACCTGGACACTCATGAGTCCCTTCCAGGGCTGGAGGAAGAATTTTTAAGTCATAATCTTCGCCACAACTTGTAGTAACCGTAGCATCATCATTGCTAACTACAATATCTTCGTAACAACTTACCGTCTCTCCTGCAGGAATGGCAATTGCAGGAGCTGTATTTTCAATAGTATATATTTGTTGGCAACTTGATTGTTTACCGCAATCATCAACAACATTATAAGTATAGGCATATGTTGTGCCCGGGCAATTTGCAGCACCAGCAATATCAGGTTGCGTAACATAAACAATATATCCAAGGCCACAATCAGTCACTGCATCAACAGCATCAGTATCGAGAGTTACATCTTCAACACATGCAATTGTTTGATCACTTGGGCAAGATAATATTGTTGGAGGATTTGGAGCAGATAGTGTAAAAGTCTGTACACATTCATCCAAATCAACCCCTTGACTAATGGTATAAGTTCTTATAAGCGTCAAACCAGAGCACTCATCTCCTGTTTGACTATCTTCAAAGGAAATGTTTGCTGTACCAGGATTACCTGCACATAAATTACTAAAGACAGAACCACCCTGAGCAATAAATTCATTTTGATTAGTTGCTCCTTGGGGAATAATTTCTCCACAATCAAGGTTCATGTCAGGTGGACAAGATAATTCTGTTGCTCCGGGAATATCAAAAGCCTCTGTTCCATCACTTCTGCTGAAAGGGCTACCTTGAATTGCGCTGAAACCAAGTCCCCTTTTTGCAAAAGCTTCCCAAATCAAACACTGATTTGCACCCCCATACAAAGCGACATCTGCTGCTAAAATAGCATCTCGTCCATCTACAAATCCAGGATTACATGGTTGGAGTTTCATTCCTTCTGTTACTAAGGCAATTGCCATATTATTCCCTCCAGTTCCATTATAAAAGTCCGTATCGAAGCCATATTGATCAACTAACGCCCAGGTCACTTCCCAAAGCATAGCTGACCAAACTGATCCAACACCATGCGGAACTGCAGCAGTTTTGATGCGATCATAGGTATGACTATTGACCGTCATATCTGTACTGTAAGGAAATTCACGAATACCAGATCCGTTGGCTCCCTGACCAAAAAGCCAGGTTCCCACTCCTCTACCGTCGGTTGACTGGTCTCCAACTTGCATAGTCATTACTATTCCATACCAATCACTCCATCCCTCTCCCATTTGTTCCTGATTGTTCAAACAACTCACATTATTTCCGCCTCCAGTTAATCTGTTGGAAATTCCATGAGCATATTCATGAACAATAACCATATTGTCAATGTCACCATCGCGATTTCCACAAATATACATTTGCATTCTGGGCAGTGAGCCATCGGGTGGAGTACCAAAATTTGCATTACAACTGCCTGAATTATCCTGAGCTTCAGCACGCACCCAGTCATCTCCAAGACCGCCATTACCATAATTATTTGTCTGGAAATTACCACTTGCTTCATCAAAACCGTACAAATAGGTAAGATCATGGATAACATTATTCCAATAAAATAAATTTGTAATGATGGCATCTTCAGATTGATCACCTGAGCTGTACACTAAATTTAACGGAAAATCAAAGACCAGACCGGCACCTCCATCCGGGCTATAACCAGAATTGTCACCATCTTCATAAGCATGGACATTATTTCCGCGAGTAATCGTAAACTCAGCTCCTGCAGCTCCATTTGTATCATGCCATCCAAAAGGAGAAGCAACCGCATTATCAGGGTCATTAACCAAACTTCGGGGACCATGATTCGGTGTTTCGATAGGCATTGGAAATACATTATAACCTCCTACCATCATATTAAAGGAACCCGCATTGTTGCTTAAATAATTGTTGAAATAATCGTCATTGCACTTTTCATTGTGCGAATGATTGTGGTTTTCACCATAATCACAACTAACCATCCAATTAACCTGATCAATGATTTTACCTGTTGAGGCATCTACCTTTAGACTCCACCAGTTTTGCTGGCTTATTTCCTCGATAGACAAATCCCAGGCAAGGACGATTTGACCATTTTTAGTTTTTTGAAATATCAGTTTTACTGGAATATCAGAAAGAGAAATGCCGCCATCGCTTAAGATAGCAGCTTGGTCATCCTCTTCTGTTTTCTTAATTATTGAAATTGATTCAGTAATGTTAAAATTCAATTGTTTGGAGACGGCCTCTAATGCTTTAATAGCAGATAAAATTGGAGTTTTTGGGCCTGATATTTTAATGTTTAGGTCTTTAAAAAATTGGTTATCTTTTGCGAGAATTCTTCCATCAGGCAGAATATGAATACTTGCATTTGCTCCATTTACTTCGATTCCATTATGCATTTGTCGGAAATAAATATGTTTTACTCCGCTTATGCTACTGATATGTTGATTGGTTATTTTCCAATCAGTAATATCCTGAGCAGTCAACTCCTGTTTTTCTATTAATTGTCGGAGATATTTATTGATTTCTTTGTTTTGATTTTGTGCATCTGCACTAACAGAAGAAAAGAACAGTAAAAGCAGAACAATTGCTTTTACTCCTTTAAATTCCATTCTGAATTTGAGGAAAGTTTCGTTCATTTTGTTTGTTTTAATATTAAAATAATATGATTACAGCAACCCAATAAAAATGCTGGAATTGATCAATAATACTTGATTTTAACAGCAAATCCAATATTAATTAAAAGGACAATAATAAATGTTGTAAGGTCATCGTGCGTTGGAATCGGAATTTTGGAGAACCATCGAAATGGTGAAAATGATCATTTCATTTTTAGCACCAACCTGAAACATTATTAAAGGAAATGGTCTTTAATCGAAAAATATAATCAATAACAGTTTTTGGAAAACTATTTTTAGAGGTGAAACGTAATGAAAAATAGCACTATTTTAAAAATTAACCAAACAAAATTGGATAAATATCGGTTATCGGTCAATTATCGACCTGGTACAATATCGACAGCTATTCAGAAGAAATTTAAAAGTCTAAAACTTCTCCAAGAGAATTATTTCTGATCAAAATTCAAAACTTTCACCAACTGCAAACAATTGGATTTGAATTGGTAAAAAGTGTCTTTTGAGGAATTATAGTTTTTTTAATTCAAATATATCTTTTCGCCTGTCCTTTAAATTTCTTACACTACCAAATTGATTAAGTTCTCTCAGCAAATCGATATCCACATCAGCAATCAAGATCATTTCGGTATTTGGTGTAGCTTCTGCTTTTATACCATTAGCGGGAAAAGAAAAATCGCATGGGGTAAAAACCATTGATTGTGCATACTGAATATCCATATTATGGACTTTCGGCAAATTTCCGACACTTCCTGCAATCGCTACATAACACTCATTTTCGATAGCTCTCGCCTGGGCACAATTTCGAACTCGTGAATAGCCGTTTTGGGTATCTGTTAAGAAAGGCACAAATAAAATATCCATTCCTTCATCAGCTAAGAGTCTGCTTAATTCCGGAAATTCAACATCATAGCAAATCAAGATACCAATTTTTCCACAATCTGTATCAAATACTTTGAGTTCACTTCCTCCCTGCATTCCCCACACTTTTGCTTCATCAGGAGTGACATGAAGTTTCTCATATCGTTCGATTGTACCATCTCTTTTACATAAATAACCAACATTATAAAGCCGGTCGTCCTGGATTTCAGGCATACTCCCCGAAATAATATTGATGTTGTAAGAAATAGCCAGTTGAGAAAATTTCTCCACAATTGCTGCAGTATGTTTGGCTAGTTCTCTAATGGCTTCCGGTTCCGAAAGATGATTATTCTCAGCCATTAGAGGAGCATTAAAAAATTCGGGAAATAATGCAAAATCAGACCGATATCCGGAAACAGCATCGACAAAGTATTCTGCCTGCTGCATCAGCTCATCCAAATGTTTATAAGGGCGCATTTGCCATTGAATCAATCCAAGTCGAACGACCTTTTTTGTAATACTTGCTTTTTTTCTAGGTTTTTGATAATATATATTATCCCATTCTAATAAAACCGCAAATTCATTGGATGCTTCATCTCCTTCAAGATAACCTTTGAGGACTTTCGCTGGATGAAAGTCATTCGATATTTGAAAATTTAATACCGGATCATGGATTTCCTTTCTCCTAACTTTTTCAATATATTCCTTTGGAGAAAGTTTATCGGCATATTTGTGATAGTTAGGGATTCGGCCTCCAAAGGCTACTCCTCTTAGATTCAATCGTTCACACAATTCTTTTCGATAATCGTAAAGTCTTCGACCTAGACGTAGTCCACGGAATTCCGGTTTTATAAATACATCAATACCATAAAGAACATTACCATCGGGGGTATGGGTATTGAAGGTGTAATTGCCGGTTATTTCTTTATAAGTGTGATGATCGTCAAAATCATCATATTCAACAATGATGGACAAAGCACATCCTGCAATTTGATCATTTACTTTAATAACAACCTGTCCTTCAGGGAACCTGCTAATCAATGATTTAATTTGATGTTCTTTCCAATAGGAGTCAGGCATATTGGTATAAGCATCTATCATTGCTTCTTTAAGCTCCTGATAATCATCCAAGCTTAAATAAGTCAATTTAACATTTTCTATTTCTAACATTTTTTTTCATTTTTATCAGCGAAATTAACAATCTTATTATTACCGGCGTTTTTCTTTTGTAGTAGAAAGTATTTGCTCAATTGACAATTTGTAAATCCTGCTAAGTCCGTTTTCATACTTATTCATCTCCACTAACAAATCATTAATTGTCCTAAATTCTACCCGGTTACTATTAATTTGGCTTCTTTTACTCGTAAAGTATAAGGTGTTTGTATTTGTATCTACATATGGGCAATAGTCCATTTTTTCTGAATTTATTTCTGGACCCAGATTTTCCGCCAGACTCCATATTCCGTCAGCATTTTTATAACTGATATAAAGGTCCCCGCTTCCCATACCATCCGCTCTATTGTAACCGCTAAAAATAATATACGTTTCATCAAGTGACACATAAGCATTAAATTCATAGCCTTCTGAATTGATAGAATCACTTAAGGCAATGGGATCTGAATAATGACCATTTACGTATTTGCTTAAATATATGTCGTCTTTGCCCTTTGAACCTGGCTTGTCACAAGTAAAATATAAATTGAAGTTATTTGAAATAGATGGATAAAATTCATTATTCTTTGAATTGACAGGATAACCCAAGTTAATCGGGTCTGACCATTCTGAACTTCTACTTTTTCTTTGGACATACCAAATATCAAAATCTTTAGGAATATCCATAGAATCATTGACGGGTCTATTAGAGGCAAAAAATAGCATCAATCCATCTGGAGAAAGAAAAGGTTCCAGGTCTTGATATTTTCCTGAAAAAGAAGCGATCTCCGGTTCTGACCATTCGTTGTTTTCCTTTTCAATACTTAAGATTACCGAGAGTTCTCCTTGGTAACTTTGAGCAGTAAAATAAGCTTCATCTTCTAAAGAAGAGATGGTAAAATCCCGGACATTAGGAAATTGCTTAAATAGATATGGAACAACAGGTTGAACATCTGATTTTTGTTGACCAAAGCCTAGCTGGGAAACAAATAAAAAAAGAAAAGCAAATAATGTTTTTTTCATCTTTATGGAGTATTGTCACCGTCTTTACTTTATCAAAGATTATTTTGAGTGATGTACTTAAGACGTAGTAATAAATGTATGTAAAAATAAAAGAAATGTTAATTTAGCATATATATTTTTACCAATCTCAAAAGCCAAAACAAGTTTACTTCTTCAATCACCAAACTATATTATAAACCGATTTGATTTTATAAGATGACTACTTTTCAATTTGAGTAGCACACCTTATAATGTATATCTTTTTAAAAGTTAAGATTTAATTTAAGTTCAGAGTAAGACTTAAAGATAACGGTTCCAAGAACTGGCTAGAAATATTTTTTAATCAAAATTTAATAAATAAACATGAAGAAATTTATTCTACTCTCCTACTTTTTGAGTAAAAGAAAGGCGAATGCCTCTGATACCAAGAGTGGAAACCATCCAATGTTTCCTATGATTTTGGAATCTGGAAAACAGAAGAAGATTATGAAAAATTTCATAGCCTTTTTCTTTACTGTATTTACTTCTTTTTCAGCAACAGGTCAAGGACCAGTATTAGCTGCACCAGATCCAATTTGTGATCAAGGAGATGTGATCTCCATGTTCAGCAATGTTTACACGGATGTATCAGTAGACACCTGGCTAACACCTTGGTCGGCAGCTCCTGTTACACTTACAGATCTTCAAATAGCTGGCAATGACACCAAGTTCTATCAGGATGTCACTTTCTTAGGAATTGAAACATTTGGTACGCCTATTGACGCTTCGGCTATGACTTATTTACATATGGATGTTTGGTCATCTAATTTCAATCAATTTAGAGTGAAATTGGTTGACTTTACAGGTCCTCAATCGGAGCATGAAGTAACTTTTACTGCTCCTGCTCAAAATACTTGGGTTAGTTATGACATTCCATTGGCAGATTTTACCGGACTCCTCAACATGACGCAAATCTCTCAATTAATCCTTTCTGCCATGCCTAATACTACGGCGGACTTTTATATAGATAATATTTATTTCTCAAATAGTAATTGTATAGTTCAGGCACCTGATCCGACTTGTGATCCAGCTAATGTAATTTCTATGTTCAGTAATATTTATAATGATGTCCCTGTAGATACTTGGTTGACTCCATGGTCGGCAGCACCTGTTACGCTTACAGATCTTCAAATATCCGGTAACGACACTAAGTTCTATCAGGATGTCACTTTCTTAGGAATTGAAACATTTGGAACGCCTATCGATGCTACTGCTATGACTACCTTCCATATAGATGTTTGGTCATCCAATTTCAACCAATTCAGAATTAAGTTGGTAGATTTTACAGGGCCTCAATCAGAGCATGAAGTAACCTTTGCCAATCCCGTACAAAATGAATGGATCTCCTATGCCATTCCATTAGATAATTTTACTGGTCTTCTCAATAGAGCTAATATCTCTCAATTGATACTTTCGGCAATGCCTAATACAACGGCTGACTTTTATATTGACAATGTATACTTTTCTACCTGCACACCTCCTCCAACTTCCGTTGATATAGAGTTGTGTGTTGATCTCTCTTGCTTTCCTGGTACACCACAGGCACCAAGTGTTTTTGGTGGATTTAATGGATGGTGTGCCAATTGCGACCCCATCTCTGACCCTGATAATGATGGCATTTATTGCGCAACGGTCAGTATGGAACCTGGTGTTCAGGAGTATAGGTTTTTTGACCAAATCCAAGGTCCAGAGTCATTTACAACTATTGGTCCTTGCAACATTATGACTGGTGTCGATATCAATCGTTTCATCACTGTTGTCGAAGGTATGCCTCAGAGCGTAACTTACGGTTGGGAAAGCTGTGATGTATCTTGTACCCCTCCTCCTCCGGGACCGGACCTTTGTATTACTTTTGAAGACCCGAATATAGATTATGCTTTGGCGGACTTTGGTGGAGCTGTTTCTACTATTGTTGTTGATCCTACCGATCCTGCGAATTTGGTTGTTAGCACAAACAAAACGACTGGAGCTGCAACCTTTGCTGGTACAGTTGCTGGCGCAAATGGCTTGGAAAACCCAATCCCATTTACTGCAACAGAACAAAAAATGAACGTCAGAGTATGGTCACCAACAGCAGGAACCCCAGTTTTATTGAAAGTAGAAAATAGTGCAAACGGAGCGATCAGCTCAGAAGTACTAGCTTTTACTACTCTTTCCATGACCTGGGAAACATTGGTCTTCGATTTCAGTAACGGAGCTCCTCCATTGAACCTGGCTAACACCTATGATAAAGTGGTAATCTTCTTTGATTTTGGAAATATTGGTACCAATCAAATCTATTATTGGGATGATGTTTGTTTCTGTCCACCAGCAATGGTTGCTCTAGTTTGTCCACCAACAGGAATGGCTGAAGGATGTTCAGCAGCAGATGCTCCTTCTTTTGCAGATTTAGATGCGTTAATTGCAGCTGGTGGATCAGCAACTGATGCAGATCCTAATAGTCTTATGGTGATCAATACTGTCGAAAGTGGCTCATGTCCACTTACAGTTGTTCGTACTTATCAGGTATCTGATTTTTGTGGTAATACAGCCATCTGTGAGCACACGGTTTTAGTTGATGATACAACGCCACCGACTTTTACAGTTCCTGCGGATGTCACATTAGAATGTATTGATGATCCAAATGATCTTTCACTTACTGGTGATGTAACTGATGCAATGGATAATTGCGATCCAAGTCCTACTTCAACTTTTGAAGATGAATCAGACGTAACCACCTGTGATGGCGGAACGATCTTGAGAACATGGACAATAACCGATGCTTGCGATAATGAAACTCCACAAGTTCAGACGATCATAGTTAATCCTCCAGCAGGGCCTGAGATTACTTGTCCTGCTGATATGATTGTAGAATGTTTATCTGATATTGATATCAACTTTGATGACGCGACTGTAATTACAGATTGTGATCTTGGATATACGGGATATGTTACTCAGCCAGATGTAATGGGAGGTCAAAATTGTCCGGGTACGACATATACCTACACTTATAAAGTTATCGACGATTGTGGAAGAACTAATAGTTGTCAGCAAATATTTACTATTGAAAATGATCCTCCAACAATTGAAGTGATTCCTGGTGAAACAGTACTATGCTTTGAAGATATTATAACTGACCCTAGTGATGCGACTGTAACTACTGCATGTGGTGATGATTTTGAACTTAAAATTCTCCCCCCAGTCCTGGAAGGGACTCACGAGTGCCCAGGTACGACTTACACTTATGGATA
Organism: uncultured Saprospiraceae bacterium; assembly: GCA_963793295.1. Taxonomy (GTDB): domain Bacteria; phylum Bacteroidota; class Bacteroidia; order Chitinophagales; family Saprospiraceae; genus JAHDHW01. The sequence continues at coordinate 114,454 of CAWBZX010000008.1, read as the reverse complement.
CCGAGTAAGAGACAATTGCGGCAGAGAAGTTATTGCTAATCGCGTATTTACGATTGGAAATAACGCTCCTCCAACCATTGTAGCTCCACCGGATATGACCGTTTCCTGTGACTTTTTCGCTAATCTGAATCCAGATTATGCAGAAGTTACAACGGGCTGTGCTTTAGGATATATCACTACAGTAAGCGGACCAACAACAACAGGTTCTGCAAACTGTCCAGGAGCGACTTATACTTATACTTATACGGTAACGGATGATTGCGGACGTTCAGCAAGTGATACCCGTAAATTTACAATTGTAAATGACGGCCCTACATTTTTGAATTGCCCAGACGTTCCTTTACAATTAAATTGTGAAGACGAAGGATGGGAACAGGTTATCCAGGCATGGTTGGCTTCCGTACAGGCAGAAAGTTCTTGTTCAGCTGCCTTGAATGTAACCAACAATTACAATCCAAACACACAAGGCTTGTGTATCAACAACGGAACAAAGATCGTAAGATGGTTTGCTACCGATGCATGCGGAAGAACTTCTGTTTGCGAAGGAATGGTCATCATCGCTGATACCGAAGCACCAGTATTTGTATCTGCACCACAGGATGAGTTGGTGGTATGTAATTACATCACACAGGATAAACTGGATGCCTGGGTAGATGCACATGGATATGCAGAAGTAGAAGACTGTTGGGATAATGTCAACTGGTCTACCTTCCCTAATAATCCAACGATCAACTGTGAAGGCAATCCAGGCCCGACTTCATTAACGGTTACTTTTGTGGCAACAGATGGATGTGGCAACAAATCATCAATGGATGCAACGTTCACGGCACTTCCGGCAATGGGAGGCAATGGCGGATCAAACGAAGATGTAGCTGCAGAAAGTTTACAGTTGTTCCAAAATCAACCAAATCCATTTAGCGATCAGACCTCGATCAGTTTCTATCTTCCTGAAGGAGGAAAAGCAACGCTGTCGATCTATGATGTAAGTGGTAAGTTGTTGAAGGAAATCAGAGGAGAATACAGTCAGGGAATGAATGTAGAAGAAATCAACAGAAGTGACTTGCAAGGAACGGGCATGTTGTATTACAAATTGAGTACAGCAACCGAAACAGCAACACAAAGAATGATTCTTTTAGATTAATCTTTAAGTAGCTATTGCAAATAAAAGGAAAGCCTTTCTCGAAAGAGAAGGGCTTTTTTTTTAAATAAATTGTTCAGCTCTTTTTGTACCCCCATATAAAACATGAATTAATTAATTATTACATCATTAATCATTTTGATAGTGTCAAAACATATTCAACACGAAGTCTCATAAACAGCAATAGCGATCCTATACAAAAAGAAAATATTCCAGGATTAACCTATTTGAATTTTTGATAGTAATTGTTGACATAAAGACTCATCATTCAAATTAATTTACTAGCTATTTTATAAGGGTAATATCTCCAGCCAATATTTCTTTTCTTCCATCGACAAATTCAATTTCTGCAAAGTAAAGATATACGCCGGGATTAAGTTCCTCTCCCCGGAATGTTCCATCCCAAGCAAATTCAGGGTCATTTGGTGGAAAATTAGTAGCTGAAAATAGATTTGCTCCCCAGCGATTATAGATTTTAAAGGAATGAATAATTTTTACATCTGAACCACCAAAAATTATCAAATTGTCATTGAGGCCATCTTGGTTTGGGGTGAACGTGTTTGGTATAAATACTCTTTGTACTTTATCCACAAATATGGTAATCTGATCGGTTAAAATACATCCGTTTATATCGATAACCATAATAGAATAAGTTGTCTGATTAACTGGATTGACAAAAGGTTCTAAACAATCAAGGCAACTTAGACTCTCATCAAGGTTCCACATAATTGTGTCAACGTTTACATTGGTAACGGCGGAAAGTTGAAGGCTATCTCCCATGCTAATCAATTGGTCTTCGCCAAGGTCTAAAAACAAAGGATTCGCTGCCTGGATAAAAATATCGGTTTGAGATTCGCAACCGTCGGCATCCTGAATGAATAAAGTATAGCTTCCTGATGAGAGATTTACAAATTGATTATTCATTGTGTAATTATCGGAATCTAATGCAAACAAATATGGAGCCTGACCGCCTAAAACGGTATCTATAAGTATGCTACCATCGTCTTCATCAAGACAACTTTCGTTATTCACATCAATAATTGGATCGAGGACCACAATGGGGATAATTAATTCTATTTCATTTGAACTTACACAGCCACTTACATCATCTAATACCCAAAGCGTATAGATTCCTTCGTCAAAAACTTCCGCTGTTATTTCGGTACTTATAATTGTATTATTTAAAATCCATTCATAGCTAATATTAGGTCCAGTAGAAGAACCTGTTCCTTCAAGTAAAACGCCACTTCCCAAACTTTGACAAGTTAAGGGTGTGATCAGATCCTGAATTAAGGCTTGAACGTTACAAGGTGTTCCCATACAAGGAACACATATCGTTCCATCACAATCCAATACAGTTTGAAGATCATCAAAGGTATTGGAATCGCCATCATCACATGGTATCGTGGAACTTGCTCCATTGTTACAATCTACTGGGATCCCTGGCTGACAATCACATCCATCCCAGACTTCTTCCCCATTGGAACAATCGCCATCATCACATCCTGGATCTATCGGAGGAATACCTGGCTGGCATGCACATAAAATATCATCCCAAAATTCTTCCCCGTTAGCACAATTTCCATCATCGCAATTACCAGGATCGGGGCAATCAAAACTACAGGAGCCGTCATCACAGGTTGCCGTTGGGTCATAATTATTAGCAGTAGGATCGGTACAACCTAAAATCGGTGATATAATATTACAGTTACAAGTATTGGCATCCCAAACTTCTTCCCCATTGGAACAATCTCCGTCGTCGGTGCAAGGCACTGGAACATTAATATTAATGCATTCACAAATATCGCCATCCCAGATTTCTTCCCCGTTAGCACAAATTCCATCATCACAATTACCAGGATCGGGGCAATCAAAACTACAGGAGCCGTCATCACAGGTTGCCGTTGGGTCATAATTATTAGCAGTAGGATTAGTACACCCGAAAGTTGGAGGGATGATATTACAAGCACAAGTATTGGCATCCCAAACTTCTTCCCCATTGGAACAATCTCCGTCGTCGGTGCAAGGCACCGGAACATTAATATTAATGCATTCACAAATATTGCCATCCCAGATTTCTTCCCCGTTAGCACAAATTCCATCATCACAATTACCAGGATCAGGGCAATCAAAACTACAGGAGCCGTCATCACAGGTTGCCGTTGGGTCAAAATTGTTAGCAGTAGGATCTGTACAACCTAAAATCGGTGGTATAATATTACAGTTACAAGTATTGGCATCCCAAACTTCTTCTCCATTGGAACAATCTCCGTCGTCGGTGCAAGGCACTGGAACATTAATATTAATGCATTCACAAATATTGCCATCCCAGATTTCTTCCCCGTTAGCACAAATTCCATCATCACAATTACCAGGATCAGGGCAATCAAAACTACAGGAGCCGTCATCACAGGTTGCCGTTGGATCATAATTATTAGCAGTAGGATTAGTACACCCGAAAGATGGTGGTATAATATCACAAGAACAGGTATTAGTATCCCAAAATTCCTCTCCATTGGAACAATCTCCATCGTCACATGGGAGTGGGACAACTGGCGTTCCAGCACAAGGAACACAAACGACTGAATTATCACAAGATTCTACCATTACTTCATCGTTTTCGGTGCAGGGATCTAAATCATCGCAAGGCAGAATAGTAGTACTGGTACAAGAGGGAATCGGCGTTCCAGCACAAGGAACACAAACGATTGAATTATCACAAGCATCTACGGTTTCTTCATCATTTTCTGTGCAGGGATCTGAATCATCACAGGGCAGCACAGTGGTACTGGTACAAGAAGCAACAGGCGTTCCGGCACAAGGAACACAAACGACTGAATTATCACAGGTTTCTACAATTTCTTCATCATTTTCTGTGCAAGGATCTGAATCATCACAAGGCAGAACAGTAGTACTGGTGCAAGAAGCAATCAGGCGTTCCGGCACAAGGAACGCAAACGACTGAATTATCACAGGTTTCTACAATTACTTCATCATTTTCTGTGCAAGGATCTGAATCATCACAGGGCAGCACGGTGGTACTGGTACAAGAAGCAATCGGCGTTCCGGCACAGGGTACACAAACGACTGAATTATCACAGGTTTCTACAATTACTTCATCATTTTCTGTGCAAGGATCTGAATCATCACAGGGCAGCACGGTGGTACTGGTGCAAGAGGGAATCGGCGTTCCGGCACAAGGAACGCAAACGACTGAATTATCGCAGGTTTCTACAATTTCCTGATCATTTTCTGTGCAAGGATCTGAATCATCACAAGGCAGAACAGTAGTACTGGTACAAGAAGGAATCGGTGTTCCGACACAAGGAACACAAACGACTGAATTATCACAGGTTTCTACAATTACCTGGTCATTTTCTGTACAAGGATCTGAATCATCACAAGGCAGAACAGTAGTACTGGTGCAAGAAGCAACAGGCGTTCCGGCACAAGGAACACAAACGATTGAATTATCACAGGTTTCTACGGTTTCTTCATCATTTTCTGTGCAGGGATCTGAATCATCACAGGGCAGCACGGTGGTACTGGCACATGAAGGAACAGGCGTTCCGGCACAAGGAATACAAACGACTGAATTATCACAAGATTCCACCGTTTCTTCATCATTTTCTGTGCAGGGATCTAAATCATCACAAGGTAAAACAGTGGTACTGGTACAAGAGGGAATCGGCGTTCCGGCACAGGGAATACAAACGACTGAATTATCACAAGATTCCACCGTTTCCTCATCGTTTTCGGTACAGGGATCTGAATCATCACAGGATAAAATAGTGGTACTGGTACAAGAGGGAATCGGCGTTCCGGCACAGGGAATACAAACGATTGAATTATCACAAGATTCCACCGTTTCTTCATCATTTTCTGTGCAGGGATCTGAATCATCACAAGGTAGAATAGTAGTACTGGTACAAGAGGGAATCGGCGTTCCGGCACAGGGTACACAAACGATTGAATTATCACAAGATTCTACGGTTTCTTCATCGTTTTCTGTGCAGGGATCTGAATCATCACAGGATAAAATAGTGGTACTGGTACAAGAGGGAATCGGCGTTCCGGCACAGGGTACACAAACGATTGAATTATCACAAGATTCTACGGTTTCTTCATCGTTTTCTGTGCAGGGATCTGAATCATCACAGGCCAGCACAGTGGTACTGGTACAAGAAGGAATCGGCGTTCCGGCACAGGGAACACAAACGGCTGAATTATCACATTCATCAACTGATTCCTCATCATTCTCCGTACATGGATCCCCGTCATCACAACTTTGTATGATACTATTGGTACAGGTCGGAGGAACATCTTGGTCGTAGGTAAAATCAATACAAATTTCATACGTTACGGCGACGAGTGAGTTAGTTATTGCCATTCCATCTGATGGACAATTACTTGAAAAATCTGTAGCTGGAATTATATCAACACCTATAGTATCGGTGATAAGGGGCATAACACCACAGCTAAATAAATCCAAAGAATAAAAACCTGTAACCGTTGTACCGACACCAAAACTACACCCTGGTGATAGTACATCCTGAACAATCGGACAAATGGAGGTTAATGTTAAAGGACAATTCAGTAATACATTTCCAAATATGGGAATTCCAGTACATTCAGTAGAAGCATCAATAGTTAGGAGATCAATGTTAACGACCAAAGAAGTAAGCGAAGGATTATTAATTCCACAAGGAAGGACAGGAGGATCAAAGTTATGTAAATAGCCTTCGTTTACAATAGGTTGATTGTCATGCGCAAATTCATTTCTGTCAGGTCCTATTAAAGCATTACTTACTGTTTGGCAAGAAGTAGTTGTGTACTGACCAAAACTGAAAACAGGGATTAGTATAAAACCTATCATTAAAGCGATAGATTTTAATACATTTAATAATAATTCCATTTTTGGTAAGTTTTTTTAATTGTAAACACAAAGTGATTATGGGTTACAATCAAGCATTCACACAAGGTGCATTATTCGAAAAAACAGAATTAAAGAATAATAAAAATGATAGCTCCCCAAACTAAATAATAATTGTATCAGCAGTTCCATTAGAACTGTGATAAAATTACCCAATCTACGTTAAAGTCATGCATTTACTACTACATCTTACCTACATCATTATCCCAAACTTCCTTTTTAAAGTAAGACCCGGAATCCACACTAATTTATTTTCTCTTACTAATCAGTCTTAGATTTATTCTTTCTTTTTAATGGAGCAATCCAGTATCACCTGACCACTTCCACGCGTTCCCAAAACACCTCAGCCCCCTTGCTAATTTTCAACCAATAAGTACCAACAGGCAATTGGCTTACATCGATTTGAGCCTGTTCAATGTAATTATCTGGTCGCACAACCACACTTCCTAAAACATCAAACAGCGCCATTTCATAAGTCTGCCTATCGTCAAATACGATATTTAAAACTGTCAGTTGGATTCGGGAAAATGGAATAACCTTTTTTAGTGATCATCATTCAAAGCATCTGGAAATTCTACCGTGACTTCCATACAATCAGAAGGGCTGGTTCCGCATGCATTGATGGCAACGACGCATATGGAACCTCCTGTTGTCAATCCCCCCCAATCTACCAATATGGAATTTGTATTCGCCCCCGAAAGGATTTGAACGCCTGGCGGGACCACCCAGAAATATTCTGTAGCATTCGGGACTTCCAGAATTGTTATTTGAAATGGGGGTTCATTTGATTGTATCACTAAATCGGCAGGTGCAATTGGCATTTCAGGAGCTAAAAGCAAAGAAGTGGTTTCAACAACAATACTATCACATCCATTTTGATCAGAGAAAACAAAGGAAGTTGAGCTGACCTCCAATGAATCGCAGGTGGTAAATTCCAAATGTGTCGTATCATTTTCAATAACCGTCACTTCCACCGAAGCGGAGCTATTACAGAGAAGCGGACCAGCGGGATAATACACGTTTACGGTATAGATCGAAGTGGAATTAGGTGTCACCAAGATGGAAGCTGTAGTTTCCCCTGAATCCCAGGCATAGACAACATCTTCAACCCAGGAAGGCATTTCAGCTGATAGTGTTATAGGTTCGCCATAGCAGATTTCAAAAGAAGGTGTAGTACTATTTATAAATGGACTTGCATTACATGGTTGATTCATTTTATGGATGAAAGCATCATGGTCACCATGAGAACTTAAATTATAGACATCCAAATCCGGGTCGAAGTCTGTTGTAGACTGAAAAAAACCTATTGTATAAATGTTATCCCAATCATCTAAAGCAATTGAATAACCCGAATCCATCACATCATTTCCAGCAAACGAACCCGCCCAACTAAAGGAACCGTCTGGATTTAATTTTAGAACAAAGATGTCCTGTTCTACTGATGAGGTTAAGTTATGGGTGCCTGGTCCAGGATCAAAATCAACAGTGCCTTCAAAATCTCCAGTCGTGTACACATTGGAATTTTCATCTAAGGCAATAGAAAATCCCTTATCATCTGCTCCTGCACCAAAGGATTTTACCCAAACATAGTTACCATCTGTATCTAATTTTAGAATATAAATGTCCCTTTCATCAGATGTCAAGTTATAGGTACCTGATCCAGGGTCAAAATCAACAGTGCCTCTAAAATACCCAGTCGTGTATACATTGCTGTTTTTGTCTGTCGCAATGCCAAGTCCACGTTGTGAATCAGAGCCACCTACATTTTTTGCCCATACAAATTCACCATCACTGTTTAGCTTTGAAACAAACATATCGCTACCCCCGGTAGCCGTTAAGAAATATTGGCCGGGTCCAGGATCAAAATCCACAGTTCCATTTCTAAAAAAACCAGTTGTAAGCACATTATTATCGACATCAAGAGCAATGGAATTGCCCTGGTCATCTGTAGAGCCGCCTATACTTTTTGCCCAAGCAAAGTTGCCGTCACTATTTAGTTTTGAAATAAAAATATCAGTCTCGCCATTGGAGCTTAGATTATAAACTGCAGGGCCAGGATCAAAGTCTGCTGTTTCCTGAAACCGTCCAGTCGTATATACATTCCCAGTATCATCGATAACAATTGCTCGCCCGGTATCATCGCTTGGTCCTCCCATATTTCTTGCCCAAACAAAGGAACCATCTGTATCTAATTTTAAAACATAAATGTCTGCGGTATTAGGTGAAAATGATGATAAATTATAGGTGCCTGATCCGGGATCAAAATCAATAGTTCCATTAAAATATCCAGTTATAAAAACATTCCCAGAGGTATCCGTGTCTATCCCGGCTCCCCAATCAAAATCGAAATCTCCAAATGAAACAGCCCAAACGAATTGACCATCGGCGTTGAATTTAGACACAAAAATATCATCGTTGCCTGCAGCAGTTAAATTATAGACAGCAGGGCCAGGATCAAAGTCTGTTGTTCCTTTGAAATAACCTGTAACATATACATTTCCCAAAGGATCTGTCGCTATACCTTTGCCTTCATCCAAGTCATTCCCTCCAAGCTGAATGGCCCATTCAAAAACAGGAGCTTGACCGAATAAGGATAGCGAAGTGTAGCAAAATAGGATGAATAATAATGTCTTTTTCATTTTCATTTTGTTTTGTTTTTGATTTATATAAAATCTAATATCAGCGCAGTACTTCCAAGCGTTCCCAAAATACTTCCGTCCCCTTGCTAATTTTCAACCAATAAGTACCAGCAGGTAATTGACTAACTTCGATTTGTGCTTGTTCCATGTATTTAGCTGGGAGCAAAACCACTCTTCCTAAAACATCATACAGCGCTATTTCATAAGTTTGATGATCATCAAATAGGACATTTAAAATGGTAGCAGAAGGATTCGGGAAAATGGAATAGCCTTTTTTATTAATATCTTTCAAAGCATCTGTAAAATCTACTGTCACTTCCAGACAAGCTTCTGGACTACTGCCACATTCATTGATGGCGCTGACACAGACAAAACCTCCTGTGGTTATGCCACCCCAATCCACTGTTATAGAATTGGTATTCGCCCCTGAAAGAATTTGAACACCCGTAGGCACTGCCCATTCATACGATTCAGCATTTGGAATTATCGGAATGGAAATTTCAAATGGAGTTCCGTTCTGCTGTATCAATATATCGTCAGGTGCAATTGGTGTTTCAGGAGCAGATGGAAAAACCGTCACTTCTGCCAAAGCGGAGCTAGCACAGGTTATTGTATCAATAGTGTAATTTACATTTACGTTATAGATTGTATTTGAATCTGGTGATACCTCGATGAAATCTGAAGTTTCTCCAGTGTTCCAGGAATAAGATAAATTACCAGTCCAGGAGGGCATTTCAGCAGTAAGTATTATACTTTCTCCAAGGCAAAGAGTATAAGTAGTATTAGGGCTGTTTATTGTTGGATTCCCTGGACATGATTGACTCATTTTCTGGATAAAAGCATCAGAGCCTCCATAAGAAGGTAATTCATAGACACCCAGACCCAGATCGAAGTCCGATGTATTCCTAAACCAACCTGTTGTATAAATGTTATTCCAATCATCTATAGTAATTGGAGGTTTTCTAAATAAAGAACTACTACTATCTGTTTTGAACGAACCGACCCAAATAAAAGAACCATTTGTCTCTAGTTTCAAAACAAAGATGTTAAAACGTCCAGCTGATAAGTAATAGTTTTCCGGACCAGGATCAAAATCCATAGTTCCTCCAAATTCACCTGTAATATAAAGGTTTCCATCTTTGTCTAAAGCCATATCCATTTTACGTAAGTAACTTGAGCCAATTAAAGACTTCGCCCAAAGATGGTTTCCGTTTGGATCTAATTTTAGAATAAAGAGGTCATTTGAACCTGTTAAAATATTGCTACCTGGTCCAGGGTCAAAATCCACCGTACCACTAAAATATCCAATGGTGATTACATTCCCGTTTTCATCTACAGCTATACTAATTCCTCTAACATCTTCTTCATAGGAACCTATACTTTTTACCCATATAAAATTACCATCACTGTCTAGCTTTAAAACAAACAGGTCTATGTCCCCCACAGCAGTTAAGTTAAATTGATCCAGACCGGGATTAAAATCAACCGTTCCTGTAAATGCCGCAGTTGTGTACACATTATTATCACTATCTAGTGCAATCGAGTAAATGTCACTATGGTTTATCCCATTTACTGATTTTGCCCAAACAAAGTCACCGTCACTACTTAGTTTTGAAATAAATATATCACGGGTGCCATTAGAAATTAGATTATACACATTGGGACCAGGGTCAAAGTCTGAAGTATCTTGATATGTGCCAGTGGTATAAACATCGCCACTATTATCAATAACAATTCCACTCCCTTCTTCTTTGTTTGCCCCTCCCATTCTTCGTGCCCAAAGAAAGGTGCCGTTGGTATCTAGCTTTAGAATAAAAATGTCTTTTGAATTATCAACTGAAGTTAAATTGTAAGTTTCTGGTCCGGGGTCAAAATCTGCAGTGCCCCAAAGCTCACCAGATATATAAACATTCCCAAATGTATCAACATCTATTCCAAACCCAAGCGCATCATCATCAAATGAAAAAGCCCAAATTAACTGACCGCTAGCATTGAATTTAGCAATAAAACTTCCTGCTTCTAAATTATACACAGCAGGACCGGGATCAAAGTCTGCTGTTTCTTCGATTTCTCCAGTAAAATATATATTCCCCCAAGCATCAGTTACAATATCTTGACCTGCATTATTTTTATGGTTCTCATTTCCCCCGAACTGTTTGGCCCATTCAAAAATAAGAGTTTGTCCATTATTACTATATCCAGAGCAGGTGCATCCATCTAATTGAATGACATCATTAAAGGTGTTGTAAATTCCATCATCACAAGGAGTTCCAGGAATAGCAGGGATGTTTGGATTATTGTCATCGCAATCTTGGGCTAAGTTGAACCCATCCTGGTCCAGATCATCATCCAGAGTCATTTCATCACAATCGTCATCAAAACCATTGTAAGGAACTTCGGCCTCATTCACAAAAACCGATATATCTACCGAAACTGAAGTATTGCAGTTAGCTGTGCCAAGATTATAACTCACATCTACTGTATAGTTCGAAGTGATGTCTGGCATTACTACGATAGAATCTAAAGTTGCACCAGTATTCCAGGAAAAGGATAAATTTTCTGCCCAGCAAGGCATTGCAGCTCTAAGTACTATACTGTCACCTAAACAAATTCCAAAAGAAGTATTATTGTTGTTTATTAATGGAATCACACCACCACATGGTTGTTGATTCATTTTATGGATGAAAGCATCAGATTGTCCTTCGGATGTTAATTCATGGCTTCCACATCCTAAATCCGTGTTTGTTGTGTTCCCAAAAGACCCTGTTGTATAAATATTATCCCAAAGATCTATTGCAATTGAACTCCCTGAGGAAGACCCCTCTCCAGTAAAATCACCAGCCCAAACGACGAAACCTTCCGCATTTAATTTTAGAATATAAATATCAGATCCATCTGAGGTTAAATTATAGGGACCAAAAGCCACAGACCCTTCAAAAAATCCTGTTGTGTATACATTTCCACTTTGATCAGTCGCTATACTATAACTATAAATATAATTATGATTATTACCACCACCTATACTTTTTGCCCATGCAAAATTACCCTCATTGTCTAGTTTTTGAACAAATACTTCTCGCCTAAAATCAGCAATTAAGATAAATTGATCAGGGCCAGGGTCAAAATCAACTGTTCCCTCAAATTGTCCTGTTGTGTACACATTCCCAGATTGATCTATCGTAATATCAATTCCTATTACCTCTCCCTCACCTATATTTTTCGCCCAAATAAAGTCACCATCACTGTTCAGTTTTGAAATAAAAGTATTGCTTTCACCATTGGACGTTTGACTATATTCACCAGGGCCTGGATCAAAATCAACTGTTCCTTCAAAATGCCCGGTTGTATACACATTATTAGCATTATCAAGGGCAATAGAGAGGGCAATGTCAGTATCATCCCCTCCTATAGATTTTGCCCATACAAAGTCCCCATCGCTATTTAGTTTAGAAATAAAAATATCCTCATCACCATTAGAGGTGAGATTGTAAACATTGGAACCAGGATCAAAATCTATAGTATTTTCATAATATTCATAATAACCAGAAGTATATACACTGCCACTATCGTCCACTGCAATTGCTTGCACGTAGACTGAAGTATCAAAACTTCCTCCCATGTTTCTTGCCCAAATAAAGATGCCATCTGTATCTAATTTTAAAACAAAGGTATGCTTCCCACCAAGAGAGTATAAGTTATACGAGCTTGGTCCAGGATCAAAATCAATCGGACCAAGAAATGCCCCGGTTATGTAAACATTGCCATTATTATCCGTAGTTATCTCTGATCCATTGCCAACATCGATTTCACCAACTAAAGAAAAAGCCCAAACGAACTGGCCGTTGGTGTCATATTTAGCTGCAAAAACATTATTACTAGCGGCAATTAAATTATATACATTAGGGCCAGGGTCAAAGTCTACCGTTCCCTGGAAAAAACCTGTAACATATACATTTCCCAAATGATCAGTCGCTATACTATTAACATGATCATTGTTGTTTCCGCCAATCTGTTTAGCCCACTCAAATACAGGCTCTTGACCAAATAGAGAGAGCGAAGTAAAGCAACATAGAATGAATATTGTCCGTCGTATCATGACTTTATATTTTTTATTTTTTGAATTTAAAACTTCACCAGCTTTTCAATCCAAACCGATTCGTTAGTTTGGATTAAAAGGAAATAGATGCCAGAGGAGAAGCTGGTTAGATTTATTTCGGTTTCTTTCTCAAGGTTTTGCTTTAAAATCGATTTCCCGGAGTAGTCTTTTATTTCCAGTTCAGCGGTTGTTAAGTTTTGTGGTAGTTGGATGGAAACCATTCCTGTTGTTGGATTAGGAAATATTTGAACTTGTAACAACTTTAAATCATCCACTCCAACAATCAAATCTTCGCCATCACAATCTTCATCAATACCGTTATTTGGTATTTCTTCTGCGTTAGGATTGATGGCTGCATTTTCATCATCACAATCTTCTGCAATCCCAAACCCGTCTTGGTCGAGATCATCGTCTAAAGTCGATTCATCGCAATCTTCGTCAACGCCATTGTACGGGATTTCGGTAGCATTGGGATTGATATCTTGATTCAAATCATCGCAATCTTCAGCAATGCCAAAACCATCCTGATCAAGATCATCGTCTAAAGTCGATTCATCGCAATCTTCGTCAACGCCGTTGTACGGGATTTCGGTAGCATCAGGATTGATATCTTGATTCAAATCATCGCAATCTTCAGCAATGCCAAAACCATCCTGATCAAGATCATCGTCTAAAGTCGATTCATCGCAATCTTCGTCAACGCCGTTGTACGGGATTTCGGTAGCATCAGGATTGATATCTTGATTCAAATCATCGCAATCATCAACCAGTAAAAAACCATCCTGATCCAGATCATCATCTAAAGTCGCTTCATCACAATCTTCGTCAATGCCATTGTACGGGATTTCTGTGGCGTTGGGATTGATTTCTGGATTCAAATCATCGCAATCATCGGCAAGGTTGAATCCATCCTGATCGAGGTCATCATCTAAAGTCAATTCATTGCAATCGTCATCAAGACCATTGTAGGGGACTTCTGTGGCATTAGGATTGATATCCTGGTTCAAATCATCGCAATCATCAACCAGTAAAAAACCATCCTGATCCAGATCATCATCTAACGTAGCTTCATTACAATCATCATCGATGCCATTGTACGGGATTTCTGTTGCAGCAGGGTTGATATATTGATTGAAATCATCGCAATCATCGACGAGTAAAAACCCATCCTGATCAAAGTCATCATCCAAAGTCCATCCATCACAATCATCGTCAACGCCGTTATAGGGGATTTCTGTGGCATTAGGATTAGCATCAGGATTCAAATCATCACAGTCATCAGCTATTCCAAATCCATCCTGATCAAGGTCATCATCCAAAGTCGATTCATCACAATCCTCATCAATGCCATTATAGGGGACTTCAATTGCATCAGGATTGACATTTTCATTCATATCATCGCAGTCGTTCCACAATTCAAAACCATCTTCATCAAAATCGAAAGTCGAAAGCATGACGTTTTCTGTGGTATTGGTGACTACCGCTGGATTATAGTCAAAGAAAATGTTAGCGGTATTGTCGATGATGGTTTGTTCGTCAATATCGTCTTTGGCCCGAATGCTATACATGACATAACCCTGGCTTCCATCAAAATTGGTGGTACTGTCGGGTAGGAAAATATTTTTAAATTCAAAAGTCAGATGATTCCCTTTCAAATAGGTGCTCAGTACCGATTCATGACTACTGGCGATGTATCGAAACGTCGATAGATCCAGATTTGGATCGAGCTCATCTTTGATGACCACATCATAAGCTTCTGCGTTTCCAGTGTTTTGGAAGCGAACGGTATAAATCAAATCTTCACCGATCAAAGCGTAATTGTTAGGAAAAACAGGTTGTACCAATTTATCATTGGGATCATAGGAGCAGAGGACCTCAATGCTTTGCACCAATTTATCAGTGCCATGTGGCCCATTTATGTCCATATAGTTTGCCTGAGTTTCAAAGAGCAAAAAATCTCCGATTGGAAAACCAGGTGGTCCCGGAAACTGCAAGCTAATTTGTTTTTTGACAACTTGCCCCGGCAATAAATCGGTAAAATACCATCCGTAGCGATTAGGAATAACTATGGTATCCGGAGGATCAATATAATTGACATCCAGAATATTATCATCCACAGTTAACCACAAGGTTCCATCCGCAATAGTAGTTCCTTCATTGATAGCAAATACATCAAAGGTAACGTACGCATTGCACCGGGGCTGTCTATTGGCCATAGCTACTTTTACATCAGAAATAGTTGCTATAGGATATAACCCAAAGTACACCGTATCAGCATTGTTGAGTGCATCCAATGTAAAATCAAAGGAAGCCGGAGTGGTTGTCAGTTCCCAAAGCGGTGTGGCATTTTGATTATAAGAAATGGTATAATCCCCAAAGAACAGTTGTATTAGTCCGCCATTGGTTGGATTTCCGTATGCTGTAAAATTATCCGGTTCGATTAGCACACTAGTCATTGAGTAAAAAAGGTTCTTCACTTTCCTGAAAACCATTTTCATTCAAATCATAAAACAAAGGATAATGGATTTTTCCTAACCCTCCACAATTATCTAATATTTCCAATTCATCATTACAACCAAGTGAATTATTGTAAATATTAATAGATCCAATCCATTGTAATAAAAAATTACAAATAGCCGGGGTCGAACAAACGGATAAACTATTGTTATTAGTTATGCTTAAGTCCCCAATTGAGGCAGGTTCTCCAGTCCTTCCAGACTTGATAAAGTATCATTATCCATTGTTAAGTCTCTGCCAATTTCAGCTAAATCCTCAAAACCATTAACTGATAATAAATTAGGATTACTAATAATGCTACACGATTGCCCAATCGTTGTCAGGTTAGATAGCTCATCAATGGAGCTTAATCCAGGGTTTTCTTTCAGGCGAAAAAAACCTTCTATTTCACTTAAGTTCTCCAATCCGGATAAATTGGAGATATTATTACTTTGTTCTATCCACAATAACCGTTCATTTTGTAATCTGACTAAGGCTATCCAAATTTGTAATTGGATCTCAGTTCCTGACTTGATAAAAAGATCACAAACTACATTTAAACCTTGATTAATTTGAAGGAAAATCGTCGATTTCATTTTGATCTTTAAAATACAAAAGACAGTCGCCGTATTCATATGCTCCAATATCAACAATACCTCCTTATACTCTTGGGAGACCATTTAAGTCGTTAGAAGATAGATGGATTCAGCATAATTTCCAGCATTAATCGCCTGTGAACTGTCGCGTAGTTGAAAATTTTCAGCGGCGATAGAGACAAAAGGATCGTCAGCGTTGAATATAATCCCGTCACCACAAATAATATCGTTTCCCAGACTTTCACAATCGACTTCATCAGTTAAAACATAACTAATATAATTTTCAATTGTAGTTATTGCCATCAATTGTTTTTGCCATTCCTGATGAATTGTTTCCCCAAAAAATACAATTATGTTATTTCCGACGATTCATCGATATAAATGGCTGCCCCATTTTGCGATGCTGTATTATTGACAAATGTGCAACTGTTTGCATAGCTGCAGGAGATAGCCCTGCCTTTAGATCGTACTATTTCCTATAAAAAGAGAATTATACTCCTTAACTTCATCTGAAATCAATCCTCCACCATTATATTCAAAAATACAATTGTAAAAATTTATGAAGGAATCCTCATCATCATTAGAAGTTGAAGCTATACTACCTCATATTATTTGAAATCCTACAATAATTTAAACGAAGACAACCTTGTTCGTAAACACCAACGCCGGTTCCTTGATTATTATTTATCTGACAATTCGTTAATTCTGCGCAAGCCTCGTGGCGAGAAATACCATTATCCTTGATTATCGCTTACCTCGCAATTTATTAATTCAAGATCTCCAGTATCGCCGAAAATGCCATTTCCTTGATTATTGCTTATTTGACAATTCGTCAATTTGATATCTGCAAAGGAATTCTATACCGTCTGCCTGATTCTCACTTATTTTACAATTTGTAAGTTGAATGTAGCCTCCATCAACATAAATGCCACCATCTCCTCCTTGATTATTCCTCACCCAGCAATTTGTTAAATAAAAATCACCATTATGATCAGCATAAATGCCTTCTTCTTTAGCATCCAGAAACAATTAATCCATCTAAACGAATGTGTAAACTTCTATACAACATCTTTGACATTGTCCAAAGCACTATTGGGGTCACCTATGTTTCCACTTAAAATAGTGGGATGATTGTCCCAATCTCGATCTTCCATAGTTGGATTCCCAAAATTTGGAAATCCACCATATAAAGTGATACTATCATAAGGGAAACTAAAAGCAAAATCAGTGGAATCATTACAATTCCCCATCACCACATTCAGAGGGGAAATAAGTGCCTTCCGCAATCCAGATATCATCTCCTGCATTGGCTTCGTTAATTATAGCCTGTAAATCACTGCTAGCGTTAGCCCAACTAGAGCCATCTCCAGTGCCATCGGCTTTGACATAATAAATTTGTCCTTTTGCCAAAGAAGGTAAACTTAGGAAACAAATCAAAAGTAAATAGCATTTGGGGTTCATGACCGTATATTTTTATTACGAAAATGGATGCAAAAGGAAACAACAGGAAGGCTGCCAAAAGTCAGCCATTCTTCCTACTCGGTCTTGGGAAAAGTTGTATTTACTATGTGTTGCAATTCATATTTGAACTCAGGTTATTCATTCTTAGATGACGATCAAATAGGATTACATGAATTGCGGCTAATACGGTTTTTAGGATAGAGAACTTTAAGCTACGAAAATAAATTGTTAATACTCATGCAATTACATTGTTAATCAAGATATAAAAGAAACCGTTAATTGCAAAGAACTTTCCCTTAGCATTGTATGAAGGCCCGATTTGGATGTACGAAACACCTTATTGTTTGAATTACATAAGGTAATATGCTAGAAATTGAATTTAGTAGCATAAAAAAAGCCATCCACAATGTGGATGGCCATTTTTATAGTTTGCGGAGGAGGAGGGATTCGAACCCCCGGTACCCGTTAAGGTACGTCGGTTTTCAAGACCGGTGCATTAAACCAGCTCTGCCACTCCTCCGATTATGCTTTAGCTATTGAGTGATTTATTTAAATGATTCTTTATTCACAAATAAACTGAAGCTAAAAGCGGTGCAAATGTACATTACCTTTTTCAAAAATGAAACCCTTTCTGGAAAAAATAATGCTCATTAAAAAATATTTTTTGATTTCAGCCTAATTGAATTACCAATCACGACCACATCTGAAAATGCCATAAACAAGGCTCCCCACATTGGATTTAAAAAGCCCATTGCAGCAATTGGTATTGCAACGATATTGTAAGCAAAAGCCCAAAACAGGTTTTGCTTAATGGTCAATAAGGTATGTTTGCTAATCGCAAAGGCTTGGGTTAAACTTTCTAATTTGCCTTTCAACAAAACAATCTGGGCGGATTGGATGGCAACTTGTGAAGCATCGCTCATCGAAACGCCAATTGTAGCCTTTGCTAAAGCTGGTGCGTCATTGATCCCATCACCAACCATAGCAGTTGGTTCTTTACTCGAAAGCGATTCAATTAAGCTTAGCTTTTGCTCAGGAAGCTGTTCACTATAATATTGATCAATACCCAATTGGTTTGCCACAGCAGCTACTTTTTCGTTTTTATCACCACTGAGAATGATGGATTCTATACCTTGCGATTTCAAATATTTAATGGATTCAGAAGCGGATTCTTTAATTTCATCACCGATATCAATGGTTGCTATAACTTTATCATTTTCAAGCAAATAAACATCATGACTGGCATCTTTAGTTAAATGTGAAGCCAAGGCAAAAGAACCAATTTGAAAATTATTTCCTTTTTCGTCTTCTGCAATAATTCCCGATCCTTTGTGCTCTTCAATTTTTACAAATTTTGGAAGTGAATTTCTCCTGTCATAATGATCTAATTGTTCGACAATTGATTTTGCAATAGGATGAGAAGAATGTTGTTCTAAATTGAAAACCAACGAATTCACCCTTGCTTCATCAGATTCGAGATAGTTGATGGATTTGATTTTAAAAGCACCTGAAGTCAATGTTCCCGTTTTATCAAAAACGATATTTTTTATTCCTGCAAAAAGTTCTAAGGTTTGTCCACCCTTTATTAAAATACCATTTTTAGCTACCCGCCCTACTCCAACCATAACGGCTGTTGGTGTTGCTAATCCCATTGCGCAAGGGCAACTGATCACCAAAACAGCAATGCTGTTCATCAAAGCCTGCTGAAAAGAAATATCAAAAACCAAAATAGAAATGGTAAGTGTCAGAACAGAAATAAGCAAAACAACCGGGACAAAAATAGCACTGATTTTATCCGCTAATCTTTGGATAGAAGGTTTATCCTGTTGCGCGGTTTTCACTAATTCAATGAGTTTGTTCAAAACGGTCTCATTACCTGTCGCGCGGACTTCCAATTGAATATTTCCGCTTAAAAGCGTGGAAGCGCCAACAACATTATCGCCTTTTTTCTTATCAATTGGAATACTTTCTCCAGTTAGCATGGATTCGTCAACAGAGCCATTTCCTTCAATGATTTTACCATCCAAAGGAATGCTGTCGCCTTCATTGATTTGGAGAATGTCACCAACCTGGATCTCTTCAACGTCCAAAGTAACTGCGCGTCCCCGAAGGCATGATTTTTTTTGCTTTTGCAACTTTGAGTTTGCTGAGTTCATCTATTGAAGTTGTCGTTTGTTCCACCGCTCTTTTTTCCATTAAATTCCCCAAAAGCACTAAGGTGATAATCATTGCTGCCGTTTCATAAAAAATATAGTCATGTTCATGCTGAAGTGTTCCTATCAGACTATAAATAAAAGCTGCCGTACTTCCTACAAAAATCAAAACATCCATATTTGGAACGCCACCTTTTATAGAGCTCCAGGCACTTTTTCCAAAATGATAACATCCAATCAAAAATACAGGTAAACAAAGAGCAAATTGTATCCAGGGATTATTCATAAAGGCCAGCATTTCAATATTGACCATCATCAGCATATGCTGCGCAAACAGTGGTATGGTGAAAATTGCGCTGATCAATAATTTGCGTTCCAATGTCCACCAAGCACCGGGTTCGTTATCACTAACAACTTCATAACCCAACTTTTTTATCCCGGCTTTGATCTCTTCAATTGAAATTTTTGACTCGTTTTGAATAAAACGTACTTCTTTTGTTGAAAAATTTACATAAACATTTTCTAATCCTTTTTTATTTAAAAATCGGTTTAAGCTGGTAGCACAGTTGCTACAAGTCATTCCATCTACCTTAAGTTCTACAACTTTATCACTCATGCATTTTATATTTTAATCAAAGATAAACCACTTCTACCTTCAATAACAAAGTTCATTAGAATTAAACATTAATTCCAGCATTTTGATTCGTAAATTGGCAACTTATTCAAAAGCCTGTTTTATAAGGCCTAGGTATTTAAATCCATAATGATAAAAGGTTTCGTTATGAGATTTAGAAATGCTAAATTTGCGCTTGTTATTTATAAATTTCAATAAAACATTCCTTTAAACCTAAATCTTAAATATTATGAGGACCTTGATATTTCTTTTCCTTTTGAGTACCCTTTTGTTTTCTTGTCAAAACGGCTCAACTTCTGAAAACAACGAAACCGAAACAACGGATGAGACGATGTCTGCCAGCGAAAATCCTAATATAAAATATAAGCTAAGCCCTTTCAGCTCTTCTCAGGAATACCCTGATGCAAAAATTGGTTTGATGACTTTTATAAACGGCAAGTTCAATTTTGACGTTAGCGGTGATTCCTATAAATTAGGAGAACAAACTTCAGATGCAGACCAGAAGATGTGCGCCAATTCTGCTAAAGGACAACACATCCATCTGATCGTTGATAATGGTCCATACAATGCCCGATATACTTCATCTTTTGATGACGTGCCAATGGAGGAAGGAGATCATTATGCGCTGGCTTTTTTGTCCAGATCTTATCACGAAAGCATAAAAACCAAAGATGCTTATATCGCACAAAAAGTATCTGTCACTGGCAATACAGCAGAGCAATTCGAATCTATTAATGACCCGATGTTGTTTTACAGCCGGCCAAAAGGAACTTACGTCGGCGAAAAAGACACGAAAAAAGTGATGCTTGATTTTTATGTAATTAACTTAGAGTTGGGCAACAATTATAAAGTATTGGCTGATATAAACGGTGAAGTACATACCATAGATACCTGGCAGCCCTATTACATTGAAGGTCTTCCGATGGGTAAAAATAAAATCAAATTAACTTTGGTTGATGGAGCAGGAAAAGCAATTGACACTCCGCTTAATCCAGTGGAAAGAGAGTTTGAACTAAAAGCAGATGAGTTGGAAAAATAGCAAATCAAAATAAAAGTTCTAAAATCATTTTTTTTCAAAAAGAATTTGATCCGTTTAAGGAACTTATTTTATATTTGCATCGCTTTTATAGATAGGCATTTTAAAGAAGTTAAATTGTCTGCATTTTATGGTGGTTGTAGCTCAGTTGGTTAGAGCACTAGATTGTGGTTCTAGGGGTCGCGGGTTCAAATCCCGTCTTCCACCCTACTTACGCTCCCTGCGGTCGGTCAGCATGGCCGGCCGCAGTGGTTTAGCGGAAGTAGTACTGGCATACGAGCAAAGTGAGAATCGTCAGTACTTTTCATTTCATAATCATGTCTTACCACGTATATATTCTCTTTTCTAGCAAACTCAATCGATTCTATGTCGGATTTACTAAAAATGTTGATTCAAGAATAAGCTAACATAATAAAGGTGAATCTTCATACACTTCTACTGGTATTCCTTGGTCACTACTTTGGTCTACTGTGAAATCTACTAGGAAAGATGCAGAAGAATTAGAACAAAAACTCAAGAACCTTTCCCAGGAAAGAAAGATCAGGTTTATGAATAAATACGATGAAGGAATTGATGATCAGATTCTTCTCAAAAAAATTTCGAAACTGGAGCGAATGAATACAAAAACGACTAAGAGAGAGCGAGGACTGTTTAAGCTTTGAGACTCCCATCCACCACCATAGGATTTATCCCATATTCCATTTAATTAGCCTTATTATAACTTGCTTTCTTTTTTTCGCCAAGCCAATCTAGCAAATCAAATTCAGCAACTGATGATAAAACTAAATCGGGGCTATAAGCATAATTTTTAATGTCTTCTTCTTTTGTAATTCCAGATAAGGTTAAAATGGTATTATATCCTACCTGAATGCCTCCAAGAATATCTGTTGCCATTGTATCGCCAATCATCGTTGTGTCGACTGTAGAAAGCCCTAACCTTTTACGCGCTACCCGCATCATGACAGGGCTGGGCTTTCCAACTGAAAAAGCCTTGATTCCTGTTGCCTCTTCGATCATGGCTATTACTGCTTTGATTCCCAGATTGGACCAACCTTTTATTTTTGGTGACGGGTCTAAGTTTGTAGCAACCAATTTAGCTCCTTCAAGGATCATGTCAACAGCATGACTTACCATTTCCAGTGTAAAATTCCGTCCTTCGCCAACAACCACAAAATCAGGATCTTCAGCAACCAAAGAATACCCGTGTTCATGAAGGCTGGAAATCAAACCACCTTCACCTAACACATAAGCTGTTCCGTTTGGTTTTTGCCTGGAAAGGAACCATCCGGTTGCCATAGCACTTGTAAATACATGATCTTCCCCAACACTGATCCCCAAACCCTCCAGCTTATTTACAACATCACGCGAAGTTCTTTGGCTATTATTTGTTAAAAAAAGAAAAGGAATTTCAAGCTCTTGAAGTTGAGCAACAAATTTGTCAGCTCCAGGAATCAAATCTTTTCCACTATAAATAACTCCATCCATATCAATTAAAAAACCTTTTGCCATTTTATATTATTTTTAATAATTAACCTCGATTTATTGATTAAAATTAACTCGCTTTAAACTTAATAATAAAATTTTTTAATCAACAATTAATCCAATATCATATTAGAAAAATTATCTAATCCTTGGATTCCTATTTGTTGATAACTCGTCAACCTTTTATGATATACTAGAACCTACTCACGACTTCCCCATCAGAAGGACAAAATATAATATATTGTCCCTCTTCTACAAAAAAAAATTCATAATATTCTGATTAACAACCATTTAAAAGAATGGCTTGATAGTTGCAAATTACAGCTATGTTCTAGCTACAGAACAATTTCACTTCCCCCATTTTTATAAATCAATTGGTATACATTTTTAATAAAAAGGGATTGACTAATCATAGATTGGTCATCCTGTCTGGTGTATTTAAAAATTATAAAAAAATTGATCATGCATATCAAAGTCAGTTACCGTTATTTAATCTACGGTGTTTTATTCGGAGGCTTGTTTCCCATTTTAGCGACCCTAATTGTTTGTTATCAAGAGTTTGGAAATTTGTCAATACAAAACGTCGTGACCATACAATCCGAAAACTTACTGATTTGGATCATAAATACTGCTCCTCTATTTTTAGGACTCTTCGCCTTTAAAGCAGGTTTTGCACAGCAAAAAATTAATGAAATTAATGCCAACCTGGAACAAAAGGTTCAGGAGCAAACAGCCGGTATTGCTCAAATAAACGAACAGCTCCGAAATGAAATAAATGAACGAAAACTCAAAGAAATTGAACTTGTTGAAGCTATGGAAGCTGCTAAACAAGGCGTTCTCAGTAAAGATCAATTTTTAAGTAACATGAGCCATGAAATAAGAACACCCATGAATGGAATTATTGGGATGACTGATATATTACTCAATACAAGCCTGACGAAAAACCAACGCAAATATCTTTCAGCAATTGACTATTCGGCCAAAAATCTTCATGTAATTATCAATGATATTCTGGATTTATCAAAAATCAATGCGGAAAAATTAGAACTTGAAAAGTTGAATTTTAAAATCCGGGATATAATGGATTCTGTGTATAAAACTTTAAAAATTAAAGTGGATGAAAAAGCTATAAAACTCAATTTTAAAATAGATGACCGGATTCCTAAAAAGTTGGCAGGAGATCCGGTAAGGATTAACCAGATCCTACTTAATATTGTCGGGAATGCCGTAAAGTTTACTGAAAAAGGTTCTGTTACGGTAAGTTGTAAACTCAGAAATCAAACTGAACAAAATTTTGAATTATATTTTGAAGTAATTGATACTGGAATCGGGATTGAAAAAGAAAATATCCAAGGTGTTTTTGAAAGCTTTTCTCAGGCTAATTCCGGCATTACCCGAAAATTCGGAGGTACTGGGCTAGGTTTACCAATTTCTAAAAAACTTATTGAACTCTATGGTGGTGAACTACAACTTGAAAGCGAATATGGGAAAGGGACAACCTTTTCGTTTTCTCTAAACTTAGGAGTACCAATTGCCGAGTCCAAATCTGCAAATATTCGTGAAACCATAAAAGTTTCTGATGAGGAAAAAGCTAAAATAAAGATCTTGCTTGCAGAAGATAATAAAATCAATCAGCTTGTAGCCAAGCGGTTTTTAGATCGATTTGGTTTCCAATTAGATATTGCCAATGACGGGAAGGAAGCTATACAAATGGTGACAGATAATAAGTATGATCTAATCCTGATGGATATACAAATGCCTGAATTGGACGGATTGGAGGCAACCCGGTTTATTCGAACCAATATGAATTCAGGTCACAATAAAGGAATTAAGATCATGGCTATGACAGCCTCTGTGCTAAAAAAAGAAATTGATCGTTGTTTTGAAGCTGGCATGGATGATTACATCCCGAAACCCTTTGATCCAGATGAATTATACGAAAAGATCGTTACTCTAACATGCAGTGTGTAAACTGGAGTATTGGAAATTTAGTCGATCTAAGAAAAGCGCACTAACGTTGGTTTAATATTAAAATGATAACTAGTGGAATAGCAATATTTCTTTCTAATAAAATCGACCTCAATTTACCTCATAATATTAACAATAATTGATTATTCGTTTTGTACAATCAACTTTTGCATATATCTAGATTCATTTGATAATATGGTCAGGAAATAAATACCTGCTGGGAAATTTATAAGTAGAATTTTTTCTTTTAAAACTCCTTTTGTGGTTTGAATTATTTTTGAAAAAACGACTTTTCCGGTTATATCCTTCAATTCCAATTGTATTTCTGATTCAACTCCACTTTTAAATGATACTGTAACTTGTTGATTTACCGGATTCGGGTAAATTGAAATATTTTCAATGTCGCTTAAAACATTAATTGAAGTCGTGGTATCAACAACTACCAATACCTCTACCCTATCACTTTTGCACATCACTCCATTTATTTCATTTACATCTTCTACATAAAAAGAAGTGGTTTCAGTTAGCTCAGGGGTAACAAATTCAGTCCCCAAGCCTATAGGGTTATTACTAAACGGATCTACAAACCAATGTAAATTATTGCCAGTAGCTGTGAGTATAGCAAAACCAGGAATATTTGTAATTGTATCGTTTTCAACAACCGGATCGTCAGGAATATCAACAACATTTACTACGACCGGCTCAGAAGTGAAATCATTACAATATCCCGGGACTGTAACGGTGTATTCACCGCTTTGAAAAACAAAAATATTCTGAGAACCTGCACCATTTGACCATTGGTAGTCCAAAGCTTCAGAGCTATACAAGGTAACCGTCTCTCCCGAACAAAAAGTGGTGGGTCCTGAAATTGTAATCACAGGTGTTTCGTCCGGATCTTGTATGATATTGATCGGATTTGAAACAGCGGAGCAGCCATTATCATTGGTTACCGTGACAAAATAAGTTCCTCCTTCTGTTATCAATATTTGTTGTGTTTCGGCTCCGTTTGACCAGTTATAAAGATCTCCAGTCGGTGCTATTAATTCCAGATTATCTCCACTGCAAACGATGTTTGTTCCATTCGAAAAAATATTATTGTCAGGATAGGCACAATCATTTTCCACTATAGTTAAAAACTGGTCAATTTGCGGAGTTTCAAAAACTTCCCTCAAACCGGAAGGCCATTTAACAATCAGTGAATCGATATGACTTTCTGCACCTAAACCAAAAAACTGGGTATAGCTGTTCATGATGCCATAACTTTCTCCGGATCGTATTTCCCGAGTTTGAATTCCCCATGGGCCATAAAGTTCAAGTCTGGCTCCCAAGGCATTAATATTGCTGGAGTTTCCAACTAAATTCACTGCAAAATATTGATTGTCATTGTGGTTATTTATCCATAAAACGTCATCGCTGGATAAACTTCCGGAATAGATGTCCAGAAAACCATCATGATTTAAATCTCCAACGGCAAAAGTACTCATCAAATAGTTACCGAAAAGATCATTGATTTTCAGAAAGGTTTTATCTCCGTTGCTTTGATAATACTCATATCCTTGATTTCCTGCAACTAAAATATCAACAAATCCATCGTTGTCAAAATCACGCATCAAGCCTTGTAAATGATTGATCGTTATATTCAAACCACTCTCCAATGTAATTTCGTTAAATACACCATTTCCTATATTTTCAAATAATTGGCAATAAGCATCATGATTAACGATAAAACAATCAAGATCTCCATCGTTATCAATATCTTGAAAATCAGTGGTCCAGGATTGCAAGCCAACTTTTAGCCCGAAAGTTTCAGCGGATTCAGTAAAATCACCATTTTCATTGACAAATAGTTGATTGATTCTCCGAGGATCATCTGGGTCAGAAACGCCCACCCTGCATTTTGAAATATAAAGATCCAGATCATCATCGTTATCAAAATCAGTCCAGACACTTGCGTAATTTCCAGAGTTATCTGAGGTTGGAATAGTTGACATATCAATCCAATTGTCAGCGTCCACAAAATTTCCTGTGCCATCGTTCTCCCAAATGCGATTTTCGGCGTTATCATTACAAACAAATACATCTGCAAAACCATCATTGTTAATATCGGAGAAATTTGAGCCCTGGGCAAAAAAGTAAGAGTTTGGGAGCAACGACACTTCATAATCTGTTCCCGAATCATTCGCCTTCAGTAGTTTCATGCCGTCCATAAGGCCGCCGACCATGATGTCATTAAATCCATTGTTGTCAACATCAGCGACTGCAATATTCCATTGCTGGTCATTGGAAACATTTCCAAAAGCATAATTTTGAAACTGATTACCATTTGATTGAAACTCAATAGTCAAATTTTCGGCATTTTCGAGACGGATGATGTCATCCAAACCATCTGCGTTCATATCGGCTACACCGACTATTAAAATACTGCTGAAACTGGAAGTTGAAAAGAGGCTGTTTTTGTTGGTGAAATCAATATCGTTGACGGTATAATTTATATTGGCAGATTGATCGTTTTGATTTTGTGCATTTGAAATGGAGCTGTTAAAGCTTAAAACTAAAAACAGGATTAGATATAAATTTTTCATAGGCTTTTTCAATTTGAAAATATTTATCCAATTGCAGAACAAAATTCATCAGCTTCTTGAACAAGATTTTAGAATAAAAAAAGCTCCGTTCAAAAACGATATACTTTGTCAATTTTGAGTGGGCAAATCAAAAGGTTTAAATTGGGCAGGTCAATTTTTTCAATTTAACACTTTAGTATCAAAAATTCTAGAATAAATAAATCAATGGATTAAAAATGACAATAATATTCATTAATTCAATAAAGATTTATTCTGACTATAACTTTACAAAGCTTTGAATTAATTTGTTCATCTTTTGAAATTACCGGACTTTTGAAAAGATTTTTTGTCTTATACCGTATAAATTACAATTCATAATGAATAACGTTAGGAAATTTATTATTGCTGGTTTGATAGCTGCTGTTGTTTTGTTTTTAACCTTTGTTCCCGTTGAAAAGGGCGTTCAAGCCTTCCACACTCCTGAAGAGTTAACCTTTTATCACGGAATGGTCAATCAGCTTTCTATTGACTCAAATCAATATTTTCCAACACAAACATTATGTGGTGGATGCCATGGATACGATCAGGATGGCTTTGCACTCGTTGATATGAAAGGAACAGATGTAAACATCTATGATGACTGGAGAACTACTATGATGGCCAATTCTGCCAAGGATCCTTTTTGGCGAGCAAAGGTTAGTCATGAATCTTTGGTGAATCCGGAACATTCGGAAGCGTTAGAGACAAAATGTACTTCATGCCATGCACCAATGGGGCAATATACTTCGAGATTTCATGGTCATGATATATACACAATGGATTCTTTGTTGGTTGATACCATTGGCTTAGATGGTGTTTCTTGTGGTGCTTGCCACCAGATAAGCACTTTAAATCTGGGCAATCAGCATTCTGGAGAAATTAATTATGATACTTCCAGAGTTCAATATGGCCCTTACCCTTCTCCATTCGCAGCACCTATGACTAGTTTTGTGGGATTTACACCGATAGAAAGCAGCCATATAAATGATGCAGGAATTTGTGCTTCTTGCCATACTTTGATTACAAAATCCGTGGATTTGGACGGCAATTTTACGGGTTCTACTTTTGTCGAACAAGCCACTTATCACGAATGGTTGAATTCAATTTACAACACGGATTCGGTAACTTGTCAGGCTTGCCATATGCCAAGAATTCAAGATTCTGTTGTAATCTCCGACAACTATCTTTTTCTGCAGGGAAGGTCACCTTTCGGGCTTCATGATTTGGTTGGCGGAAATACTTTTATGCTCAAGTTGATGCGGGATAACAAAGAAGCACTGGATATTAACGCGGAAGATTTTATGTATAATGAAACTATTGAAAAGACTCTTGTGATGCTTCAGCAAAAATCACTGGATATCAGCCTTGATTTTGAACAACAAGTAAGTGATACCGCATATTTTAAGATTCAGTTATCCAACAAAGCAGGGCATAAGTTTCCTTCTGGATATCCAAGCCGACGCGCATTCATAGAGTTTGTAATTACGACAGAAGAAGGCGATACCCTTTTCAAATCTGGAGTTCTTGATAATACCTATGAAGTTGAAGGACATGATGCAAATTTTGAACCGCATTACCAGATCATCAACCAAACCGGACAGGTACAAATCTATGAACTGGTTGATGGAGATGTCAATGGTAATTTTACAACAGTACTTGAAAGAGCTTTTGTTGCTTTAAAGGACAATCGTTTGGCGCCAATTGGTTTTACAACTTCGCATGAAGTTTACGATACTACCCAAATCGTTGGAAATGCATTGAATGATCCCGATTTCAATAAAGATAATATTGGAGCAGAAGGTAGCGGAACTGATATTGTTTATTATCACATTCCGCTGGATAATTATGAAGGTTTGATAAATATTTCTGCCAAAGTGTTTTATCAATCCTTGCCTCCGAGATGGGTAGCTGAAATGTTTGAAGAAAGCACTCCCGAAATTGAAACCTTTCGATCTATGTTTGATGAAGCGGACCAATCTCCGGTTTTGGTTGCTTCAGCAAACCTCAATGATTTATTTGTAGAATCAACATCTACTTTCGATCTGGAAAGTCAAAAAGCTACCCTTTTCTATCCAAATCCAACTTTTAACGGAAACATCTCTTTTATAATTCATTTTAATCAGCAAATTGAAATCATCAACATTTACAACCAATATGGAGACTTGGTAAAATCGATATTCGGGGCAACATCTACCATTCAGCTTCCTAAAGAAAAAGGTATTTATTTTGTTGAAATTATTACAGAAAAAGGCAGGATCATTGAAAAAGTAATAAGATTATAATGATCATTTCAATATTAAAAAAAGCAGGCCACCTGATTTAGATGACCTGCTTTTTTTAACAATCTAATTCTATCAAATAATTATTGCAATATAATTTTTCCGTTGTAAATATGATCATCTACTAGAAGTTGAATAAAATAAACTCCTTTTGCAAGATGAGAAAGATTCATAGATTGAACATCTTTTTTGGAAACCTGTCCAATCGTCTGAGTATAAACTAACTTTCCTGAAAGATCGTTCAATTTCAGGCTTACCTCATTAGCATCAAAATCCATCATTAAATTTACAGTGCCATTGCTTGGATTCGGATAGAGTTGTACTTCATTGGAATTGTCGATATTGAAGGTAGCTGCGGGGCCAACAACAACCTGAGCTTCCACTCGATCACTCAAGCAGGATTTACCTGCAGGCTGTACTTCCCAGTCATAGAAATAATAATAGCGGGAACTTCCACCTCCAATTGAGTTGGTAAGTTGAACCACATCCTCCACAGTATATTCGCTATAAACCGCTCCGTTATTACTACGCTTTAATCGAGGACTGATATAACCAAGTACGGCGTTATTTTGATCACCATTGGTTGTGAGTTGATAATCAGTTCCTGGCATTATATCAAAATTGAGATCTATACGAATTCCTTCTGTATCTGAGACTGGGATATTGACCAGAAGTGAATTGATAACAGCGCCGCTATTATCTTTAAGTTCTATGAGTCGCTCTCCTTCTATATCCGTATATATCAATACTGAATTTAAAGTGAAAGGAGAATAGCAATCAAAAAGGATTCCTCCATTAAAACTATCTCCATTATATTCGTTAAAACCGGTATGCATATCCAGACCAACATTTTCAGCAGGAACATTATATTCTACTAAATCTTCCACCCAATAACTGGTTGTAACATCAACATTGTTGAGAAACAAAGTGTCTCCTTGCCCTAACAAATTCCCTCCAGCCGGAGCATCCCACCATTGTGGATTATCACCAACAGCGATGAGCATTGCAGGCCCAGGAGCTAAAATTTCAACGTTTTCGGTAGTTGGAGCAGGTGCAGCCAATACATTCACGGAAACGGAAGCTGATTCAAATTCATTACATAATCCTTGAGCAGTCACAAAATAGCTTCCAGATTCAGTAACCGTAATGCTTTGTGCCGTTTCTCCATTTGACCATTCGTAGGCACTTGCTTCTGAAGAAGTTAGAACAACTGAACCACCCTGACAAAATTCGAGATCTCCTGCGATTTCCAACTCAGGAACTTCTTCCGGATCAACAATGACAGAAATATTTTGTGATACGCCAAAGCAATCGTCATTATCCTGGACAATTACAGTATAATTACCAGCTTCTGTAACGGTAATATTCTGACTTGTTTCTCCATTGTTCCAATAATAACTGTATCCGTCAGGAGCCATCAATTCAACACTTTCGCCAGAACAGAAAACAGTATTTCCGTCAGCAGCGATGGCAACTTCTACTGGTTCACAATCTCCTTCTTCAATGGTTAAAAATTCATTTATGGTCGGATTGAAAATCACATCAATTTTTCCGGAAGGCCATTTGACGACGATATAATCCACTTCGGTCGCTTGTCCCAAACCAAAATGCTGGCTCATTGTATTTCCAATACCATAGCTTTCTCCTGCTCTGACTTCTCTGACCTGAACACCCCACTCACCATGAATTTCTACTCTTGCACCAATGGCATTTTTATTACTGGTATGTCCGACCAAATCCACCGCTAAGAAATTATTGTCATTTCCTGAGTTCATCCAAATGACATCATCAATATTCGTTGGAGTCGTATAAACATCTCCGTAACCCGCATAAATATCCAGAAATCCATCATGATTCAAATCTCCAATGGCATAGGATTCCATTGCATTAGAATCAAAAACATTTTCAACTTTTGTAAAAGTTTTATCATGATTATTTAAAAATAAACTTTGAGCTCCATTACCTCCAGCTACCAAAATATCTACAAAACCATCGTTGTCAAAATCGCGCATGACACCTTGAATCGGTAATCCATTAATTACGATCCCTGAACCTTCGGATATATCTTTGAAATATCCGTTTCCGTCATTTTCCAGGATTTGACTCACGTGATCGTGATTGGTAATAAAAGCATCAAAATCGCCATCGTTATCGATATCCTGAAAATCTGCGGTCCAGGATTGCCAGCCAATTTTTAAACCGTAGGTTGCGGCATCCTCTGTATAATTGTTATTTCCATCATTGACAAACAAAGCGTTTATCCGGCGAGGATCAGTTGGGTCACCAACTCCCTGACGACATTTGGCAATGTATAAATCAAGGTCGCCGTCATTGTCAAAATCGGTCCAAACACTTCCGTAATTTCCGGAGTTATCGGATACAGGATCCGTAGCCATATCGATCCAATCATCTGCCATATTGAAAGCTCCTGTGCTATCATTTGAAAAAATTCGACTCTCTGCATCGTCATTGCAAACAAATGCATCGATGTGGCCATCATTATTGATGTCCGCAAAATTAGAACCCTGAGCAAAGAAATCCAGAGCCTGGCATGCTCGTCATCGTATAAGCAGAACCATCACTATTGGCTGTAATTAGTTTTGTATTATTTACATCACCACACATCACGTCGTTATAGCCATTGTTGTCCACATCACCGACACACATCGCCCATTGGCTTTGATTGTCGACGGACACAATAGAATCTGTAATAAAATTGCCGCCGGGATTTTGATATTCAAAAATCAAATAACGGCCTTGTGATAAATGTACAATATCATCCAATTTATCATTATTCATATCCGCAACCACGATCGCCACTCCGCTGTGAAAGTTTGGGTAATTTAAAAGCGCATTTTGATTGGTAAATTCAATCTGAGCGTTTAGATTTAAAGAGAGAAAAAGGAAAAAAATAATTGCACTCAGAAAGGAAGTTTTGGTGTATTCTCTTTTCATTTTTAAAGTTTAGATTATTTGAAATTTTAGGAATCTTCAATCGGAACGTAATATAAACAATATCAGTGGTTCGGGAAGGGTACTTATTAAAAAAAAATACAATTGTCAGATAGTTTTCACAAGTGCATAGAGATCAATATCCAAGCTCTTGTAGCATTTGGAAATAAAATATTATTATTTGAATGACGGAACGCTGGGGCCGCGGATTGAGCAGATTGATGCGGATTCTCACAGATTAAAAATCAAAATACACTTAAACAATATTGTCTAGGATTTATTGGAATCTGTCAATCTTTGGAGGATCAGTCATGAATACACCGGCAAGAATAACCATATTCCTTTTCAGACATGAAGTCGCCTCTTGATCCGACCTTGCCCCTAATCAATTCGAAAGAAAAGGTATTGTCATCGCCATCTTCAGCAGCATGCCAATAGTAACCTTTACTTCCCTGTTCAAAGAACTTATGATTTGAAAATTGGCCTCCCAGCAAGATATTGAAAGTTGAAACTGAAGTATTTTTATTATTATAATATTCAATTAATTCATTCCACTCCCATTTCTTTGGCAACCGCCATCCACTTCCATAAGCTCTGCACGCCTCTTTCGCAGATTTCCAGGTATAGAGACGGCCATATTTATGACAATTGGCGTCGTCATCATTATAGCACCATGAAATATCAACTTTGAGATTCAGGTTTTCTGCAAGCCATGTTTTACCGTTTAGTTTAATAGTTTTATATCCGCTTCTTTTGTCGGTAACATATTTTGGAGTACTGAGCTTTTTAATGTTCTCTCTTGCGACTTTAGAATACTTGCCCTTCGGATATTCTTTTAGATATCGTTTATAGATTGCAATTGTATTTGCGGCAGTAGCTTTTTTCCATACTTCTTCTTCCTTTTGTATTTGAGGAGTATTTTGATCAGCCTTCTCTAATTTGTTGATTTCATTTAAGCGCTCAATAACCTTTTTTTCTCCGTATTTCGCTTCTCGGTCATCTTTAACTAATCCTATAGCCTCTCCATAATATTTCTTAGCAACCACATAATATTTTTGAGACTCTGCATAAGCTTTCATTTTATATCGCATTTCTCCTTTTTCAAAATTAGTATTTGCCTCTCCAATCAGTTGTTTGTATTTATTTTCAGCTTCTGGACAGTTCTCAATACATTCTCCAATTTTATTGATATAAAAATCATTGCCATTTAGACTTACCAAAGCTTTCCTATAAGAAAAACTTTCCGCTTTTTCATATTTAGTTTCAATGACCAATGTTCCTTTTTCATCAATAAATCCAAACAAGTTACCCTCTTTAACAAGCGCAAACCCTTCTGAAAAGTCAGCAATATTGTCATAAGTTGGTGGAAGAATCTCTTTTTCACACAGTTTAAGGCCCATTTTACCATTGGGGCCTGTAAAGACATTAACAGGATCTATACAGCCTTTAGGTGAAAAAGCACGGACAATAAAAATTACTACGATCAAACCCAAAATGGCTAGCCCGGCATAAATACCGTATTTTTTATTTTGGGAAAGAGCTTGACTTGAAGCAAGTGGCTGTTTGAAGCTTTCTTTTGGTTTTTGATGCAATCCCGTATGTTGTTGACTGTGCGCTGCTTCTTTGCTCTGTTTTGCTTTTCGTGCTTCTTCAGCTTTCCTGTATTTTTCTGTTAATTGCTGGTTTAATTCTTCTTGATCTTTTTTCGCTTTTTGTGCTTCTTCCGACAATCGTTTGCTTTCTAGTTGTTTTTTAATTTCCTTTTGCTTTGCAATTTGTTCCTCTTTAGTCAGACGGATACGTTCTATCTCGGCCAGTCTTTCTTCTTCTTCCTTCCTTTTTAAAGCTGAACCAGCTTCACTTTGCTGAATCAGTTGTTTTGCTTCAGCCAATATTTCAGTTGCTCCACTCACATTAGGAACGGAACGCCGTAAAAACTTCCGCAAAGCATACTCCGAGGATTGTGCCTGAAAAAAATGTTTTTTATAATCCAGCAATTCTCCTAAATCCAACGCTTGTCCATAATGCTTTTGATCATCATATTGTTTGATATATTGATTGATCAACTGAAGCTTTTTATTGGCTTTACTTGCCGTTGCTTCATTTGCAGCTTCGATTTGCTGCCACAATTCTATTGCTTTTATTCGTTTCAATCCTACCCTTGCATCAGCCGTATGTTTTCCATCAGGATATTTCATTAAAAAAGCATTGTAAGCTACAATTGTAGCTTTTTCAACACACTCCTTCCAGTCTGCTGCTTCATCCTTTTTCAAATGAAAAACATATTGTCCTCCTTTGTGGCCAACCTCGTACAATGGATTGCCTTCCGGTAATTGTTTGTAATTGGATCGGGTTTGTTCCACGACACGATCTGCTAATTTAACCACATTAAAAGCTGGTTTTTGATTGTTGGAAAGCGTTTCCAAAATACTTTGTGCAAACGGACTGTTTTCTCCCGGATTTCCGTCATAGACCTCTTCATCGTGCCTGCCGGAACATATCGCCCACCGGGAAGGGATGGTCTCCAACTCATCAATCGCAGCAGTAGAACGATTGGCGCCGCGAACAAACAAGGTACCCGAAAAACAGGAATCAGAGATCAGTAATACATGCCGTGCCCTGAGGTCTTTAATAAATTCCCGAATGGTAGAATTTCGGATATAATTAGAGGTTTTGCCTCGTTGGGCATCATGAGGAATCCAATATCCGCGATCTGTATTTTTATCTAAATGTCCATGCCCGGAGTAGTAGATAATTAATTTATCCTCTGGCTGGATTTTCTTAACCAGGCTGTCCAATTCATCAATGATATGCTCTCTTGTGGCAGCTTCATTTAATACAGTAATCGTGCAATCGGGTTCAACGTCGTATTTATTAACGAGCAAATTCTGAATGGACTCAATATCATTCACTGCATTGTTGAGTTTGGAAAATTCACTATAGTTGTTGATTCCGATACCAAAGAACCAGGATTTCCCTTTTGGAGTTGCTTTGCCTGAGCTTTGGTCTTTTCTCAGTCCCAGGCCTCGGGTGTCTTTGTTTTCTTTGTTCTCCATTGGGAAATGATTGAAATACTTGATTAATCTACAATATAATAACTTTTTATAATTTATAAATTGAAGAAACAGACTTTTATGAAATATTCTATATTTGTAAAACCCATTGATTTCAAAAAATTTACTTCAACCTATTCCTTTATGAAATATGCTCACTTTATAATTTTCGTTATTTTTTTTTCAATGGCTTGCAAAAGCGATACACCTTCAGCAGAAAAGCAAACAGAATCCACTAAAACTTCTCTTTCAGAAATTCAACACGAAGCGCCAATTTTTGATATTGAAACGACAACGGATGATCAAGATACTTCTCACAGTATTGTATCTGTGATGGTAGGAGGAAAAAAATTAAAAATCACTGAAGTAAATACTTGCGAACAAATCAAAAAAGAAAATTTTCAAAACTATCAAATTCCAGCAAATGCAATCGCGGCCTGTGGCGGTTGGTGGGCAGGAGGTGGCGATTATTTTTATATTCTTGATAATGGTAATGACAATTACACCGTCATGCAAGGAAGCATGGACGAAGGCCAAACATCCGATTCGTACAATTACAAAATGGTGATGAACTTGTCAAACAGACTTAAACCAAAGAAATAAAACTGTTACTTTTTGTCTTTTTTCCAAAACTTCCAGTTCTTTTTCTTCTTTTTTGCTTTTATAAATACATAACGCAGCGACAGAGCAGATTGACTTTCATAAAACCGTTCTCCGCTGATTACATTGATCACAGGCTTATAATCAAGCGATAAGTTCAAACGCCCTAAGGTCATTTCCAATCCAGCGATTAAAGAAAGTCCAGATGGATCTTCCAATTTTGATTCCACGGAATTTGACACGATCCATCCTTTATGAATTCCGGCTCCGTAATAAAAATTGAGTCGTTTACCGATCAGTTTATTGTGTTGCTCCCACAGAAAGGTAAGCATGATATCATCTTTGCTGCCGATATTAGTTTGAAAGATTCCTTCAATCGTTGAATTTTTCAAAACCTTTTGTTGAACGCTGAGTCCAAAACGGGAACCAACTCTCGCTCCAGCCGCAGTTTGGTATTTTTGAGCATTCATTTGAATGCAGAGGCAAAAAAAGGTAAAAACAGTCAGAATCTTTTTCATAATCGAGTAAACGATATGAAAATAAAAAGTAGTATGATTGCTTGACAGAACTGCATTTTTTTAAGATTTTTCTAATTTGCAATCAAAACATTTACCTTGAAGAGATTTTATATTCTAAAAAGCTTTATCCGATTTTACTTCGCCGCAAAAACAAAATACCGAGTTCATTCTCCTTTTGTATTTGAGTTTGTCAATAAAACATTGGAAGATAAGCGAAATTATTATGCGTTTTCTTCCATAGAATCTTTGCGAAAACTTTTAAAACAAGATAGTCGAAAAATAACCATTCTAGATTTAGGAGCTGGTTCACTGAGAACAAAAAGCAGTACCAGAAAAATCAAATCTATTGCTTCAACGTCGTTATCGTCTCCATTTAGCTGTAAAATTTTGTTTAAAATTGTCAATCTTTATAAACCTGCGACCATCCTTGAATTAGGAACTTCATTAGGAATCTCAGCGCTTTACCATCATTTTGCTGCATTAAATGCCAGACTGATTACACTTGAAGGAGCGGATGAAATCGCGGAGCTGGCAAAACAAAACTTCCTGCGCCTTGAAGCCAAATCAATTGAATTGATAAAAGGCAGTTTTGACGAAACACTTCCTATTGCCCTAAAAAAATTAGAAAAGCTGGATTATCTTTTTCTGGATGGAAATCATCGCAAAGCTCCTACCCTTTCCTATTTTGAAAAATGTCTTGAATTTGCTCACGAGAATAGCATTTTTGTCATTGATGATATTTATTGGTCCGAAGAAATGACGGAAGCATGGCAAGCTATTAAAGATCATCCCAAAGTCACTTTAAGTATTGATCTGTTTTTTATGGGTTTGGTTTTTTTTAGAAAAGAAAATAAAATTAAAGAACATTTCAAATTAATCAAATCTTCCTGGAAACCATGGGAAATGGGCTTTTTTAAATAAAGCTATCCCAAATAATTAAAGATGATAGCTGGGGGAGTTATTAAAATAACTAGCTATCAAATTATTATAAATATGAGAAAGAAAAGCTCAGTTTCAGGCATTTGAAGGTAGTGAAGAATATGTTTTCTCACGCTTGTCCTGTCCATTTTTCATATACTTTTCAAATAATTCTTCAGCAAATTGTTTGGTCGCTTTTTCGAGTTCAATGGTTTCGGAAATATCTCTGAAAGTAAATATTGCAAAAGTATGTTTACCAAATTCGTTTTTTAAAGTTTTAACATTCAGTTCCATCCATTTGAATTTTCCATTTTTGCATCGTACGCGTAAGGTTTCCAAGAAAAAATAATCGTTTAAATTCGTCACATTCGATAACTGATTTTTTACTTTTCTTTGATCTTCAGGATGAACAATAAAAATCGTTGATTGCCCAATCAGGTCTTTTTGGAGGTAACCCAAAACTCTTTTAGCTGCAGTATTTATGTACTCGTTTTTTCCGTCTTTTAAACGATGGATAATTACGATATCATTAAGATTTTCCGCAATTAACCGATAGTGTTTTCTGAAGTTTTTGTTCAAATCTCCTCCTTGATCCGTTTGGGTAGAAAAATGAAATCCTACAAATGTAGTTACATAACCAAAGCATAGGAATAGCAATATTTGTAAGTTCCAATCTTGAATATAAAAAGCTAAAAGCATCGGGACAAAAAGGGTGCAAATGATAATTCCGTGAAACTGTTTTGGATTTTCCTGTACGAAGTCAAAAAGATAATTGAACAAAGCAACTGCCTTAGATTTCATAATAAATCTATTTTTGGATGATTAATATTCTATTAATTCCCTTATTGCATTAACTTATCATGATAATTTGTAGCAAAATAATCTGCTTAATGATAATGCACAAAATGGGAAACCTTTTCAGGTTGATATCTCACAGGAATTAAAACTAAAAGATGGGATTTTAACTTGCAGTAAGGGGTGATAATGTTCGTCAATGAAAAAGCAAATACCTTGCCAACGAATTCAATGTTTTAGAAAAAGCAATACTTAAAGGCAAAAAATGTGACGCTACAAATATTGCCAAAAAAGCAGCGCAAAGTTTTCAATAAAGAACTTTGCGCTGCTTTTTTTAGAGTACCAAATTTAATTTAAATGCTAGGAAGATTCGCCGGATTGTTTTCGGAATCCAATCGTTTTCTTGTTGAAAACAAAACCACTTTTATCCATTTTTAAAGAGGAAACATCA
Organism: uncultured Saprospiraceae bacterium; assembly: GCA_963793295.1. Lineage (GTDB taxonomy): Bacteria > Bacteroidota > Bacteroidia > Chitinophagales > Saprospiraceae > JAHDHW01. Next base: position 75,656 of record CAWBZX010000008.1, on the reverse strand, counting down.
TCAAGGGTCAGGACATCCGCTTCAACGTTAGTTCGCTCTGTTTCTGAAAGTGCAGATAACCTTAAATTGTGGTTTTTTATCGTATCAGTTACGACACTTCGCACAGTCCTTGCATTTCCAAAGTACTTATCCCGGTAATCATGAATAAATTTAAAATATTTCCCTAGGTGTTCATCTGCTTCGGGAGAAAGCTGCATTCCATTTTCAGCCAGCATGAAATGAGCAATTTCTTTCAACTCCAGAGGAGAATAATCTTCAAATTTCAAGATTTTATCAAAACGAGAATTAAGCCCCGGGTTTGCTTTTAGGAAAGATTCCATGTTATCGGGATATCCTGCGACAAAAACAAAGAATTGACCGCGATTATCCTCCATTCTTTTCAATAAAGTTTGAATCACTTCATTACCAAAATCTCCGTGAGCACTGCTGGAGCTTTGTGTCAGTGCGTAAGCCTCATCGATAAAAAGGACTCCACCCATTGACTCTTCAATCTTTTCCGTAGTTTTAATGGCAGTTTGGCCAACAAATCCGGCGACGAGGCCTTGTCGATCGGTTTCAACCATGTGGCCTCTTTCGAGAACACCAAGTGCTTTATAAATTTTTGTAAGGATCCGGGCAACAGTCGTTTTTCCTGTTCCTGGATTTCCAACAAAAACAGTGTGTAGGAAAAAGCTATTTAGAACATCCTTGTTGATAAATCTGTAGTATTGAACAAGTTGCACTAATTCATTAATCTGAGCTTTTATATGGTGCATACCGATTAATTGATTCAATTCGGCTAAAGCTGAATGCAACAACGGTGAATCAACTGGTATATTGGGAAGTTCGCGTCTTGCTTTAATTTCTATTTTCTCTACATCTTTTAACTCAACAATCGAAATCTCTTCTTTACTTAATGATCTTGGGTTGTTATCCGCCATCACCCTGAGTCCGAGATTTATTTTTGCTTTTTCAATAACGTCATGTACAAAACGAGCATTTCCAAAACTTCGATCTCTTGCACGATATGCATCAATGATAAGCTCATCAATCTTTTTTTGAGCTTTGATGGTAGGAGAAACATTCATTTCCTTGCAAGCATAACCTGCAATCTTTGAAAGTTCCTGGGGAAGATAATCTGCAAATTGAAAATACAATTTAAATCTGGATTTTAAACCCGGATTAGAATTCAGGAAATGCTTCATTTCCTTAGGATATCCAGCAACGATAACAGCCATATCTCCTTCTCCGTTAGACATTTCTTTGACCAGTATCTCAATGACTTCACGACCAAAATCTTTGCTGTCATCATTACTTCTGGCAAGGGCATAAGCTTCATCGATAAACAATACCCCACCTCTTGCTTTTTCAATGGCCTCTTTTACCTTTGGGGCGGTTTGTCCAATATACTCTCCGACCAGATCCACTCGATCAACTTCGTGAACATGGCCTTTTGAAAGCAACCCCATTTTTTTATAAAGCTTTCCCATCATTCCGGCAACTGTCGTTTTACCGGTACCTGGATTTCCAATAAAAACAGAATGCACATTAATTTGATCTTTTTCTTCAAATCCTTTTTCTTTTCTCAGTTGCAAAAACTGAATATACTGAGCGTGTTCCCTAACTTTCTTTTTTATTTCACTTAAACCGATCAAAGAATCCATTTTTCCCATTACATCCTCAAACGATTGATCAGAATCGCTGTCAGGACTCAACACAATGGGTGAATGATGATCTGGAAGTAAAACTGGTGTGATCCCTTCTTCAAAATCATCTGCTACTTCAAAAGGAATAACGGCAAGCAGTTTATCCATAAAAACCATTTCAGCTGTATAGCGATCTTTCCTCCATGAACCTTTTACATTGGACCCCCATCCTGCAGTGATTTTAATCATATCATCTTTCTTCTCGACGCGTTGAAGACGTACGACTTGTCCTTTGAGTTCACGGGCATTATTATAAAACTTAGTAAATAATTCGCATTGCCAACTTTTAGTATTGTGAATGTTTTTCAGGAGTATTTCAACGTAAATATACCGGGTTTCTTCACAGCTGAATTTTGTATAATATAATCTGTCATCCTCGCTTACGTCATCATAAGGGCCTTCGTACAATTTGAGGGATTGAACTTCCAAATAATCGTTATTGCTATTAGTACTGTTTTTGCTGGCATCTTCTACATAAAAGTATTTCGTTGCAACTTTTTCGCCTTCAATCCAAGCTTCCCAATAATAGGTTCCTTTTTTCCAAAATTGACCTTCATTTTTATTTCCCCAGCCTTCTCGAATATAAACGACGGAATCGTATTTGCTTACCTTACGATTCTCAAAAGACAGACTGCAAACTTCTTTACGGCCTTTTTTGAGTGAATAGCATTTTAGTTCGACATTAACTTCCCAATCCTCGGAATCAAACATCTTATTGTAAAAAGATAGCTCAGCATATACATAGGTCGTTTCAAAGCGGTCAAAGACCTGGCGATATTTCTTTTTATTATCGGCCAGCCATTCCGTAGAAGCATAAACCTTAAGTTCTCGGAACTTATAGTTTTTCAATTCGGGATATTTGTAACTTTCCGCCATTTAACTATAAAAATTAATTTTATCTCTCAATTCCTTTCAAACTTATCATTTTTATATTATTAAGACAATTTTTAGATGGAAAAAGATCAATTTTTCATCTAATATAGAAAAGAAAAGGATAACTAACTTAATATGAACGATTTATAATAAGGTTTTGCCTACCCTCACATATGCTTTGAATTAGGAAAACAGGATAATTTTCTTAAAAGTTTAGGAATCACAAACAAACATTCTTTAAACCTTTATTCCGGCTTTTGCTGGCCAATCAAATTTCACTATATTTCATTTTTTTATTATCCTTTTTCAAGGTTTTCAAAATCAAACCCAAAAATACAATTCGTTGAGTTTTGTCAATTTCAATATACCTGTACTTGTTCAAAATAAACAGATAGACAAGCGTTCTATTTACGCCATAAGGCCTCTTTTTTCAAATTATCCGGTGATTACAAATCGTAGATTTGAAAAGGTTGAAATTGATTTTAAAAAAGCAATCAGAAAATCGCTGAATAATTACAAACTCAACAGAAATAATCTTGACAATCTACTTTGGTATTTATTTAATCCTGATGTTCAATATAAGATTTTAAAGCTTACCATTCCTACTGGAAAACAGTTTGTAAAGGGACCTTTTGGAGTAGCAATTTTCGAGTTACAAGACAAATTATTTATTTGTTTACCTGCTTTTGACAACTATATTTTCTTTATCAAAGAAAATCGGATTAATAATTCAGACCTCGAAAAACAAGTCACCGATGTCATCACTCAGCTGTTCCGCAATCTGAAAAACAATAATGATAATGAATTTGATCCTTCGACATATTTTGCTGAATCCGGTGAATTTATAACACATATTTCTGTAGGATTAAACATTCACTCCGGAAAATTCAACTTCGAACAAGAGCAAACTCCCTGGTATTTTTCTAAAGTGGCGGAAGAAAATAATTTTGATGGGGCTGTAGAAATCGAAAAAGTGGGCGAAAATATGAATAGCAATTATCCGGGAAGCTTAAAAAGATCTTACTACCGGGACGAATTGGTAGGCCAGTTGTATTCAATAATTTATAAAAATGTAAACACACCGCTTGCCATTATAGGCGCCGAGGGTGTCGGTAAGAATACTGTTATTCACGAACTGGTTTATCGCTATTTAAAAGAAAAAGAAGAAAATATAAAAAAAGAGATTGATCAAACTGAAAAGGAGGAGCTTTATGCCAAAATATGGCATGTTGATCCTACCCGGATTATTTCCGGAATGAGCATCGTTGGTTGGTGGCAAAAACGATTTGAGTCAATTATTGAGTTTATTATTTCCAAAAAAAATGGGGAACATGACAAACTGCTAATCGACAATATTATTGCAATGATTCGAATCGGAAAGTCAGCATCCAACAACATGACATTGAGCGATGTCTTAAAACCTTACCTCGAAAAAAGACAGTTGCAACTAATTTTAATAGCAACACCCGATGAGTGGAAAATCCTGCAAGAAAAAGATCGTCGATTTAGTGATTTGTTTCAAGTTCTTCGAGTCAAAGAACCAGATTTAGAAACAGCAACTAAAATGGTTCTGAAACAACGAAAATACCTTGAAGTCCAGCAAGGTTGTGAGTTTACCATTCAAGCGATCAATCAATTAATGCATTTTCAAAGGAATTATATGAAACGTAAAGCGCTCCCGGGGAGCGTCATGCGGTTAATGAATCAACTTGCTACCAAATATCGCTTTCAGTTGATTGATGCTCCTGAAGTTAAAGCAGAATTTGAAGCCTACAGTGGTTTAAAAGAAAATATCTTTGATACCACTCAAGTATTTGAAAAAGACGAGATCAGAAAAAATATCGCTCATTTTTTAGTGGGCCAACCAAAGGCAGTTGATACTTTGACGGATGTGGTTCATCTCATCAAAGCCAAACTCAATGATCCCGATCGTCCACTGGGTTCCTTTCTTTTTATCGGCCCGACTGGTGTTGGAAAAACACAAGCGGCAAAAGTGCTTTGCAATTATCTGATGGGCAATGAAGATCGGCTGATCCGTTTCGACATGAATGAATATATCGACGATTTCGCTATTCATAGGTTAGTTGGTGATTATAATAATCCAGAGGGACAACTAACTGGAAAAGTTCGCTATAATCCTTTTGGAATTATTTTATTTGATGAGATCGAAAAAGCACATCCCAAAATTCATGATTTACTGTTACAGGTTCTGGATGATGGCCGTTTGACGGACAGCCTGGGCAGGACTGTCGATTTTTCTAATACCCTCATTATCATGACTTCCAATATTGGCGCCAGAGAAGCTTCAACCAGTTTGGGTTATGAAACTAAAAGTCAGAACGATTCAGCTATTTATCAGAAAGCTGTTGAAAATTATTTCAGACCAGAATTTATTAATCGAATTGATCGGATAGTCATTTTCAATTCGCTTGAGCTGAGTCATATTCTTAATATCGCGCGCTTACAAATCCACGAACTTTTAAAACGTGATGGTTTTGTGCGAAGGACTACCATTTTAAATATTTCTAAAGAAGCCCTCGAATGGGTTGCTCAACGAGGCTTCAATGCCAAAATGGGAGGGCGAGCTTTAAAAAGGCAAATCGAAAAAGACCTCACTACCTTGTCAGCGGAACAATTGATATCGACAAAAAGTGATCAACCGATTATCTTCGATATTCTGCTAAAAGATAATAAACTGGCGCCGACAATTAGTCCCTTAAAATTTGTTACACCGCTAAAAAAAGATTGGCTACCGCAACTACCAGATGAAACAAAAGGCAAAGGTTTTTATAACAGTCTGATTCGCCGGATTGATTCCATTGAACAAAAAGTGAGATATCTGGAAGAATCACAAGAAAATAAAACGGATGAAGTAATTGTGATTGGAAACGAAAAAGGAGCTAATCTAAATTGGCAATACTATGATTTTAAAGAGAAAATCACTGCTGTTAAGCAAAAGGTGACCAATTTATCATTAGGTTTCAAGGACCGCTATTTTAAAGAAAAACCTGCTATTCCATTGCGGCTGAAAGCCAACTCCCTTTATCCTCGGAATGAAGGCTGGGGAGCTGCTAAAGCAGTACGGTTAAATATTCAGGATCGGTTGTTTCAACAAGAAGCGATCAAAGAGATCAATGAAAATTATCAATACGCAAGTTCAAATTTCACAAGCCTGGAAAGCGAATTTATTGATAGTTATCTTAACGTCGCTTTTTTAGAAATTTTTTCAAAAGGATTTTTAAAAAACAAAACCGATAAAATTAGTTTGCATTTTGAGTCCTCAATCACCGACTTGGGAAAGGATCAAATTGAGTACCTCGTCAATTTATATGCAGGTTTATTAGAAGATCTTGATATTCAATTTCAGATTTTTAAAAATAAAAGAACTATAACCGCCGAGGGGCATTCCCTCTATGAAATCTTTAAAAATGAACATGGATTCCATCTTTTCTATATTTCACATCAAAATCCACTACCTATCCGCTTGATGGTCAATTTTGAAGGGCGATCGAGCCCTAAACCATCAAAATTGGAAGTAATCAGAATTTATGACCGGCAAGCTACGCTTACTGATTTAAGAACCGGTTATACCAACGATGCAAATATAACTCCGGGTGAATTCAAACTTTTAATCTTTGCAGGCATCTCAACCGAATAACTTTGATTTTCAATGTCGATTCAGCGGCTTTTTGCTTCAAAAAGAAAGCAGGTAATTTCTGCCATTTCCAAGTTGTTTCGCTTCCACATAACCTGAAGTCCAGTTTTTAGGATCATTAAACTTATTTAGAATCCATCTAAACTTAAAGCCAGGAAACTTGTTTAGCTTCTCGATAAAAAGTACTTTTGCAGGAATTGAAAACATTGATTCTTTAATCAAATTAAGCATAAGTTAAATTATTGGTTTTCAGCATTTTAATACATAAATAAGAGGAGAAATTAATGGCGAAGATTAAATTTACCTTTGAAGATAAAAACTTAAAACCTGTAATTGTCGAGGATGCAGAGGAAGGTTATTCTATTTTAGAGATTGCAGAAGATAATGATGTGCACCTCAATCACAATTGTGGTGGTGTCTGTGCTTGCAGTACCTGCCATGTTTATATTGAAAAGGGAGAAGATTTTTTAGAAGAGATCTCTGACAAAGAAGAAGATTTTGTCGATCGCGCTATCAATCCAAGAGTGGAGTCTAGACTTGGTTGTCAATGCGTGATACTGGATGAAGACGCAGAAATCGAAGTCCAAATTCCAGATCAATCGAGAATTATAGGTCACGAGCATTAATCTGATAATTAGGAGGCTAGAAAACAAACAATATTAAAATCTTGAATTTTTTAAATCTACTTTTTATCCTCTTAACCACTTAAACATAAAATATGGCTTTTGAAGAAATAGATGATTTACCAATCAATTGGAGCGACCACGAAGATGTGGCTATGAAATTATATGATCGATTTGGAGATGACTTCGGTGAAAGTAAAATTTATCGCATCAGATTTACTGAATTGATAGAATGGATTCTGGAGATTCCTACTTTCGAAGGTAAAAGAGATGACTGCAATGAAGCTCATCTTGAGCAGATTCAGGCAAAATGGGTCTATGAGTGGCGTGACAACCAATAGATATTTCTTAATAACAAGCTTACCTGTATCAAATGAATCTGCTAGAAAAATTTCGTGATATTCATACTTTCATTTTTGATGTCGATGGTGTGTTTACGAACAGTGATATTCTTATCTTAGAAGACGGAAATCTTTTGCGCAAAATGAGTGTGCGAGATGGTTATGCGGTAAAAAGGGCAATCAAAGCAGGATACCGTATTTGCGTGATCACAGGGGGAACTTCAAGTGGCGTTATTAGTAGATTGCAAGGCCTGGGAATAACAGATATTTATGTAGGCATCAGTGATAAGTTAGACACCTTTGAAGAATTTGTAACGACTTATGATATTGATACTGATGGAATCCTTTATATGGGAGATGATATTCCCGATTATGAAGCGATGCGTCGCGTTGGCTTACCTTGCTGTCCGCAGGATTCGGCTAATGAAATTATCGAAATTTGTCAATATATTTCACCAAAAAATGGCGGTGACGGCTGTGTAAGAGATGTGATAGAAAAAGTCTTAAAACTGCATGGAAAGTGGCTCGAAGAATCTCCTGAGTCTCAATCAGATAATCATTCATTCGAAAAAAATTAAACTTTGGCAATTCTTAAACTGATAAGATTTCCAAATCTATTAATCGTTGCATTTACCCAGTTTTTACTTCAATATATTGTCATTGCTCCTTCCTTCAAAGCAGCAGGGATTGACCCCGCACTAGACAATATTCATTTCTTTCTTTTGGTTTTGGCTACTGTTGCTATCACGATAAGTGGTTATATTATCAATGATATCTTGGACTATGAATTGGATCTCATCAACAAACCCGAAAAAGTCATTATCAATAAATATATTTCAACTAAAAAAGCCTTTCGAATCTATCACCTGAACAATTTGGTAGGTTTTATAATATCATTATATTTAGCCATTCACATCCAAAATATACCATTGGTTTCAATCTACCCTGTAGCAATCAGTTTACTATTTTTATATTCAAAATATTTAAAGCAAAAAGCATTCTGGGGAAATTTTGTCGTTGCTCTTTTTTGTGCTTTTGTAGCAGGGATCGTCCTGTTTGCAGAGCGAAAAGGTTTTTTCCAACTCTCTGGAGAGGAATTCCGATGGGTTAAAATTATTTTCATTGCCTATTTTATTTTTGCCTTTTTATCGACACTTTACCGAGAAATCATCAAAGACATTGAAGACTTTGAAGGAGATCATCACAAAGGTTATGAAACTTTACCTATAAAGTATGGTGTCCCTTTCGCGAAATCGATGGCACTTTTCATAGGAGTCATTTTACTAATTTTTATAGGTTGGTGGATGACGCTGCAAATGACTTTTTTTAATTCAGTGGGACTATTAATCACGGTAATCGCTTTAAATTTTATACCCTTATTTATTTCATTAATTTATTTGATAAAAGCGCAATCAAAAAAATCCTATTCCTTATTAAGTCAACTTGCAAAATACATCATGGTTTCAGGATTGCTTTACCTTTTATTTTTGAATTAAATCTTAAAAAAAGATGTCAAAAACAGTCAAAATCATATTAGCCTCAAAATCTCCACGAAGAAGTCAACTCCTCCAAGAGGCTGGATTTAATTTTATTGTCAAAACAAAAGAAACAGAAGAAACCTATCCAGCTGATCTAGATGTTGATGAAGTTGCGGAATATATCGCTAAAAAGAAAGCTTATGCTGCCAAGGAATTCATTGAGGATGGGACCGTATTATTAGCAGCAGATAGTATTGTTATCATAGAAAATAAAATTTATGGAAAGCCAAAAGATGCGGAAGATGCTTATCGTATTTTAAGCGAATTATCTGGTAAAATGCATAAAGTTATCACGGGAGTTTGTTTGTTATCATCGACCAAAGAAAGGTTGTTTTCCAGTATATCAAAAGTATATTTTGATCCACTGAGCGAAGAAGAAATCCGATATTATGTTGATAAGTTTAAACCATTTGATAAGGCAGGAGCATACGCTATTCAGGAATGGATCGGCTTGTGTAAGATTAGCAAAATTGAAGGACTTTACTCCAATATTATGGGCTTGCCTGTTGCGGATGTTTATAAAGAATTACTTAAATTTTAAAAACGTTTAAACCAAAATGGCTTCTTTTTTTAGTCTTTCAGAAAGTTTTTCTCCTAAATATCTATCAATGAAAAAACGAGCGATATACAGTACGGGGATTAGCAAAATGGCCATCAAAACCTTATAGCCATAATTAACCGTTCCAATCGCTAGGAATAGATCAATCGGCCAATGCTGAGGCCCTAAAACGAAAGCAATATATAATACTACAAAACTATCGATAAACTGGGAAACTAGAGTGGAAAGCGTCGCTCTAAGCCATATTCTGTTTTCTCCCATTCCTTTTCTGATATTATGAAAAACCCAGGCATCGATTAGCTGACCCATTAAAAAGGCAACTAAAGATGCAACGATTATCCAGTTACTTTGCCCGAAAATACTAGAAAAGGCAAGTTGCATATCCGGCACCCCTTTATCGGAATTGATGCTTACCCAAAAATCAGCAGGAGCTAGTTTTATCGCAAAAAAGACCATAAAAAAAGCATAGGAAATCAAACCAGCAGCCAGGTATGATAAAAATTTTACTCCCTTTTGGCCGTAGTATTCATTGATGATATCCGTCATAATAAAAACAATAGGCCACAAAAGTACCCCTGCGGTAAACATCAAGGAGCCAGATTGTCCAAACAGATTCCAATTCAATGGTTTCCATCCTAAGGTGGGCTCAAGAGCAAATATCTTGACGCCGATAAATTCAGCAACAAGCGCATTTGCTACAAAAAAACCTCCCAAAATAATAAATAAACGAAGTGCTCGATTGGCAATAAGTAATTTCATGCATTGTGGTATTAAGATTCTGAAAGATAAATCTTGGAAGCGGTATTGAGAAAAAAGAATAAACTTATTTTTTTCAAAAACAGAATATCAATTTTTAATTGGATTTCCTTGAATTGACTAAACAATTAAGTCTTACTTAGGTTAAATACGTATATTCGCAACAAAATAATATTTTGCTTAAAAAAGCATAAAAAACCAAGAAATGGCAAAGATCCCTATCAATATAAAAGAAGGAAAAATAGCTGAACAAAATGACCTGATCATTGGGATTGATTTGGGTACGACAAATAGTCTGGTCGCTTATATAAAAGATAACGAAGCCACTGCTGTAAAAGGGAAAGATGGAAAAAGCACTTTGGTTCCTTCCATCATCCACTTTTCAAAAACAGGAGATATTGTAGTAGGTGATGCGGCAAAAGAAAAACTCATTTCTGATCCTCAAAATACCATTTACTCTGTAAAAAGATTAATGGGAAAATCATACAAAGATGTCGAAACTCATCAGCAGTATTTCGGTTACAAAATAATTGACGAAGACACAGAAAGTTTAGTGAAGATCAGGGTCAAAGATAAGTTTTATACCCCGATCGAACTCTCTTCTTATATTTTAAAAGAATTAAAACAGCGAATTGAAAATGAGCTCGATGAGGAAATTACTAAAGCGGTAATCACTGTTCCGGCTTATTTCAATGACGCACAAAGACAAGCCACGCGTGATGCTGGAAAATTAGCTGGTTTAGATGTTTTAAGAATTGTCAACGAGCCTACAGCAGCCAGCTTGGCTTATGGTCTTGGCTTGAAAGAAGGCGACAATCAAACGATTGCAGTTTACGATCTTGGTGGCGGAACTTTTGACATCTCCATTCTGCGCATTCAGGATGGCATCTTCGAAGTACTTTCGACTAATGGAGATACTTTTTTAGGTGGTGATGACATTGACCGGGCAATTATTGACTACTGGATCAAAAGCAATGGTATCGATCAAAAAATGCTAAATGCAAATAAAGAATTAAACCAGGAAATTCGTTTAATCGCAGAAACTGCAAAGAAAACACTTTCCACTAAAGACAAGTTTTCAAAAAAAATCAACGGCTATGCTTTAGAGCTTTCAAAAGCTACCTTTGAAAATTTGATAGCCCCAATCGCAGACAAAACGATTGAATGTTGCCAAAAAGCGATGAAAGATGCAGATTTGGAAATTTCCGAGATTGACAACGTAATCATGGTTGGTGGCTCAACACGAACGCCACTTATCAAACAAAAAGTGAGTCAGTATTTTCAAAACGAAGTAAACGACGATCTCAATCCTGACGAAGTTGTGGCCTTGGGAGCAGCTATTCAGGCAGACGTATTAGCTGGAAATCAAAAAAATGTTTTGTTGCTGGATGTCACGCCCCTTTCTTTGGGAATTGAAACCGTTGGTGGATTGATGGATACGATTATTCCGCGGAACAATAAAATACCTTCTAAAGTTGGAAGACAATACACCACTTCAGTTGATGGTCAAAAGAACCTTAGAATTTCTGTTTATCAGGGAGAACGCGATTTGGTTGAGCATAATCGAAAATTGGGAGAATTTATTTTAAAAGGTATCCCACCCATGCCAGCCGGTTTGCCAAAAATTGAAATCCATTTCATACTAAATGCCGATGGAATCCTTAAAGTAAAGGCTCAGGAACTGCGTTCGAAAGTTGAGCAGGAAATTGAAATCCGCTCACAGTATGGATTAAGCGAGGAAGAAATGGCAAAGATGCTCATTGAATCTATTCAAAATGCAGAAGAGGATATGAATATCCGTGCTTTACTCGAAGCCCGAAATGAAGCAAATAATATTCTGCTTTCCGCGGAAAAATTTTTAAAGCAAAACGACACTCTTTTAAGCGTGGAAGAAAAGGAAACAATAAAATCTCTGTTCAAAAAGTTGGAAGCATCTACAAAAGGTAACGACAAAGATTTGATCAATAAAGCAATGGATGAGATAAATGAGTTTACTTCTCCCCTCGCCCATCGTGCATTGGATGTCCACATTGCTGAAGCGATGAAAGGTAAAAAAATTAGTGAATAAAGTTTCATTTTAGTTATTTTTCAGCAGGAAGATACGAATCCGTAGTTTCGTTATCGTTTTAAAACTTTGTCCTTCTAATTTTAAAATAAATGGAAAAAAGAATAATCCTATTTCCTGCTTTTTCTTTCAATTACTTTGCAAGACGGATTTTCGCAAATGCGGGAAGATTTGCAAAAAGAAATTGATAAAATAATTTTCCACGATACCGAAATCAACTTTGATAAAATTCCGGGTTTTGTAATCGGCATTATTTATCAGGATTCCGTCTTTGTTTACCCCTTTGGATCAACAACGAGAGACTCCTTGAAAGCTCCGGATCGGAAAACGATTTTTGAAATAGGTGGATTATCGAAAGTTTTTACAGCCTCTTTGGTTAATCTCTTGGTAGAAGAAGGAACCATGCACTACGACTCTTCTTTAAATCAATATTTGCCTTTAGAATATCAAAATGATAAAACAGCCAAAGTAACTCTAAACGATCTCGTCATCCATACTTCTGGCTTTCCAAAATTGCCCTTAGAATTCGGAGTCAAAGAAAATAAACCGAACGATCCCTACGCATTCTACACCAAACAAGATTTACTCAATTTTTATAAAAGCTATCAACCTGATGCGGAAAAGTTCGGAAAATATCATTATTCAACTTTAAATTATGCCCTTCTGGAAGTAGCGATTGAATTTGCAACCCAACAAAGTTTTGAAACGGTTTTGAAGGAGAAAATTTTTCGCCCTTTGGATATGCAAAATAGCTGTATTACCGTTGATGAAGATCAAGCCTGGCGACTAACAACCGGATATACCGTAGCTGGAATCGCAACGCCAATCTGGCAATTTCAGTCTTTTGCCGCATCGGAAGGAGTAAAATCAACAACTGATGACCTTTTGAAATTTCTTGCCTGCAACCTTGGCCAAACACATCCAAAGTTAGCCGAAAGCTTTTCGCAAACCCATGTTCAAACTACTGAAACTGATTTGAATAAAAATGCCTTCATGGCTAAAGGTTGGCATTTGGTAAAAAATAAAAAATATTATAACTCCTTCCTTCACGCAGGTGCAACCAGCGGCCAGCGTGCTTTTATGGGATTCGTCAAAGAAACACGAACTGCAGTTGTATTGCTTTCAAATTCCGAATATAGAACTGATGGCTTAGGTTATCAGATTTTGCGCTTAATCAATAACAATTGGAAAAAAAGAAAGCACTAGCACTTTTTCAATGCTAGAATTTTATATTTGCGACTCAGCGAGTATAAATTGATTCAATTTGAAAAAAAAGCAGCGCATACTATTCATAGTCAATCCCTTTTCAGGTATCGGAAAAAAAAAGAGACTCCACTATTTCTTAGACAAATACCTGGATAAAAATAAATTTGATTATGAAATCTGCCACACCAAAGCGGCAGGTCATGCCTTTGAATTAGCAATACAAGCGATCTCTAAAGATTTTGATATTATCGTTGCTGTTGGAGGCGATGGATCAGTAAATGAAGTTTCCAATGCTTTGATTGGTTCAGAGAAAATACTAGGTGTTATTCCCGCTGGTTCTGGCAATGGATTTGCCACACATCTCGGAATTAGCCGAAACATTAAAAAAGCGATTAATTATTTAAACTCCGCAAAGGCTATTAAAATTGATACCTGCCAGTTAAATGATCGAAAATTTGTCAATGTAGCTGGCGTGGGATTTCCTGCCTGGGTAGCATATAAAAGCAGAACAAGCAGTTTTCGAGGAATATTGGGATATTTAAAAACTACTTTTGTAGAAACATTTAAATATCAAATGGGCTCGTACACCATTAAAATTGATGGTAAAGAAATCAAAAGAGATTGTTTTGCTATTGAAATTGCAAATGCTTCGATGTTTGGTTATAAAATGAAAATAGCTTCTGATGCCAGTTTGATCGACGGTGTATTAAATATTGTTATCATTAAAAAAGTATCAAAATGGCGGTATTTTTTTTCCATTTGGCGCTTTCTTACAGGAACAGTTCATAAAAGTCAGTTGGTAGAAACTTTCCGTGCAAAAGAAGTAGAAATAAAATCGAATGTTGCTTGTTCTGTTCATGTTGATGGCGAAGGATTTCTGACAAACGAGGTTTTAAAGTTTTCGGTAAATCCCTTATCTTTGAATGTACTTGTAACCACCAAATAATAGCTATGTCTAAAAAGAATAAAAATCGTCGTTCTGGAATTGTCTATTCCACCAATCCTGATTTTGTGAATTCTAATAATCATAATGAAGAAGACGCTGACATTGCTCCCGAAGACCAAAGTTTGAGAATTTTATTGGATAAAAAACAACGAGCCGGAAAAGAAGTTACCCTTGATTACAGGGTTTGAAGGATCAGACGAAACATTAAAAGAATTGGGGAAATTTTTGAAATCAAAATGCGGTGTAGGTGGTTCTGTCAAAGACGGAGCAATCATTTTGCAAGGAAATCACCGAGATAAAGTATTGCAACTTTTAATTGATAAGGGGTTTAGAAACACAAAAAAGTCAGGAGGTTAATTATTTGAAAGAATTCATTTTTCGGCGAACACCATTCTGTCTTTACCGTTCAAATCCTGCTTTAACGAACAATTTTTAAATCCTTGTTTTTCAACAACTTCCAAAACATTTTTTGCATTAAATTCATTGGTTTCAAAAAACAATTTCCCTTTTTTATTTAGTTTTAAAAAAGCAAATTCCGCTATCTTTTTATAAAACAATAAGGAATCCTCGTGATTGACAAATAACGCTAAGGAAGGCTCGTAATTCAAAACATTTTCCGGCATCATGCTTTTCTCTTTTTTCGGAATATAAGGTGGATTGCTGACGATGATGTCGTAATTTTCCAAATCTTTCCACTTCTCAGTTTTCAAAATATCAAATTGGAAAAAGTTAATATTCACATTATTTAGTCTGGCATTTTCTTTAGCAACAGCAAGCGCTTCCTCACTAATATCCAAAGCATCAATTTTCCATTTTGGCATTTTCCTTTTCAGCGTAATTGGAATGCATCCGCTTCCAGTTCCGATATCCAATACCCTGATTTCCATATCCTGAGGAAATTCTTTAGCCACTTCTAAAATCCATAAAACCAACTCTTCCGTTTCCTGGCGTGGGATTAAAACATGTTTATTCACTTTAAATTTTAGACCATAAAAATCTGCCAGACTAAGGACATATTGAACTGGTTCATGTTGTAACAATCGTTTTCCTATTTCAGCTAATCGCGAAATATTTTCATTAGAAAGGACATCCTGTCTTTGGAGATTAAATATTTGCAAAGCATCCTCAAACACTATCCGGGCAATACTTTCCGCTTCTCGGTTTTCATAAATAGTTTCTAAAGATTTGCAAAGTGAACGGTATGTTTTTTCAATGGTCAAGACAATCTATTTTTAAAATCAGAGTAATTAAACTGCCTGATTATTTTAAGTTGATCATTTTTTGTCCAGATAGCTATATCAGGATGTTTGACGCCATTGAACATGTTCGATTTCACCATGGTGTAATGAATCATATCTTCAAAGATAATTTGATCTCCGATTTGCAGTTCTTTTTCAAAACTGTATTCGGTCATGAAATCACCAGCCAAACAGCTAACTCCTCCGATACGATAAGTTGGCTTCCCTTTTTGCGGATCGGTTGCTCCTCTGACTCTTGGTCGGTAAGGCATTTCCAAAGTATCCGGCATATGTGCGGTAAAGGAAATATCAACGATGGCTGTTTTGATTCCTTTATTTTTCACAATGTCCAAAACCTCACTCACTAAAACCCCTGTTTCCCAAGCTATTGCACTACCTGGCTCAAGTATGACTTCAAGTTTATGTTTATTTTTAAAAGTTTTCAAAACACCTATTAAATGTTCGATATCGTAATCCTTTCTGGTCATCAAATGTCCTCCTCCAAAATTAACCCATTTCAATTGCGGCAGCCATTTTCCGAATTTATTTTCAAAGGATTCCAGTGTTTTTTCTAAAGCAAAAGACGAAGATTCACAAAGATTATGAAAATGTATACCTTCGATTCCATCAGGTAATCCATTTTCAAGCTGTTCTGACAAAATCCCTAATCGTGAGCCCGGTGCACATGGATTGTACAAGTCAGTTTCAACTTCAGAATATTCTGGATTAACTCTTAATCCACAAGAAATTTGTGAAGAATGTGATTCTACCTGTGTTTTGTACTTTGCATATTGAGTCAAAGAATTAAAGGTAATATGGCTACTTAATTCCATTATTCGAGAGAATTCAGCTGGAACATAAGCTGGAGAATACGTATGGGCTTTGACTTTCATTTCTTCATTGCAAAGCAAAGCTTCATTTAGAGAACTGGCCGTAGCTCCTTTTAAATATTCCCGGACAATTGGAAAGACCGACCACATGGCAAACCCTTTAAAAGCCAGGAGAATCTGAACGCCAGCTCTTTTCTGAACAGAATCAATCAATTCCAAATTTTTACGAAGTAATTGCTCTTCCAACAAAAAGCAGGGAGAACTTACCTGCGAAAAGTTTACCGCCATGATTTACAATTCTAAGTCTAAGTCAAACTGTTCATGCCAGGGCAATCCGTCTTTGGCTAATTGATCTAGGAAAGGATCAGGATTAAACTCTTCAACATTAAAAACACCTTTTCCGCTCCATTCCCCTTTTAATATCATCATGGCTCCGATCATTGCCGGAACTCCTGTGGTATAGGAAACTCCCTGGGTACCCGTCTCATTGTAAGCAGCCTGATGGCTGCAATTGTTCCAAATATAATAGGTTCGTTCTTTTCCGTCTTTGATACCACGAATTCTGCAACCAATTGAGGTTTCTCCTACATAGTTTTCCCCCAAATCACCAGGATCAGGAAGGACCGCTTTTAAAAATTGTAAAGGCACAATTTCTTGTCCCTGATAAACAACCGGTTCAATACCCGCCATTCCAATATTCTGAATAACCCGAAGATGCGTTAAATACTCATCTCCAAAAGTCATCCAAAATCTGGCTCGTTTTATTGTCGGATAATTTTTTACCAAAGACTCTAGTTCTTCGTGATAAATCAGGTAAGAATTTTTAGGACCAATGTCTGGATAATTCAATGATTTACAGATTTCATGAGGTTCTGTTTCTATCCATTTTCCATTTTCATAATAGCGCCCTTTTTGAGTAATTTCTCGGATGTTAATTTCAGGATTGAAATTCGTAGCAAAAGCTTTTCCGTGATCTCCTCCATTGCAATCCACAATATCCAGGTAATGGATTTCATCAAAATGGTGTTTGGCTGCATATGCTGTAAAAATACTTGTAACTCCAGGATCAAAACCACAACCCAATAATCCTAAAACGCCCTTTTCCTTAAATCGATCCTGATAGGCCCACTGCCAACTATACTCAAACTTCGCCTCTTCTTTAGGCTCATAATTGGCTGTATCCATATAATCCACGCCCGCTTCTAAACAAGCGTCCATGATAGTTAGATCCTGATAAGGCAAAGCAACATGAATCACTAATTTTGGCTGAAAAGAACGAATCAATGCTACGAGTTGTGGCACATTTTCAGCATCAACAACAGCGGTACTTATTTTTGTATAGCCCGTATCTTTTTTTACATCTTTGACGATATCATCACATTTTGAAATAGTTCTGCTAGCCAATAATATTTCACTGAAAACCTCAGGATGCATGGCACATTTATAGGTTACTACTTTTCCGACACCTCCTGCTCCGATAATGAGTACTTTTGACATAGGTTTAGATTTTGTTTTTTTTATCTGGCATAAAAATATAGAAAAAGCATTAAAAATAGTCTAAAAGATTAAACCTAAAAAGGACATTAAATTATAACTTGCGATCTTGAAAAAGTAACTATGTCAAAATCAGAAAAGATTCACAATTTTGATCCAAATGGAGTTGGTTTGAATAACGATCATTTCATCGGCTTACCTTTCGAAGAAGAGGATGCTGAAATTATATTATTTCCAGTCCCCTGGGATGTTACAGTTTCTAATGCAGCAGGTACAGCGTTGGGTCCTAAAAATATTTTGACCGCCTCAACCCAGTTGGATTTATTCGACCCTTTTGTAAAAGATGCCTGGAAGCTTGGCATTTATATGCTTCCTTTTTCAGAAAAATGGTATGAGAAAAGCAAAAAATTAAGAGTTGAAAGTAGTGAATATATTTCTTTTCTGGAGAGTGGAGGAGTTCTAGCTGATAGTGAAAAATATCAATCAAAACTCAGAGAAATCAATCAAAGCTGCCACGATTTAAAGACTTATGTTTTTGAAAAATGTAAAAAATATCTTTTAAAAGATAAATTAATCGGATTGGTAGGAGGAGAGCATAGTGTGCCACTTGGTTATCTCGAAGCTTTAGCAGAACATCATCCGGATTTTGCCATTTTGCAAATTGATGCCCACATGGATCTGCGGAAAGCATACGAAGGATTTGATTATTCGCATGCCTCTATTTTTTATAATGCTTCAAAAATTGATTCCATTTCAAAAATTGTGCAGGTAGGAATTCGCGATTTTTGTGAACAAGAAGTTGAATTTGTTAAAAAATCAAAACCACTAATCAAAGTGTTTTTTGATCACGAAATCAAAAAACAGCAATTCAAGGGTATTTCATTTCATCAGATTTGTATTGACATTATCAAACATTTACCCCAGAAGGTTTATATCAGCTTTGACATTGACGGACTCGATCCAAGCCTTTGTCAAAACACAGGAACACCGGTTCCTGGAGGCCTGGATTTTAATCAGTCGCTTTATCTGATAAATTTAATTGTAGAAAGTGGCAGGACGATTATAGGATTTGATCTTTGTGAAGTAAATGGCGAAAACGAATGGGATGGAAGTGTAGGTGCAAGATTATTATATCGGCTCTCAAATCTAATGGGTAAATCAAACAAGAAAATTTAATTTTTTTCTATTGCAATACAATATTTTTTCAATAGAACAGTTTATTATTTATTCGCATTACAAAATAAAATTCCACGATATAGCTAAAATTTACTTTTTCAATATTTTATAATTCTTAAGCAGAATCCCTTTCTGTCTCAAAAAAAGTAAATTACCATGTCGAATACACATCCTGAATTTTCAAATAAACAAATATCCTCCCACGACCAGTTAAGAGAAGAAAAAATTCAAAATCTTTCGGCCAAAAAAAGAGGACCCTAGATTTTGAATTCCTCCCAAAAACCTCCCCTCTACCCCCAAATTCATTATCCCCCTTAATTTTTGCCTTCTATTTCCTTTTTTATCAATTTAATATTCCATTCATGAAACCTGGTCATGATCCGAGGAAATTGATACTTTTTCCATAGCTTTTTCAAATCAAAATGATTTCCACTTTTCACTGCTTCTTTCAAATCTGAAATATATAGCAGATTTTCAATTTTACGTTTTTGTATTTCTTTGTGGCTCATAGCAATATCACCATGACCCGGAATCAGCATTTTGATATCGTGGTTTTTTAAAATGAAATCTACTTTCTTCAAGGTTTCTTCGTAAGCATCAGTGCTAAAATAAATATAAGGAAATTCTTCATTGCTCAGATAATCTCCGGCAATCCAGATATTCAGCGGTTCAATAATGGTGAATATCCCATCCGGATTATGCCCGGGAGCCAGGTAGAAAGTCAAAGTTGTATGGCCTATCTTAAGTTTCTGTCCGTCTTCATTAATAATAATATCAACTTTCGGGTATTCAATCTTATAATTCCTTTTGATATAATATTCATCATCAAATTGCAGAATTCCTTCCAATGACTTTTCTTTTTCAGGGTTATTTTCAAAAGCTTCCGAGGCAATAACCCTTGCTTCAGGAAAAGCTCTGTAACCAATAATGTGATCATAATCTGAATGCGTGAAAAGCGAATAAACCGGTTGTTTTTTACGATTAATGGCAACAAATCTTTTTATTTCTTCCACTTCCTGCGGTAGCCAATTGGGATCTACAACCAGAATTAGGTCTTCTGTTATTACAACCGTTGAAGTGGTACGAAAAAGTGCGCTTTCGAAAACAGTTACCTGTTTATTCTGATATTTTATCATGACGACACTTTTATCTTTTGCATGATGTCTTTAATGATAATTCCAGCATGTATCCTCGTATTTTCAATAAATAATTTGCTGGTTCGCATACCTGCACTGATGACTCCTGCGATGTACATTCCAGGGATATTGGTTTCCAGTGTTCCAGGATCATGAATTGGTATTTGGTCTGCATCGTCGCTAATCGCAATTCCTACTTTTTTGAAAAAGTCATAATTGGGCAAATAACCTGTCATAGCTAGAACAAAATCATTTTCGATTATTTTCTCCCCTTCAGGAGTCTGAATCACGATTTCCCTTTCCCGAATTTCTTTTACGGTAGAATTGAAATAGGCTTTGATGGAACCTTCTTTGATCCTGTTTTGAATATTTGGGAGTATCCAGTATTTCACTTTTTCATAGATATTCGGTTCGCGAATGACCATCGTCACTTCAGCACCTTTGTAATAAGTTTCCAATGCAACATCACAAGCAGAATTAGCGGCACCAATGACTGCCACCTTTTGTCCAACGTAGGGATGAGGTTCGTCGTAATAATGTTTAACTTTTGGGAGGTTTTCACCTGGAATATTTAGTGGGCGGTATTTATCATAAAATCCCGTGGCAATTATTATTTTCTTTGCCTCATATTTCTTTTTAGAAGTTTCCACGTGAAATAATTCATCGTCTTCCCGTTTAATTGCTTTTACTTCTTCGTAGAAGTGAATATTGAGTTTCCAGCTTTGAACGACACGCCTGAAATATTCCAATGATTCTCTACGAGTTGGTTTTTCAGAATGAGAAATGAATGGAATTCCTCCGATTTCCAATAAATTAGAAGTGGAAAAAAAAGTCATATTAGTTGGAAAATGAAAAAGCGAGTTAACTAAAACACCTTTTTCCAATACCAAATAATTCAGCCCCACCTTCTTGGCTTCTATAGCGCAATTGAGCCCAATAGGGCCAGCGCCGACTATTATTAAATCGTACAATGTATCCAATGAATTTAATTTGAAAATATTAACACGAATATCGTCAATGAGTTTAGATTTGACAAGTTGCAGAAGATATCTTATCCATTCCTTTCAGATTTCTAAAGATTTTTAATTTAGATTTGCCATCGAAAAAAAATAAATTATGCTGTTGAATTATAAAGAAATTATTTCCGTAACCTTGATTCTGTTTTCTGTGATTGATATCCTGGGCAATATTCCCATTATCATTTCTATGAAGGAACAAGGAAAAAACATACGCCCCAGTAGAGCAACATTAGCTGCAGGCGTCTTGATGATCCTATTTCTTTTTTTAGGAGAATCGATTTTGAGATTATTTGGCGTCGATGTCCAATCCTTTGCTATCGCTGGGGCCATCGTCATTTTTATCATCGGAATGGAAATGATACTTGGAATAACTATTATTAAAGACACCTCTGACAGTTCCTCGTCATCAATTGTTCCTTTGGCTTTTCCATTGATCGCAGGAGCAGGTACCTTGACTACTATACTCTCTTTAAAAGCAGAATACGAAACAATCAATATTTCGATTGGGATCGCAGTCAATCTGGTACTGGTTTTTTGGGTTTTACGATCATCAAATTGGATACAGCGCAAAATTGGAAGAGGCGGTGCCGATGTTCTTCGCAAAGTTTTCGGCATCATCCTTCTCGCTATTGCAATAAAACTTATTAAGTCAAACTGGGGTGTTTGATCAATAAAAGCCCAAATTATTTAATAAGAATTTTTATCAATGATCCTTTCTCAACGGTATCGCTTAATTGCATGCCATTGATCAAAGATATTTCTTCCAAACGATCTGCCGGCTGATTATATGAAACTAGCGCGTTTTTTAAAGTAGTCGTTTGATTCACTGTTTTGATCGCGATACGATCAGGTTTTACATTTATACGCGCCGGATCTTTTAATATTTTGAAATTTTTCAAAGTATAATTGAAATTTCCTTTATAAGAATCATATTTTTTAAGGTATGTTATTCCCATAAACTGATAAATCAGATCGTTGTACAGGATAAAATAAGTTTGAAAACGCAATGCTTCCGTCTTCGTCTCAAAAATTGTATCAGCTTTCGCAGGTTGACCGGTAAATGTTATAATTGTATCAATTTCCGCAGGTTGATCTGCAATGGTCGTTATCACATCAAGTGTATTAAGTTTAATGCTTTGCTTTTCAATGATTTGCAGTTTGTTTTCTGAAAGAAATTTATCAGCAGCGAGCTCCAGATTTTGGCCCTCAGCTAGTTTTAAAATCATAATAGCATCACCATCTTCAGGGGCCATTTGAAATTGCTGCGGAGAATTCATTGTTTTCCATGCACTTGGAATTGGAAATTCAAATTTCAATTCCGGATGAAAAAATTTATTGTCATCCACATAACCTTGCCGCGGATCTTCTCCATAGACCAGCCCATCAATCATTCTAAGATATTGATCCCGATTGACTTTAAAAGATGTTCGTGGCTTATTCCCCTGCCATTTAGTGGCGGCTTGTTCTACTTTTATTTCCCGGTCAACAGGATCTGGATGTGTGGACAAAAATGTTGGAATAGTGCCTGCTTCGCTTCCGCCTCTCATTCTGTCAAGTGTGCTAAAGAATTTTGCCATTTCATGAGCATCATATCCTATTTTGGTGGAATACTCCACACCCAGCTGGTCAGATTGACTTTCATCATCACGGCTGAATTTTAAAAATAACAGACCCAAAGCTTGCTGGGCCGCACCAGCATATTGTGCAATTTCTTTGGAAGCAATCATCCCAACCACCAAACCGAGTTGCATTAGGGTTTGGTTAGTTTGTTGTTTAACAGAATGTCGTGCAGTAACATGGCCGATTTCATGTCCCAAAACGCCAACAAATTCAGCTTCATTATTAAAATGTGCCATAATTCCTCTGGTAAAATAAACGTAACCGCCGGGAACAGCAAAAGCGTTGACGACTGGTGAGTCCAGTATTTTGAATTCATAATTTAGCTGAGGACGGTGAGAAATAGCCCCCATTTGTTTTCCTTTCTCATTAATAAATTGCTGTAATTTCTCATCTTCATAAACGCCAAAGCTTGCAACTACCTGGGGGTCATAAGATTTACCCATTGCAATTTCCTGAGCCTCCGACATCAGCATCACTTCCTTTTTTCCAGTCACCGGATTGACTGAACAGGAATAAACTAAAAATGAAAATGAAAGTGCTGTTATAAAAAATTTGATAGAAAAAAAGATTCCTTTATTCATTTTACTGCGTTTTTATTCATTAGGTGATTTTCAAACAATTTAATTGGGCGTTTAATTTACACAATATCTTATAAAATTATTGTTTTTCAGAATATGTCTTTGCATACTTTCTACTCCCACAAATCTAACATTTTGCAAACAAATTAATAACTATCTAGGACTGGTAATATATTATGTTATTGAATTATTGTTCTCTTTTTTAAATAACTTTTAACAACCATTTAATATCATACAATTGAGATGCTAATACCTTAATTTTATCAGATGATTGTTAGTTTTACCAAATGGTTGATCGCAACAAAAAAATGAATATTCTCTTTTTGGCTTCCTGGTATCCCAATAAGCTGGAACCCCAAAACGGGAACTTCATTCAGCGTCATGCAGAAGCAGTGGCATCACTTTGTAATGTAGCTAGTTTGTACGTTATTTCAAGTCATGATGCAAAAGGATATGAAATTAAAAAACGATGGGTCAACAATGTTTATGAAGTGATCGTTTATTATAGAAAAACGGATAAGCTGCTTCCATTCCTTAAGTACAGGAGATATCTGAAAGCACATAAGCTAGGTTTTGAAGAAATTCTTGCTGTTTTTGAAAAAATTGATTTGACTCATTTGAATGTGTTTTACCCAGCGGGAATTTTTGCGCTTTGGTTAAAAAAAAGATATAGAATTCCATTTATCATTACAGAGCATTGGACCGGTTTTTTAGACATAAACCCATACAAATTCAACCTATTCGAAAAGTATTATATTTTGAAAACTGGAAAAGCTGCCGAAATGATCTGTCCGGTTTCTCATGACCTTAAAAATGCATTGAAAAGGTTTGGAATTGAAGGGCCCTTTGAAGTGATTCCTAATGTCGTTGACACCGATTTGTTTCATTTTGATATAAAGGAAAGAAACGATCCTAAAAAGATACTCCACGTTTCAACTTTAAATGATGATCATAAAAACGTTGTCGGCATATTAAAAGTCATCAACAAATTGCGGAAGAAAAGAACAGATTTTCAGCTTACATTGGCCGGCAATAAGTATGGAGACAAACATCTCAATTATGCAAAAACATTAGGGATTCCTCCCGAAATGCTTACAATTCTGGATGAAATTCCTTTGGAGGATATTGCTAAAATAATGCAGCAACAGGATATTTTTATCTTGTTTAGTAATTATGAAAATCTTCCTTGTGTCATTTCAGAAGCACAGGCTTCCGGATTGGTTGTGATCGCGACAAATGTAGGCGGCGTTTCAGAAATGATCGATCAAAAAAACGGGTTTTTAATAGACGCAAAAGATGAAACTGCCCTCCTTGAAAATTTAGATTATTTGCTGGATCATTTATCGCTTTATGAGCCCAACGAAATTCGAACCGCCGCAATTGAGAATTATAGTTACAAAAGCGTCGCAAATCAATTTTATACTATTTATAAAAAGATATTACCAGTATAGTTTGGAGATCACAAAGTTTATAAAATCATTTTTCAAAAGACAAGGCGGCTACGTTTTGTTTTCTGTATTCTTTGCCAAACTCGTAAACTTTTTGGTTTCGGTCATTGTCATCTGGCTGATTTCAAAAGAAGAGTACGGATTGATTGCTTATGGATTGACAATTCTTTCTTTTTTGGCGCCCTTTGTCGGAGCAGGTGTTCACCAGGGCCTCGCAAGATATGGTTCAATTTCTAAAAGCCAATCTGGAAAAAAAATATTGTTTAGATACGCCTTTAAAAAAGGTTTACAATACACTTTTATACTCATTGTTTTGGTGCTGGCTTTTTCTCCATTTCTCAACAAAATTCTTCCCGGTTCAGCGATTTATCTTGCAATTCTCAGTTTCCAATTGTTGAGTTTGTTTCTGCTTCAGATGATTCAGATATACTGCAGGTTGCTCTACTTTAACAAGTTATTTGCACAAATAGACATGATCAATAGTTTGTTTCTCTTGATTTCAGTGGTTATTCTGTGTACATTATTTGGTGGCATTGGATACGTTGTTAGCTTGATCGCCATTCCCCTTCTAAGTTCCCTTTATTTCATTTATCGACTTAAACCCTATCAAGCCTCCGGTCTGACTTTAAATGATTTAAGAATCAATAAAATCGATTTCTTAAGTTACGGTTTATACCTCAGTGTCGGAAGTGTGATAGCTCAATTATTATTCGCTGTTGACATTATCATTATAGGAATCGTTTTAAAAAATGCAGAATACGTAGCACAATACAAAGCATCGAATATCATCCCTTTTAGTTTTCTAATTATTGCTTCGGCTGTTATGGCTACTGATTATGTCAAATTAGCCAGGGCTTCGGAGGAAAACACCTCTTTTTTAAAAAGTTATTACCTCAATTATCTTAAATTATTTGGCTTATTGGGATTAGTAATTGTCCTATTCTTCTATTTCTCTTCCAATTGGCTGATGCATATTTTTGGAGCTCAATATGATGGACATCCTTACTTGATGTTTATTTTTTCAGTAGGAGTCGTCGGTGGAATTATGTTTCGGATTCCGATGGGAAATATTCTTTCAGCGATAGGCTGGCCTAAAACGAATGCTTTGTTTTCGATTATTGTTTTTTTAATCAATATCGTGGGCACCTATTATATGGTATTGGCCTATGGTATCGAAGGAGCTGCAATAACTACATCGGCTTTGATGTGGTTGTCGGGTTTACTTTCATTGGGTGCCTTTATTTATTATTTAAAGATAAAAGGAGTTTCATAAAAGGTTCGATTTAAATAGACGCTTCTTTTTCAATAAAAGCAACACCATACTCTTTTAACTCTTCCAAAACGGGCTCGTAAACCTGCTTCATCACTGGAATATTTACACCGGTAGTTTTGATTTTTCCAAGCATCACCAATTTTACAAATATCCCCATTGGAATCCCAACCAAACGAGCCATTGCTGTATCGATAGAATCTTTCCCCTTGAGTACCAAGGTAGAGGTCAACATTTTCTTTTTGCCATTCAGTTCGTATTCAAATTCGTGCTGCATGATGATCATATCTTTATCAGCCGGTTGCAACTTCCATTTTTCCAAGAGCAGATTTTCCAAAATCAAAGCAGGAGTAGCAGCAGACATTCCGATTTTCTTTTTGCTGAACAAACCGAGCCAATCCAATTTTTTCATCACGGCTGAATTTACATCCTCGCCCAGAAATTCTGCAATTCTATCTTTGACTGATCCTATGCTACCATTTTCGGAGCCCAAATAAGCTTCCATTAAAGCATTATAAGTCAAATTGTCGGGTTCAAGGATTGGGTAAGAACCATCCGTCAATCCAATTTTTATCAAGGCATTCCAGGCATCACAGAAGCCATTGTAACGGATCGTTCCCCTGAGTATATTTGGAATATCAGACAAGCCATAGATTTCCCGATAGAGCAAAGAATCCCGATTGGCATACGCCTCAAACGTTCCCATTCCTTGAACATTAATAGTTTTATATTGCCCAAAAAGCCTGTTGTAAGGAATATATTTATATTTTTTATTTTCCAGATATTGAGCGGTCCCCTGCCCAGCCAAAACTACATTTCGTGGGTTCCATGTAAATTTATAATGCCAAGGATTGGTATCACTTTCGGGAGCAATCAATCCACCGGTATAAGATCGGAAGGCAGTAATTTTTCCACCTTTATCTTTAATCTCATCAATTTTTTGTTTGGCAGACATATGATCGATGCCCGGATCCAGTCCCATTTCACCCATAAAAATCAAATCACGATCTCTCGCTTCATCGCCTAACCGATACATATCTTTTGAAACATAAGATGCCGTAATCAAGTGTTTTTTAAGACGAATACAATCCTGAGCTACTTCAAGGTGGAGATGAGCCGGCAGCATAGAAACGACGACAGAAGCCCGTTCAATCAAATCTTTTCGGTCATTTGCTTTCATCACATCAAGCCATGCACTACGACCGTTAGGATGGTTTCCAACTTTTTGGGCCGCAAGTTTTGGGTCAGCGTCAGCAACTACAACCGACCAATTGTATTTTTTCGCTTTTTCGAGGACATAATTAATTAAAGCTGAGGAAGAACGGCCCGCGCCGATAATTAAAATATTGTTCATTAATTTGTATAATTAGGAGAAGTTTATGCAAATGATTAATTGCCGCAAATTTATCGCAATTTTAGTTTTATGAGAATAAAAACCTATTTTTCTATGAAGAAAATGCAATTTTAAATCACGATCATTTTTAGAGGAGGTTTTAAAAAATCAATTGGCAAACTTTTTTCCAAGCTTTGACCAAAAAAAGATTTGCCCAAATAGATGATAAATGAAAAAAATAAAAATAGAAACCACTGTTGATGTTTTTGAAGAAGTTGATCAGCTCCCTGAAAATTATAAAAACTTAATCAAAATGGCACATTCGGCCGTGTCAACGGCTTACGCACCATATTCAAAGTTCTATGTTGGAGCTGCTTTGATGCTCGAAAATAACGAGATGCTCATTGGAAGTAATCAGGAAAATGCAGCCTATTCGATGTGTCTTTGCGCCGAACGTGTTGCACTTGCGGCAGCTGCTTCAAAATATCCGGGAGTCGCGATAAAAGCCATTGCGGTAACCGCTAAGAGCAATAAAAATAGGATTGATCAGCCAGTCTCACCCTGTGGAGCCTGCCGGCAAAGCCTTTGTGAATCGGAGTTGCAACATAATACAGACTTAAAAATAATTTTACAAGGGGAAACAGGTCCGATTTATTTATTTAAAACTGCGAAGGATTTGTTGCCTTTTTCTTTTGATGGGTCGTATTTATAATATTAAAACCTCCGTCCGGGGTTGAACAGTTTTTATATTTTATTAAGCTTGCTCAAATATTCTCCCAAATGAATTTTCCGAACACCATTCTTTCTATCCTCAAAATATCGCTTTAGACAAAAAGTACTAGAGGAAAAAGCCATATCCTCCCATGGAATTTCATTTTCTTGAAACAATTGAACTTCAAGGCTTTCGTCACCACAAGAAAAACTCAAATCCGGCAATTGTGCTAAAAAATGCATGTAAACATGACCAACATGTGGGATGCTGTAAATCGTGTGTAATCCTATAATTTCCACCGCAATATTAGCTTCTTCGAGCACTTCGCGAACTGCACCGGCTTGCACTGTTTCGTCATTTTCTAAAAATCCTGCAGGGACATTCCATAACCCCAAACGGGGTTCAATTGCTCTTTTACACAGTAAAATTTTATCTTCCCAAATTGGAAGGCAACCCGTTATGACTCGTGGATTTTGATAATGAATTTTTCCGCAGGATTTGCATACATATCTAGGCCGATTATCACCCTCGACATCTTTAAAAATTACCGGATTTGCACATTTGCTGCAAAAATTCATTTTAATTGATTATTTCTATTTTGCCAATTTAAAAGATCCTCGGGTGTGTCAATTCCAAAAGTTTCAAATTTTGTAATCGTAGTATAAATCGAAAAACCATTTTCCAACCAACGGAGTTGCTCCAAGCTTTCCGCCTTTTCTAACTTGCCTATTGGCAATTTTGTAATTTCCTGTAATACTTTGGATCGAAAAATATACATGCCAATATGCTTATAATAATCTTGATGTTTAACCCACTCCTTGTGATCAATCCCTCGTAAAAACGGAACAGCCTGGCGACTAAAATACAAAGCATGATTATTGACTCCTTTCACAACTTTAACCACATTTGGATTAAATAAATCTTCTTCTGAATCAAAGATTTTAATCATCGTTCCAATTCCACATCCCTCGGCTTCCTTTTGCTGAAAAGCAGTAATCAGATCATTTATTTGGTTTGGTTGAATAAACGGTTCATCGCCCTGAATATTTATAACTAGCTCGAAATCTGACAATTGCTTGGCCACTTCCGCACAGCGATCTGTTCCGCTTGGATGATTTGAATTAGTCATTTGTACCGCTCCGCCAATTTTTTTTACATAATCAAAAATACGTTGATCGTCTGTCGCTACAACAATGTGATCAACCTTATCAGCTAACTTTACTTGCTCGTAAACGCGCTGAATCATTGTTTTTCCACCAATAGCTACTAATGGTTTACCTGGAAAACGTGTTGAAGCATATCTCGCTGGAATAACCGCTAAAGTATTCATTGATTAAAGTATTCTGCAACTTGTGTGCAAAGGGTAAGAAACTTTCAAAGTGTTTGTTATTTTTGTAAATATAAATCAAGACCAATGAAACGCTTAATAATTACTTCACTCCTATTCTTTTCTTTTTACATTCAAGTTTTTTCTACCGGCGACAGCATAAATTATTTAAGTATCAAAGATACTATATTTATTATGACCGGAAATTACCAGGAAAAGATTTTTGAACATCATATCGCAGCCAAACAAACCCTTTATTCATTAGCAAAGTTTTACGGGCTCTCTTTAACCGAAATCTATTATTATAATCCGGAGCTAGAAGATGAAGAAATAGCGATTAATCAAGCTATTAAAATTCCAATACCAAATAGAGCAATCAAAAGGTACAAGGATGAAAATTTTCAGGCAAATAAGCATGTTCCTGTATGCTACAAAGTTAAACATGGTGATACCATGTATGGCATTTCGAAACGAATCTTTGAAATGCCAATAGATACGATCTTGGCTCGGAATAATTTGGCTTCGTTTACATTAAGTCCTGGTCAAATACTTAAAATGGGCTGGATGCATATTGACGGTATTCCGGAGAGTTATAGAAAATTTCGGGGGCATCCACTCTGGAAAAATAATCAGGTGTACAGAAACAGATATATTCAAGACCGACAAGTTAAAAAAGAATACCTCGAACGAGGAATTGCACATTGGCAAAAGGAAAGTAACATGGAAGGTGAATTTTTAGCTTTACATAGAAAAGCCGCAATCAATTCAATCATTGCGATCAACAATCCCATGAATAATCGAACATTATACGCAAAAGTCATTGGCCGGATTCCTGGTGCTGTTTATGAAGACAATGTCGTTGTTGTGCTTTCCCCAAAGTCAGCCATGCTTTTGGGTGCAAGGGATGCCAACTTTTTTGTAAAAATGAGGTATTTGAAATGAAATAGGTATCCTAGTATGAAGTTTGAAGTTTCTTTTTTTTATTAACTTTCTAAATCTTAAACCTTCCAACTTTTGCTTCCTTTTAAAAAATTCCTTATCAATTATCAGGTAAAAATCCTATAAAGGGGATACCTTTGTGCTCGATTTCAGAAATCACTTCTTATTGTATTAACCAATAGAACCAGAGATGTATTATAAAAATATTTTAGAGACGATCGGGAACACGCCATTAGTTAAAATAAATAAAATTTGCGCTGAAATTCCTGCGCTTGTTTTAGTAAAACTGGAAACCGTCAACCCGGGCCATTCGATCAAAGACCGGATGGCTTTGAAAATGCTTGAAGATGCAGAAAAACGTGGAGATATCAAACCTGGAGGAACAATTATCGAATGTACTTCAGGCAACACAGGTATGGGTTTGGCTATCGCTGCTGCAGTAAAAGGTTATCGTACAATTTTTACTACCAGTGACAAACAATCAAAAGAAAAATTTGATCTATTGAGAGCCTTTGGTTCCGAAGTTATTGTTTGTCCAACGAATGTGACTCCTGATGATCCGCGTTCTTATTATTCCGTTGCAGAAAGACTCAGTAAAGAAATCCCGAATTCATACTGGTGTAATCAATACGACAACCTTTCCAACAGTCAAGCACATTACGAATCAACTGGCCCAGAAATATGGGAGCAGACGGAAGGTAAAATTACCCACCTTGTGGTTGGAGTCGGTACGGGAGGAACCATCTCTGGAACCGGAAAATATCTGAAAGAAAAAAATCCAAACATCAAACTTTGGGGAATTGATACCTATGGTTCTGTTTTTAAAAAATACCACGAGACTGGTGAATTTGACGAAAAAGAAATTTACCCCTATATCACGGAAGGAATTGGCGAAGATATCCTTCCAAAAAATGTAGACTTTAGTCTGATTGATTATTTCGAGAAGGTTACTGATAAAGATGGTGCAGTGATGGCTCGCCGACTTGCCCGAGAAGAAGGCATATTATTAGGGTATTCTGCAGGTTCTGCTTTTGCTGGCCTTTTACAATTGAAAGATCGGTTAACCAAAGATGATGTGGTGGTCGTTGTCATACACGATCATGGAAGTCGGTATGTTGGTAAATTATATAACGATGATTGGATGCGCGAACGCGGTTTCCTCGATGATGAATTGAAAGTAAAAGACCTCATCGCCCGAAAGCAGAAGAAAAACTTTTATGCTGTCCAGGTCACTGATACCGTAAGACAGGCATTCAATATTATGAAAGAAAATGACATCTCTCAGATGCCCGTGATGGACAATGGGAATATGGTTGGTTCTATCACAGAAAGTGCTGTACTGACTTATCTTTTAGAAAATCCACTTAACAACACAGAAAAGAAAGTGGAAACTATGATGGATGCTGCCTTTCCGGTTGTTCAGGAAGATTTGCCCTATCGCCAATTGGCTCAATACATGGGTAAAAAAGTAAACGCTGTCATTGCAAGAGATAAAGCTGGCACCTTTCATGTTTTGACAAAGTACGATATTATTCAGGCGGTTTAATGTATGGCTGAGGGGAGAAAAATCAAAACATCTTGACTTGATTTTCGTCAACTTCTTCGATGTTTCCCTTATCCCTAGATTGAATTGATTGGAGTGGAAGAACCCGTTTTATCACACGGAGCCGGTGGGTGTATTTTTCTTTTTCTTCATTATAAATGCCATAATGGTCAATTTTATCTATTCTTACTTGTCCTGATGCATGAATAATTTGATCTTCCGGAAGAATAATCCCGACATGAGATATGTTCCCTTTTTTGTTTTCAAAAAATGCTAAATCTCCTTCCTGGGATTGTTCAATAAAATCAATGAGTTCGCCATTCTCCACCTGTTGATAAGTATCGCGAGGCAAGTTAATACCAACTAATTTAAAAACTACCTGAGTAAATCCGGAACAATCTATTCCTAATGGAGATCGTCCACCCCATAGATAAGGAGCGTATAAATATCGCCTAGCAATTTTTAAAACAAGCTCTGTATTTGGACTTATTGCAAGTGGCGTGATAACCTGGCCGCTAAAGGTGAAACTGCTTCCATTGATCGAAAAACGCAGTCCATCATAATTGGGTAGGTTTGAACCAAGTGTAATCGGCAAATAATAATCATCAGATATGGCCGGTTGAACTAATTCCAGACTGCAGGAGTGATTGTTTGAATATAATTTGAATTCTGAAGGTGTAATTAATTTGATTTGATTTGCATCTATCCAACCGATATAATTATCCCAGGAGCAGCGTATTTTAGCCCATGAACCTTTCTTTTCTAATATTTCAACGACTTCACCAAACAACAATTGAGAGATCATCTCGCTTTTGTCAGAAGCAGAATTCCGAACTGGTACAATACTCAATGCACAAACGCCAAAATTCATTTATTTATGCTATATTTTTGTTTGGAATAAGATTTGAAAACCTAATTTTATCGTTTGAAATAAGATAATCAAAATCAGTTAAAGCAATTAGCGGAACCTACAAGATGAGTTATATTCAAATTGTGTGATAAAAATAATAAAACTCTGGAAACTCCCGTTGTGGATATGCTTTTTAGTTTTAAAATATCTGGTAAAAAATTAACTTTGCGTCCACGCTTCCATATTAGCTTTTAATTATGAGAAAAAATTGTACAATAATCCTTCTTCTTTTTGTCATTTTGGAATTTGCCAATGCGCAGGACAAACATTTTACGCAGTTTTATGCAGCGCCATTAACATTAAATCCTGCTCTTACCGGAGCATTCAATGGCTCGTATCGTGTGGGTGGAACTTATCGCGATCAATGGAGAGGTGTGCTTGACGCTCCTTATGTAACTTTCGAAGGCTCTATCGATGTGCGATTTCCTGTCAAACTTGATCCGCGTTATGAAGATGCTTTTGCAGTCGGTTTGCTGTTTTATAATGATGATGTGCCAGGAGTAGATTTCAGTACCAATCAGATTGCATTATCAGGTGCTTTTCACAAAGGATTGGATTTTGAGAAAAAACAATTTCTTTCAGCTGGATTTCAGGCAGGCCTTGCTCAACGTAATATCAATTACGAAGATCTGACTTTTGAAGATCAATTCAATGCTATTGATCAATATGAATTTGCAACAATGGAAAATCTCCCTGAGAACAATTTTTCATTTGCCGACTTGTCAGTAGGATTAAATTATGCGATCACGCCCAAAAAGGGACTTTCCTTTTTTGTAGGTGCTGCAATGCATCATGTTTTTCAACCACAAATCAGTTTTTACTCGTTAGATGACGGAGGAGATAGCAAACTTTTTGCTAAATATTCCGCTCAATTAAGTGCGGAAATACCGCTTGCAGAGCAATTATCTCTGATTCCAAGATTTTTATTTGCGACTCAGGGACCACATACTGAGATGAATGTCGGGACTAATTTCAGAATTCAATTAAATGATTATAGCAATAATTCAATTCACATAGGAGGTTGGGTTCGACCTGTTGGAAACGCCGATGATTCTTATAGTATTGACGCTATAGTCGCTTTGTTTGGGCTTGAATTAAACAGTGTGCTTATTGGATTATCATATGATATTAATCTCACTGACTTGACCACTACCAAACAAGGCCAGGGTGCTTTTGAAATTTCAATAACTTATCTTGGGGATTTTGATAATGACTCCATTTTGTGCCCTAAATTTTAAATTACAGTATCCATTCAATTAGTCAGAGATATTTAAGAGCCGTGTACTAAAAGATTTAAACCGGTCACGTATTTAGAACTTTTGGAATAACGGAATGGAATATATTGTAAAATAAAAGCTGCGTCTTCATCAAGGGTTTCATCGTATTTCAATTCCATTACAACAGCCTCATCTTCAATTTGATATCTTGTAAATTTCCTGGCGTTTATAAGGGAAAAATATTGCAAATTGCGATCAATGGTGATTCGGTATTTTCCATTTGTTGTCCCATAATATGACCTCAAATAGGAATTAATTAGTGTGGGTTGGAAAATATTAAATGTCTTTGATTTTTTACTGACTTCTTTTGCCAGTTTGCTTAAATCATCAAGTTGAAATTCTTCGATTGGAAAACTTTCCTTGTACCCTAGTTGGTTCCTTTTAATTTTTATTTCGAGTTTAGGTTTTTCTATTTTAAAAATATCATCCCCATACCATCTTACACGATATTTGCGGCGTTCCGGCACTCCTTCTACATTATCGAAATAGGAAGATAGCGCTGGATTATCAAAATAAATATTGTTGACTTTTCGATCTGGAAATATTTTTCGAAAAGATGCAGGATGGTTAATTACAACTTGACGAACGACTTCTGCAGAGATGCTTTCTATTTTATATTTGCGTTCGTACCTCAATATTTAGTCGATTTTAATAAGTATTAGCAAATAATACTTTAAGCTTCTAAGCTTATATTTTCAATAATCTCAAGACCATAACCAATTAAACCCACACGTCTCTTTGGATTATTAGTGATGAGTCTTATTTTTGATACACCCAGATCCCGAAGGATTTGCGCACCAACACCATAATCTCTTTGCTCCGCGCTTTGCGTTCCTTCACTTATGGTTTCATCTTTGTTTTGATAACTTTTCAAACGAGCTAATAAGGAAGCTTCTTTTTCACTATGGCGCATATAAATCAAAACACCTTTTCCTTCTTTGGCAATAATGTCCATTGATTTCTGAAGTTGAACACCGTAGTTCTCAAAAAGAGAACCCAAAATATCACTCGTTTCCGTCGAAGAATGTACCCGAACTAAAACAGGTTCATCAGGCTTCCACTCCCCTTTTTTAATTGCTAAGTGGGTATCCCCAGTAGTCAGCTGAGTGAATCCAATAACTTCAAATGGGCCATTTTCTGTTTCCATTTCTACAGACAATTCCCTTTTTACGATGCGTTCATTTCGCATTCGGTAGGCTACCAGATCTTTTATAGAAATTATTTTAAGGTCATGTCTTTTTGCAATTTTTAAGAGCTGAGGTAACCTGGCCATTGTCCCGTCTTCGTTCAGTATTTCAACTAAAACACCAGCAGGAGAAAACCCAGCCAAACTTGCCAAATCAATAGAAGCCTCTGTATGACCTGTCCTTCTCAAAACTCCGCCGGTTTTTGCTCTTAATGGAAAGATGTGCCCTGGACGAGCAAAATCTGAAGGCTTTGTATCTGAATCAACAAGTGCCCTAATACCAGTTGCCCGATCATGCGCAGAAATACCGGTTGTGCATCCATGCCCAATCAAATCTATTGAAACAGTGAATGCAGTTTCATGTAGTGCGGTATTTTCAGTAACCATCATTTTAAGATTCAATTCATCAGCTCTTTTTTCATCAATCGGGGTGCAAATCAATCCTCGGCCATGAGTCGCCATAAAGTTGATGATCTCCGGAGTAATTTTTTCAGCTGCACAAATAAAATCGCCTTCGTTTTCGCGGTCTTCGTCGTCCACGACAATAACAACTTTTCCAGCTTTTATATCTTCAACAGCTGATTCAATAGAATCCAGATTTATCTCTTTAATTACGCTTGGGTGGTTGCCAGACATTATTTTTAATTCCAATTTTATAATTAATAAAACCCTCCAACAATGCGATATTCATCAAAACAAAATAACGCACTTTACGAAGAGCCAAAATGTTAATGTTCAATTTTTTAAACAGGGTATCAAGCACAGGGGTCACTACTAAAAATAAGGTTTGAAAAAAGAACAACACCTCATAAAAAAAATTGCCGGATACTGCCAGTAGCCCACAGCTCAAGAATGCGAAGATAATAAAAAAAGGACCAAGCCACCTTAAAACTTTATGCGAAAAAAAGGCGAAACTGAGCACATCCATCTTCCACAACAAATGCTTAAAAGTAGCGAGGTTTTGAAAATTCCCTGCGGAAATCCTCGCTTTCCGTCTATATTCTTCCTTGATATCATGCGAAACAGCTTCATAACATTTAGCATGCAGCTCATTTATTGCTTGCCCCCCTTTTTCAAAAGCACGCATGGCAATATAAAAATCATCAACCAAATATTTTGGTGGTATTTTGGAAAAATAATTTGAACGAATAACATAACAACCACCAAAAGGGCCCACCATTTTACCAAATGCAACCCCTTCAAGATGTTTAAGATTTACTTCCGTTGAAATATATTCGTTTTCAACTTTTGAGATACCATCAGACTTCATTCCTATGTTTATCATGTTGGCATCGACCAATACAATTTCCTTGTTTTTAAAATGTTTAACTAATTGAAAAAGAGTGTCCTCCTGTAAAATGACACTTGCATCGGTCATCAATAACAAATGGTTGTTGTTTGGAGCCTTTTCCTGAAAAGCTGTTGAAACCAAATCGTTGACTACATCAGGCTTTCCTCTCCGCTTTTTAAATGGCATGAAATAGACTTGAGGAAATTGCCGTTTAAAATATTCCATCTTTGGATTAGTATCATCATCCGAACAATCTGAGCCAACAAATATTTTCAATCTACCTTTTGGATAATTCAATTTTATTAAACTTTCCATTTTGTCATCAATTACCCGCTCTTCATTATATACCGACATAATTATAGAAACAAATGGCAAAACCTCCTCATCCGAATATACCAGCGCATTGTTGCTTTTACCGCTTGATAATATTTTCACGATCAAAGGATAAAAAACATAAGAGTGGAGCAAACTTAATAAACACAACCAAAAAAGTATTTGCAGGAAAAAAAGCATGCAGATTGATAAAATTAAAATTTCTACTTAAAATATTGAATATCAGTAGCTTATAATATATTTTAAGATAGGAATTATATATTAATAAGTATGCTTACAAAATTAAAATTAATTATTGGAATGGCAGCTTTTGCAAGGATTTTTTACTTGCAAAATAAAAAAGGTTGGTCAATTTGTGTTTTAGAAAAACTATTTGTTGATCGTTTTTAAAAAACGATTTTCTTCCTTTTCTAACAAAGATTTATAGGATAAAGCCAGTTTATTGGCAATTTGAAGGTTGTCATAATTTTGACTTACGAATTCAAGGGCGCAATGACCGAGCCGGTATAAGTTTTCTTTTTTATCATAACAATAAGCAATGGCTTCAATAAATTCGTCAACTTTATCAGCTACCAAAACTTCTTTTTTAGACTCGGCTCCAATTCCTTCCAAGCCGATTTTTGTTGTTAATACTACTCTGCCCAAGGCCATGCCTTCAAGGATTTTCGCTCGCATACCACTTCCCGAAAGAAGAGGAACGACCATTATAGGATGTTGGTTGATAAAAGTAGATGCACAAGGAACTTCGCCATAGAATTTCACATTTTTCACTTTCATTTTTAGCATCCACTTCGGTGTGTTGCGACCAGCAACGTGAAGACTTAAATGAGGAAATCGCTTAATTGCTTTTTGCCATATATTTTCTAAAAACCATTGGAGTCCTTCTTGATTTGGCATCCAGTCAAGAGATCCAATAAAAGAAATGGACAATTCTTTATTGAAAGATGAAAAATCTGGTTCGTAATCCTCCTGATCGATACCGATCGGTGTGACGGCAACTCCGTTCTTATAACCTAAAGTTCGAAATTTTGTCAGGTCACGGTTTGTGATCGGAACCAAAAGATCATAATCATTAAGGTGTTTTACTTCGTATTTTTTCAGTTTTTCAGTGAGGTGTTTTAGATACCACTTTTTAGGAAAAAAGCTTGTGTTTCCAGCTATTCGTTCCCAAATCTCATGTTCTACGTTATGCGCACGCATTGAAATGATTGCGTCAGAA
The DNA here is from genome assembly GCA_963793295.1 of uncultured Saprospiraceae bacterium. Classification (GTDB taxonomy): domain Bacteria; phylum Bacteroidota; class Bacteroidia; order Chitinophagales; family Saprospiraceae; genus JAHDHW01. Next base: position 37,530 of record CAWBZX010000008.1, on the reverse strand, counting down.
TATTTGCGGATAACAGGAATGTAAGGTGCTAAATACAGCGTCTCAAGCTGAATAATATCAAAGTTGTTTTTCCGCAATATCCGCTTCAAAGATTGTTCAAATTCCTTTGAAACAAAACGTGAAATGTGATATGACTCTTTACTGAAAAGGTTTAGGAAAGCATCTTTTAGCTTTAGCTCATTATCAATCTTTACTTCATGAATAGAAGAATAATGGTTGAAATCAGCAGGTAGTTTACGTAGGTCAAAATAGTGCTTTTTAGTATTCATGCTGAGCAACGAAACATCGCAGCCCAATTCATTGAGCGCTTTACTCAAATTGGTAATTGCAATTGACTCGCCGTCTTTTAATGGAAAAGGGAATTTTTTGCAGAGCTGAAGGATCTTCATAGAAAAATGTTTAAAAAAATTAAAGCACTTTTATCATCTAAACTACGTGCGCAACTATTTTATGTTTTGTAAAAACAACCTTAGTTGCTAAATAATGAGCAAGATTTTTTCGCGATTTCTCGAGAATAATCAATTGCTAATTCATTTCTTTCGATAGACTTAGACTTTAAAAAACATTAAACAAATTTCAAATTCCTTTAAAGATCGAGTACAAAAGTAAATAATTTATAACTCCCGGAAAAGCCCCTGACTTATTTATATTAAATTCTTTTGCAAAATGATAAATATCTTACAAAAGCAAATCATCACTTTCCTGCCAGGGAGGAGAAACGATACAAAGAAATTCTAATAACTTATTACCTTGGTTTTCAACGTGTTGGTTTGCTCCTTTAGGAACCAAAACGACATCGCCTTTTTTTATTTTTCTTTTTTCATCCTCAATAAAGATCGTTCCTTCTCCCTCTAGAAAAACATATACTTCTGATTGATTGGCAAGGCAATGCGGGAGGGATGATTTGCCAATGTCAAGACTTGCATGAGCCATACTATAATTCAATGGAACCCTATCATTCTTTGGATGGATGATTTCTCTGATCGCCGTTTTATCATTTGCCTCAAAAGACAAAATTTTTTTAATGGATTTTAATAACATATTTGTTAATTCAACTGAACAAGTAACCACATCAAATGGATAAATGCTGCAATTTATTATAAATAATGTTGTTTAAATTTAGAGCGTTTTCTAACCAAGCAACTATAATCAAGTCAAAACCTTCTTTTTTAGAAACATATAATTATTTTTGCTGCCACATTTAAAAAATATGGTTAAAGCTAAAGACATTCATAAATCCTATGGCAATCTACATGTCTTAAAAGGAGTCAATCTTGAGGTTTCCAAAGGGGAGATTGTCTCAATCGTCGGCAAATCCGGAGCAGGCAAAAGTACGTTATTGCATATTCTTGGGACCCTAGACACTTTCGAGAACGGTGAATTAATAATCAATGACGTTCAAGTTAATTTATTGAATACAAAACAATTAGCTCATTTCAGGAATGTCAATATTGGATTTATTTTTCAGTTCCATCACTTATTACCCGAGTTTTCAGCCTTAGAAAATGTCTGTATTCCCGCTTACATTAAAAAAGAATCCAACAACGATGTGATCAAACGAGCAAAAGAAATACTTGATTATTTAGGGCTTTCGGATAGATTAGATCACAAACCAAATCAACTTTCAGGTGGTGAGCAGCAAAGAGTGGCTGTAGCAAGGGCTTTGATGAACAAGCCAGGAGTTGTTTTTGCTGACGAACCTTCCGGAAACCTTGATTCCCAATCTTCAAAAGAATTACACCAATTGTTGTTTAAATTAAGAGATGATTTCCAGCAAACCTTTATCATCGTTACGCACAATGAAGAACTGGCTAAAATGAGCGACAGGACCTTGATCATGAAAGATGGATTACTAAATTCGTAAAAGTCAAGTAGATTTAGGGTCTACTTAAAACATAATTTCAATCTCTTCAAATATTGAAGCTACCTCTGAAGTCGATCTCAGTAAAATTAAAGAAATTGAAGCGCAGTTATCCGGATTTAAATGCATTGCAACATAACTGGAAGTTGTAAAAAAGGGCGGCAGGAAGAAGACATTAAAACCCAAAAGTTGCAATCTAAATTAAACAGCATTTTAGCACATACCATTCCTTTTGTAACACTTTCAAAAGAGTCGAAAACACTATTTCCTGACCTGGAAAAAGTAACCCTCGCAAAAGCTCAAAGTTGCGAATGAGAACAGGACTGGATACCCTGGAATTAGTCAGAATGAGATAATATCAATTTCATTATTTTCTCTGTTCAAATCCACTTTGCGCTACTTATCATAGATTTAGGATAATCACTTCCAATTCTTACCTGACTGGTATTTTGTTCTTCGATAGACATCGTATCCGGTAAATGAATTTTATTTTCAGGCACAACACTCAATTCGGGCAGCCATTTCTTGACATATAAACCCATCGGATCATATCGTTTAGCTTGAGCAATTATATTAAAATTTCGTAGTTCACCTATATCGATCCCTACTCTTGCAACGCAGTTCCAGTTTCCCCAATTGCTACAAGGATCATAATCGATCAACATGCTCTCAAAATACTCAGCACCCATCTGCCAATTAACCTGAAGATCTTTTATTAAAAATTGTGAGACGCACTTTCTTCCTCTAATTGACATATACCCAGTATGCTTTATTTCACGCATATTGGCATCAACAAATGGCACTCCAGTCCTTCCGTCTTTCCATAAATTCAATAAATGCCGATCGTTTTTCCAATCCGGGTTTGCTTTTTTTACAATACCTCCTTTTAGGAAAATATTATTTCCATGTTTCTTACCAATTAATCGAAAAAAATCACGCCGCAACAATGCTAAATACATCGAATAAATAGATTTATTATCTCCGCGTTCTGATTCAAATTTCTTCAATTCATGATAAATCATTTTTGGGGAAAGGCATCCCTGAGAAAGCCAGGCCGAGAATTTGGAAGAGAAATCTTCTCCCAAAAGTTCATTCCGGCGATCATCATAGGAATTTATTTTTTTTGATTCCCACAAATAATATTGAAGTCTTTTCAACCCTTCTGTTTCTCCCCCTTTGAAATTCATAACATCTCGCAAGGCATTTGGAATATCCTCATAACCCAAATCTGCTAATGCAGGGACCTCACCGCTTTCAATTTCAATATTTAAAGGCCTAAATAATTGATCAGGTTTGGGCAAAGGTTCGCGAATTTGCACAATACGCTCAACTTCTTTGCGAAAATTTTTAAAGGAATCCGGACAATGCGTAACCGGAAACGGGAGATCCTGCGTATAATAAAGCATCTTGCCGCGGGAATATATGATCTCCTGCCCTATTGTCCAGAGGTTTTCTTCGAGCGCATCTTGTACCATTACTTCATCTCGAGTTCGCTCTCTGTTACAAAAGATCCAGCTGGATTTCAATTTTTGGGCAATTTCAAAAATTTCTTCTTCGGGTTTGCCAATTCTTATAATAAGATCACTGCCCAATAAACGCAGAGATTTCTTTAAATCCTTGACGCTTTCGATAATGAATCTTGCACGAAACAACGCTGTTTTCCGAAAACCAAATCTAGACCTTCCTTTGAATATTCTTTCGTCAAACACATAAACAGGAATGACTTCCTCACCGCTTTTAAGGGCATCAGTCAAAGCCTCATTATCATGCAATCTCAAATCCTGTCTAAACCAAACAATGACCCGTTTTCGTTTCATACGATGAATATTTTGGTATGAAAAGGTAATTAAATTATGTCGAAATCAAAATAGAATTATTCTTTCCATCCATAACAGTGATTTAAACAGCAAGTTTAAGTTTACTTCATAAAAAACTTCTAAATCAAGTCAATTTATTGTAAAAACTTTTGACCTTTTTGATTTCAAGTTTTATCCTGTGAAATGAATAGAAAGTAACAAAATGACTTATCTGCTTTATTCTGCAAAATATACTTTTACGAAAGGAAAATGAAAAAGTGACATTTAATTCTTTTATCAATCATCCAGCAATTACATGTAATTAAAAAATTTAAATTTAAAGTAAAGAAATTGAGATACAGGCTTTACATTTGCAATATGAAATCAATATTCTTTTTAATCGTTTTTTTAATTCCCACATCTATCATAGTCGCTCAAAATAAACCTGCTTATGTGCTTTACAACAGTAAAGGCAAGAAAGTAAAATATGCTAAAATGATAAAAAAGGTCAGCAAATCTGATGTCCTTTTTTTTGGGGAACAACACAATAATCCAATTTCTCATTGGCTGCAAATTGAAGCTACCAAAGATTTGTTTGATTTAAAAGGCCAGAACCTAGTGCTTGGCGCAGAAATGATCGAAACCGACAACCAGGAATTGCTCAATCAATTTCTTTCAGGAGATAAAACCGAGGAAGATTTTGAGTCAGAAGCACGACTTTGGAGTAATTATCAAACTGATTATAAACCGCTGGTGCTTTTTGCAAAAGACAATAAACTGTCTTTCATAGCCTCTAATATTCCAAGGAAATTTGCATCTCTGGTTTATAAAAAAGGAATTGAATCCCTGGACACCTTACACGCTGACAGCTTAGCTTTCATCGCTCCGCTACCCATCGAAATTGATCTTGAATTACCAGGTTATAAAAGTATGCTTGAAATGATGGCTGGTCATGGGCCTTCTGATGAAAACTTTCCAAAAGCACAAGCGGTCAAAGATGCCACAATGGGTTATTCCATCACAAAAAACTGGACACCTGGGAAATATTTCATCCATTACAATGGAGCTTATCACAGCGATAATTATGAAGGGACAGTGTGGTATGTAAAAAAATATAATCCCGACATTAAATACAGTACAATTACAACCGTTTCTCAAAAAGATATTTCCAAACTTGAAAAAGAAAATATTGGCATGGCCGATTATATTATATGCGTTCCTGAAAATATGACAACCACCTATTAATAACCAACAAATCCGTATGATTCGTTGTTGAATTTCACGTTTAGATAATCATAATCTAATATTTATGAGCAGAACTACTTTTTTTATTTCACTATTGACTTTTCTATTATTACAATCAGCCTGCGGCTCAGATTCAAAAAAACCTGAAGAATCTATTGAGGTTAACGAAACCCAAATTAGTGATCGAGAATTAATATACCAGGAAGTGATGAAAATACACGATGCTGTTATGCCTAAAATGTCTGAAATCAACCGTATAAAAAGGAAACTAAGAGACCAAATGGAAAACGATGCATCTCTTTCTGATTCAGAGAAAACTAGTGTAAATATCACAATTGAGGAACTTGCTGAAGCGGAGGCTGGTATGATGGATTGGATGCAAGCTTTTAGAGCTCCAAAAAAAGACGATCCAGATCAAAAGGTAATTGATTATTTAAATAGCGAAAAAGTAAGCATCAGCCAGGTTAGTGATCAAATGTTGAAAAGCATAAAAAAAGGAACTGATTTGTTGAATCAACTTGAAAAAAGTCAAAAAGAAAATTCAAATAAATAAGCCGTTATTGGCTTTGAAATTTAAAATTGAAAAATGAAAATCCTTCCAGTTATAATATTCAATCTATTATTGATTCTTTCTTGCACAAATAATGAAAATGAAAAACTACCCATTTTAGGAAATCGAGATGTTCTCGAAAATGGGGATACCATTTACCACACTATCCCTGATTTTTCTTTTATAGACCAGGACAGTAATGTCATTACAAATGAGACTTTCAAGGACAAAATTTATGTCGTAGATTTTTTCTTTATTCATTGCCCATCTATTTGTCCTACCGTTTCAAAACAAATGCTGAGAATTTACGAGCGATTTGAAGACAATCCAAAAGTTGTGCTTTTGGCTCATTCTATTGACACCAAAAACGACACGATTCCTGCTTTGAAAGAATATGCTACTAAATTAGGTGTAAAAACGGAAAAATGGCACTTTATCACGGGCGATCACGATCACATCTATGAAATGGCGGATGACTACTTTGTCACGGCAATGGTTGATCCAACTGTGCCAGGAGGATTTGATCATTCCGGCCGAATAATATTAATTGATGAAAATCGCCACGTCCGATCTTTTGGTGATGGCACCAATGCAGAGTCCGTAAATAAATTTATGAATGATATCGAATTGCTGTTGAATGAGAAAAAGTAAATTACTTATTTTTCTTTTCTTGATTGTATCATTCGGTTGTCATATCAATCCTTATCAAGAAGGAAACAGATTATACAAGGTGCATTGCGAAAATTGCCATATGCAAGATGGAAAAGGATTAAGAGGTCTTATCCCGCCTCTTGCCGGTTCTGATTATTTGGTTAAAAATAAAGAACAAATTCCCTGTATCATAAGAAATGGAATTAAAGGCGAAATCATCGTAAATGACACGACTTATAATACTGAAATGGCTGGAATTCCGCAACTTACAGACGTTCAAATAAATAATATTATAAATTACATAAACACTGCCTGGAATAACCGCTTGAATGAATCAAATGTCAATGATGTTAAAAAGTCTTTACAAAATTGTCGTTGATTGACACATTTGCTTTCTACTAACTTTGCAACATATTTGACATGAAATAATCTTTTCAATTCTAATTATGCTAAAAAAGTGTGTATTTTTGAAAATGTAATTTAAATATCTACAATAGGCTCCCATTTTATAACTACATTTTAATATTCTCAAACACTAGAAACTTAAATAGGAACAAATGAAAAAGCTTTTTACTATTTTTTTCTTAGTCTATGCATTTAGTTTGTTTGCACAACCTGTAAATGATGATTGTACCGGTTTGATTGACTTGGGAGTTGTACCTTATTGCTCGGATTCAATAGGTGTTTTTTATACCAACTTAGATGCTACAGAAAGTAATATTGGCAATGATAATATTCCAGGTCCAGGTAGCTGTGGCAATAATGATATCACTTTCGTAGGTAATGATGTTTGGTTTGCTTTTACCACTAGCGACACGATTTTAGATTATACTATAACTGTCACTGGAATTACTGATGGAATGGGCTCCATTCCAATGTCCAATCCTCAAATAATGGTTTATCGGGGAGATTGTGCCTTTGATGAACTTGCACTATTGGCATGTGGAGCAGCTGATGATGGTGAAAATGTACTAGAGTTGGATGTGATTGGTCTTGATCCCAATGAAATCTATTTTATAAGAATTAACGATTTTTCAACAACTGCAACACCAAACTGGGGAACATTTCAACTTTGCGTTGATGAGATACAACCTATAAATACGATTGACGAAGGTGGTTCAAATCTTTGTTCGGGAGAACTTTACGATACCGGTGGTCCTGATGAAGATTATATGAATAACGAAAATAATGTTTTTACAATCTGCCCTCCTGCGCCAAATAATGCATGTATCGTATTCACGCTACAATATTATAATATTGAAAACGGCAGTGACGTCTTGACCTTTTATGATGGTCCGGATATCAACGCTCCGGTAATTACTGATCTCAGCGATGGTTTTAGTGCTAATGAAATTTCTGGTGGTGGAGGTACTTGTATGACTATCCAGGCAAGCAGTGGTTGTTTGACTGTTCAGTTTACATCCGATGGATCTACCACATTGGAGGGATTTGCGGGATCGTGGCAATGTTCTGCTGCTCCTTGTGAGCCTTTTGAATTTATTTCAGTAGATGGCGATGTAACGGAGCAAGATATAATTGATAACGTTTCATCCCCCCAAACGATAGTTACCGTCACCAATATCTCTTGTCCAAATGGTGCATATGGAACATTTCAGGCAGGTGATGATACTCAACTGGGTCTTGAAAAAGGTTTGGTGCTTACCTGTGGTTCAATAAATAATGCAATTGGTCCGAATAATTCAAATTCCACGACGACAATACTTGGAAATGGTGGTGATGCCGATCTAGATTATCTTTCAACTGTATTTGGAAATGGTACCACATCAAATGATGCCTGTATAGTTGAACTTGATGTGTTTGTCGCTACCGATCAATTGACCTTTGAATATGTGTTTGGATCTGAGGAATACCCTGAATTTGTAAATACCAATTTCAATGATATTTTTGCTTTTCTTATTTCAGGACCTGGAATACCCGGTGACGTAAATATGAATAATCAAGAAAATATTGCAATTATTCCAGGATCAAATACTCCAGTTCAAATAAACTCGGTGAATAACTTACTTAATTGGGAGTATTATAGAAATAATGAGCAAGGTGTCAGTTTGGAATATGATGGTTTGACTTCCGATTATCAGGCCGTTAAAAAAAGTCTTACTGCTCAAAGAAACGTGACTCCCTGTAATACTTATCATTTAAAACTCGCGATTGCAGACAGAGGTGACAGTTCCTATGATTCAGGTGTATTTATTTCTGAAATCAAAGGAGGAACGCCCAATCTTTCTGTCAATTTTGCCTCTGGTGTTGATTATTTAGTAGAAGATTGTACTGGAACTGATGACGAATTATTGGTCACTTTAAGTAATCCACTCGATGATTCTATTTCTTATGATGTTACTATTGGAGGAACTGCAATACAGGGGGTTGATTATACTTTAAATATGCCTAGTGTGATTACATTGGCTCCTGGCCAAACTCAATTGACTTATCCTTTGATTCCTCTTTCTGATGGATTGATTGAAGGTACCGAAACAATTATTATCACACTTTCAAACAACTTTGGTTGTGGAAATATAAATTTGGCACAAGTTACTGTTGAAATTTCAGATGCACCGATCGTAACAATATTCACTGGTCAGGATACAGCATTTGTTTGTCAGAATAATTGTATTACGTTGGAGGTTTCCGGAGCTACAGATTATTTCTGGCAACCTGTTTCAGCGGTTGATGATCCTTTTAGTGCTAGTCCTGAGTCGTGTCCTACAAGTGACCTGTGGGTAAGTGTGGTTGGATCTATTGGTGCTTTGCCTGGATGTTCTGCCGAAGATTCTATTTATCTTCAAATTATCGATCCTCAACTTAATATCTTTGCTATAGGTAATCCTAATATTTGTGTTGGAGATAGTGTTCAGCTGCAAGCATCCAATAATGTCAATAATCAAGGATTAATCTGGTCTCCCGGAACGGGGCTCAGCAACATCAATGATGAGTTAGTAACTGCCTCCCCTAATGTAACGACCACTTATACCGCTACAGTTACACTTGCAGGATGTTCTGCTTCTGATGATTTTACTGTTAATGTGGACCCTTTTGATTTTCCGATAATAACAACTTTTGATACTACCATTTGTCAAGGTCAGAGTATACAATTAGCGGAACAAATTGCTTTTACCACAACAACCTACGAATGGCTTCCTGATACCGCTTTAGAGCCATCAAACGATGTTTCTGGTCCTTTGGCTACTCCTTTAGATGACATCACTTATACTTTGGTGGCGACTAGTGAAAATGGCTATTGTTCTGAAACGATCAATGTGGATGTTGAGGTAATTCCTGCTGAGGTATCTATAATGCCAGAAGATACAGCTTATATTTGTTTGGGAGAAAGTACAAATTTATCAGCTTCAACGACTACAGGAATAGTAACCTGGACTCCTGCTGAAGGACTCAATAATACCATGGATCTTAATGTGGTTGCAGATCCTGTTGTTTCAACATGGTATTTTGCAAGTATGTCGATCGGAGCATGCACAGTTACTGATTCCGTTTTTGTAAGGGTTGATTCTCTACCGGCGGATATGTCAATCATGGCTATTCCTGATGAGTCTCCTTATTGTCCAGGTGATACGGTAACATTGTATTCTATTACATATGAACCAAATAGTTTTCCTGACATAGAGCACCTTTGGAGTCCGCCTGATAATGCTCAATCTGAAATAGATAACTATAATTTTGTTTTCATTACTACAGAAACGCTAACATTTTATCGATCTGTAATGAATAATGCTTGTCAGCAAACAGATTCTATTGTAATCAACGTAAGTCCTCCAACAACAATTGAGATTTCTCCTGTTGATCCTGCAATTTGTGAGGGTGAATCTATTCAATTAACAGCTACAAGCCCTGATCTTTTAGACTTTACCTGGACACCTGATAATGGCACTTTAAGTTGCCTTGAATGTCCTGATCCGATTGCTACTCCATCCGGAACTTCGACTTACACCGTTGAAGGAGAATTAGACGATTGCCCCGTGGAAGCAAGTGTACAAATTGAAGTCGTTCCTAATTCCATTGCTGCTGTTATTGGTGATACCGAAATTTGTATTGGCGAATCGATCGTTTTAAACGAACTTCTGGATCCTTATCCGGGGACTACCTGGAGCTGGAATGCTGACCCTCCAGATCCGACTCTTGACCCCAATGATCCCCTGGCTGAAGTAACTCCTCTGGAAACAACCACCTATTCCCTCACCGTTTCAAACGGTGTTTGCGATCCACTCGTCCAGCAGGTTACCATTACTGTTGTTCAAGATGCCATTTTAACGATAAGCGAAGATATAACTATTTGCGAAGGAGATGCTACCACGCTTACTGCAAATAGCACAGAACCCGGTGGCACCTTCTTATGGTCTAATGGTGATGAAACGGCTTCTATCAATGTAAGTCCAAACGATACAACTGAATACTCCGTTCTTTATTCCTATGGCTGTGGTGATTTAAATGACTCAGTCACCGTAAATGTAATTGAAGGCGCTGATGTTGAGATCTTATTAATTGATCCTGATCCTCTTGATACCATCTTTGAAGGAGATATGTTAACTTTAACAGCTGTCCTTAATGGGCAGGTCAATGGAGCTACCTATGAATGGAGCACTGGTCAAACCAGCCAAACGATCACGACTATAGCTATGTTTGAACCTATTGAATATACGGTTACCGTAACATCGGCAGAAGGATGCCAATATACCTATTCACTGACCGTCGATGTCCTTGAAGTGAAGATTGGCGTTCCAAATGTATTCACACCAGATGGAGATGGTGATAACGATTATTTCACCGTTTTTTCAAATGGGACGGTAAATATCCGGCAATTTAGGGTGTTCAATCGCTGGGGGCAAATTGTTTATAATAACGAAACTCCGGACCAAGGTTGGGATGGAACTTACAAAAATGAAAACGCTCCTTCTGATGTTTACATTTATGATATCCTCATAGAAATGCCTTCAGGCGTTATAGAAAATAGAAAAGGAGATCTGACTTTGTTGCGTTAATTTTTATCTCTCCAAGAAAGACGCCCAATCAGCCATTTTGCCGATTGGGCGTCTTTCTTTTTTAGATACAATTTTAATGGAAGCTGTACTCGAAAGAATTTAATGAGATTCCATTTCCAGTAAGTGTTTCTTGTTCAACTAATAAATTGTCGGCACGATATCGATTTTTAATTTCTTGAATCAGATTCTCCCCCATCTGGTGCTTGTGATTAATAATTTTATTATCTATATCGTATTCCCAAAGATCAGTTAAAATCATTCCTCTGGTTTTATCGAAAACAATATGTTTAACCTGATTACCTCTTTCATCATATTCAAATTCATCAGATCGAATAATGATTTCGTCTTCATTCAGTGTTTCAATTTTAATAACCCTTCCAGTGTCATCCATATAAAAATCATAAAACCGGACCGTTTCAATACCTTCAATGTCAAGGACAACAGTTTCGATAATTCGTCCATAATCATCATATTCTGTTTCCGTTTTCTCGATGATATTATTGTCTTCATCATAAATAACCTCCTCTAAAACTCTTCCTTCATTGTCAAAACGGCGAAATTCCTTGCCTTCAAAAACGCCTTCGTTATCTGTGATTTCAATGGTAGTAGAATGCTCCGCCTCATCTCTGGTGTATTTGCGATAGGATATCGAACCATCAAGATATTGAACCGTTGCTTGAGAAACTTTTCCACTCTCGTTGAAATCAAAAAGAATATGTTGATCAGGTTTTTCTCTGGTGGTATAATTTTTTTCTTCCAATAACTGACCTTTTTCATTTAAAATCCGCTCGGTCTTTTGCTCAACTTCTCCTTTTTCATTATACTGGACATATAAGGTTATATTTCCTTCCTGGTCTCTTTCTTCAAATAAACTGACTATCCCTTTCTCATCGGTATTTTCACTAATATGAATGGTCTTAATAGATTTAATTTTATTGGACATTTTATTTAAGGTTAGTTCGGTTCAAACAAAAACGCAAAGCTACCAAATCATTGTAACTTTGCGTTTTGATTTTCTTAAAAATTCGGTTTTTATTTAATGATCAATTTCTGAATTTGAATCTCGTTTTTGGTTTTTAAGCTAACAAAATAAGTTCCTGCGGTATAATTAGCAGCATCAATAAAATATTTTGACTCACCTGATGGAATAACACCTTTAAACACGGTTTCTATTTGACGGCCCAAAATATCAATCACTCCAATAGTTCCCTCTACAGCAATATTGTTATTGACGGGTATACAGGTAATTGCGCTAGCTGGATTAGGAAATATGGTTTCAAGATTGGTGTTATCGCTTTTCAATTGTTGGGCACTAACAGTACATTCTTCCACTAAAAATGACCAGGCACCATCTGCTCCCGGTAAGGGTCGTGTGATGGATTTGCCATCGTTTGCCTCCGATTCAATGTAATAATAAACTTCTGTGTCAGCAACAAATGGAGGTAACAATGCGGTAAAAGTATCATCTTCGTTATCTGACATTTCACTGAAGGACCAATTTATTTGATCAACAGAATAATATACTTTTGAAGAAGCTATTCCTGAAATATGTTTGATTTGAGCGGTAACTTCGGTATCCTCTATCGAACAAGCTGTTTTTACTTTCTTGTGCGTAATCCAAAGAGGTTCATTTACACCTACTTCTTTGGTTATGCAATGTAGCGCCCCACTCGCCGGGATAATTTGATTGCAATCGATACCAACGACATTATATCCGGGCATAGATTCTTCCCAAATTCTTAAAGCAGTCGTATCATATTGTTCTTCATAGGTTGGAACTAATATGGTATTATTTAAAAATATAGCGTTGGCATAGGTTCGGTAATCTGCCCAATTTACATCAGGGTAAGCTCCATTGTCAGGAGGCATTGGTATGCGAATCACTTCATACGGATCACCATAAGGAGTCGTATAATTATTTAAAACAAATTGGATATTAGCTTCGATTTGAGGTCCATCTGCAACGCCATCGGGGTATTGACCAACCAACAGACGTTCTTCATCGAGTAATTTCATATGCATATCAATATGATGAATCGCATCGTAAGGCAAAACAACCATCTTGGGATATGCTGTGATTCCCATAAAATCTTCCATGATTTCCTCTACTTGTTCTTCGCTATGGTTACTGGTTCCCCACTGATTTGTGGCGTCATTTTCTTCTAATACCAATTTCGACGAAAAAGCGGTTCCCAAACCATCTGCCATAAAATTTCCGCCAGTATGAACTAAATCTGTCGGTACATTTGTCGTACAATAATTGTCTATACCCAAAAAATCAGCAATAACTTCCGGAACAACATCATCCTTTGGGCGAGGCCGATTATAGATCCAATCAACAAAAGCAAGTGTTTCAACATCATTGATATAAATTGAATTAGGACCATAATCTCGTACCCAAACACTGTTAAAATCATCTTCAATAAAGGAAACATTCGTGGACCAATCGACTCCAGCTCCGCCTAATGTATTTTTTACGACAGCGTCATTACTGCAAACAATAATTACTTCACATTCTTCTTTTGCATGGCGGACAATCTCAGTAAGAATGGAAGAATAGCCAGCCCAAGTAATGACAACGGCCTGTAATTCTTCCCACTCCGCTAATGTCCGGACAGCATTTGCCTGAGGAGCGGTAGTAATGCAGGTTAAACTTCTTGAATTAATGGAATTGATATAATCAGGCATCATTTCTTCTTCGCCTGGAGCGAAACCCTTTGGAAGAGTAACTTCTTCGGTAGTATTGACTTGAGCATGAAGATTTATTGCTATAAAAAGGTAGCTAAGAAGTAAAGCTTTTTTCATGGAATCAATTTTTTGATATTAAAAAACGCAATGGATTCTATCTCAATTTATAAATTTCTTTATTTAAAAGCTAAAAATAATACCTAAGCTTGGCAAAATTGGCAACTGATTGACTCTGCTATTAGTAACACGATCAACGAAAAATATATTTTCCCGGTTGTATGCATTGGTGAGGCTAAAAATAGCCTCTAATTTTGAGTACTTACTAAATGTAAAAGTACGCTTGAAACTTAAATCCAAACGATGGTAATAGGGTAATCTTCCACCATTTCGCTTATCTGAATAAATAATTCCCAGATCACCATTATTTGTAAGCACTTCTGTTTCAAGCCCTTCTTCAAATATTTCATTTTCGTAAAAGCCTGCTGTTTGTGTAAAAGGAAATCCAGAGCCCATATTCCAGCGTGCGCTCGTTTCCCATTGATCATTTGATCCGAAAGTATAGGTAATTAATGCATTTACATTATGTCGTCGATCAAAAATGGTAGGATAAACTTGTTCACCATCATCACGATTAACGAATGCATAGGAGTAAGTTAACCAGAGGTAGATGCTTTTATTTTCATATTTTACAGAAAAGTCAACTCCGTAAGCATCGCCAGTTTCAGTTGCAAAATCAGGATCAGTTGCCAATAATTTATTCCTGTTGATATTTATCAACTGCGTAAACTTTTTATAATAAGGCTCTACATTTAAGGCAATATTTCTGGTTAAATCATACTCAACTCCAAAAATACCATGAATGGCTTTTTGAAGATTATGATCTGTCTTTTCTGTTGTTCCTGGTTTATAAATTGTTTCTTCAGGACCAGAAAGAAAACCAACGAAAAGGTTAACAACATCCCGCTCGTTTACAGTGCTAATCAGATTTTGTGAATATAATCCACCTGCAAATTTAAATCTCAAATTGCTGGTAGCATTGTATTTCAAACCTAATCTTGGTTCAACAGAGAAGTCAGAAAGCGAAGCATAATATTGAAGACGAAGACTAGGCTCAATGATGAGTTTATTAATCTTTTGGCGATATTTAAAAAATCCACTTAGTTCGGTTGTAAAATCTTCTTGAGAGATGGTTATACCCAGAAAATTCTGAAATTGAAATTTCGTACTGAACCCATTTATATCAAAACCATATTTGAATTCATTGTTTCGTCCAAAATAGGTAAAATTTAGCCCTGCATTAAAGCTGGTTATACTGCTAAATCGTGGCGCATTATCTTGTTCGATCAACTGAATTTCATAATCTGAAAATGTAATGTTTCCACCAACGATCATGGAAGAGGTGGAAGGAATTAAGGTAAAATCTGCTCCTGCGCCAAAATTTTTCCATTCGAGATTAGCAAAGCCAGTATAATCTACTTTATCCTTAAAATTGAATCCGAATAGATTTAATTTACTACCATTAGGCGCAACAAAAGAGAGTTTACCATAAACATCTGTGAAACTATAAGGTAGGCCCAGGTCTTTCTTATTGAGGGAGGTATCAGCACCTGCGAAATTATATAGTGTGGTGTCCGCTGCATAAGAATATAAGAACTTTGAAGTTTCATTGATATAAGAATGTTTTCCGGTAAAAATAAACGAGGTGCTTCCTCCACCTTCTTTGAGTTTTTTGATAGGTCCTTCTAACAGTACTTTACCCTGAAATGGATTGACCGACACCACACCGCCTAATCTCTTTTTATTTCCCTCTTTTGTTTTGATATCAACAATAGCAGAAATTCTGCCGCCATACTCCGCGTTAAAACCTCCAGTCAAGACATCTACGCTTCTTATTGCTTCTGTTTCAAATACTGAAAAGAAACCTATTGAATGGAAAGGATTATAAATAGTCATCCCATCCAGGAGAATTTTATTTTGAACAGGCGAACCACCTCTTATGTACAACTGGCCCCCTTGGTCCCCTGTAAAAACAACCCCGGGCAAGACTGGTAAATATTGTGCAATATCAGCTTCTCCACCTGTTGACGGTAAAGCTTTGATCTGTTTTGGAGTAACCCGAACAATTGAAACCTGAACCTCATTTTTGGCTTTTTGTTTTTCCGCGGAGACTTGAACCGCATCTAATTCGATTCCGCCTTCAATCATATACATGCTTTTGTAGACAATGCTTCCATCTTCAATCTTAATATCTACCACCAAACTATCATAACCGATATAAGTAGCCACTAATTTATAGTTACCAACTTCAATATCTGAAAGGCTGAAAAACCCATCGACATTAGTATTGGTACCAATATTGGTCCCTTGAATTCGAACAGTACCTGATATAATTGGCTCACCAGTATCTTTGTCAAAGATATTTCCTCGCACGCTGCCGGTTTGAGCAAAAACAGTAGAACTTGCTAAAAGAAAAAGCCATAAAAAGGAGTAAAACAATTTATTCATTGGTAAAATTTCTACTTTTTAAAGAGGTACAAATATAGGTTCTATTAACCGTTTATCCGTTAACTTTTATAGGTTAATGTAAAGCATGTGTCATATGAATCTGCAGAAAATATGATCCGGTTTTTTGTCAAAACTAAAATTCCAGACTGATTTCCCCTTCCCTCATAATATTAATCGATCCGTCAGAACAATCAATAACCGCAGAAGGAATATTTTTACCTATTCCTCCATCGACCACTATGTCTACAAGCTTTTCATAATCATCATGTATTTCTGAAGGATCTGTAAAATATTCCAGAATTTCATCATCTGATTTTAGCGAAATGGAAAGGATTGGATGACCTAATTCCTCAATAATGGCTTGCCCAATATTGTTATCCGGAATCCTTACTCCAATTGTCTTTCTTCGATTTTTAAAAATCTTTGGAATCTCGTTTCCAGATTTTAAAATGAAAGTGAAAGGGCCTGGCGTATTTTTCTTTAAGATTTTAAATATATTGTTTTCAATTTGTTTGGTATAAGCAGACAATTGAGCAATATCTTTACATATAATAGTCAGATTGGCTTTAGAAACATCTAAATTCCTGATCCGACAAATTCTTTCGATAGATTTCGTTTGAAAAATATCACATCCTAAACCGTAAACAGTATCCGTTGGATAAATGATGACACCTCCTTTTTCAAGCACTTCCACTACCTGCTGTATCTTTCTGCTTTCCGGATTATCTTTATTAATGCTAATTAGCATATACTAAATTTTAGTTGGCAAAGGTAATAAAAGCAAAAAACTTTAATAGGCAACTTCAGAATATTAGAATCCTTTTTGATTAGCTACTAAAACAGATTTCCGGAATGAAAACTTAAAAATAAATTCAAAAAACAAAGAAAATTATAACGAATATTGCGAATAATTTTAAATTTGAGTCTTCTTAACAATCTTGAGAACTAATTAGCCAAAGTATATAACTATTCAAAGGGAGTTGATTATGAATAACTGGTATTGTAATTGAATCAGTTTTGAAGTAAGACAACACTGAAAATTGTTATTTTTTATTCAAAAACCTTACCCGGCATCCCAAACTACTGAGTAAGAAATTAGATTATAAAACTAGTAATATGCAAACTTTACGTACTTGTGTTAAAATGATTTTCCTTTTTGGAATAGCGGTTACTATGTTTCAATCTTGCGTATCACATAAGTCGATGATCGCACTCAACGGTGATGAAAAATTACCTAAAGATTTTAAATCTGATGAATTGGTCCAATACACACAACTTCAAGATTTCGAATCTTATAAAATCAAACCATTTGATCAATTATTGGTTAAAGTCAATGCATTTGATGGTAGCACAGAAGAATTCCTTAACCGCGAATTTAAAACAGAGAATACCTTTACGCGAGATATCGATTACAACCCTGCTTCCCTTTATTTTAATAGTTATATTGTTGATGACGCTGGTTTCATTCATTTACCTTTATTAGGAGATATTGAAGTCGTTGGCTTAACCGCTCCTCAAATAAAGATAAAACTTGATGAAGCCTATTTGCCCTATCTAAAATTTGCCTCTACCAGTATAAAGTTGTCAAACAGCAGAGTGACTATTTTTGGAGAAGTAAATGAGCCTGGAGTTTATTATTTATACAATGAAAAGAATTCCATATTAGACGCGATCAGTATGGCTGGTGATTTCACGGAATTTGGCAATCGAGAAAAAGTGAAGTTAATAAGATTAACAGGAGAGGGATCTGAAACAATTTATTTAAATTTGCATCGCTCTGATTTTATTTATACCGAATATTATTATATAAAACCATCTGACATAATTTATATTGAGCCAACAAAAGCAAAAGCCAGAGATGTTGGTGCCAGATTTACATCAGTAGTTTTATCTGCAGTTTCAATTGGAATTTTAGTGCTTAATATATTTATTAAGTAATAACCATCCCAATACCGTTTTCCAAAAATATAATTAAAAATAAACTTGATGCCATTCGTGGTAATTTACCATGTATTGTATTTAGCTTGTTTTACACAATTTATTAATAACAATAGATAACAAAAGTTATTACACCAATTCAAATCTGAATAAGTTATTAGGAAATCAAAGCGTGGAAAAAGCAAATATTAAATAGTCTATTTTATTATATAAAACGCTTGATTATATTTCATTAAAAAACTAAAGTCTTGTTGTTGAAACAAAAAGCTTAAATGATAGGTAACTAAAATTGATATAATAGAAATTATTGTTTTTTATCTAATACTAAAATTTTAAAGTACCATTAAATTAAAGTAAAAGGGCCATGTTGGAAGTCATAAATTACGAGGAAAGCTTTCAGGCTGACGGATCAGTTGGCAGAGAATATATGTATATATATTTTGCTGTCGCATTTGGTGTTTTACTTTATTGGATTTATAACAGTCCTGCTCAATACAAATTTGAACTGTTCATTTTGTGTTTCTTTTTAATGACCAACGATATTAATGAGTTCTTGTCTTTCAAACTCCCAGGCATCGAAATGAAGCCAGAAAGGATAGTGTTTTTAACTTTTTCGTTTTTTCTAGTAAGGCATTGGTCGTTTTTCAAAAAACAAAAACAAGGTAATAATATTAGCACGATGCCATGGTTTCTCCTAATGGTATTCTTATTTGTTCTATTTAAAACAATGTCCCAGATATATCATGCAGATCAGCTCGGGGGAGCCTCAAAAGTCTTTATTAACTTCCTGGAATCCTTGAATATTATCGTTCTGATTTATGGGGTTCAAATTTTAGTTAGCAAAGAAAGTATTAACATTATTGGTAAATCGATCATATTTGCTGCCGTTTTTACTGCCATTATAAGCATCATCCAAATTGTCCATGATCCATGGTTTATGCGAATTGGTGACCTTAGAGATGCATTTGGAAATGTCATTCGAGCTAATGGAATTTTTAGATCTGAAAACGGCAATTCCTTTTTCATGATCCTGGCAGTAGCATGGATATTATATGGTATCCCGAAAGGATTGACAAAGCTTTTATTACTGTCGTTGCTATCTCTTGGTGTATTTTTGACTTTCCATCGAATGAGTTACATTATATTAACCTTTGTATTTGCTGGTTACTTTTTGATGATAGAAAAGGTGCAAATTGAAAAATTAATTGCAATTGGCCTTGGAGGTATTTGTGTAATCCTGGTTATCGTTATTTTATATAGTCAAGACATCATGAATTCTCAGGTTGTTCAAGAGCGATTAACTCAAGATCAAGGAGGACGTTTTGGATACTATTCAATGGTTTATAATTATATAGGTCGAAAGCCAATTTTTGGGTACGGAGGAAAAGATAACCAGGTCTATTATGAAAGTATGATGAAAATAACCGGTGAAGCAGATCGTGCATCAGGAACAACAGGAGGTATTCACAGTAGTTATTTATCGACCATGTTTTACTTTGGTATTCCTGCTTTTATCTTTTTTACCCTCTTTGTTATTTTATCACTTTTATATTTTACAAAACTTTCAACTTATCATCTTTTTTTTAGTATTCCTTTAGTCGTAGGTTTATTTTATGCAATTGGCAGCATGACTAATAGTTATTTATTTCACCGGTTTCATGCGATTATTTTTGCTATACATATTGGTTTTGGTTTAGGAGCCAGGTATATAAGCGATTTTTTTCCTTCACCAATCAAAGAAACTGAAGTCTTAGAAGAACAAGTATAGTCCCGAACATATGATATTAAAAAAGTGGTGGAAAAAAATAATGGAGAAGGGTCATGAACGTACTGTTCGTGCTAAAAAGAATATACTATACGCAACTATTTTCAAAGCAATTGGAGTGCTGATCGGGTTCGCGTATTTTCCTCTTTCACTAACTTATCTTGGTCCTGCTAAGTTTGGAATTTTTCTGACTCTCGTTTCAATGATAGACTGGTTTGAAGAACTAGATATCGGTATCGGGAACGGACTCCGTAACCGATTAGGTGAAGCCATCGCCGATGGAGATGATGAAAAAGGAAGAGGTTATGTAAGCACAGCATATTTTATATTGGGAGCTATTTTTTCTGGCGTATCAATTGTTTTTATCGCCGCTTGTTTTTTTATTCCTTGGGCTGAATGGTTGCAGGCTGACCCTGACTTAAATCAGGAAATAATGCTCCTAGCCATGTTAATGTTTGCAGCATTTGCAATCCGTTTCGTAGCTTCTTTAGTTTTTCAGATATTCTATGCTTTGCAACGAATTGCATTGGTAGATATGTTTTCTACTATAGGGAAAATAGTTTTTTTACTGATAATTATTGTGCTCATTTATTATACTGAAGAATCTCTTTTACTATTTGGAGCTATTAAAACTTTTACATTTGCCATAGTCCCTATAATTATTGGGATCTATTATTTCAATACAAGTTTTAAAAGATTTAGTCCAAGCTTCAAATTTGTAAAACAATCCTATTTCAAAGGATTGTTTTCGTTGGGGATCCAATTTTTCATCATTAAGTCATCTATGATAATTATTCACACCACCAACAATTTTTTGATTGCATCTTTTGTATCGATAGAGGGCGTTCCTAAGTATGAAGCTGCTTATAAGATTCTTTCTGTTTTTTTGATGTTGTTTGTTATCATTACCAATCAATTATGGTCAGCCAATATTGAAGCGTATAGAAAAGGAGATATGGAATGGATGAAAAAAACAATGAAAAGCATAACAAATGTTTGGATAGTGACCGTTCTTTTGTCTCTTTTAATTGTGGTTATTTCTCCATTCTTATATAAAATCTGGTTACAAGACAAAATAGAGATTTCGATGATGTTGACTTTTGCAGTTGCTATTTCTATCTCCATAACAACATGGGTTAACAGCTTCAACTTGGTAATAAATGGAACAGGGAAAATCAGATTGCAAATGTATGCATGGATTTTCGCTAGTATTGTTAATATTCCCATTTCAATATTCTTCGTAAAAGTAATGGGCCTGGGAATTATTGGAATTGTTTTGGGAACTATAGTTTCAATGGTCCCTCTAGCAATACTTTCTCCTTTACAAGTTAGAAAATTGCTTGCAAGATCAGATAAAGGGTTATGGGCAAAGTAAAGGAACGACCTTTTTAAAATCTAAAAATACCCTATTAGTAAAAGAAACTTATTTTCCTTTTAGGGCGTACATAAAAAATATTTTTCAACTATTAAAATTCAATAAAATTCAAGATTCTTATGAAAACAGCAATAATCACAGGCTCATCCGGATTAATAGGAAGCGAAGCATGCAAATTTTTTCATCAGCAAGGATTCTTCATCATCGGCATCGATAACGATATGAGAAAGTACTTCTTTGGCGATGATGCTAGTACAAAACCAATGGAAAGTAGTTTAAAATCTACTTTAGATAACTTCAAACACTACTCTATCGATATCAGAAATGTAGATGAATTGGAAAAGGTTTTCAAGGAATATAATACCGACATCCAATTAATTGTCCATACCGCAGCACAACCTTCCCATGACTGGGCTGCAAAGGAGCCATTTACAGATTTTTCTGTTAATGCAACAGGTACTATTAACCTGTTAGAGCTTACAAGAATTAATTGCCCTAAAGCTGCATTCATATTCACTAGTACTAATAAAGTATATGGTGATACACCTAATTTTTTGCCTTTGGTAGAATTAGAAAAGCGATGGGAAGTAGATCAAAGTCACCCTTATTATGCTGAAGGAATTGACGAAAGTATGTCAATAGATGATTGTAAACACAGTATTTTTGGAGCTAGTAAAGTTGCGGCAGATATCATGGTTCAGGAATATGGAAAGTATTTTGGCATGAACACAGCAGCTTTTCGAGGAGGCTGTTTGACTGGTCCCACCCACCAGGGAGCAGAATTACATGGATTTCTTGCATACCTTATAAAATGTGCGGTCAGTGGTCGGCATTATACCATCTTTGGTTATAAAGGAAAACAAGTTCGAGATAATATTCATAGCGTTGATTTGATCAATGCATTTTGGCATTATTACCAAAACCCTAGACCAGGTGAAGTCTACAATATGGGAGGATCTAGACATTCCAATATATCAATGATTGAGGCAATTGAGCAAATTGAAGCCATAAGTGGCCATAAATTAAATTACTCATTATCTGATGATAATAGAATAGGAGATCATATTTGGTATGTTTCTGATATCGGAAAGTTTAAATCACACTATCCTGATTTTTCTTATCAATATGATATAAATAGGATCTTAAAGGAAATGATAGTGGCTGCCGAAGCTAAAGTAACAGGAACTTCGGTCTGATTTAAAAAGAGCTCCAAGAATCAATTACAAATTCCATCTTAGAGTTTTTAAGTTATTATGTGGCTATTTTAAAAGTAGCCATATAATATCTTCATTATTTTCGCGAAGATAATTTTCAATAAAATCTGTGAGAAGCCAATGTTAATAAAGCTTTGGTAATCTCATTCAAATATTAATGACCAGGTTAAAGAAAAACCCAAGAAAAGAAATTAAAAAAAATGATGTTTTGATTTGAACATTACAATAAAAAACTTTAACTTGCAATTTAATTTATATCATTATTTTGTAAATGTGATGTAAAACTTTATTCCCTCCCAATAACTGATTTGAATTTTTATTTACTAAAACTGAATTACTTTTTACAAAAATTGAATTTTACGTAAATCCTCCCAAAACTGGTTTTTCATAAAACTATTACTAAAACTTAATTACCCCTTTTAACCAAAACTTAATCACCTATTTTGTTATGAATTGATTTATTTAGAATATTAAGTATATCAATTCAAAGTTCCACGACACCGTTTTATTTTTGATTACAACAATCATTTCAACGCATATTTAATGTGTTGAATGCAATAACCGATTAAGAATATTGATAACAAATTGATTTTGTATGTCGGTATCTTTATTAGTATTGAAATATATTGTTGTATACCAAAGTATGGTCGATGGTGTTTGTGGTACATGGTACTTTTTTAATTCAGCTTTGCAAAGCACACATTATAAAAAAGGAACAGAAAAGGTGGTTTTTTAAAAAACGACTATTATGATTCCCAAGAAACACGACATTGTATTTTTGCATATCGTTCTTGAGTTTTTGTTGCTGAACCTATCTATATTGACTGTTTATATTCTTAAACGTCCTAACGTATCTATCGAAAATATTTTTACAATTGATTTATTATATCTAGGTATAATTTTTAACCTGGTATGGTGGCTGATTGTTTTAATAAATAGGGACCAGGAATTTTACATGTACAATGGACTTCAAAACCGGATTAAATTCTTCGTTGTGAATGCTTTCCTTTTTTTAGGAATAACTTCTGCCATGGCCATTTTATTTAAAATGGAATATTTTAACAGAACAACCTTTCTCTTGCCTATATTCATATTCTCCTCATTAAACTTTGTGTTATTGAGTCTTTTACTTGAGTTTTTCAAAATAAAACGAAGCAGTACTTTTGAATCAAACATATTACTTGTAGGTATTGGTGATAAGTTTAACCATGTTTTGGATTTTGTGAATAACATTCAAGAAAGCGGATATGAAGTAGCTGGATTCCTAGATGATGATCAAACTGAATCAACTAGAGAAGGAATCAATTATTTAGGTAAAATAAGGGACCTTGCAAATATTTTAGACACAAAAGAAATTGATGAAATATTTATCATGGGATCTTCAATGAGCAAAGAAGAATTTGAAAAGATAATTATGGTTGCGGATTATCAGGGCGTAAGAATTAATTTAATTCCTGAAGCTCCGATTTTTGGTGGAAGTACCTTTAAACCTTTCAACTTAAATGGGGTCCCTGTTTTTCAGCATCGTCAAACGCCTCTTGATTCAATAAATAATTTTTTACTTAAAAGAGCTTTTGATATTTTATTTTCTCTTATCGTAATAATTTTATTATTCCCGGTACTTCTTTTAATCGGAATTTTAATTTACTTAGATGGAAATGGTAATATTATTTATGCTCCTCTTAGAAAGGGTGAATCTGGTAAGCCATTCAGATGTTATAAATTTCGGACGATGAAAGTAAATGATAATCCAATTAACGGAACAAAATCAACTGTTAAAAATGATCCTCGATTAACTAAAGTTGGAAAATATTTACGTAAATTTGACCTCGATGAACTTCCACAGTTTTTTAATGTGCTAAAAGGTGACATGAGCGTAGTTGGTCCAAGACCACATCGTGTAAACCTTCAAAATGATTTTAGAAAGATTGTCAATGATTATATGGTTCGCCATTATGTAAAACCCGGAGTTTCGGGTTGGGCTCAAGTAAATGGTTGGAGAGGTCCGACCACATCTGATATTCAGAAAAAAGAGCGAATCAAGCACGATCTTTGGTACATTGAAAACTGGAATTTCTGGTTGGATCTTAAAATAATATTTCTAACAGTCTTTGGCAAAAAAGTACGCATAAACGCATTTTAAAACCATTCTAATTCCCCAATAAATTTACTGCTTTAATTTAGTTTGTCTTTTGAAATTTATTTCTTAAGATTGAAACTTCGCCATAAGTAGTTCCGTACAATTACTCTTATTTAATAACTATTAAAATTGAATAACTTTTAATATTCAATATCACTTTTATTGCTCATCCTACAATTACAAATTGAATGAATCAGAATCAAACTTTTGAACAGTTTTTGCAGATTTATGCCCCTGATATTTCTCCATGGGGTTTCTTACTGAACATGGTATTAACAGCTTTATTTTCTTACATTTTGGGATTAGCTTATTCAAAATATGGTAATACCCTTTCGAATAAAAAGATGTTCGCCTCTAATTTTGAGTTGATTGCTGTGACGACCATGGTTATTATTACTATTGTGAAGTCGTCTCTAGCTTTATCTCTGGGGTTGGTTGGCGCCCTCTCTATTGTTCGTTTTAGAGCGGCTATCAAAGAGCCACAGGAATTGGCCTATATCTTTTTTACAATAGCGATCGGATTAGGATTCGGTGCAGACCAACGGATAATCACTACAATAGGTTTTCTATTCGTTCTTGCAATGATTGCATTGAAGTATTATTTGAAATCTCCGGACTCTACAAAGAATCTGAACTTTACCATTTTGGCAGATAATTCATTAAACATTTCGCTGGATACAATTATTCAGTCACTTTTACCTCACTGTAAAGGATTGGAATTGAAAAGATTAGATGAAAATAAAAATTTTATGGAAGCTTCTTTTCTAGTCGAATTCAATAGTTTTAATGACTTAAATGAAGCACGAACTGCTTTACATAAAATTGACGATTCTTTACAGATAAATTTCTTAGACCAAAAAGGAATTATTTAATCATGAGAATAGAACATGAAAATAGGACATCCCTTCCTTCTAGTAAAATCAGTAATTTTATAAAGAAGAAAAAAAAGCTAACACTTTGGCTTATTGGCCTGTTCTGCGCTGCAGGAATTGTGTTTCTTTTTTTTGCAACATTAGGTTATGGAGCCTATTTAAAAAAAATTGGCCAAACTACTTATTTCAACCAAGCTTTATTAAGTATTTCAAACCTTGATTTTTCCTTTGTTAAAGATTATACAAAAGGGAGAATGACTTCTTTTGATGATATTCAAATCGACATAAAGTTTAAACATTTGCTGCGAATTGAATATCTCAGAGAGCAAGCCTTACAGGGTAAGTACATTGATAAAGCTATTAAAAGCGAAGAGTTCCCTGCTGATCTAACTTACAATGGAGAAAAACATCGCGTTAAAATTGCTCTTACTGGTTTGACGACCGAGCATCTGGTAAACCCGGATAAATGGTCATTTGAGGTTAAAGTAAAAGGAGATGATACAGTGAATGGGATGAAGCGTTTTGGTTTATTAATTCCAAAATCCAGAGGTTATATGGCCGATTGGATTGGCTTTGAGTTGTTCAAGGATCGCGGATTAATGGGGCTGCGTGTTGATTTTGTAAATGTTTCGATTAATGGAAAATCGTCTGGCGTTTTTTATATGGAAGAACGTTTTGACAAACATTTACTTGAAAACAATCAATTGAGGGAGAGTATAATTTTCAAACTAGATGGTGAACTTTCACCTTATCAAGAGTCAAAATTAATGCTCAATCCAGAAACCAGAGATCAGGTGTTGGAATTAAAAAGAAGGTGGCAGGACGTAATGGCGGGCAATTTACCTCCTGGGCAGTTTTTCGATCAAGATAAGATGGCAAAATTATTTGTTATTACCGATCTGTTGAATAACAAGCATCCATTATATCCGGGTAATTTACGTTTCTATTTCAATCCAAATACTGGGCTTGTAGAACCAATTGCCAGAGAGTTTGGAAGCATTCATAAATATGACCGAAGCACTTTATCTATGTTTTTGGAAAAACCAAAGGAGCATAATTATCGGCATAACAAATTAAAAGCCGATAAAACGCTACAAATTATTTATGACAATTTGGAATTCAAAAGAAACTATATAAGAGAAGCTGAAATTCTTTCAAACCCAGAATTTCTTGATTCTTTATTTATTGGTAAAAGTGATAAAATCAATACTTTACTTACTAAAGTTTACCGTACCTGGCCATTCTATGATATTCCATCTGAAAAAATATATGAAAATCAGGAATACATTCGCAATACTATTTTTCCAGCGATAGATGAAATTGTGACTTATTATAGTGAAAAAGAAAATGATATAATTAATTTGCATATTCGGAATCAGCAGTATCTCCCCGTTGAAGTTTCGTTTGTGAGTTGGAGAGATTCTATCTTTTTCTATCCGGATGAACCAGTTATTATTGATTCTAAAGAAAAAGATTTGGATAACGAAATCCAACTTTATGGATTCAAAATCCCTTCAGATATTATCTGGACAGATTCTTTTATTCCAGAATTGAAAATTTATTATGGTCTTTTAGGATCTATTTCCAATAAAAAATCGTCTTTGGTTTATCCTTGGGCATTCGAAAACCGCAGTGATTACATTGGGAATCCAGTTGCTAAAAATGAAAATTATAATGATTTTGATTTCATACAAGAAAACACAGGTACGAATACCATTACGATTCCTTCTGGAAATTGGACAATATCAGAAGATTTGGTGATTCCTAAAAACAAGCGTTTCCAAATTGAAGCTGGAGCACGAGTTGATATGATTAAAGGTGCCAGGATTATTTCTAATTCACCAATATATAGTTTAGGAGAAGAATACCGTCCAGTAACAATAACTTCATCGGATACGACAAGTCAAGGTATTATGATCATCAAGGCAGGAGATCGTTCCAGTTTGGCTTATACTGACTTCAGTTATTTATCCCGTCCTGCAGAAAATGGCTGGCAATTACCCGGAGCAATTACTTTTTTTGAATCTCCTGTTGATATAAGCTCCTGTACCTTTTTTGATAATAAAATCGGAGACGACTTTCTAAATATTGTAAGATCAGATTTTGAAATGGATAATGTAGTATTTAAAAATATTAACGCTGACGCCTTTGATTGTGACTTTTGCACAGGGTCAATTTCCAATGCTGTTTTTATCAATATTGGAAATGATGGAGTGGATATTTCGGGAACCAAAATAAAAATACATCAAATTTCCCTAGATAAAGTAGGAGATAAAGGCTTGAGTGCTGGTGAGGATAGTGAAATGGAAGTGAGTATGGCAAATATCAGCAATGCTGAGATCGGTATAACCAGTAAAGATCAATCTACGATTACTATGTCCGAAATAACTCTTCAAAACTGTAGAATTGGTATCACCTTATTTCAGAAAAAATCAGAATTTGGCCCCGCATCAATTACAGGTTATCAAATCAAAGTTGACAATTCTGAAATCCCTTATTTAGTTGAAAAAAATTGCCTTTTCACCTTGGATGGAGCAGTAATTCCTTCTAATAAGGATAATGTTAAAAAAATATTATATGGAGCAGAATACGGAAAAAGCAGTAAATAAACCTCTGGTTTACAGAAAAGAACGCAAGTTTGTTGTTTCAGGAGCTTCAATAACATCGGTGGAGTTTTTTATAAAAGCTCACCCGGCTATGTTTTTTCAACCTTTTCCACCCAGGTTTGTCAATAACATGTATTTTGATTCGAAAGCATTTCATAACTATGGCGACAATGTCAGTGGTTCTGCTAATCGATTGAAATTTAGAATCCGATGGTATGGAGAACAATTTGGACATATTAAAAAACCTGTCCTGGAAATAAAAATCAAGAAAGGTCTGGCTGGTTCAAAAAGACATTATCCGCTGGCTCCTTTTACTTTTGAACCTGGTTTTTCGCAAAAGGACCTTGAAGAGATGTTTAAACAATCTAATCTGTCCAATGAAATAAACGAGCTTTTGAAACATCAATCCCCGACTCTTCTTAATCAGTATCATAGAAAATATTTTCTTTCGGCTGATCGAATTTTCAGGGTTACGCTAGATCACAAACTTAGATATCTTAAAATTAGTAAACACCAAAATTCTTTTTTACAGCGAATATCAAATGATAAAGATGTAATTGTCGAGCTTAAGTACGATACCGAATGGGATGAAGAAGCAAATAAAATTACCGCAAGTTTCCCTTTTCGGCTTAGTAAAAATTCTAAATATGTAAATGGGATTGATGAACTGGATGTTTATTAATATAAAAACCTGAAAAAAATACTTGTTTAAATATAAACTTGGAAGGTTGGAAAAACAAAAAATTGAAATTTATATGCTTAAATACATAAATTAAATAATATCGAGGATGATTGTGTATTTTTTTTGGTTTTGAAAAGCTAAATAGATTCTAAATCAAGACTTTATCATCAGAATCCTATTCTTAAAATAGTTTGCAATGTGCAAATTTATTACTAAATTTGAATAAATTATATAACATTCTTATTCGATTTATTCCCAAAGACTGTAAACGAGAAACCTTAAAAGTATTCTTTAATATCAATAAGACTACTTTAAAAACCTTTCAATAGTTTGCTACCTAAATAATTATCATTTAATAGCACACTATTTTAGCTTTAAACAAATTGTGAGAAAACTCTAATCTTTAGTTGGTATTTGCCGCTATAGGTACAACTATTTGAATTGTATTAGGAGAATTAAAAAGACTGTGTTTTAGTAATTGTATTAACAATGCTAAAATACTAAAGTAGCGTATAGAAAACAATAGTTTAATAATGGAGACCACTCAAAACTCAACAGGAAGTTCCTTCTTAGAAGTAAACCTGAAAATTCTGATAAAGAAAATTCTCAGGCGAAAATGGTTTTTTGCAATTAGTATATTTCTATGTTGCACTGTAGCCTTTCTTTATCTCAAAACTCAGGTTCCTACTTATGAAATCAGTACCACACTTCTCATTGATGCAAAGGGGAAAAATAGTTTATTGGGTCCAAGTAAATATGTCGAAGGAGATATTAGTATGGTTGAAAAGGATAAAAACCTCTTTAATGAAAAAGGTATTTTAAAATCTTATTCATTAATTAAAAAAACTGTTGAAGATCTGGATTTTGGAATTAGCTATTTTGCGGGGACTTGGTATAGAAAAAAAGAGCAATTTGGCTATTTCCCTTTTGAATTAGAATTAATTGATTCCAGCGCTCAAATGTATGGTGCTTTATTTGAAATTGAAATGCTTTCAGATCAAAAATTCAAACTTCATGTTAAAGAAGAAATATTTAATGTTTCAAACCCCGCTAACAATTCTATTCGTGAAGTTGAGAGAGAATTTGAATTTTCAAATACATACTCTTTTGGTGAAGAAATAAGGCATGACTATTTCAATTTTATACTGAATAAACCTGATTATCCTGTGAAGATGAGTGATTTTGAAGGCTTGGAATTATTTTTCAAACTCAATTCTGTTGAAGGATTGACGAAATCATATATGGGAAGACTGGAAGTTGACAAAACAGAAATTCTTGGTAGTATTATAAAATTACAAACAACAGGTAAAGTAATTGCTAAAGAGATCCTTTTTCTTGATAAATTGACAGAAAATTATATTGAAAGCAAGGCTATTGAAAGAGAAAATATAGCCGCTAAAAAAGAAGATTTTATTCTTAAACAATTAAATAGTATATCTGATTCACTTGCAATTGCAGAAAGAAAACTTGAATTTTTTAAAAAAGGAGCTAATGCTGTTAGACTTCAACAATCTGCTACCAATGCTTTAGAAAAATTGCAATCTTTAGAAACCGATAAAGATCAAACTGAATCGAATATAAGATACTATAAATCAGTACTGCAATATATTAGTGATACGAGTAGCTTAGATCAGATTATAGCTCCTTCAGTTGTTGGAATTAATGATCCTTTACTCAACGAAAATTTATTAGAATTAAAGCGATTGAATTCCGAAAAAATTCGACTTAAATTTTTCAAAGGAAGAATGAGTTATGATTTGGAGGTTTTAGAACAACAAATTGAAAATACTACCATATCTTTAAAAGAAAACTTAAAAAATCTAATCCAGGCTTCTGAGTTTACCCTTTCCGATAAAGTAAATCAAATTGCTTCTTTGGAAACTACAATAAATCAATTACCGACTAATGAAAAACTATTACTTAATTACGAAAGGAAGACCTCACGTTTTGAAAACTTTTACAACTATCTAAGCCAAGAATTGGCCAAAACAGGTATCGCAAAAGCTGAAACTATAATAGATACCAAAGTGCTGGATGAACCGAGAATGAAAGGAAAAGGACCGATCGCACCACAAAAAAAGTTAATTATGATATTAGGCTTTATGGTTGGTTCCTTTATCCCCTTTTTGTGGATTGTATTTTTTGATCCTTATGATGGGGAAATTGCTAATCATGAGCAAATTGAAGCATTTACCAATTTACCTGTACTTGGTAAGATTGCACATTTTAGTTCAAAACCAAGAAAATTTGTATCCGCATCTGCCAATTGGCAAGTAGAAGAGTCTTTTAGGGATTTATGCGCAAATATTCAAATAACTGTACCAGATCCAAATAAGAATGTGATCGGAGTCACTTCTACAGTACCCAGAGAAGGAAAAACCTTTTGTGCTATCAACCTTGGGATCAATTTTGCAGCTCAAGGTAAAAAAACTTTATTAATAGAATCGGATATCCGTAATCCGAACCTCCTTAGAGATATGTTGGATGCTAAGGATGGGAAATTAAAACTGAAAGATATCAAGCAGAATTCTCTTCCGAACCCTAATATAAAAAAACCTACATCAAACAATAATGTCAGTGAAAATGGAAAAACCAATACTGGCCCTTCTTTTGAATTTGAGCATAATACAAATAAAAGGAATGGATTAATACATTATTTGAAAGGCGATATCGATTTAGAATCTGTTGATAAGATAATTCATCCTTATGAAGGTAAAGCGAATCTGTCTTATATTCCTGCGCAACAAGTAGGGGAAGATAATCCACACCTTCTATTGTCCGATATAAAAATGGGGCAACTGATCAATAAATTAAAAAGCAAATTTGATTATATCGTTATTGACTCTTCACCGGTGGGATTAGTATCTGATTACCTACTAATATCTCGATTTATTGATATTCATTTTTTTGTAGTTCGAAGGAACGTATCAAAGCTTTCTTATTTAAAAGACATCATCAAAATAAAGAAAAAAGGAAAAATGGAAAATCTTTTCTTGATTTTCAATGATGTAGCTGGAGGCTCATTTAAATATGGATATGGTTCTAAATATGGATACGGAAAAAACGTGAATAAAAAAGCACACTCATCGAAAAAATAACCTTTTCATTTTAACTTCTAGTTTAAAAAGCTAACAAATTTAATTGGCACTCAAAATATTATAAAGCATAAATTGGGGTGAAATTGAATTTTAAAATCTATAATTTATGTCCTGTGGATTTTGTTTTAACTAATTTAAAATATTAATCCAAAATTTGCTTTTTGTTTTTAAGTTATGAATCAATTATTAATTTTTATTCTTCTTGTATTTCCAATTATAGGATATGCTCAAAAAACCGGCTTAATTTTTCAATCCGGCTTTGAACACAATACAAAAATAGTTGGTCAAAATAGCAAAACAGCTGAAATCGTTGGAAAAGACTATTCTTTAAAAAGTTTAAATGACTGGGACAAGGATCTGGGAATGAATTTGAATATTGGATATTTCAACATCCAATATCAAGGAGGAGATAGATTTCAACGATTGGCAGAAATAGTAAATGACCCTGTAGATCCATCCAATAAGGTATTGAAATTTTGGATTAAACATCCTAATGTCAAAAAAAGAGGAAAAATTCAAGCTAATCTTTACAATAACAATGGAATAAAAGAACTTGATTATTCCATCCGTTTGTTTCTGCCAAGTGATTTTAATGTGGTAAAAAGTGCCCCATTTAAAGCAAAATTGCTGACTCTCATGGAATTTTGGAATAATGCGAATTGGCAGGGCGAAGATTATCAATTTCGGATATCAGTTAATTTACAAAAAATTAAGATTGAAACTGATTCTCTGAGAATCGGAATTGAAAGTGAAGTTAAAAATGCTGAAACCGGAAAATGGAGTCCTTTGATTTGGGAATACACCAATAAATATTTTGTTGTCCCGATAGAACAATGGATGACTATTAATATTCATTTCGTTGAAGGTGATTGCGATCATGGACGTTTTATGGTATCAATAACACCTGAGTGTGAATCTTCCACGATTGTTCATGATGTTTATAATTTCACGCATCACCCAGACGATCCTGCCCCAGATGGCCTGAGTCATTTCAATGTCTTTAAATTATACACCACTGATGATTTAATTAATCATGTAACCAAGTCAGGTAAGTTATTGAGTTTGTTTTGGGATGATTTTAGGCTTTCAATAAACAAATCAAAATAATTGCTGAAGAACTAAATGATTATAACAACTTTTCAAATCGACTAATTTTTCCCATTCATCAATTTTTTATACAATTGATAATAGGTTTCTGTCATTTTTTCTAGATTAAAATTTTCATAAACACGCTTCCTGCCAGCCTCACCCATTTGATTTGCTTTTTCAGGATTTTCTAATAACTCGATGAATTTTTCTGCCATAATTTCCGGGGACTTGGGAGGTATCAAAAAGCCTGTTTGGTTATCCACTACAATTTCATTGGTTCCACCTCCTTCCGTAGCAACTACAGGTTTTCCCAAAACCATGTATTCCATAATAGAATTAGATATTCCTTCACCATGAACATCAATATTTGTGGACAAAACACCAATGTCGAAAACATTGATGATGGATTCAACGTCAAACTGCGGTCCGGTAAAAATAATTTTATCTTTAATATCTTCCGGTACCATTTCTTTGACTTTTTCCAGGTTTGGCCCTCCACCAATAGCCATAAAACTTACATCATTTCTCTTTCGAATAATCTTTTGGGCAGCTTCGATATATGAAAAATAGTCTTTTCGGTCCGTGAAAGCAGCGATCATGCCGATAAGATATTTTGTGTTAATTTGAAATTGCCTCCTAATTTCACCACTGTCTTTTAACTTTTTAATTCGATTAAAATCAAAACCATTGTGGATGCATAAACTTTTAGATTTTGGAGCATAATAAGCTCTTAATCCAGCTTCAGAATTTCCAATAATGACATCTGAGAAAGGAAAAGTCAATTTAGCTCTAAACAACTCTTCATTCCATATTTTCAGGTTATTAGGAGCATTTGCAATATTTCCATTAACCAATTTGATGTTTAATAATTTTACAGATGGAAATGCAAGGATGGCAGACATGCTCGACCAGGTGTGTATAGCATCAGGTTGAAATCTTTTACAAATTTTTAAAAGTCTGTAAAAAACACGAGGATCTTTTTTGGGTTTTCTTTCAAGAATATGCAACGGTATTCCAAGGTCATGAATTTCAGGATAGTCAATCACATTTGCAAAAAGGACCAATTCCGTTTCTACATCAGGTTTTTCTAATAATCCTTTGATCAACTCAATCATTCTGCGCTCTCTTCCTCCTTTTATCAAACTATCGCTAAGTAACAATATTTTCATATATTAATTTTTATTTCAAAATGGTGAATTTCGCCGACTGGATGCTATCCTTAAAATAAAGTTGTATAAAATACATACCATTTTGTAATGTCAAATTATCAATTAATAAGCCATTTTCACCTGCCACTACCCTTCTCGATTCTGACCATAATAATCTTCCATTTAAATCTCTGATTTGGATCGGCACAACCTGCAAACTTAAACTATAAAATGAAACATTTAATTGATCTTTAGCCGGAACAGGATAGACCAAAATTGGTGACCTTTTAGCCGTAAAGATATCCTCCAGTCCAACAATTGGATTTTTATATTTTATGATCAATTTAGGCGCTTTATCTGGATCTCCATCATACGAAACAGCTGAACGTTTTCCAACACCATCTACCATTATTACGATGGCACTATTCGAATTAAAACCGTTTCTATCTACAATTTCCTTAATAACAGTGGTAATATCAATTGTTTTTTCTGCATTTCCAGATGCTCCATCAGTCTCCCATTCCGCGGGTGACCAGGTTATGGTAGAAACAGTTTTAGGGCGACTACTAATATTGTAATTGTCACTTGTAAACGTTATTGCATCATCACTCGCCTCTCCATAAATATTAAGCAAACAAGGATTAATATTGTCTATTTCATCAGCTGTAAATTGAATATAAGCTGAATCAATAATAGCTCCCTGATGAATATTGAGATTAGCAAATCTCATCCCAACAATTTGACTGGTTACACCATCAAGCACCATTTCAAGGTCACTACTGGTTAAATTCAATGATCCAATATCAGATTCTTCTGCATCATCACTACTACTATTAACATTTACAGATATAAAGGAAGAACCTATACAATTACAATCGGAATCAATGATATCACCAATAGTGTTTTCATTTCCATCATCACAAGGATCGCCAAAATTGGCCATGATTGAAGTGCAATCATAAAGCGATCCCATACATTCACAACTGAGATTTATCTCATCGTTGTAGGTTTCAATATTACCATCATCACATGGATCGCCAATGTTTGCCATAATTGTTGGGCAATCATAAGTCCCGATACATTCGCAATCCGAATTAATCTCATCATTGGAAGTAGCTGGATTACCATCATCGCAAGGGTCTCCTATATTTGCTGGAATTGATGGGCAATCAAAACTACCAGTGCATTCGCAATTGGAACTGATCATATCATTTGTAGTGTCCGGATTGCCATCGTCACACGGATCACCAATATTCGCCATAATTGTAGGGCAATCAAATACTTCTGTGCCAACACATTCACAATTATTATTAATCTCATCATTTGAAGTATTGGGGTTGCCATCATCGCAAGCCATTCCAGGTTCCGGGCTATCGGGACATTGATCTAACGCATCACAAACGCCATCATTATCAGCGTCAGGGCCTGCAGGAATGTATTCAATACAAAGTTCAGGAGCCAATGAAGTGGCTCCATCGTAAGATTCTGCAGAACGTTTTCCTATACCATCAATCAAAATAACCAAAGAACTATTAGCTGTAAACCCTGCCCTATTTGCCACCTCCTGAATTATAGGAGCAATATCAACTGTTCTCTGATCTGGTCCGGATTCCCCCGTAATATCCCAATCAGGAGGACTCCATGTTGCGAAAGTATTCGTTTTAGGTCTACTCGTAATATCCAAATTGGTGTCTGAAAATGGACCAGCGTCATCACTTGCCTCAGCATAAATATTCAAATTACATGGGTTAATATTAGTGGTTCCTTCATCAGTAAACTGAATATTTGCACTAACAATTTCTGCGCACTGAGGAATATTGAGATTTCTAAACCTGATACCAATTGTTTGATCTGAATCATCATTGACTAATTCCAGATCTGTACTTGTCAAACTTACACTTCCATCCGGTTTTTCTTCTGCATCATCAGTGCTTGCAATGACACGACTACAAACATTTATTAATCCTACATTTATATTTACGGAAGAGGTACTATAAAATCCATCATTATCAGTGGCAACTGCTTTGATTTTATAACTTCCTTCTGCAGGTATCGTCCAATCAATTTCATAGGGTTCTGTATCATCAATCCCAATAGAAATATTTTCTATGAAAAATTCAACCTGGGTAACCGTTCCATTACTATCAAAAGCTTCAGCGGTAATGGTTATGTCTTGCGGCGAAAGAAAATATTCCTGGTCTGAAGGATACGTAATAGCAACGATTGGGGGATCAACCATTTTTAATATGGTGAAATAATCTTGAATAATTCCATCAGAATCGAGAAACTTAACATCCATTTGAAGGCCATTCACTTCAATTACTACAGATCCTAATTTTTCAACGCTTAGATTCATGGCAGGATGGTTGTAATCATCAAGATCCAGTTTTCCAGAAGATCCTGCATTTATATAAATTGTTCCGACGCCTTCATCGCTTCTTTCTTTATAAAAAGCTCCATCTCCATCAATTCTTCCATCTCCCAGATCAATTGCCATCGAATCCGGATCCCAGGTAGAAGAAACATCATAATGTCCCCTCATAAAATAGGATCGTTGATACGCATGGGTATGCCCGGTTAAAACTAAATCTGTACCACCTGCCTCCAGCACTGGTCCAATATTCTCTCGCATTTCTATAGAACTGATCTTAAAATCAGATTCGTTTCCACCTTCTCCGGTATACGGTGAATGATGCCAGATTGCAACAACCCATTCCTGATTGTTAGCATCAAGATCCTCTTGTAACCATTGTACCATATCTCCATTGGGGTCAGCATCAATATCATCTGAGTTTATTGAAATAAAATGAATATTACCGTAATTAAAGGAATAATAAGCTTCTGTAGTGGAGGCTACGCCACCCGATTCTGCATTTTTCGGAAATGTAAAAATATCATAATAAGGTCCAGTTTGAGTAACGCTAATGGCTGAATGACCATCGTGGTTTCCAAAAGTTGACCATAGCACGCTATTAATCAGTTTGTCTTCATACATATTTTCAAACAAAGCAAATTGATATTCAGATTGTGTTCCGTCTTGATAAGCATTATCTCCAAGCAATAAAATTGCATCTGTGTGGTCTTCGCCTATGTAATCGTAATAAGCATCCCTTACGGCCCTTTGACTATTCGTGGCGGTACCCGCATCCCCTAAAACCCAGGCTTTTATTATCTGACTCCCCGAAGTGTCAGGCGTGGTCCGAAAATAATATTCATTATTGCCTCCGGCCATTTGTCCATTGCTATTACCAACTGCATAATAATAATCAGTATAGGAGGTCAATCCTTCAATTTG
>CAWBZX010000007.1:0-10072 GCA_963793295.1 uncultured Saprospiraceae bacterium | reverse complement strand
CAACCGGATTTACTGGAAGTAAGTGCAGCGATGACTCCAGTGAGTTGTTTTGGTTCATCAGATGGAACGGTATCCGCTATAGCTACGGGGGGCACAGGGGTATCAACGTTTGTTTGGGATGTGGATCCAAACGCAGCGCAGGCAGGTGTATACACGGTGATAGCCACCGATGCAAATGGTTGTACTGCGGAGACCTCGATAACGGTTACCGAACCAACGGAGTTAGAGGCAACAGCAACAGCAATAGATGTAGATTGTAATGGATCAAGCACAGGGAGTCTGTTATCCAATGTAACAGGGGGAACAGGGCCGTATAGCTATGCTTGGAGTGGAGGCTTCACCGATCCCAATCCAACGGATGTTCTGGCGAACACTTACACCTTGATCGTAACAGATGCGAATGGCTGTACAGTGTTTACACAGGCAGAAGTTGAAGAGCCAGAAGTATTAGATGCAAGTTCAACCTTTGTTGAATCAACCTGCGGAGACCCAAACGGAAGTATTGACCTAACAGTGACTGGAGGAGTAAGTCCATATAGTTATTTATGGAGTAATTTGGACACAAATCAGGATCCTCAGGGATTGGTTCCAGATAATTATATTGTAACGATTACAGATGCCAATGGCTGCACGATGATTTATGGCCAGGCGGTAACAACACCATCAGCGCTGGGCATCAGTGGAACTGGTGATAATGTAAATTGCTATGGTGGCAGCGATGGAAGTACCAACATAACAGTAACAGGTGGTACAGAGCCCTTCAGTTATTTATGGGATGATAGTGATAATCAAACAATAGCAGATGCTGTGAACCTGACTGCTGGAACGTATACAGTAATTGTAACGGATGCAAATGATTGCACAATAAGTACGTCCATAGTGATCTCGCAGCCGCCACCATTTGAAGCGACGAGTATTGGAGCAACGAGTGTTAGCTGCAATGGAGGTAATGATGGAAGTATCGTGATAACAGTAACGGGAGGAACAATTCCTTATGTGTCTTATCAATGGGATAACACCTCACAGATGGTACCGGATCCGGATAATCTGAGTGCAGGAACGTATACGTTGACCGTAACGGATGCGCAAGGCTGTACAGCAGTGAGTGAGACAATCATAATTGAAGAACCAGCAGCAATGGTATTAGGAACAACAAGTGTAGCAGCTGCCTGTAACGGCAGTTCGGATGGTTCGATCGAATTGTCCGTAATGGGGGGTACGGCACCTTATACTTATAACTGGAACAATGGAGCTTATACAGATGAAGATCCGATCAATATTCCTGCAGGACAATATACGGTAGTGGTGACAGATGATGAAGGCTGTACGCAAAGCACAACAACGACGGTAGGTCAGCCTCAGGCATTACAAATAGTGATAGACAATGTATCGGATTATGGAGGTTACAATGTAACGTGCTGGAATTCGGCGGATGGAACAGCAGAAGCAATAGCGAGTGGTGGAACGGAACCGTTTAGTTATGCTTGGAGTAATGGAATGAATACAGGAGTGATAACAGAATTAGATCCGGGAACTTATACAGTAACGGTGACGGATGCCGGAGGGTGTACAAATACAACGCAGGTGAGCCTGTCTGCACCACAACCTATAGAAGCGACGGTTGAAGCAGTAGCGGCAGACTGTAATGGTGAAAGTGATGGGCAGGTAATCGTAACATCAGTGGTTGGGGGAGCAGCACCGTATATGTATTCGATCGGTTCAACCTTTAGTCCGGTAAATCAATTTGTGAACCTGCCGGCTGGAGACTATGAAGTAATCGTAGAGGATGTGAATGGCTGTGAATGGACAACAATGGCAACGGTTACGGAGCCGGAAGCGTTTGTGGTAGAATTGGGAGAAGATGTGGAGATCCTGCTGGGAGACAGTACGCAATTAGAGCCGGTGTTGTATCCTGGAGGATCCGTGGTGGACACCTTTATATGGAAAGAAAGAGAGGTTGTGGACTTCATGCCTTGGGTGACACCAACAGAAACACAGACTTATTCGATAGTAGTGACCAATCAAAGTGGCTGTAAAGCCGAAGATATGATCCTGGTGCGAGTGAAGAAAGAAAGATTGGTTTACATCCCGAATGCATTTTCACCAAACGATGATGGGTTTAATGACATTTTCTGGATCCAGACAGGAAGAGGTGTAGCGAGCATCAACAACTTCCGGATATTCAGCAGATGGGGCGAATTGGTTTATGAACATTTAAATCCAGAAAAGGGAATAACCATTGCAGATCCAAACAATGGCTGGGATGGGAAACTAGATGGTGAACCAATGAATCCAGGTGTGTTTGTATATGTGGTGGAAATAACGTTCATTGACGGAAGAGTGGAAATCTATAAAGGAGATGTCACACTAGCCAAATAAACAAATAAGTTCACAAACATAAAAAGGGCTTTCCTGAATAATCATGGAAAGCCCTTTTCTTTTTCGCCATTAAAGCAGTAAGTAATTATGCAGTTGTCAAATCAACAACTGTATCCTTTTCAGAAGCAGTGATGACAGCTTTAATACCCTTATTCATACTGTCTTTTGATGCATACATTTGGCTCGAACCAATAATTTGTTTGTTGGTTGAAAGTAAGTTGAAATGGAATTTTCCATTTGCAGCAACTTTAGTTTCATAGTTCGCTAAATTATTGCCATTAGTTTGAACAGATGCAATTCCATTTTTAGCGCCTGCTTTATTAGCATAGCCTTGGCTATTTAAAATAACCTGTCCATTAGCAGCCTTTAGGTTAAAATAGAATTTTCCGTTCTTTTCGCTTTTTTTAATTTCAAATTTCATAATTGAAATGGTTTTTAATT
This sequence comes from uncultured Saprospiraceae bacterium, assembly GCA_963793295.1. GTDB lineage: Bacteria > Bacteroidota > Bacteroidia > Chitinophagales > Saprospiraceae > JAHDHW01. Next base: position 7,252 of record CAWBZX010000007.1, on the reverse strand, counting down.
ATTAGGTAGTTATAGAATATTTTTGCCAATTAGATTGAGAATAAATTCTTGATTGTTTGATAATTGGATCAATTGATTCAATTGTAAAAAGCTATTGGGAAAGGTTGTCAAAATTCATTATTCATCTGCAAAGTTAATTAATCTGTAGGGTTTTTATGAAAGCTTAATTAATTTTTTTTCTCATTCTTTAAACTTTTTTTTTCTCTAAATGTTTCGAAAATTAAGAAGTTCTAATTATTGTATTTTTTTCTAAAACAGGAAGTTTTACTTAGCTTTCTTTTTGTATCAAATTGATGTTGAGAAACTTATGTGTCAATGTGAGGTTTTTACAAAACAGGTTGACTCAAATAATTACAAAATCAAATTTTGATTAAGAATAGCTTTGGGGAAATGAAAGTCACATTCTTATGCATTGCGTAAGGTGTGGCTTTTGCCCTTATTATGTCGATACAAAACATGAATATATCAATCAAGAAAACTACAACTGATTTATAATTTATGTTTTTGGCTTTAACAGAATACTATACAAGGCTCAATTCTGAACTAGTTCCTTTTCAAATTAATTCGCTGTTTCTTTAATTTTTTCATTTACCAATTCCAATGCTTTTTCAAGTTGTTGTTGAGGAGTTAGCAAGGTGTTGTTGATCACGATTGCATCAGCCGCTTTACGCAAAGGACTGTCTTCACGGGTAGAATCTATATGATCACGTTTGAGGAGATTCGCTTTTACTGTTTCCAGATCAACATTCAAGCCTTTGGCTTTCAATTCATCATATCTTCGTTGAACACGAATCTCAGGATCAGCCGTTAAGAATATTTTCAATTCCGCATCTTTAAAAACGACGGTTCCAATATCGCGTCCATCCATTACGATACCTTTTTCTTTTCCCAACTGTCTTTGTTGTTTTACCAGTTCTTTTCTTACAGCAGAAATGGTCGCAACCGGGCTAACCATTTCGGAAACGCGCATTTCACGAATTTCATTTTCGACATCAATGCCATTCAAGATCGTTCGAATGCCTCGTTCATCTCTTTTAAACCGTATTTCAATTTCACTTAAAGCCTTGGCAATGGCTTGATTATCTTCAAGGTTAATATTATTTTCTAAAAAAAAATAAGTAACCGCACGATACATCGCACCAGAATCAATATAAATGTAATTGAGTGCTTTACTTAAAGCCTTAGCCAATGTACTTTTACCACACGAAGAATGGCCATCAATAGCAATCGTAATTTTTTTCACAAAAAAGTGTTAGTCGTTTGAAAATAGAACGATAAAGATAGTGATTATAAGGTGCAGAAAAAAAGAGAAGTGAAACATTCCACTTCTCTTTTTTATCAATCCAGCGATAGATCATTTTAATCGGCTCAAAATGAGGTTCCAAAGTTTTTCATAAGGAATGATTTCAAGCTCGGGAAGTAAACCCCGATAAAAAAATGGAGTTTCGATTAAACGGCTATAATACTTTTCGGTATTGCTGAGATTGTCCACGTCATAATCTGCCTTTGCTAATTGCTGAAGTAGTCTGATGAACTGGATCGCTCGAAAATATTCCTCTTTTTTAAGCTGACGGTTTGCATAACTTTTCAATCTTTCTATACACTCCGTTACTTGATTATAACTATTCTTTTCTAAAAAGAACAGAACTTGAGCAATGACTAAAAGGACGGTAAAGATTCGTTGATCTTTTGGATAAAGTATCGGATCATTTAGGAAACGAGAAAGTCGGAATGATTTACGACGTTGAGTGAGCAAGACTGGATTTTCTTCTCCATGACTTTCAATAATATAATTGAGATAGATATCGTACACTTTCCATTTTTCACGCCAAATAGTGGGTAACTTTTTGAACTTTGAATGGTTAAATGCTTTATTAAAAATAGCCAAAGCATTGATGTAATTATCTGTGTGAATGGCTAACAATAAGTAATATTCCATAAATGTGAACCAGGTTTCACTTCCTTCAGGAAAGGATTGCAGACATTTTTCAGCATTAATTTTACCATTTTTCCAATCTCGCAATTGAAGGTATGCCGACATCTTTTTGAGTTGGAAAGTAGCCAATTTATCGTCCTGATAAAATGTGGGATTTTCTTCGATATAGTTTTCCGCTTTATTACAGACTTCAAGCATTGCATCAAAATCAGACATCATTTCGTAACGGTACGCCCATACCAAATACATATTATAAGTAACTATCGGTGAATCAAAAGACTCAGATAAACTTACCAGATCATTACAATATTGGTCAATCTGTTGTTGTAAGTCTCCACTTTTGGCTGCAGGCTTTAGGTAATTCATGATTACACGCTGGAATAATTCTTCAGAACGAATTTCGGCATCAAGTACTTTTTGATAAGTTTTGCTGTGTTCATCGTATTGTTCGTAGGTTTTTTCATCCCCTAATTCAGCAACATACCGGCGAAGGATACGGCTACAATTGACAATGACATCAGCAAATTTGAATTTGAGAGCAATGGTGAGGATTTGCCGGGCTAATGCAGCTGCGGTATGAACGGCATTATTGGACAATAATATTTTTACGAGGGTCCAGTCTTTATTGACGCTGTAATATGCACGGTCATAACTAGAGGTAGAGGGGAGATTTACATCTAAAAAAAACAATGTATTTAACAATCGCTTCCTAAATCTGGATTTTAATTGCCTGTATTTATCATCAGTAGGGCTGCAGCTGTATAAATAAGTAGCGGCATCTCTGTCATTTTTAAATTTATTTGCCATTAAGGCTTCATAAAATTCGTTGAATTTACTGTTTTTGTGTTTTAGTGAGTGGTCATCAAAAATTTCAATCTTCCTTACCTTCTTCTTAGTTACAATTTTCGAAATCTCGATTAAATTCTTCATGAAACAATGATTTGTTGCTATTAGGGATTATAAAGTTAATAATATTACCAGCAGAATGAAAACATTTTATGTCACAAAATGACGGTCTTCGTATACGGTTTAAAAATGGATATGTTTCTGAAAGTTTTAAATATAGAATAGGAAGTTATTGATATTTTTATTACTTATTTATACTTCTGATTCTTTTACAATCTATTATACAGATTTATTATTTAAATGTTAGTAAAGATTTGATCTGAAGAGCTAATTCTACTAATGAGTTTTTACATTAAAGCAATCTTAGCTAAGGTATTATGTTAAAATGTTTCTTCAAATTTATAGGGTAAAATGTGACTTTTTTATTGAAGGTGAGCAAGAGTCATAAAGCTGAAAACATATTCCCTATGGTGTGAAGGAAAGACAACCTTGAAAATAAAATAGGCTTTGCACTTTTAGCGCAAAGCCTATTTTATTTTCAAGGTTTGTATTCAGCAACTTTTAAAAGCGCTGAAAAACGATTGAAAATTAATTAATACTCATCTTCATTAAAAAAGAAGTCGTCTTTACGAGGATAGTCTGGCCAAATATCTTCAATACTCTCATAAATTTCACCTTCATCTTCCATCATCTGAAGATTTTCAATTACTTCAAGTGGCGCTCCAGAGCGAATTGCATAATCAATTAATTCGTCACGCGTTGCTGGCCATGGTGCATCCTCCAAATGAGAAGCTAACTCTAAAGTCCAATACATAGTTAGATTGTCTTAAATAAAATATTTTTTGTCGAAAGAACAACGATTTAAAGAAATGTAATTGTATCTATTAAATCAAAATAAGTCCTTAAATTTCGCACAAATGTAATAAACAAAATTTAGAGAAACAAGAGGTATTATTATTGGTTTCAATTTTTCAAAAAACAGACTATTATTGTGCCAAATTATCTGTCTCGATATGAATAAAAGTAGCTTTTAATATGCTGATTATTAGTTCTTTGTGATTGATGGATGTGGTAATGTTAATAAAGCAGTTTAAATTATTGGTGTTCAAATAATACAAAAAGAATTGATTCAATGCATTCACAATCTCTTTATATGGGTGATTTGTAGGTCTTAATCGGCAGTGCTGAAACAAAAAAGCGCATTCTTTTTAGGAAATGCGCTTTTGAAATATTTTAAAAAGTTCGGTGTGTTAGATAATCATCATGGCATCACCGTAACTATAAAAATTATATTTTTCTTTGATCGCTACCTCATAAGCATCTTTTATCAAATCAAATCCACCAAAAGCACAAACCATAATCATAAGACTTGATTTCGGAAGGTGAAAATTAGTTATCATAGCATCAGCGATACTAAATTCATAAGGAGGGAAAATAAACTTATTGGTCCATCCTTCCGCTGCTTTTAAAGTAGACTCCGCAGAAACAGCAGATTCAATCGCACGCATCGAAGTAGTTCCAACAGAACAAACTCTTCTTCTTTTAGTAGTAGCTCGGTTTACAATTTCTGCAGCTTCTTGCGTGATTTTAAAATATTCTGCATCCATTTTATGTTTTGACAAATCTTCAACATCAATGGTTCTGAATGTACCTAGTCCAACGTGTAAGGTAACCTCAGCAAAATCTATCCCTTTCAATTCAAGGCGTTTCATCAACTCACTACTAAAATGCAGTCCGGCAGTTGGAGCAGCAACAGCACCAAGTTCTTTTGCATAAATAGTTTGATAGCGTTCTTTGTCAATCGGTTCAACAGATCTATCGATATATTTTGGAAGAGGCGTATTTCCGAGATAGCTAAGTTCATTTTGAAACTCTTCTTCTGTACCGTCAAAAAGAAAACGAATCGTTCTTCCTCGTGAAGTAGTATTATCTACTACTTCAGCAACCAAAACATCATTGTCATCTTTATCACTAAAATACAATTTATTGCCTACCCGGATTTTTCGTGCAGGATCGACAAGAACGTCCCAAAGGCGAGTTTCATGATTGAGCTCCCGAAGCAAAAATACTTCTATACTGGCACCGGTTTTCTCCTTTCTTCCATAAAGGCGTGCAGGAAAGACTTTTGTGTTATTGAAAATGAAGCAATCCCCATCATCAAAATATTCCAGAACATCTTTAAAAATGCGATGTTCTATTTTGCCAGTTTCACGATGTATCACCATCAAACGGCTTTCATCCCGGCTTTCACGAGGATATTGAGCAATAAGTTTTTGAGGTAGATTAAAATTAAATTGCGACAGTTTAGTTCTCATGAATAAATCAAGTTTTTGAAAAGACGGGCAAAGATACAAATCTGCAGTTTATTTTTCAATAAATAACGAATTAGATTTTAATGACTCCTTTTTTTACGACTATATTGAAGGTTCAATATTTTTATTTCGCAGATGAATTCTTTTTTTTTATCGAATGTTTTAGGTGGATGTTCATGAAAAGCGTAGCTTCGAAGCACTATTTTATATAATCAAATAATACAGCATTTAGTTATTTATGCTTCTAAAAATTATAACAGAGAGCATCTTACAAGCTTTACAAGCTCTTCGGTCTAATAAATTGCGAAGTTTCCTTTCTTTGCTTGGCATCAGCATTGGTATTTTATGTATTGTTGGTGTTCAGGCTGCAATTGATTCGTTGGAAGATAATGTCATTGGAAGTTTTGATCAATTGGGAAGTGATGTGGTCTATGTCTCCAAATTTAAATGGACAGAAGATCCTCACGCCAACTATATGAAATTATTGCGTAGACCCAATCCAAACTATGCTGATTTTAAAGTGATTAATAAAAAGGTAAAATCCGCCTCCTCAACGTCCTTTAATGTTTATTTAGGCCGTAAGACCTTAGAGTATCGGTCAAGTAATGTCGAACGGGTAACGGTCTCTGCAGTAACGTATAACTATGGAAGCATTTATGCTTTGGATTTTGAAAAAGGGCGGTATTTTTCACCGCAAGAATACCAATATGGAGTGAATAAAGCCATCATTGGAAGTAAGGTAGCAGAAGAACTGTTTAGCGCAATTGAGCCTGTTGGCAAGGAAATTAAAATGATGGGTATCAAAGTGGAGATCATAGGGGTACTCGCAAAATCTGGTGAGAATTTATTTAATATAATGAATTACGATGAAAGCGTTTTGATTTCATATGAGCTGGGTAAAAAAATAGCTAACCTCAAATCCAATAATGCTTTTGGCAATGCCAGTATAAGTGTAAAAGCATCAGAAAATATTTCTTCTGGTAAATTAAAAGATGATATTACCGGAGTCTTAAGAGCTCACCGCAGACTTAAACCTAAAGAAGAAGATAACTTTGCTTTAAACGAAATATCTGCAATTAGCGAAAGACTTGATCCTTTATTTAATGCGCTTAATATGATGGGATTGGTAGTTGGGATGTTTGCCATTTTTGTAGGCATCTTTAGTGTTGCCAATATTATGTTTGTTTCGGTAAAAGAACGTACAAATATCATCGGAATAAAAAAAGCATTGGGAGCCAAAAAGTATGTCATACTTCTTGAATTTCTAATTGAGGCAATTATTCTATGTTTGATCGGAGGACTAATGGGGTTGTTGATGATTTACTTAATATTGACAGGCCTTTCCAGTTTGGAGTCAATGGCATTTGATGTTTATCTTTCTGGAAATAATATAATAAATGGCCTTATCTGGTCAACAGGAATTGGGATAATATCAGGAATAATCCCTGCATACCTGGCTTCCAGGATGAATCCTGTAGATGCAATGCGAAGTAAATAGAAGCTGTGTTTTTAGTTCCAATTGGTTTTTGAAGCTACTATTGAACCAATTAAAGCTAGTATTCCGGTAAAAATCAGGCTTGTTCCCAAGTCAAAAAGATCAGCAATTAATCCGATTACCGGCCTTCCCACAACGCCACCCAATATCGCTGCCGTAGCGATTGCAGCAATTCCTGCTCCAGCGGTGATTCCTTCAATTTTAGTAGCCGAACTAAAAATAACAGGCATGATGCATGAAAACCCAATACCTACAATAGTAAAACTCACAATTGCGACTACAGTACTTGGTATTAATGCTGCCATTATAAGTCCCAATGTTCCGATTAAACTTCCAAATTGAACAATCTTTTTCCGACCGATGGTTGTTGTAATATGGTCACCGTAAAACCGACCGATAGCCATCGTTAACGAAAACCCGGCGAAGCCTAATCCCGTTAGAAAAGCACTGCCCCCCAAGGTGTTGTGAATATAAATGCCACTCCAATCCATAATAGCCACCTCCGCTAAAACAATACAAAAAGTGATGATTGCCAATCCAAATATGGGTTGGGTTGGAAGTGTAAAAATCGGAGATTTTGTTGCTTCGTTTGGAATTTGATACAAATTAGTCCGGACATATAAATTGATGAAAAGAAGTGCAACAACAATGATGATCATATGC
>CAWBZX010000006.1:0-14246 GCA_963793295.1 uncultured Saprospiraceae bacterium | reverse complement strand
AACTTGAATTATTTAACCTAATAACTCAACCAACAAGAACTTAGCAAATAAAAAAATGATTAAAGAAAAAATAAAAAAACTGGCAAAGCAATATTTCAAAGATACTGTTGAAATGCGGCGGCATTTACATCAAAATCCCGAACTTTCTTATGAAGAAGAAAAAACCGGAAAATACATTGTTAAAAAATTAAATGAATTTAAGGTAGCCAATGAACATGGCTGCGCTGTAAATGGTGTAGTAGGGTTGATCAAAGGCAAAAACCCTGAAAAACGTGTGCTTGCATTACGAGCCGACATGGATGCTTTACCGATACAGGAAGCTAACGATGTGCCCTATAAATCCAAAAAAAAGGAGTGATGCATGCTTGTGGACATGATGTTCATACCGCTTCCTTGCTGGGTACTGCTCGCATTTTAAATGAATTAAAAGAAGATTTTGAAGGTACCGTTAAACTAATTTTTCAACCCGCTGAAGAGCGTTTTCCGGGTGGTGCCTCAATTATGATTAAAGAAGGTGTTTTAGAAAATCCCAGCCCTACAAGTATTTTTGGGCAGCATGTGCACCCTCCCCTCGAAGCCGGCAAAATTGGCCTTAAACCAGGCATGTATATGGCTTCGGCTGATGAAATCTATGTGACTGTAAAAGGAAAAGGAGGACATGGTGCTTTGCCTCAGGATTGTATCGATCCGGTTATTATTACAGCTCACATCATCACGGCACTTCAGCAAATCGTGAGTCGTAAATCTGATCCTACCACTCCTTCAGTTTTGACTTTTGGAAAAATAAACTCAACCGGCGGATCAACCAATATCATCCCAAATGAAATCAAACTGGAAGGAACTTTCAGGACAATGGATGAAGTTTGGCGGAAAAAAGCACACAGAATGATGCGTTCGATGGCAAAAGGGATCGCAAAAAGCATGGGAGGTGCCTGCAAATTTAAAATCCTGAAAGGATATCCTTTTTTGGTCAATGACGAAAAACTCACTGCTAAAGCAAAACAGTTTGCTATCGAATATTTAGGAAAAGAAAACGTAGTCGATCTTCCAATCCGGATGACTGCTGAAGATTTTTCTTATTTTTCTCAAAAAATGCCTGCTTGCTTTTACAGATTAGGTACTGGAAATCCAGCGAAAGGGATTACCTCCCCCGTTCATACCAACACGTTTGACATTGATGAAACGAGCCTAGAGTTAAGTTCAGGTCTCATGGCCTGGATGGCAGTTAAGGAGTTGGGGAGTTAGGAATAGTGAGTCTTTTTCAAATTCCGGAAAAAATATTAAATTTATATAATTGAAGGTGCCAGAACTTTTTTCTAATTTTCACATTCCCAAGAATGTCTAAAAAATTAACGCAGACTCTAATTGAACCGCTAAAGTTAACAGAAGATCAACGCAAGGAGTTTGCCTCAGAATTATGCGAATTGGTAGGAGAAATCTTTAATGTAAAGGATTATGATCGACTTTACGATAGCCTCGTCAATCCTACTCCCGACGTAATCAAGGTCAGGGTTTTTCGGAATAAGGAAGGAAAAATGGTCGGTTATATGAAGGTCATCATAGATTTCGGTGAATACAAAGGCAGGAAATTCGCTGGCTTTAATTCTCAAGCCGGCTTTTTGCGCGCTTATCGTGGCAGCTCAACTACGGTACTTGATGGCTTAAAATCTATGATCTCGTTTAAGCTTCGACATCCTTCATGGGATGTTTATTATTGTGGTATAATGGTCCATCCCTCTTCTTATTCTTTGTTCGCAAAATATGGCGTTGAGTATTGGCCGAGATATGATAAGCCAACTCCTCCGGAGCAGGAACAAAGAATGATTGAAATAGCTCGACTATATTCAGGAGATGAATTAGTTTATAATAAAGAGTATCCCCTAACCAGGATGTATTATGTGGGAACCCATACACTTCCTCAGGAGCAGGAGTATTGGAAAAATTCCGATAAACCAACGGTACAATATTTTCTGAAGGTCAATCCCCGATATACCGAGGGAGCTGGCGTGTTTCTCTGGATAACGATGGACCTGAAGTTTATCCGTTCCGCATTCATGAAGTTTATGGGAGAATCTATCCGGAAAAACTGGGAAAATACAAAGGCAGCAGCTTATCGTAACTCATTTGGAAAAAAAATCCTTCCCAAACCCGATGTTTTGGGTATCCTGAGAAAGATTCCCACCTTTGAGCAAATCTCGGATGAGGACTTAAAAAAGGTTTCTAAAACTGCTTCTGTAACTTCTCTTCGTCCAGGTAAATATGTTATTAAAGCGGGAGACATTGGTGACAGCATGTATGTCATCGTCCAGGGATCGGCCTATGTTCTGATCCATAATGAAGAAGGAGAAACCATTGTGGATCAATTCGGCGCAGGAGATTATTTCGGAGAAATGTCCCTCATGAGTGGAGAGCCACGAACTGCCTCAGTACGTACGGTTTCCTCTACTATTTTAGTAAGAATTGACCGTAAACCCTTTCTGGATTTCTTAGAGAACAACCCTGAAATTAAAAGCATCGCCTGGGATGTTTTCGGGCAACGGCGTTTTGATAAATACCTAATTGGACAAGAGCGATTTGAACATCTGGACCATGACTCACGCATAGCGTGGTATCAAAGTGCTGAGCGAAAGTTTTTAAACAAAGGCACAGAACAAAAAATATCTGCTTCGAAGTACGTTTTTATGATCACCGGATCAGCTGAAGTTAAACAAGGCGAAAATTGGTTATCCATTAAAGCGCCGGCTCTGCTAAAATTCGGTGGAGATTGGATACTAAAAGCCTCGACGGAGTCCCGTATTGGCTTACTCGATGAATACAAGGTTTAATTACGAATAATGTAGGGAAATAACTGTTTGAAAATACATGAAAAAGGAAGATGAAAATATCCCTCAGTTCGATTCTAGTGGAAGTGATGATCTCTTAAAATCCTTTTTCCATAATTTCACTGAGAAAATTATTTCTGAGATAAAGACAGAACTCGAATGGCTGGAACTTAACCCAGGTGCAATCTTATTTAAAGAAGGTGATACCGGAGATGAGGTTTTTATTGTTTTGGAGGGAATGCTTGTCGCAAAAGTTAAAGAAAAAACTGGAGAGGACCTTATCCTGGGAAAGATTGGATCCCGCGAATGTATTGGAGAAATGGCTTTGCTCACTGGTGAATCCAGATCTGCTACTATCGAAGCGGTTGACAAATCTATTCTGGTCAAACTTTCCCGAGCCTCTTTTTTGAGTTTATCCGAAAAAAATCCAATAATTCAACAGTTTTTCTCTGCCATCATCTCCTCCCGGTTACGAAAAAATAGGTTGAATTTCATTCTCCCAAGTCTCCTTGGAGAGGTGGATCATAAGATGGCCGATGAATTTATAAGGGAGGTGGAATGGGTAGAGATAAATGGAGGAAACACCCTTTTTTCACAGGGAGACCCTTCCGACAGCGTTTATTTTGTGATCAGTGGTCACCTTTCAGTATGGTTGAATATAGATGATGATGAAGACCAGCGGAAAGTAGGAGAGATCGTCAAAGGAGAAAGTATCGGGGAGATGGGTTTGTTGACAGGCGAAGAAAGAGGGGCTACAGTGATTGCAAACCGTGATTGTGTGCTGGCCAAGCTTAATCAGGATTTTTTCTATCGCATAACCTCAAAGTTCCCGCAATTACTGATTACCATTTCCAGGATCATCATCGGTCGCTTGAAAAAAAGCCAAACAAAGGGTTTTCAGGAATCTACTGTCAGTAATATTGCAGTGGTTTTTACTAGTCCAAATATTGATCAGACAGCATTTAGCGACCAGTTTATGAGAGCAATCCAAAATATTGACAGCGCTTTTGCTATGGACTGTAAAAGCATCGGAGTCCAGCTAGGGATTCATGATATTGCTCAGATTGGTCAGAAAGATAACCAAAATTCACGGTTATCTATTTTACTGGAAGAGAGGGAATTATCCCATAAATACTGCATATACTTCGCTGATCCAGAGGCTACCAACTGGACCCAACGTTGTATCCGGCAAGCAGATCATCTTATATTGCTGGCAGATGCAACAGATAGCCCTAAATTGGGACGTATTGAGAAAGATCTAAGTGAGGTCCTTAAGTCCCAGAAATTCCTGAAGAAAACCCTCGTTTTAATACATCCTCCCGAGACAAAGATTCCGTCAGGTACAAAGGAATGGCTTTCTCACAGAGATCTTACGGGTCATATTCACATCCGCCAAAATCTTAAAAGAGATTATGAACGGCTGGCTCGAATTCTAACCGGTAACGCTATAGCTGTTGTATACGGTGGTGGTGGAGCTAGAGGGATGGCCCATATTGGAGTGACCAAGGCGCTGAAGGAGGCAAATATTCCTATAGATTTGGTTGCTGGTGCCAGCATAGGTGCCGTCCTGGCGGGAATGATCGCCATGGATCTAAACCTCGAAACCCTTGAGAAACTGGCAAGGGATTTTGTGAAGAACAAACCTTTTAGTGACTATACGATCCCTTTTGTATCCCTCCTGCGTGGCAAACGAATTGCAAAGGCCTTTTTTGAAAACCTTAACTGTCCTATTGAGGATTTATGGTTGAACTACTTCTGTGTGTCCACTGATATTTCCACCAACACCTTGGAGATACACCGCTATGGCCCACTACCAGACGCCATTCTGGCAAGTGTGGCGCTGCCTGCCATCTTTCCCCCAGTGATCAAAGGTAATCGATTACTGGTCGACGGAGGAGTGATGAACAACCTTCCGGGAGATATTATGCGTGAGTTATATGATTGTAAACTCATTACAATAGATTTAGGAGGGGAAACTGAAATGATGATGGAGCAACCCTCTTTTCCCAGAGCCTGGAATCTACTCAAAGACCGGTTTATCCCAGGTAGAAAGCTAAAAGACTATCCCGGATTAATGGCGATACTGGTTCGATCCATCACAGTTGGTAGCAGCAAGTTATCAAAATATGTGCGGGAAATGGCAGACCTAAGCCTTGAACTCCCGGTTGACGATTTCAATACCATTAACTTGAAGTTAATTGAGAAGTCCCATGAAGTTGGTTATCAATTTACGAAGAAGAAGTTGGAGGAGTTGAAGAATATTGATTTCTTTCGGGGGAATGATTAGTTATCGACGGTTAATCATGAAATAACCAATTCTTTAGAATGTTAGAAAATGATTGAACTTATTCATTTCCTTTTTTAGGAAGTGTAAAATAAAAAGTAGCTCCTTTGCCTGATTCAGAATCTACCCAGATTTTTCCACCTAACCGTTGAACGATTTTTTGACAAATCGCGAGTCCAATACCGGTACCTTCATATTCAGTACGGGCATGTAAACGCTGGAAGATCACAAAAATCCGTTTTTTAAATTCAGGTGCAATGCCGATTCCATTGTCTTTTATCGAAAATTCGAAAAGATCTGCTTTTTCAATGCAAGCAATTTCAATTTCAGGTTGTGCTTCTGCATTTCTAAATTTTACCGCATTGCTTATCAGATTTTGAAAAAGTTGGATAAGTAAGGAATTGATGGAGTAAACTTCAGGAAGTTGATCGTAATGAATGACTGCTTTTGATTCTTCGATGCTCAATCGCAAATTTTTGATGGAAACTTCAACGATATCAACTATTTTTACAGTCCTTTTTTCGGCTTCCGTATTCCCAATCGTTGCATATCGTAATAAGTCATCGAGTAAGTTATTCATTCGATTGACTCCTTCATTCACAAATTTGAAAAATAGTTGCGAATCTTCTGTTTGCTGATCTTTGTAAATCCGCTCGATCAATTGGGTATAACTGCCAATCATACGAAGCGGTTCTTTCAAATCGTGAGATGCAACATAAGCATATTGCCGGAGCTCTTCGTTTACTTGTGAAAGCTCCTGATTTTGACGTTTTATTTTATCGGTTTGTTCCAACAAAAGGGCCTGAATTTCATTTTCTCTGGTGAGTTGTTCAATTTTCTTTTGTTTTTCTTTTATAGAACGATCTATTTCATAATCAACGATTTGCCTGCTAATTTGAACGTTAGAAAACTTTTCCTGAGCTTTTGAAAAAACAACCTGATATTTTAAAGCTTTTTCAAAATCTTTCATCTCCTGGTAAATATTCGCCAGAAGCTGATAACCTCTTATTTCACTGATATCATCTTTCATTCGCTTGGCAACTACAATCCCCTGACTCGTATATTTTACAGCCTGATCAACCTCTTTTTTATGGTAAAGAATGTTACCTAAATTTATGAGATTGATTTGCCTGCCGTTAACCTCACCCAAGCCTTCAAATAACTCTTGAGCGGCCAAAGCTTGTTCATAAGCCACTTCATAATTGGACAGTGCTGCTTCCGAACGGCTCTTTTGAGCCAAAGAATGCGCCATCATTTCTTTGTAATTCGTCTGAACAGCCAATTCATATGCTTTTTCAAAATTAGCTTTCGCTCTTTCTGGTTGGTCATCATGATAATAGATATTCCCCAGGTTGTTGTAAATAATCACCTGAGTATAACTTTCCAATGAATCCTTGTAATCTTTCAAAACGGTTTGATACCGATCGATCGCTTCTTTATAGTTGAAAAGGGAAGCATAAATTGTCGCAATATTGATCAGGCTGTTAGCAATATGATAGCGGTATCCGATCGATTTACTTTTATCCAATGCATCCAAAAAGTATTGCATCGCCGTTTTATAATCTGCTTTTACACCATAATAAATCGCAATATTATTTAAAGCAGAAAGCTCTTTTTCAACATTTTCGGTTCGCCTACTGATTTGGAGAACCTTTTCACTATAATCAAGGATTTTGGAATATTCCTGCTTTTTAATATAAACCTGACTGAGCTGATTGTAAACTTCCGCCTGTAATTCCTCATCACTTTCGTCATCAATCAGATCAAGCGCTTCTTTGGCATAATCAAGTGCAATATCCAATTCATTTTTTAAAACATTGAGCCTGCTCAATATACACAAAGACAGCACTTCTCCTTTGTTATTACTGTTTTCACGGCAATATTTCAACGCCTGATCAATGGATTGAGATGCGGAAATGTAATCACTGGAATTTTGAAAAACCTCCCCAAAAGCCAAAAAAATAGCTGCGCTATATCCATTTTCGTTGGGCGGTTGATTGAGGTCTTCCGCTTTTCGAATAAATTGCAAAGCTTTTGGAAAATGGCTTTTATCGCCATTATACTTACCCGAGGTTGCATGAATTTTTCCTAATAAAAGATTGGATTGAATAATCCCTTGCCGGTATGTATTCAAAGTAGAAAGCTCAAGTGCCTCATGAGCAATATGCATTGCTTGCTCTAAACTTCGCTTTGTAAAGAGCTGATCGCTGTGTTTTAAGAGACGCTGAATTTTTTCGATGCTCATGGTTATCTGCATAAGTTCTGGTAAAGTTAAGACATGAAATTGAAAATTTCTAAATTCATGTTCTAATCCTGTACAAATTAGTCCTGATTACCAATAAGTTACAAAAAGAAAAAAACTTGTAATGGGAGGAGATGTGGAAGGTAAATAGAACCACAAAGCTATAAAAAAAAATTATTAGTTAAAACCCAGTCGGTTATAATTCCATTTAATAAATGATTTTTGAGCAATAAAATCTATGGAATAAACGATAGGAAATCCAATGATTACTGTAGTAATCACTCGTTTTAAAAAAAAGAAAATTTATTTGAAAGGATAAATCAAAAAAGAAGGAAATTCATTTTTTAATAGGAAATGTTCTAATTTTTTTTACAAAAATTAACTTACCGGATAATTGTCAAACTACCCGCATCGATCAACTCTTCTCCCCTACACCTAAAACGAACTTTGTAAAGTAAAACACCAGGATTGAGTACCTGCCCTTTGGAAGTACCATCCCAACGATCCATTGGATTGGTCGTTGTAAAAACCATACCTCCCCAGCGATCAAATATTTCAAAAGAAATTAAATCGCTGATTGCATAGGGATTACTAATGCCGTAAGTATCGTTCAAACCATCATTATTGGGCGTAAAAGCTTTGGGTAAATAAACTTTTGTACAATCCAATTCATTCGGGTCGAGCACGGTGATTCGAATAGAATCTTCTGATGTACATCCCAAAGTATTGTCTCTGAATGAAAGTGTATAAACTCTTGAACTCGTCGGTGAGATCAGCGGTTCAGGGATTGAAGCATCATCCATTTCAGCATCAGGACTCCAGGTAAAAACATCAGCGCAACTAAAACTCGTGGCAATTTGGACATCGTTACCAATAAAAATAGTGGTGTCTCTCGTAATAATATTATCGGGTTTAATAGGTTCGTACAATCCCAGTACCTCCTCGGCATCGAGTGCCCGGTCATAGATCCGAAGTTCATCAATCACTCCATTAAAGCGATTGTCAGAAACCCCAACACACGGCCCTTCCCCTATACCTAAAGAAGCATTGTTTGTCAGATCGATTCTTGAAATAACTTCATTTGATTTTCGCAATGTGCCGTTAAGATATAAAAAGGTGGTAGCTGCTGAACGAACAATCGTTACGTGTTGCCAGCATTTTCCAGGATCAATTTTTTCGCTTAAAATGGAACGCTTGCTCGAATTTTCGCTTAACTCAACTGTCAACAATTGCGACTGCGGGGTATAGCGTACCGCAAAGGCATTTAAATCATCACAATTTTCTTTTTTCGAAAGTATTGTTTGTGTTCCTGAAACACCACTTGGGCTAAAGAAAAAACTAAGCGTAAAATTTTCTCTCTCAAAATAATCATTCAACACACCAATAAAAAGAATATGATCTGTCGTGCCATTAAATTTTAATGCTTCCCCTTTAGCACCGCAGACACAAGCCGGATTTCCAACGACTGTTCCGTTGGGGCCGTTTCCTGTATTTTCCTGTGCAGGAGCAGTACAATCATCAAAGGAATAATAGGCTTTTAGATCATCTTCGGTTTGAGCAGAAATTTCAACGACAAAGAACAATACAAGAAAAGAGAGAATATATTTCATTCGATTTGATATCTTTTAGCGATCAATACTTAAGAACATGTTTAAAAACGATTTTGAACCTACAATATTTTACTCAAGCCCTAACCGATTAAATCAGAGAGTCCACCAAAGCCCGGAGGCATCATGTCTTTAATTAAATTCTCCGTTTCCGCAGCTTCTTTTTCCGCAGCTTTCTCAAGAGCCCGATTTATTGCAACCATCATGAGGTCCTCAACCTGCTCCTCGTCATCCCAATCCAATGCTTCTTTGTTGATTGAAATATTGACGATTTCGCGATTGGCATTTGCAGTCACTTTTATTGCACCATCACCTGCTTCTGCTTCGACAGTCATTTCAGCGAGTTTTGCCTTCATCTCTTTCTGCCGTTCTTCCATATTACCCATTAGATCTCCAAACATAGTTTTTTCAGTTATTAGTTTATTAGTTATTAGTTATTAGGTTATCAGTAAATTTGTCCAAATAACTCAATTACTTTTTTCCAATTCGACAGGCAAAGGTACGCTGTTTCGGATTTAAACGGTAAGTCTTTTGGTAAAAATTTGGAAGGATTAAGTCACACAGTCTTGTTCTGCTTTTTCAACCGGATGGAGTAAATACAAGCTACTGACTTCCAAATCAGATAATGCGCGGTCATAAACCCTTAATTCATCCAGTATTCCTTTAAAACGAGTAGCGCCTCCTTCATAAATACAAGGGCTGTTGGAAAAGGAAAGTACCGCATTGTTGGTGATATCAACGCCACTGCAACGCCGTCCTTCGCGGACCAAAACGCCATTGATGTAAGTGTAGGCACTGGATTCCTTTACGAACGAGCGTAAAGTGCTTCCAGCCACCACCGCCGGTCTCCGGAGAAATATCGCCATAATCCTTCAAAGGATTTTCGTTGAAATCCGTTTCCACCATTTTCAGGTTATGGTCAAGCCGAAAATCAAGCGCGTTATATTTTTCGCAACTTTCCCGTTTTGATAAAAGGCTTTGCTTTAAAACAGTGTATTGACTGGATTTGAAATAAAAACTTACGGTAAAATCTGAAGTGGTGAAATACCGGTTTACCAACCCATGAAATTCAATATAATCGTGATTGCCGTCAAAAAGCAGCCCGTCGTCTTCAATCCCGCACCAACAACCAATATTTCCAAAAAGCTGTCCATCAGAACCATTCTCACTGTCATCATGGGCATTACAATCATTAAAAGAATAATAAGCGACCAGCCCTTTTTCAAGGTTATTCTCAATCGGATTATTAACCGGCGAGAGCCATATTACAGCAAGCATACACTATTACAAACAACTTTAATTTGTCCATCTTTTTTGTTTTTATCATCACATAATCCTTCCTAATATAACTTTTTTTTTCTAATAATAAAACTCATTATTTTCTTTTGCAAAGCCTGATATATTCTATAATGATTGCTGATTTCCTTAAACTTACACTGTCACACTAATTAAATATTTATGCGAAAAATTTAGATCTTTAATAAAAAAAACTTAAATTGCGAACAGTTTGCCGACCCAACCAGCAAACCAGACTAAACTAATTACCCCTCACGAATCTTTCTCAATACTTCCCAACTGTTTTATTTTCTATCAATGCCCCACATTGATGCGAAACCCATTTTTTGACTAAAAAATATTTATAATGAAAAACGGATCTTTACTAATCTTCGTCCTCCTTTTTATTTTTACAAACTCGCTTTTTGCTCAAAATAAAACCTGGATTGGTGGAGCCACAGGAATGTGGAATGTTGACGCAAACTGGAGTCCTAGTGGTGTTCCCGGAGCTTCCAATACAGTCGTTATTGATGGAGGTGCAAGTGTCACTCTTAATCAATGATGCTTCAATTATAGGGATTAGTATTAGGGGTCTGGAACTGGTAGTCTTGATTATTAATACTGGATTTACCTTGACTACTACGGTAAGCTCCACTAACAGTGGTGATGGAGTTGCCTATTAGAACCGGAAGTAGTTTAACTATAAATGGTACCCTCAATATTTCTGGTTGTACTGGTGATGGATTAGATATTGATAAAGCAACTTCAGTAGTAACTATTGGAGAAGATGGAGAACTTGTCATAAATAATATTGGTGATGCGATAGCCGATGATCATGGTATCGAAATTACTGGAAATTTCTCTAATTCCGGTAATGTTACAATTAACTCAACAGATGGAGGACGGAATTCTATGTTACACCTGAACAAGCTGGTTCATTAATCAATAATAGCGGTGATGCAATTACTATTTCAGGAACTGGTGAATATGGAATTTATATTCCTTCTGATAAAATATTTACAAATAATGGAACGGTTACAATTTCTGATGCTGGAACAGATTTATACTTAGGTGACTGGAGATTTTCTAAACTATGGCATATTCAGAGGTGACGGAACTATTAATAATGCAGGAGATTTCATGCCTCAATCTGGCTCAACCATTGCGCCAGGTACTTCTACAGGAATACTTACTTTTATTGATGGCACTAATCAATATAGATCTTTCAGGAGGAGTTACTTTTGAAATTGAAATAGAAGGCACTACACCCGGCTACAGGATATGACCAAATAACAACGGTTGAAGATTTGACTATAACAGGTGCATCCTTAACCTTAATTGGTGACTACACGCCTGTTTCGGGTGATGAATTTGCAATAATTGATGTTCCTGCAGGTAAAAGCATAACGGGTACATTCACTGGATTAGCAGAAGGTGCTCCTATTACCTTTGGTACGGAAACTTTGTATATTTCTTATATGGGTGGTGTTGATGGTAATGACATAACCTTGACTTTCGATAGTCCACTACCGGTCGAGTTGGTTGACTTCAGCGCTCAGGCGATGGAAGGTGAGGTCAAACTAAGCTGGATCACTGCTACTGAAATCAACAATGATTTCTTTACCCTTGAAAGAAGCCTTGATGGACGTACGTTTGAAGAAATCGCAAGAGTCTTCGGCAATGGCAATACCACCGAGATTTCAAAATATATTCACATGGATAACAATCCGCGCAATGGATTGAATTATTACCGCTTAAAGCAAACGGATTATGACGTACAATTTTCGTACAGCGATATTGAAACCGTAAAGTTCGGAACAAATAATACGATAAAAGTCTATCCAACGATGGTGCACAATGTCCTCACCATAGAAACCGGTGATGAAATGGACGGTGATTTAACAGTGCTTATTCGGGATCTGACTGGTCGAGATTATGATTCTTTTGTAATCCCGTCAAAGAGTACTAAAAAGGAGTTATCGTTAAACAGCTTAATTCCAGGTAGTTATTTTGTTGTTATTTATAATAATGAAAGTGTTGAAACATACAAATTCATTAAGCTGTAAATTAATGAATCATTAAATAGATAAAATATTATTCCCCTTTAATTTATCATAAAAACCAAAATTTATTTATTTTTGTGGTTTATCGAAAAAGCTGGCAAATTTTCCAGACGCAATGCCATCTTAATTAGTTACCATTTTTATCCCCCTCTACCGTTTTTCGAAGCATTTTAAACGATGAAGTTGATTAAATCAACTTCAATTAAATACATCGTATTTAAGCGATATTATTATGAAAAAAAGAATCTTACTTTATTTCTGCCTGACCTTGCTTTCTTCAAATTTGCTCTTCTCACAAAGTATATTATCGGCAACCCGATACTGGGATGGAGGTGATCCAAGTGATGATGGCCAATGGATGACTGTTCTTAATTGGGACAATAATATGTTGCCTGAATTTGATGCTGATGTTGTCATCAACAATGATGAAAGCGTTAACTTCGCTACTCCTAATGATGTAACTGTGGAATCAATATCGCTTGGGAATGACAATAGTGTTAATGGGATGACACTCATCCCCCATAGTGGTGATCTGACCATTGAATCTGGGAGCAACCTTAACTACAACAAAAGGAGGCCCAGATGGTAGTACTGGATTTCGACTGGATGGACTTTCAACTAATGAAAGTATTTTGACGGTAAATGGTACTTTAAATATAGAGGCTTATGCAAATGGTCATGGTATTGATCTCAATGATCATTGCCATGTCATCGTTGGAGAAGATGGTATTCTTAATATTGCAGCAAGTACTAGTGAAGACCCGCCAAGTACCATAGAAAGCGATGGTATATCAATAAGTGATGATTTAACCAATTCCGGAATAATAACAATTACTGCTCCCAGAGAATGCCGTGATGGAATGAGATCTTCCGGTGTCGTTTCAGGGGGTGCTGTAATCACTAATAATCCTGGTGCTGAAATAACTATTGATGGAGGTGGGTTTATGAGATATGGGTTAAACCTAAATGATGAAATCACTTTTAACAATTACGGTACAGTAACTATATCAGGTACTTTGAGTAATATTATCGAAGATGATGTACATTTTAACAATATTGGTACTTTTGCTGGAGATGGAGTTGTTGGTAACAATGCACCAA
This sequence comes from uncultured Saprospiraceae bacterium, assembly GCA_963793295.1. Lineage (GTDB taxonomy): Bacteria > Bacteroidota > Bacteroidia > Chitinophagales > Saprospiraceae > JAHDHW01. The sequence goes on along the minus strand of CAWBZX010000006.1, from coordinate 852 downwards.
ATTTCGTATGTGGAGGATCAGGATCCCACATATCACCAGGGACAGCTACCATACCTATTGGAAAACTTACCTTTGACACTCAAGTAGATTTTTCTAATATTGACCTTGATATCCAGGTAAACGGAGCTTCAAACTATGATCAATTAGAAAGAAGGATTGTAGGTGCCGTTGATATTACCAATGCACATTTAAATCTTAGTGGTACTTATATGCCTTCAGTAGGTGAAACATTTACCATAATTAATAATACAACCGGAAATCCAATAACCGGTAAATTCTCTAACCTTCCATCAGAAGGTTCAACCATAGATCTTAATGGCGTTCCTATGGAAATATCTTATGAAGGTGGTGACGGGAATAATGATGTGACTTTGACTGCTCAAAGTTCTTTACCAGTTGAGTTGATTTCATTTAGTGGTGATGTTATGGAGCGATCTAATCTGTTAAAATGGCAAACCGCTTCCGAGGAAAATACGATGGTCTTTATCGTTGAGCGATCTTTGGATGGCGTAAGAGATTTCACAGAAATAGACCGTATCAATGCTGTTGGAAATTCAACAACTTTGAGATATTATGAAATGGAAGATTTCAATCCGGTTTCTTTGGCTTATTATCGCTTGCGCATTGTCGATTTTGACGGCACCTTTGAATTTTCAGATATCATAGCCATTGAACGAAACAAATCAGACATCGATTTAGTAGAAGTTTATCCTGTACCTGCAGAAGAGGAAGTAACCGTTTTGGTACATACTCAAACGGATGGCAAAGCAATAATGATCCTATCTGATTTTATGGGAAGAAAAATCAAAGAAGAAAGGATTCAATTGAAAGCGGGAATAGCAATACGTGGCG
>CAWBZX010000005.1:0-18395 GCA_963793295.1 uncultured Saprospiraceae bacterium | reverse complement strand
CTCAGGATCAATCCTGAAGACAACGGATGCAGGCCAAAACTGGAAAAAGCTAATCGATGGAAATAAAATCTCAACCAAGAACACTCCTTTTCGTTCCGTCCATTTTGTTAATGCTGAAAAAGGATACCTTGTTGGTGACCGCGGAACTTTCTGGCGAACCCTGAACGGAGGAAACAATTGGCAGGTGGTCAAAGATTTTCCAAAAGTTGATTTATATGACGTTCATGTTGTCGAAAATACTGGATTTATCGTTGGAGAAAATGGAAGGATATTCCGCTTCGAGGATTGAAATTTGGTTATCCGTTTGTGGTTTGTCCATTTCTATTTACCTCAAACCTTTAAACCTTTAAAGTTAAACAACTCTTCTCCACCTTTTAAGTAATTATCTTTTGGAATGTGGAAGTTCTATTTTTTCAGTTAATTTACATTTTGAAATGTTTAAAAAAGAGAAGTGACCGGCTCCAGCTTCTGTTGTCCTTCTTTTTTAGTTATTTTTCAAAAAATTGGTAAATAAACTAAATGTCAAATCAAAAAAAATTTGGAGCTTTCGCAGGTGTTTTTACTCCCTCTTTGCTAACTATTTTAGGGGTCATCATGTATATGCGGTTGGGTTGGGTAGTTGGCAATGCAGGTCTGGTTGGCGTCATCGCAATTATCGTTATTGCCCACGTCATTTCAGTAACCACAGGCCTAAGTATATCCTCTATTGCTACCGATAAAAAAGTAGGTGCAGGAGGCGTTTATTATGTGCTATCACGAAGTCTGGGATTGCCTATCGGTGGAGCTATTGGCGTGACTTTATTTACAGGTACCGCACTGAGTATCGCCCTTTATTTAATCGGATTTTCAGAAAGTTTCAATGCATATTTTGGATTGAATACCGGGATCAATGGTTTGCGTATAGGTGGCTCACTAGCACTTTTGGCGCTCACCATTTTGGCATTGATCAGTACCTCATTTGCATTGAAAGCGCAGTTTTTTATCTTGGCTGCCATTGTGATTTCCTTGGTTTCTATTTTTTTTGGTGTATCGCCGGAACTCCCAAAGTCCTTACCGCTTTTTGGTTCAGAGGGAAATGCTTCCATGGAAGAAGTATTTGCTATTTTCTTTCCGGCAGTGACTGGATTTACAGCAGGAATTGCCATGTCAGGAGATTTGAAAGATCCTAAAAAATCTATCCCTGCCGGAACTTTATGGTCTATTGCAGTAGGTTTTATAGTTTATATCGGATTGGCCATCTTTATATTTTTCTCGATAGATTCGGAATTGCTAAAAACGGATAATAATATTTTATTAAAACTGGCTTTGTTTGCTCCAGCCGTGGTAGCAGGTATTTGGGGAGCAACTTTGTCCTCTGCTTTAGGTGGCATTTTGGGGGCTCCCAGGATTTTACAAGCGATGTCAGTAGATAAAATTACCCCAAACCGTTTTGCCAAAGGAATTGGTAAATCTAACGAACCACGCAATGCATTGTTTCTGACCATCATCATTGCTGAAGCTGGTATTTTGATTGGAGAATTGGATACGATTGCACGGGTTTGCTCCATGTTTTACTTGGCAGCTTACGGATTTATCAATCTTTCCTTCTTCCTGGAAAGCTGGGCGAGTTCTGATTTTAATCCAACTTTTAAAGTTAAAAGATGGGTAGGCTTAGTTGGTTTTATTGCCACATTTACGGTTATGTTCAGACTGGACATGGTAGCCATGTTCGTTGCTTTTATAGTGATCGGAGGCATTTATTTTTGGTTGGCCAAAAAAGAATTGGCCCTGGGTTCTGGCGATGTTTGGCAAAGCGTTTGGTCCTCGGTCGTCAAGACTGGTTTGCGAAGAATGGACGAAAAACAAGATCACAAAAGAAATTGGAAACCTAATGTTTTATTGTTTAGCGGCGGCACAAATCAGCGACCCTATTTACTGGAGTTCAGCAAGGAACTGGTCGGTAACAGGGGAATTGTTACCAATTTTGATTTGCATGAAAACCAGGATGCAAGCGTATTATTTCCGAAGCACCAGCAAAGTGTGAGTGATGAAGTTTTAAAAAGATACGGTGTATTCGGAAGGCAAATTGAAGTGAAAAATATTTTTAAAGGCATAGAAACGATTGCCTCTACTTTTGGCTTTTCAGGCATAGAACCCAATACCATTTTGATGGGTTGGGCAAAAAATACAAAAGATCCGATTTGGTTTGCCCAAATGACTCAAAAACTAATTGACCTGGATTACAATGTGCTCTACCTGGATTATGACGAACGATTTGGTTTTAGAAAATATGCTCAAATTGATTTGTGGTGGAGAGGTGTTGGAAATAATGCAGAACTGATGTTAAATATTGCCAAATTTTTAGTTGCTTCCGAGCTGTGGAGAAATGCCCAGATCCGGATCATTGTGGTGGATGATACCAATAGCAACAAGAATGTAATAGAGAGGAAAATTCATAAAATATTGGATGATTACAGGGTAGCTGCTTCTGTCAAGATTATTGGGAACGTTTTGGATAAACGCCCGATTTATGAATTAATGAAAATTTATTCCTCCGAAACAGATTTGGTTTTGGTAGGAATACCTGAAGTCAAATTGGAGAAAGCTCAAAGTTTTGTCTCGAAAACCAATGATTTAGTAGGTACTATCGGGACTACTTTGCTGGTAAAAGCTTCTTCCCATTTTGATGAAATGGATTTTATCGCTGCCGACGGAATGGTTCAATCCCTTCCCACAAATGGCTTGAATCTCAGTAATGTACTGCCTGAACCAATACCTAAAAGTGCTGCTGTTTTAAATTCAGAAATCAATAAAATCGAATTAGGATTTCAGGCCGCAACGGCTGGTTTTATTGAAAATGCGATTGCTCCCATTCAGGAAAAGTATATTGGTTTTTATCAATTTATTTTGTCAGAATTAAATCTTTCTATAAATTCTGACCAATCTGAAAAAGATGTTTATCAACAATTTTCCACCTTTTTACAGCTGATTCAAAAGAGACTGCAACAAATCAGAACGCAGGATTTGTCCATTATCAATGAATTATTTAAAGAAGAGAATGTTGCTTACCTGGACGCTGTTGATACTTTGTTTGACAATATTCCTTTAAGGTTGAAATTGCAGATTAATGGGGCAAAAACTTCCATAAAATTTAAGCAGGCAGCACTATTATTGAAAGACCAAAATCTGCTCTCTACAATTCGAAATACCTATATCGATTTTGGAAATAAGTGTTATCAAAATCTATTTACCACCAAAAATGAAATTGTTGCAAAAACTTATTCCTTGTTCGAGTTGGAGGATTTTTATCAGCATAACCTGGAATTACAAACTGAAATAAATGCCGTAAGAGAGGAATTGGCTCAGATAATGACCAAACAATTGGCATTTTTCAAAAATCTAAACAGTCAATTGGAGCTTGAACTTCTGACTGCAGGTAGAAATTTATGTAATGATCTGGCAACCATTTCCCAGGAATCAGATTTCAAAAAATATTTAAAAGAATTAAATAACCAGCAGAATAAAAAACAGCGAAAAAGAAATTATACCGACCTCTTGATTTTCCCTGCTAGCTGGAGCAAAAACCAGGAAATCATTCATTCTTCAATCGAGACCGATTTTAAATTGGCCCGAGTGAATTTGCTCGTTAGTAAAGGATTGGGAAGCATGAATCAGACGTTAAATCAGGAGATCAACGAGCGAATTGAAACCCAGTTCAAAGTACATACAAAAAATATCCAAACCCTTATTCAGGATTTTAATTCAGGTGTAGAACTGAAATCTGCAGATATGTTCAGTGTAGACGATAATCCTTTTGCCGGGATAGCGATACTGATGCAAAAACTAAAAAATCAGACCGATACCATTTCAACCATCATCCGGGACGATGCGGTCTTGATGAGCACTGCGTTAATGGAAGATTTTGAAAACTTACAGTTAGAAGACGAGACACCCATAACGCTGGATCTGCCAAAAATTGTTGATTTTATCATAGAGTCCAAACTGAACGGACTTGTTCAAAACTATTTAGAGCGCTATTTAGGAGATGTTTCCAATATTTATTTTAACCAGATTAATAGGATCAATCTTTTGAAATATTCCCTTTCGGAATCAAAAGAAACAAGTGAAATCAGTCAATTACTGGAAAAGTTACAAGCAAAATTTGCGGAGGAAAATGAATTTTTCCAAACTACAAAAATGCGATTCAACGAAAATATCCTGGCTATTGAGTATGACTTAAAAATGGAATTGGATACCCTTTATCTCGTTAAACACGCAGATAGTTGGAGCCGCTACATTAGCGTTTCTAAAAGGAAAAAAGGGATTGCCCAAATAAATGAACAGCTAAAGACTAAATTGTCAAGCTGGTATGAGGGATTGAACAAAGCCTTCTCTGCAAAAAAACATGAATCTACCGTTTCTATTTTTGAATCGAAATACAACTTAAAAAGCAACATTGAACTGGGTCTTAATTTTGCACATGGGATGTACCCCAAAAAAGCTGTTTTAGATAGTTTACCTTTTTATTACAAACAATTATTTCAGGGAAAACAATTGCCGGTTCAACATGAATATATTGGCAGAGCCAGAGAATTAGAGCAATTGGAGAAGGCCATTGCGGAAGAACGAAACGGCGCTATTATGATAGCCGGAAAAAGCTCGTCGGGAAAAACACACTTTTCAGACTATATTGCCAATAAATTATTTACGGGAAAAGTATTTAGAATTGACTCCTTCGGAAAACAAGGAACAATCAAAGAGCTTCAACATTCCATAGCTTCTGCAACGGGAAAATCCGGCGGGATAGAGCGATGTATTTCTGAAATGCCCCGAAATTCAATCATCCTCGTCAATGACATCGAAGTTTGGTGGGACAGGACTTTAGAAAAAGATGCTTTAAAGGTTTTGATAGAAATGGTTGAAAAATTTCATCGGAAACACACTTTCATTTTAACTGTTAATCTGCATGCAATGGAAGCTTTGAGCAAGCAAAGGCCGCTCAAAAAAGTAATCACCACCACCATCATTTTACCTCCCATAAGCAAAGAAGCCATGAAGGCTATCATTCTGGAAAGACACAAAATCGGTGGGCTGGATCTGGTTTTCCAGGAAGAAGAAAATAGACTGGAAGGAACACATCTCAATCAATTGATCAGTAAAATTTATTCCGAGAGTGAAGGGATTGTCGGCTTGGGTTTACAGATTTGGTTAAGGCAAATCCATGCTTTTTCCGACAATAAAATTTATATGGAGAAACAACCCGTTTTGGAGCTACTCAAAGTGAGCGAAGCTTATTGGAAGTTGTTACTGTACCAATTTTTGATTAACAAAAATCTGACAAAAGCAAAACTTGCAGCAATCTTCGGAGCAGATACAAGTGAAATAGCTGTTTTTATATCGGAACTTGTAAAAGCTGAATTGCTGGATGAAGTAGGAAAAAATACTTTTACTTTAAATAATGTTGTCAAACCAAATATCGAAAATTGGTTGACAAGCATTAATATTTTAAATTGATTGCCGGAAAATACTGATTGACATTTTCGTCAACCTGCTTAATATAAAAATGTTGTTGCCTCGAAGATAAACGAATAAAAAAATTAATTAACAATATGCAATTAATCAACGGAATTACATTTTCGATGCTGTTCATATTAGCAATCATAGGATTGATTATTTTCGTTGGATTTAACATTTATCGAAGATTGATACTCCCGATTATTTTGTTAAAAGAGACAGGGCCAGCACATCAGAAAAGCTTAGTCAGACTAGAAATAGTCATTTGGGCCATCTATTTTGTGATCGTGCTTTATCATTCTCTAGTAGCAAGTATGGCCATTACGCTTGTTTTGTTAACGCTTATTTTATTTGCTTTTTTTGATTTTTGGATAAATTATTTTTCAGGAATCATTTTAAAATTTGGTGGAAACTTTCACATAGGGGATTCCATAACTGTCAATGAATATTCCGGAAAAATACTGGAATTTGGCAACCGGGATATAAAGCTGGTTAGTTCTATCGGCGAAGAATTATTGATTCCTTACCGACTGGTCAACAAGGAGGTGAAGATAGGACAAAAGAGTACCCCAAAAATATTGTTTAAAACTTTCGTCCTGGAAGAAGCTTTAAAAGATGACACCAACAGTAAACAAAAAATGGAAAAAGCAATTTATAAAAATCCCTGGATCATTATTTCCAGTCCAGTCAACATTGTACTGGAGGGCCAGCGTGCAACACTAAGTTTTTATGTATTGAACAATGATTTTTTTGAAAAAGCGAAGCGCCATTTATTAAAACAATTATCCTGAAATAAAAAATGAGCACTATTCTGATTGTGCTCATCAATTATCTTTTGATTTTCAACTACCCCCGAATCAATTCTTTGAAAAACAGTTTATTTACTTCGCATCCGAACTACCGGGCAGATCATTTCTTCCAAAGAAATTCCACCGTGCTGGAATGTGTTTCTGTAATAATTATTAAAATGATTGTAATTGTTGGGATAAAGGAAAAACTTATCCTCTTTTGCAAAAATGAAGGTTGAACTCACATTTGGCCTTGGCAAACCAACTTTTTTCGGATCACGAAAATCAAGCACATCCTTCTTTTCATACTGCAAATTCCTGCCTACTTTATACCGTAAATTTGTCGTCGTATCGCGATCTCCAACTACTTTTGAAGGTTGATTGACCCGAATCGTTCCATGATCAGTCGTTACAATCAATTGAATATCTCGTCCCCTGATTTTACTAAAAGCTGCCCACAACGGAGAATGCTCAAACCATGATTTGGTCAACGAACGATAAGCTGTTTCATCTCCCGCTAATTCTTTAAGCACCTCCATCTCGGTTCGTGCATGAGAAAGCATATCTATGAAATTATAAACAATAACCGTCAGGTCATTATTTAAATAATTGATCATATTGTCCTGCAAAATTTTTGCATTCCTAGTGGTGGTGATTTTTATATATTCAAACTTAATCTCTTTGCGGAAAGTCCTTCTTATTTGCTCTGCTAAAAGATCTTTTTCATGGAGATTTTTTCCGCCTTCATCAACATCATTTTTCCACCATTCGGGATAGTACTCTTGAATTTCGGAAGCGGTCAATCCTGCGAATATCGAATTGCGACTGTACTGGGTTGTCGTTGGTAAGGTGCTGTAAAAAAAATCCTCCTCTTCAACCCTGAAGAACTGAGTAAGAATGGGTTCTATAGTTTTCCACTGATCAAAACGAAGATTATCAAGCAACAACATGATCGTTGGAACATCGTCTTTCAATTCCGGAAAAACTTTAGTACGCATCAAATTATTGGACATGGTCGGAGCTTCAACATCACCGCTCATCCAGTCTTCGTAATTCTTCGTTATAAAACGAGAGAATTCCGCATTCGCTTCACTTTTTTGCATTGAAAGAATATCGCCCAATTCTGTTGTATTGGAAGCATCCAATTTGAGTTCCCAATTGATAATTTTTTTATAGATATCTACCCACTGTCTAAAATCCAAACCGCTATTAATTTCCGTCAGGATTTGACGAAACTCTTGTTGATAATCCGAAGCCGTACTTTCTTGAACCAACCTTTTGCTGTCAATGATTTTCTTGAGGGTTAGTAATATTTGGTTGGGATTTACCGGCTTGATTAAATAGTCCGTTATTTGTCCGCCTAGGGCTTCTTCCATAACGTTTTCTGCCTCGTTTTTTGTAATCATCACCACAGGAAGGTTAGGCTTTTTTTCTTTTATTTTTGCAAGAGTTTCCAAACCTGTCAAGCCAGGCATAGACTCATCAAGAAAAACGACATCAATATCATTTGAATTTTCGCACTCTTCTAAAGCATCATATCCATTGCTTACCGTTACTAGTTCGTAACCTTTTTGTTTAAGAAAAAGTATTTGAGGTTTCAGGATGTCTATTTCGTCGTCTGCCCATAGGATTTTAATATTTTCCATTAAGATTATGTGGTTTTATGAAACCGATGAATCCTTCATCAGCCTGAGTTATCTAATAAATGTGTCGTTTTCAATCTTCAAAAAACCGAATGGTTTTCGGTCTGAAAGAGTTCATTATTTTACTCCGCCGCAACTTTTTTGTTACCAAAAACATTTTGCAAATAATAAAGAACAGGAAAAAGTCTATTTCTATTTGTGAGATGCTAGTGATAAACGACAAGCGGAATGATGTTATTTCCTCTTTTGATTTTGTTTACGATAAATTTCGGGTTTTATTTTTTAACCACGTTTTCCGCAAACAATTTTACCGACGAAGTTTAGTTTGATTTTAATATCTAAACCCAACGTCTTGTCTGGTATATTTTTATGTAAAAATAGGTAACTTTCACCATACCTTTACGCGTAAATAGGAAATATCTCCCGTATTTAATACAGTTATGAATAAAAATAAAATTTTAAATGATCCTGTTTATGGTTTTATAACAATTCCTTATGGCATCCTGTTCGAATTAGTTGAACATCCCTATTTCCAGCGATTACGAAGGATCAAACAAACAGGGCTGACTCATTATGTTTACCCTGGCGCATTGCATACCCGTTTTGCTCATGCTTTGGGAGCGATGCATTTGATGCGCCAAGCTATTGCTGTGTTGCGTTCAAAAGAAGTGGAAATCACTGAAGCGGAAGCGGAAGCTGTTTGCATTGCTATTTTGTTGCACGATATTGGGCATGGCCCTTTTTCCCATGCTTTAGAACACAAATTGGTAAATACGCACCACGAAGAGCTGTCTATTTTATTTATGGAAGCGCTCAACAAGCAATTTGATGGAAGACTGGATATGGCATTGCAGATTTTTCAAAATAAATACCATAAACATTTTCTAAATCAACTTGTATCTGGGCAGCTGGATATGGATCGTATGGATTACCTCAATCGGGATAGTTATTTCACGGGAGTCTCTGAAGGAATTATTGGTTATGATCGTATTATAAAAATGCTTGACGTCCGAGATGGAGAACTTCTGGTCGAAGAAAAGGGGAAATATTCAATTGAAAAGTTTTTGGTTTCCAGGCGTTTGATGTATTGGCAGGTTTATTTACACAAGACCTCGCTGGCTGCTGAACAAATGCTTATCCGAACGCTGGAGCGGGCTAAAGAACTTGCCGGTCAGGGTATAGAACTTCCTGTTTCTCCGCCTTTGCACCGTTTTTTATATCATAATTATAATACAGCAGATTTTAAAAATGATCCCGCACTACTGGATGATTTTGCAAAACTGGATGATTTTGACATCATATCTGCCATAAAAAACTGGATCAATTCAAGCGATAGCGCTTTATCCTTTTTGTCTGAAAGGTTAATAAATCGGAGATTATTTAAGACATTACTCCGCAATCAACCCTTTGAGCAGGAATTCATCAATAATTTGACTACAGAATTAAATACCCGATTTAAGGATCAGCAAATAGATTTAAAATACCTGCTTTTTCAAGGCTCAGAAACAAATAATGCATACAGTACTTCCAAAAACGAAATAAATATTTTGTTCAAGGATGGTACGATTCTTCCTATATCTGCAATATCAGAACATGGGATACACCAGAAAATAATTACAAAACATTACTTGTGTTATCCGAAATAAAATCTATTTTTATATCATATGTGACGATATAAAAACTTGAGCGTCTTGCGCTTCTATATTATAACCAATTCATTTATTATGAGAAATATGAACACTATCACGTCCGTAGCCTTTCTCCTTTTTTCGTTTGTTGCCCAATCGCAGCCAGGTCGTCTTCCCGCTGACCAGGAACCTGGAAAATGCTACGCTGAATGTGTATACGAAGATCAATACCAAACTACAATCGAACAGGTTTTAGTAAAACCAGCTTCAAAACGAGTGGTTATCATTCCGGCAGAATATGAACCTGTTACGGAGCAGGTCATGACAAAAGCAGCCGCTACCAAGATCGAGAAAATACCAGCCATTTATGAAAACATAGAAGTGCAATCCAGGGTGGGTTGTCCTGAAACCTATATGGACGACGGCATCAGATGTACTAAAGTGGTTGAGGTACCTGCTGAATATGAAACCGTCAAAGAAATGGTATTGATAAAAGAAGCCTCAAAACAGTACATTCAGGTGCCTCCGGTTTATGAAACCGTGACGGAACAGCTTGTTGTCAAAGAACCTTCCACTCGGACAGAAATTGTCCCGACAGAATATGAAACCGAAACGATTCAAGTACTGATCAAAGAGGCTTCAACAAAAGTAGAGAAGGTCCCTGCGCTTTATATTTCAAAAAGAGAAACTTTCGAAGTGACCCCGGCTACTTCAAAATGGGTCAAGAAAAAAGTGGTTCAGAATTGTATTTCTAATGACCCCAATGATTGTTACGTTTGGAGCAAAGTGGAAGTCCCTGCGGAGTACAAAACGATTACCAAACAAATTAGAAACGGATGCCCGGCAGGTTATGTCGACAATGGTGACGATTGCACGAGAACCATCGAAGTACCTGCCGAATATGAAACACATACCTATAAGAAAGTGAAAACACTGGCTTCTACTCATACGGTTGATGTCCCAACCGAGTTTGCTTCGGTTAGTAAAAGGCAACTCAAAACAGCTGCAACAGTCCGGGAGATTGAAATTCCTGCAGAGTATAAATCAATTGATGTGCTCAGGATAAAAACGCCCGCTTCAAAACGAACCATTGAAATTCCAGCTGAATTTAAAAATGTGGTGCAACAGGTAAAAAAAGGATGCCCGGAAGGTTTTGCCGACAATGGTGATGATTGCACAAGAGTTGTTGAAATTCCGGCCGAATTTACTTCAAGGAGCTATCAAAAATTAAAAACACCCACTCAAATCAAAGAAATTGAAGTTCCGGCTGAATACGCTTCTATAACCAAAAAAACCTTATTAAAACAAGGTGGCTATACGGTTTGGAAAGAAGTATTATGTGAAAATAAAATAAGCAGCAGTACCATTTCCGCTATTCAGCGAGCTTTAAAAAACCGAAATTACGATGTCGGAACCATTGACCAGGTACTCGGTGCACAAACAAAAGCAGCACTAACGCAATTTCAAAGAGACAACGGCCTTCCTATAGGTCAGCTGGATGTTGATACCTTAAATAGGCTTGGTGTGTATTTATAGTCAAATCCCTTAAACTTCGAACATCCTTTAAAAAACCCTTGCAATGTATTCACTGCAAGGGTTTTTAGTTTAAAAGTTATCACAAAACAATCACAAGAAGTTAAATCTTCTATAATGAGCTTTTATAAAAAGTGTCCCGATTATATTTTTAATAACCTGATAATCAGTAACTCAAAACTAAAAGCCGATATTCTTTTCAAAATCCTAAAAAAAGCTTATTTTAAAAAATGTCTCCCAATTGACACACCTATAATATCCTTGCCAACTATCTTTAGTTAGTTTTGTTACCAAAACAAATTATATTCCCACCGTCCCGAAGACTTTTTTGAATCCTATTTTTCATTAAACAAACCTATCAATTATTATGAAAAACTTACCCCCTATTAATTTTTTAACAAGCTTAATCGTTTTGCTTGTCAGCTTTTCGAATTACTCAGTCAAGGCGCAATGCATTGCAGGGACAACCGTCTCCACGTTTGATGGTTCAACTACTGTTGTTACTTGTCCCGATGATGGAATCGATGACATTATAAAGTTTAAACCAAATACTTATGCCATACAATATGCATTTATTGTAACTGAGGAGGATAATACAATTCTGGACATTATTTCAAGTGGGAATTCCTATAATTTTGAAGGACCTCCAGGAATGTGTCGCGTCTGGGGAATGTCTTATGCAGGAGTCATTACCGCAGGGCCTGGTGACAATGCCGCTACTGCTCAGCTTACTGATTTTTGCTATGAATTATCCACCAATTTTGTTGAAGTTTTTCGCACTGGAGGGTTGGATATTGATGGTGGAACGGTTGCTATGCCGTCAGGAGCAACAACGCGTTATACCTGTCCAGGAGATGGCAACCCCGATGTTGTAACATTTACAACCACGGGAAGTACAGTCGCCAGTTATAATTATGTCATAACCGATGAAAATTTAAATATACTTGGACTACCTCCAACAAACAGTCAGGATTTTGACGGAGCAGGCGAAGGTACATGCCTTGTTTGGGGACTCTCATACACTGGAAACATCATCGCTATGCCTGGTGACAATGCGGCAACTACTCCTTTGACAGACGGTTGTTATGATCTTTCTGACAATTTTATTACAGTTATTCGTTCAAATCCTGAAGGTGGTATGGTTGAAACAATAAATGGAGAAACACAGGTCCAAACCTGTACACAAGACGGAATGCCGGATGTGATAGAATTTTCAAGTAATAGCACTTCAAATGCCCAATTCACTTACGTAATTACAGATGATAATAATATTATTTTAGGAGTTCCTCCAGGTAATTCTCAGGATTTTGACGGAGCTCCGGAAGGAACCTGCAGGGTTTGGGGGCTTTCTTACACTGGAAATATCACAGCTATGGTTGGTGATGATGCAGCAGCTGTTCCACTCACTGATGATTGCTACGAGCTTTCTTCAAATTTCATTGAAGTAAACAGAACTGCTGTAGACGGAGGTTCCGTGGCCATGCCATCTGGTGCAACCGTTCGTTATACCTGTCCTGGTGACGGAAACGCAGATATCGTAACCTTTACCCATCAAACAGCTTCAGCAGCAAATTACATTTATGTGATCACGGACGACAATAATATCATTTTAGGATTACCGCCAGGGAATATGCAGGATTTTGATGGCGCACCTGCAGGAACCTGCAGAGTTTGGGGACTTTCTTACACCGGAAATATCACCGCAAATGTTGGTGATAATGCCGCTGCTGTACCGCTCACTGATGAATGTTTCAGCCTTTCTTCAAATTTCATTGAAGTGATCCGAGATAATCCGGATGGAGGTAGTGTTGCTTTACCTGGTGGAGGTACCACTATTAATACTTGTTCGGGTGATGGCGTTGACGATATCATAGACTTTACTCACGTTTCTAATTCAAATTCACCTTACGCATATGTAGTCACAGATGAAAACAACATCATTTTAGGTTTTCCGCCTGCTAACAGCCAAAACTTTGAAGGTGCTCCAGAAGGAACCTGTAGAGTTTGGGGATTATCTTATACCGGAAATGTTATTGCTCAGGTTGGTGACGATGCTGCTGCTGTGCCTTTAACTGACGATTGCTTTGAGTTATCCTCTAATTTCATTGAAGTATTTAGAACTGGTGTTGAAGGAGGAACAGTTGCCATGCCTTCAGGAGCCACAACGCGCTATGTTTGTGTTGGAGATGGTAATCCTGATTTAGTTACTTTTACAACCACTTCAACCGCTTCTGCAAATTATGTTTATGTAATCACAGACGAAAACAATATTATTTTAGGAGTTCCTCCAGGGAATATGCAGGATTTTGATGGTGCTGGAGTAGCTACTTGCAGAGTTTGGGGACTTTCTTATACTGGAAACTTAATCGCCATGGTTGGTGATGACGCTGCAGCAGTGCCACTTTCTGACGATTGTTATGGTCTTTCTGCTAACTTTATCGAAGTCATTCGAGATACGCCAGAGGGAGGAATGGTTGCAACTGACGAAGGCGAAACTGCCGTAATCACTTGCGTCGGAGATGGTATTCCGGATGTGTTGACTTTTACAAATAGCTCTTCCTCTAATTTAAATTATGTATACGTAATTACGGATGACAATAATATCATTTTAGGAGTCCCTCCCGGTGATATGCAAGATTTTGATGGCGCTGGAGTAGCTACTTGTCGCGTTTGGGGACTTTCTTACTCAGGAAATATCACTGCTATGCCTGGTGACGATGCAGCTGCTGTGCCTTTAACGGATGATTGTTATGAATTATCATCTAATTTTATTGAAGTCATACGTACCATGCCTGATGGTGCAACGGTAGAAACTGATAGCGGAGAAGTTGTTATTGAAATCTGTGTCGGTGATGGAGAAGATGATATTGTATTTTTCGAAAATTCATCAACTTCCAATTCCAACTATCAATATGTGATCACTGATGAAAACAATATCATTTTAGGATTACCAGCTGGAAATTCACAAAACTTTGAAGGAGCAGGAATTGGTGTTTGCCGCGTATGGGGACTTTCATATACTGGAAATATCACAGCAATGGCTGGCGATGATGCAGCGGCTGTTCCGTTGACGGACGATTGTTATGAATTATCATCCAATTTCATAGAAGTCAACCGAACTGATGATCCTGTGGTTTGTGGGCCTTCGCCTTCAGATTTTGGTGGAAACGGTTCTGGTAATTTAGAAGGGAATGCTCTTCAGACTGAATCAAATCAACTTTCTCCATCAGAGGTCCAGCTATTTCCAAATCCGGTGTCACAGACTTTGACAGTAAAAGTTGATTATAATGCAATAGCTAATTCAACTGTTTTTGTAAGAATTCTGGATACTTCAGGAAAAGTAGTTTATCAAAACAACTTTACACCTGATCAAATAGAATTGGATGTTAGTAATCTACCTGATGGATTGTTTGCTTTACATTTGACCACCAACGAATTTTCAAAAACGAAGTATTTCGTAAAAAATTAAACACGTGTTTATTTAGATAATAATTAATAAAAAAGATTTAAAAAGACCAGTCCTTGTTGAACTTTCAGCAAGGACTTTTTATTTGTATATCATGCTTTGGGAATGAATTAAAAATTACTTTTGTGCTTCGTCTGTTCTTTGACAATCATATTGAATGAAAAACGAAAAACTCGTCCTATTTTTATTAGCTACTGTTCAGTTTACGCATATCATGGATTTTATGATTGTCATGCCTTTAGGGGCACAACTCATGAAAATCTTTAGTATTTCTCCTTTTGAATTTACTTTGATTGTTTCTTCATATGCCATTACAGCCGGAGTAGCAGGTTTTTTTGGAGCCATGTATATTGATCGCTACGATCGCAAAAAAGTCTTGCTTATTATTTACATCGGCTTTACATTAGGCACCATAGCATGTGCCTTAGCTCCCAGTTATATTTTTCTACTATTATCAAGAAGTTTGGCAGGTGCTTTCGGAGGGTTGTTAGGAGCATTGGTGTTGGCCATTGTTGCTGATGTTGTTCCATTGGAAAGGCGAGGTCGTGCGATGGGAATCATTATGACGGCATTTTCTGTAGCTTCAGTAGCTGGAGTACCTACTGGTTTGTGGTTTGCCGCGCAATTTTCATGGCGAATGCCATTCATTTTAGTGGGTTCGATGTCATTGGTTACCATATTGCTGATTTTAAGATTTGTGCCTGCATTGACCAAACATTTGGAGAATGGTAAAAAAGCATTGCATCCATTTAAAGTTATTGAAAATCTTTTCAGTGACCACAATCAGGTTTTAGCACTTGGTTTTTCAATCATTTTAATGTTAGGGCATTTTACAATTATTCCTTTCATCGCCCCTTATATGCAACTCAATATTGGATTTAGTGATTTTCAAATAACCTATATTTATTTGATTGGAGGAACATTAACCGCCTTTCTACTACCGTATTTTGGAAAACTCTCCGATCAATACGGCCACGTAAGAATTTTTACGATAGCCAGTATTCTTGCCGTTTTTTCAATCTTTGCCATTACAACATTACCGGCAGTCCCCATTGCGGTTGCATTATTAGCGACCTCTTCTTTTTTTGTAGTAGCAAGCGGCCGAAATGTACCTGCTACGACTATGGTCACCAGTGTTGTCCAGTCGGAAAGCAGAGCAAGTTTTATGAGCTTCCGAGCAAGTGCCAATCAGGCTGCATTGTTTATCGCATCGTTAATAGCTGGTGCGATTATTGGGACAAATGAGGATGGAAGCTTGACCAATTACCCCATTGTAGGTTTTATCGCCATTATTATGAGTTTAATCGCAATAATTATGGCCCGTAAATTGAAACTAAAAGGTTAATTGTATAATATATAAAAACGAAATTGTCGTTTAATGAATGAAAGTTATCCCATAAATTTCTTTCATTTTAATCATTAAATTTTATTTTTGCAACAAACAATAATACTCCATGGAAACTACATATCATTTTATGGTAGATTTTTCCCTACCAGAAGTCCTTACCGAAGAGTTTATGAATCAAATTCCTTTTCAACGTGCAATTGTTGATCGCTTTTTTAAAGAAGGAAAACTTGTCAATTATTCTCTTTCGCTAGAAAACTCAAAAATCTGGGCTGTTTTTAATGCAAATTCAGAATTGAGTGTAATGGACATGATCGCTGATCTTCCTTTGACTCCGTTCATGCAGGTTGAAATTAGTATGCTTACGTTTTACAATACCGTTCATCAGGAAATGCACAACTTTTCGATGAATTAATTCAAATAAAATATTATTAAAAAAGCCGGATAATCTTCTAAGATTATCCGGCTTTTTTAATTTAGTTCTTTACAATTTATTATGGCTTCCGTCACAAAAAGGCGCTTTTCCGGAGTGTTTACATCCGCACCAGGCTACCGTTTTCTTTTCCGAGACTCTTTCCACAACAGGCGTGTAAGGGGTATCTTTGTGGCTGCCATCACAATAAGGCTGGTTAGAACTTCCGCCACAGGAGCACCAGGCATAAGTTCCGGGTTCTATCTCCATAACATAAGGTGATTTTTGTGGTATTTTTCTTCCTGACATAAGCTTTTAAATATTTAAGTGTTTAAAAATAATTTCTTAAAAGGAAAAGGGAAAATAACTGATTTTGTTTAAAACAAATCATCAATTGCATTTTTATTTATCGCTTGCATTGCAATTGTGCCACATCCGTTCACTGCATGATTCAGATTAGCAAATCTCTCATCTTTTGTTAGTCCTTTTTGATATCTATAATAAATTTGCTGAATGATAACTGCAATTTTAAACAATCCGTAAACATAATAAAAAACTACATCACTAATGTCCCGTCCGCTTGATTTGGCATACATTTCAACAAGACCTCCTCGTTTTGGATTGCCTGGCGAAGTAGTAGGATTCAACTGCATTTGCAACATAAAATCAGGGTCATTTGGATTGACCCAATAACCAAGGCTTGTTCCCAGGTCCATCAAAGGATCGCCCAAAGTAGACATTTCCCAATCTAAAACGGCTAAAATATTCGTCCAATTTCCCGGGTCTAAGACCAAATTGTCATATTTATAATCGTTGTGAATCAATGCATTCCCGGATACTGAAGGCATATTTTCAATCAACCATTTCGCTACATTTTCAACCGATGAAATCTCATCTGTTTTCGAATTAAAATAACGCCTGGTCCATCCTTCGACTTGCCTTTCGATATAACCCTCCGGCTTACCCAGGTTCGAAAGTCCGGCGCTATGAATATCTACTTCATGCAAAGCCACAAAATTATCAATGAAAGCTTTTGCAATGCCTGACATTGTTTTTTCATCAGGTATCATGTCTTTGGGCATCTTCGAACGAAGAATAACACCTTCCACTTTTTCCATAAGGTAAAAAGGGGCTCCGATGATGCTTTCATCTTCGGTATAAAACAATGGCTGCGGAACCTTTGAATAAACCTTTTTTAGATGGTGTAAAATTTTATATTCCCTTCCCATGTCATGTCCTGATTTGATTTTAGCTCCAACTGGTGGACGCCTCAGGACATATTCCTTTTCACCAAAGCGCAGCAAATAAGTAAGATTCGAAAATCCTCTGGGAAATTGTTCCACCACCAAATCTTCCCCTTTCAAACTCAATGCTGTTTTTAAAATTTGAATTAACTTTTCATTATTCAACTCCTCCCCTTTTCGCACATCAGACGCCTGATCAATCCAATTTTTCGACATTTATAATTACGTTTTTACAATTCATTTTAAAAAACCTTTGCCCCAAATTTTCACATTTATAATTCTTTTTTCAAACCATACCCTTTCAAAATTTCCCGAGCAACCCTGCTTTTATGCACTTCATCAGCACCATCATAAATGCGTGCTCCCCTCTCGTGCCGATACCAGTATGAAAGCAACAAATCATCAGTAATACCCAAAGCACCATGAACCTGAATTGCGCAGTCAAGCACTTTTTGTAATACACTCGCGCAATAAAATTTGATCAAAGAAACTTCTTGCCGTGCAGCATAACTTCCTTCCGCATCGATTTTATTTGCTGCGTCCAGGACCATGAGTCGAGCTGCATTGATTTCAGCGCGACACTCAGCGATCCAATTCTGAATCGTTTGTTTATGGCCAAGCATTTTTCCAGGAGCCAATTCACGAGTTGCGGCGCGTTGGCACATCATATCAAAAGCCCTTTCGCAGATGCCCAACCAACGCATACAATGGTGAATCCGTCCAGGACCAAGGCGTTGCTGAGCAATAGCAAATCCCGCTCCTTCACTCCCTAAAAGATTAGCTTTTGGCACCCGGCAATTTATATATTTGATTTCAGCATGACTGGCATAACCCTCCCCTGCT
>CAWBZX010000004.1:0-17040 GCA_963793295.1 uncultured Saprospiraceae bacterium | reverse complement strand
CGGGGTTGCGGGTGAAGGTGTGTGGTTGAAGCGGACGCCGGTGGAGTGCCGGTGGAGGAACAGGGGCGGTGGATGCGCCCCGGGGACGTGGAGGTCGTCCGCCCCACCGACGGCTCCGTCGGCCACTACGGCCGCTCCTGCGTCCTTCTCAACGGGTGAGTATCGCACTTGCCGTGTCGCCACAGTGTGAACAAGTGTTTAAGAGACGCTTTTTGAGAGACTCGAGAATTGCTCTACAGGGGTGGCAAAGTCAAAAAATCGGTCTTCGAGTTAAGACCGGGGATCGATTCGGGCAACATTTCTATACATCCTCCCAAAATTTCAGAGCGAAATTCGCATTTGGCGATGAGATATGGCCAAAATCATGAAAGGAGGTCAGTCGCGCGCGTCCCGTAGGCCGTAATAAGCACGTCGTTTAGTTTAGGCCTTGTGTCGTGGGTAAGAAATGGGCCAATACCGACGTATTATATGTCATTTGAAAGCTAACAATCTGCTCTACATCACTACGCCATTGAAAAACCAGTCCAAAGCATATTTGGAACCAATTAGGTCCATTGAACATTGAAAAACACATTTTTCATAAACATCGAATTTTCACGTTTTGCCCAATTTCTACCTAAAGATGACCGAATGCAGAGCTGGAACATAGCCCATCGTGTTCCTTGAAGAATTCTGACCTAGGAACATAACTCATTTGTGCTCAAGCCCCCTGGCCTGTCGGGAATTTTTTAGGATTTCTGTTCGCAAGTCAAACGGCCAATTTTCGAGCACCGTGACCAAGTTGGCCTGTAAGCGTCCAAACGAGCTGAAATTTTGCACAGGGGGGTTTTCCATAGTGGCGAAGCTGAATATGTGGTTGTTAGACTTCTATTTCATGCCCAGTTACTGCCTTTACTTGCCTGTTTGCCAGAACACTGAAAAACACATTTTTCATAAACATCGAATTTTCACGTTTTGCCCAATTTCTACCTAAAGATGACCGAATGCAGAGCTGGGACATAGCCCATCGTGTTCCTTGAAGAATTCTGACCTAGGAACATAACTCATTTGTGCTCAAGCCCCCTGGCCTGTCGGGAATTTTTTAGGATTTCTGTTCGCAAGTCAAACGGCCAATTTTCGAGCACCGTGACCAAGTTGGCCTGTAAGCGTCCAAACGAGCTGAAATTTTGCACAGGGGGGTTTTCCATAGTGGCGAAGCTGAATATGTGGTTGTTAGACTTCTATTTCATGCCCAGTTACTGCCTTTACTTGCCTGTTTATTGATTTGGGGCAGAGAAGTGTTGTGCGCGATACTACAACTCAGCGTAGACGGTTGACCACATACACTAGAACCGCCCAATCGCCGCTGCCGAAGATGACTATGGTGTCTCCAGTGCCGCCGCTTGTGACGCAGGCGATGGTGGGGACCTTCGGTCGGACAGGCGGCGTCTTCCTGCTCCATTTCCCGTTGCATTTCAGTCCATTCTTGAGCTTCCTGATCCCGCGCTCGTTGCGTTCCGCTGCAGCCCCGCGTTGTCTCTATCGGCCGCCAAAAGCTGTGTCCGAAGGTGAGAAGAGTGGGAGAGTCCTGCTGGTTCTCGTACCATATCTCCGGCCGCTCGTTGGTGGGGTGACTTTTGACCGTGAAAACGGCGTTATATATCCGGTCTCGATATTCGGAGTAGTCGTGACGCACTTCAGGGCCAATGCCGTACGCCTTCCAGGCCGTAATGCCATCTGGCCCAAATTCAAAGTTGTTCAGCTGACTGACCCCACGGATGGTGTGCTTGGGACCCAGAGGATCACGGTTTTCCACGTCGCCGAGAAGGGTGATAACTCCCTTCAGCCCCGTCAAAGTTGGGACTTCCGAGTTAGTAATGCACCTGACAAACTCCACTGGCGTCCGGCAGTTACCGCGTTCGTTAACTGCCCTCCGAATGTTCTGCTTGATGCGGGCAGCATGGCGGTCGCAGCTGGACTTCCCGGACTGGGGCTCGGAGAAGTCCCAGCGCTTGATGTAGTTCCCGTGCCGTTCGTTGATGGCGTGGATGTTGCGGAAGAGCATGGAGTTATGGTAGCACGCCGCTTTATCACTCCGAATGAACACGCGCCGCAGCCCCATGTCCCTCGCGGGTAGGTAGGTAGGTAGGTAAAGTAGGTATCGCGCACAACACTTCTCTGCCCCAAATTAATAAACAGGCAAGTAAAGGCAGTAACTGGGCCTGAAATAGAAGTCTAATAGCCACATATTCAGCTTCGCCACTATGGAAAACCCCCCTGTGCAAAATTTTAGCTCGTTTAGACGCTTACAGGCCAACTTGGTAACGATGCTCGAAAATTGGCCGTTTGACTTGCGAACAGAAATCCTAAAATAATTCCCGACAGGCCAGGGGCCATAAATCTTTAATTTATCGGAAGACAGGTTCCATTTGTGCAAACCATTTCCTGTAGCAATCCAAAGGATACTATCCGCACTTTCGTAAACGCCATTAATTTTGTCATGTCGAAGCAAAGGTTTGCTTTGTTCATGAGTCCCATAATGAGCAATAACTCCCTTATTTTTATCTATTTTATACAAACCGCTTTCCAAAGTACACAGCCAAATCGCATCATCAATATTACTTTGGTAGAGATAATGGATATCCAGTTTGGCTGTGTCAATTAAATTTGATTGAAAATTGTATTTCGTAATATCACCGCTTTCAGGATTGTATTGATAAAGCCATTTTCGAAACCCAATCCATATCAAGCCATCTTTATCGACCATTGAATGCCCTAAATCAATCAAAGGTTTTTTAAAAAGTGTATCAACCTTTAAGGTTTTGAGATCGATTCGTTTGCCATTTCCGGTATAAAGAGCGTCTTTAAAATAGGTTAATCCAAACGGAAAATTATTAAAATCATTAGCAGGGAAAAGAGGCCTGACTGAATTTGTTTGCGGATCAAGAATGTGAATCGAATTATAATAACTAAAATAAATATTACCCCGATCATCTTCCGTAATTCCCCGCATACTGCAAACCACATCAGAGCAATATTCACTACCATCGCTCAAATAATTCGTAAAAAGCAGGTCAGATTTCGTCAGTTTAATTGCACCATAATCTGAAGAAATCCATATCACTCCGGAGTTATCTTTAAAAATATGTCTATAATTGCAGGTGTTTTTTATAATGGATTTGATTCGTGTATCAAAGTTAATGGTCTGTCCGGAAGAAGCATTGTAGTACCATAAATGCCCCAGGCCTCCCACCCATATATTGCCATTTTCTTCCACCAGCATAGAAGAAGCGATACTATTGTTTGAAGGGATGACAATAGGGTGTAGTTGAAACGCTGAAGCCCCTTTTTGCAAATAAAAAACCTGACCATTATTGAACAGTACCCAGAGCGTATTGTCTTCCGTAATTTGCATTTGGTTGATCCAGGCATTTGACTGAGTCTGTAAATCCAATAAAGGAAAGTTATATTCCTTTAACTTGTTGCCATTTTCATCAATTTTTAGCAGGCTGTTTGCTGCATAGCTTAAAATATAAGAGTTATTTTGTTTAATGATAGATCGTTTGACATAATTGCCCTGGCATTCAAAGACATCATTCAATTGACCTTTTTCTGACGATCTCTGAAGAAAAGATTTTCCCGTTTCGGTTGAGTGGGAGATTAACCAGATTTGATTTTTTTCATCAAAACAGAACCCGCTATAAGTATGTGGTTGATTGAAAACCGCACTTTTGATGTCTACTTTTATATCACTAACATCGTTGTTTTGAGGATTTAGAAGCGTAATCATATTTGGACCTGCTAACCAAATCATACTATCCGGCCCAACAACCATATCAGATATGAAGTCAAACGGAATATGGGATTCGGTATCATGGCTGGTATAATGCATGAATTGGTGTCCATCAAATTTGTTCAAGCCATTGATCGTGGCAATCCATATAAAACCCCAGGGATCCTGCTGCACTTTAAAAACATTGCGATGAGTAAGTCCATCTTCAAAGCCGTAAACTTTTATTTCAATTTCTTCTTGCTGAGCGACAGAAACTATCGGAATTAAGAAAAAGAAAAGTAAAATTATTTTTGAAAATGGTGCCATTGTTTTGGGTTAAAATTTACTGTTTAGAAAGATCGGAAATGTTTGTGACAAAAGGAAATGCCACTTTCTATTTTGAATATACAAATCGAGGTATGTAAATATCAGAAACTTTACATTTTCTACAAAATAGAAAAACACATGGGATTCAGTTTTCCATTATTCAATTATCCATACCACATAAAGATAGCCTGATGAGGTAATTTTTTCAGATGAGAATAGAGTATGTTAAATTCAGAATTTTAAGAAATTAGAAGGTCTAACTTAAATTTTAACAATTTTTTAAAAATCCAAGCGTCACGGAATCAAATGAAAAATAAAGTTAAATTAATAGTATTTTAATATTTAAATAAAACGAATATATTTTAATATGGTTTTTAAAATGTTTAAAATCAAATTCTAATACTAAAGAAATAGCAATGTTTTTCAAATTTACTATTAATTGGTTTACAATAACTTAGGGCTTATTTTTCTTGATTTCTTGGTCACAATATTTTTTGTGATTTTTTTGACTTTCACTAATTTTTAGTTGTAGCTTTGATGTGCCTCTTACATAAAACATAATGGTTTGGAATAATCCAATCATTAAATGAACAATTTTTTTCTTACAAACTTACCAAAACTTACATAACCATCGGTTTCATGTTTATGCATAGAAACTCAATGCGTTTTGTTATTCTGTTCAAATCCTCCTATTCCTAAAAGAATGAAGCATTATTGCTTTCATTCACATTAAGACCAGCACCCATTAATAAAAGAAGCGCACAAATTAGTTTGTGTATTTGGATCAGCATCACATTGTTTTAATCAAACAATGCATGACGGTGTTGCCTAGTGCCTTCTTTGAATATTTAGTAAATATTACAAAACCACTTAGCAGAAAACGATAATCTCAGAACTATGACGAAAATTTACACAATTGTACTTTGTGCCATTATTTTTTCTTCTACTTTTTGTAATGGACAGGATCCTTCTTTCTCGCAGTTTTATGCAAATAGAATTTACCTCAATCCTGCCTTTACAGGGATTGAACAGGGAATCAGTTTTGCGGCAGTGAGCCGGACTCAGTGGGCAAAGGTTGATGAAGGTTTTCGAACTTATACCGCAAGCGCCGAATTTCAGGAACCTTTTCTTCGGTCAGGTTTTGGTTTGAATATCTATTATGATACAGAGGGCATCATGAATTTCAATACAACCAGCATTGCTTTTTCATATGCCTATATGATTCCTTTGAATAATCACAACCTGCACATTGGGCTGAAAGGAAGTTGGATTCAAAAATCAGTTGACTGGAGTAAGATTGTTTTTTCTGATGAACTAGATCCCGTGTTTGGTGTAATCAATCCAACCACAGCCGTTCCTTTTCTGGATAAAACGACCTACACCGATTTTGATGTTGGTATTTTATGGCGTTTTGAAAATGATGTAAAAATTGGTAAAAACCTCTTCCGGGATACTCGTACGAGTATTGGTTTGAGTATTCATCATTTGCCCTATTTATTTTTAAAAAATACTGGAAATGAAAGTTTTCAAAACCTAAATACTCAAACAAGTCCACGCATAACCTTTCATGCAGGAATGGTGTTGCCACTGCTCTATTTCAATGGTAAAAAGAAGAAACTCGCTATTTCACCAAACCTGAAATACGATCTTCAAGGTGAAAGTTCCTTTTCAAGAGGGAAAGGATTGCAAGTCTTTACTTATGGAGTTTATGTGCTTTATGAAGGGATTTATTTTGGTGTTTATTATCAGAATAAAAACCCATTTCCACAGCCAAGGAATACCAATGCGCTGATTTTCGCAGCAGGAGCATATATCAACACCGGAAATAAGGAACAGCAACAGTTTTTTATTGGATTTAGCTACGATGCAAATACAACAGGCGTTGGCCCTCGTGCTGGAGGCGTTTATGAAATTGCTTTACGCTGGACAATGCGGCCAACGGCTTCTATTTTAGGAAATAACAAAAAAAGAAAGTCTTCAAAAAGGCTACTGGATTGCTACGACTTTTTTTAAATATAAAAAGTTTTTAATCGCTTTTACTCTTCACACTTCCCATGAACACTCTGATTGTCCTCCCGCCAAATTGGCGGGAGGAATTTAAATGAAAATTGCATCAAGCTAATTTGGTTTGCTGTATTTGAAACAATGAAATAATTATGAACATAGTTTATATCCCCCAAATAATTAGTTTTCTAGCTTGCATGGCATTTGCGTCAGTGCTAATGGCGCAGTGTGATTATACGGTTTCAAATGAAAATCCATGTGGAGGAGAAGAAGTAACTTTTATAATGCCGGCTTCAGGAACTCAATACAGTTGGGATTTTGACGGAGATGGAGCTCCGGAATTATTCGGTGATACCATCATCTATGCTTTTCCAGAGGCTTTTGATGATCAGGAATATCTAGTTACGGTTTTCGCAGACAATGTTGCATGCAGTGAAGAGACTTATCTGGTGCAGGCCTTGCCCGATCCTTCGATCGGTATACTTCCGGGTTCCGGGATTATAGAAGGCAACAGTATCAGGTTATGCAGCGGTGATACGGAAGCAACATTGTCTGTTTTTAATGCCTCCACGACTTACTCAACCAATACTTCTTATACGATAGACTGGGGAGATGGAACGATTGATTTTTTTGACAATTCCTCCTTTCCAAACACTGGTTACATTTCTCACATTTACAGTGGATTTGGTTTTTACGATTTGACCGTCTCGGTTATTGGGGAAAACGGCTGTGCAAAAACACAGGATTATGTTTTCTACAACGGCAGCAACCCTTCGGTAGGACTTTCTAATCCAGGTAATACCGTTGGGTTGTGCGTGCCGGCAACGATTACTTTTCCTATTAATAATATTTCGGAAAACCCTATCGGAACCATCTACTACATTTATGTGGGGGGCGAATTGATAGATACTTTCACACAGGATAGTGTGCCAGATAGTTTTACTTATACCTTTCTGGAAACATCTTGTGGAGTCACTACATCCACAGGTAATTATTCAAATGCTTTTGATGTTCAGATAGAAGCGGTAAATCCTTGTGCTTCAACTCAAGCCACTATCGAACCCATTGAAGTGAGTGAACCTCCATCTGCTATTTTTGAAATAGATGAACCTTTTCCATGTATTGACGATGTTATTACCGTTACAAATCTGACCCAGGGAACAGAGGTTTTGAACGGAAATTGTTCTACAAACCTTGCTGCCAGCTGGGTAATTACGCCTGGTGAGGTCGGTGTTGACTGGAATATTATTACCGGAAATCCCTGGGGTTCTGATGTTCTGGATCTCCAATTTTTACTACCAGGAGATTATGTGATAACGATGACTGTGAATAGCGAGGCATGCGGTGGCGCTTCAGTTTCGGATACGATTACCGTGGTCGAACCACCGGAAACTTCGGTAGAGATTGATGTTGAAGCTGGTTCTAACGGAACCTCCGACAATTGTGTTCCCGCTACTGCAATTTTTACCAATAATACAGATGGGATTGATGTAGAGTGGTTTTGGTCAATCAGCCCTCTATCGGGTTGGGAATTTGCTGATACTTCGACAAATTTATCCGAGCATTTAGCAGTTATTTTTAATCAAGCCGGAACTTATGAAATTACGTTACTCGCCGAAAATGCCTGCAACACGGAAACCTGGGATACGACTTTAGTGATCTCCGATATTCCTGAAATCTTACTTCAGCCTATAGCAGATTATTGTGAAAATGCGACACTGAATTTTAATTCCGGAATCGTTGATTTTCAACCAAATGGAAGCGAAATTGAAAGCTATTTTTGGTATTTTCCGGGCGCTGTTCCGGATACCTCAAGCCAGCAATTTCCAACAAATATTTTTTACGAAAACCCAGGTGATTATATCGTTTCAATGGAAGTGACAAATGCTTGTGGAACTGCAATTGTAACGGATACTTTTTCTATTATGATGCCCCAGACATTATCTCTGAATAATGATACCATCGTTTGCGCTAATGAAGAAGGATTTTATCTTTCAGCAAATCCTATAGGAGGTCAATGGTCTGGATTTGGAGTTGATCCGGATGGATGGTTCGAACCTTCAATCTGGACGGTCGGTGAAAATATTTTGAGCTATTCTTTAAACAATGGAGCTTGTTCTGTTTATGGAGAAATGATGGTTACCGTTTTGGATGTACCTATTGTCGAAGCTGGAGATGATCAATTAGTTTGTGAAGAAAATACTGCTTTTTTTCTAAACGGATCTCCCGCTGGAGGAACTTGGGCAATTGACAATGGCGGAGTGATCATCAGTAATAGCATCTTTGATCCCCAGGCTTCAGGCCCCGGAATTTATAACCTAACTTATTCTTTTACCAGTTTGAATGGTTGTGAAAATTCTGACTCAAAAGTCATACTGGTCAATGCGCTGCCACAAGTCGATGCAGGGCCTGACCTTTCAATTTGCGATAACCCAAACGATTTTCAGCTTTCAGGATATTATCCGCCAGGTGGATATTGGAACGGAGTAGGAGTAACTTCCCAGGGGGTCTTCAATCCGAATAATACTCCGGGAATCGGTTCCTATACTTTGATTTATGTTTTCACAGATCCTTTCACGCTTTGTTCGAATGCAGACACCATTGAAGTGACAGTAGATGCTGCTCCGGATATTGAAGCCGGACCAAACGATACTTTATGTATCGATGATGGTTTGTATGTTTTAAATAATGCTTTTCCGAATGGAGCCATTTGGAGTGGGACAGGTATTGTTGATCCTCAAAACGGGATTTTTGATCCACAACTTGCTGGAGGAGGATTACATGTTTTGACTTATACTTTGGATAATGGAAATTGTTTGGTTCAGGATTCTCGTTTGATTTATGTTATTGATTTAACAGAAACAGCGCTTGAAGAAATCGAAACGTGCATTTCGGAAGGTCCCCTTGATTTGAATGAGAATGGACCTTCTGATGGAATATGGAGCGGCCCAGGGATCGTTGACGCTGAAAATGGTGTTTTCGACCCTGAAATTGCTCAGGCTGGAACACACACAGTGACTTACACTTATTTCAATGCGGCGGTGGGTTGTAATGGTTTTATTTTAAAAGAAATTACGGTTCACGATGTTGAAACGCCGGAATTTGAAGCCGAGGATGTAGCTTGCATAAATGAAACCATCCAATTTTTAAACACTTCTCCTTCAAACTATTCTGCGTTTTGGGATTTTGGAGATGGAACTACTTCCATTGATTTTGAGCCCATCCATATTTTTTCATCAACCGGAACCTATGAAGTTTTACTTATTCTGGAAAACGACTATGGCTGTAAAGATTCAACCAGTCAAACTATATATATTACCGAAGCTCCACAACCGTTTTTTGAATTGGATACACACGGAGGCTGCGCACCTTTGCTGGTTGACGTGACTAACCAAACAACAGGTTTCGATGTTACTTTTTTCTGGTATTTCAGCAATGGAATTTCCAGTATGGAAGTGAATCCGGGACCGATACTTTTCGATCAGGGGATCAATGATACGACTTATCAAATTACTCTGGGCGTAGTTAATTTGTGCGGTGCAAGTTATTATCAGGATTCAGTGTTGGTTCACCCCCAGCCCGTTGCGAATTTTGGTATTTCCCCTGAATCGAATTGTACACCAGTAATCATCAATTTTGCCAATGTATCTTCCGGAAGCCCAACTTCCTTTTACTGGGATTTTGGGAATGGAAATACTTCCACAGACTCTCTTCCTGGGCCACAATCATTTACCACGGATTCGACCATTACAAATTATACGATCACGCTGACCGCTTACAATGATTGTGGATTTGATACCGCTCAGCAAGTGGTCACAGTAGAACCCGCGGATGTGCAATCTTTTTTCAATGTTTCCACTTTAGAAGGTTGTGAACCACTTACCGTTGATTTTTTCGATTATTCTACTCCCGGAGCTAATATTGACTGGGATTTTGGAGACGGAAATTCTTCCTCTTTACATAATCCACAACATACTTTCACGGAGCCTGGAGAATATACGGTGGTTCAATACGCAACGAATATTTGCGGCTATGACAGTACTTCGGTCGTGATTACCGTGAATCCTGTTCCGGAGGTTTCTTTCTCGCATTTGCCAACCGTTTGCATGGGACAGCAAATTCAATTTACAAATACTTCACTCAATACTTCCGGGCATTTCTGGGATTTTGGAGACGGCGATACTTCCATTCTCAATAATCCAATCCATATATACCAAACACCGGGTTTTCATACGGTAAATTTAGTCGGTGTTTCCAATTTTAATCAATGTACTTCAACATTTACAAGTGAGATTTATGTATTGCCAGCGCCGACGGCTTCTTTTGATCCCTCTGAAACTAACGGCTGTGTTCCCTTTTCAATTGAGTTTGAAAATAATTCAGCGAATGCAGCATATTTCGAGTGGGACTTTGGAGATGGAAATGTTTCTGTTCTAGAAAATCCAAATCACATTTATTACGAAGCAGGTACTTATCCGATTTCACTAATTGTAACAGATGAACAAGGTTGTTTTAATGATACCATTATTTTTAATATTCAAGTGCATCCAACACCAACAGCAAGCTTTACTTTTGAAAGGGATGAATTATGTGGAACACCAGTGGATATTTATTTTAAAAATCATTCTCAGGGAGCAGACGGATACCTTTGGGATTTTGGCGACGGTAATCAATCTTTTCTGACAGAACCAACGCATACGTATTATAATAGTGGTCATTTTTTTACAAAGCTCATGGTTTCGACGGCTTTCGGTTGTACGGATTCGCTTGACTTAGAGGTAAGCATTTACGCACAACCGATCGCCGATTTTGATATCGAAACTGCAAAAGGATGTGCGCCGCTCCAGGTCTTTTTTAACAATGAGTCAAATGGGAGTGACCAGCTATTTCTGGACTTTTAGCGATGGCGAAACTTCAATGGAACCCAATCCGGTTCACACTTTCGACGATCCAGGGTTTTATGATGTCCAGTTGATTGCGACTACAGAGGATGTTTGTTTTGATACCATTGTTTTAAATGAAGTAGTTGAAGTGCTTCAAAGCCCTTTTGCGAATTTTGAATATCTGGAAAACGCAGATGGTATTTTTCAATTGATCAATCAATCACAATTTTCCGACACCTATTTTTGGGATTTTAGCGATGGATCGACTTCAGATATAGTAAATCCAACGCATCGATTTTTGACAAACGGAGTCAAACAAATTTACCTCGAAGCCTCTTCGCAGAATGGTTGCGTTGATGATACTTTAATTTCAATCATTCCCACTTTTTTGAAAGCGCTCTATGTTCCAAGTGGCTTTTCACCGGAACAAGGCATAGGAGAAGTTCGCCTTTTTAAACCCAAAGGAGTCGGTTTAAAAGAATACCACATGCAGGTCTTTTCAACCTATGGCCAATTGATTTGGGAATCCCGTGAAATCGACGAGGGCCAGCCCGTTGAATCATGGGACGGGACATACAAAGGGCAAATTCTTCCGCAGGATGTTTACGTGTGGAAAGCATATGCCATTTTCGAAGATGGTACTTCGTGGCGCGGCAATTTGGACGAAGCAGGAAATTATAAAACGATGGGATCAGTGATCCTTTTGAGATAAAAAGGGAGAAGAAAAGGCTCTAATTTTTAATCTGAATCTCTAAACCATTAACACCAATCACCTAAAATAATTAAAGTTTTTTCGGCTGGTTTTACTTTGCAAGGGATTGACGAAAGTTGATCCCTTTTTTTATGTAAACACAATGTTTTTGCAGTAATTGCAAGGTTTGTCCTGATCATTGCAAGAAATGTCTTGTACATTGGGATATCTGTCCGAACGAGGATAGTTCGCTCGCTGCATCTTTGTGACGTAAGTTTTTTGAAACGCTTACAATCATTTTTAAAATTAATTATTTAACAAAAAAAATACTACGTCATGAAAAAGCAAATGATTCTTTTAATCGCAGCAGTTACTTTGGCTTTCACATTAAATGCCACTACAGGAAACCCGATGATCGTTAAAATTGAAAAAGGTGATGTTGTAAAATCAATTGATATTCGACTCGCCAACCTTCAAAAGAAAAATACCCAAATTACCATTTTAGATGTAGAAGGTAGGAGTTGGTATTTTCAAAACATTTCCCATGAAGTTGGGTTTGGAACAAGTTTTAATTTAGAAGGAATGCCCAACAATGATTACTTGATTTTTGTCAACAACAAAAACGGACAACATTTTCAGGCATTTTCAATGGAAGGTGACGAGATCCGTTTTTATGACAATCAAAGTGAAAAATCTGTCAAAAACCTAACCGCTAGTTTGGAAAACGTTGAAATGAAAGATGCTCCGAAGTTAATTACAAAAGTAACTTCTGAAAAAGATCAATCTTTGAATGTTCTGCTTGCAAATTTGAAAGGAGCTTCCACTACTATCCGATTATTTACAGATTCAGGAACAACTGTTCAAACGATAAAGGTTGCTGATGAGCAAGCCTACGCAAAAAACTGGGATATGCAAAATGTAGCAAACGGCAATTACTTTCTATACATCAAAACTGGAGAGGCCACTGTTGTTCAGACGGTTAAAGTCAAAAGTAATAATGTAGAAGTCGGAGCAGTTCAGCGATTAGACTTTTAAAATCAAGATTTAAGTTTCATATACCAGTGGGGCAGATCGCGAGGTTTGCTCTACTTTTTGTAATTTTAAAGACCCAAATGGAACGATCATGCTTTTTGAAACCAAATACCTAAAGCTTATTTTCCTGCTAATGCTTCTTATAGCGAGTAGTTTTAAACTGTTCGCTCAAGAGGATTTTGTGCCTCCGACCTTTCAATTCGAAATATTCGAATTGCCGGGCGGGCCATTAGGAAACCATTGCCAGACCATTGCCCAGGATTCTTTGGGGTATATGTGGTTTGGAACACAATATGGCTTGCAAAGATGGGATGGTTATCAATTTAAGACCTATCGACACGATCCTAACGATTCAACTTCCATCTCCTATAGTTATGTGGAATATATTTATGTAGCAAAAGATGGCAGTTTATGGTTTGGAACATGGGGTGGAGGAATGAATCACTTCAGTCATGAAACTGGAAAATTTACCCGATACATCCATGATCCTGATGATGAAAATACGATCAGTAATAATTATGTTACTGGGATTTTAGAGGACGATGAAGATTTCCTTTGGGCAATCACTCAGGATGGTGTAAATCGTTTGGATCTTCAAACCAAAAATAATAAACGATTTTTTCATGATCCTAAAGACCCAACCAGTCTGAGTTACAATATATGCCGGGAAATATTTAAGGATTCAGAAGGCGTATTGTGGTTCGGGACAGGATGGCCCTGGGAACCTGATCCCAAAGGAGGCTTAAACCGCTATCATCCGAATACAGAAAGTTTTACCCGGTATCTAAATATTCCTGGTGATTCGACCAGCATCATCAATAATAAGGTATTTGAGATTTTTGAAGATTCCAAAAATAATTTCTGGGTAGGAACAGGCGGAGATGGACTACACACAATGGACAGGAAAACTGGTAAATTTAAACGTTTGAGAAACAATGACAAAAAAGAAAATGAATTGAGCTCGCCTTTTTTGGTTAATTCTTCAGATTATCATACATCAATAATTTTCGAAAATCAAAAACAAAAACTATGGATAGGTGCCTGGGGTGGTGGAATGAAATATTATGACCCGGCAACTGGATATACCCGACATTTTTATAAAAATGATCAAAATGAAAATTCAATACCTGATAATTTTGCCTGGAAAATATTTCAGTCAAAGGATGGAACTTTATGGGGAACCACTGCCAACCAGAATGCGAAGGTTTTTAAAATCCTCGAACAACCAAAAATATTTGATTTTCTGAGTATAGCATCTCCATCAGATGAGATGCAAGCTTATTGTGAAAGTCGAAATGGGGATCAATGGCTTTCTGCAGTTAATACTGGTTTAATAAAAATTGATGCAAAATCGAAAGATACTCTGCATTACCTTGATGATCCTAAAAAACCTAAAAGAATTTCCTATCCTTCCTATCCCCTTCATCAGGTTTTTACAAATAAGAACCTATTATTTCAAAATATTTTTAAAATAGTTGTAGATAATAAAGGTTTTCTCTGGATTACAAAATCATTTTCAGACGGCAGCCAGCTGTTACGTTTTGATCCGGTAACTGGTGACATGAAAAGCTACAAATATGATTCCGAGGATGATCGGAGTATTGGTTTGGGAAATGTTTTGGATATATTGATAGATGATAAAGAAAGACTTTGGTTTACTACGGAGAAGGGAGAACTGAATAGATATAATGCCATTCATGACAATTTTACTCGTTATTCCTTTTTAAAAAAGGATCATCTTCTGATGGAAATGGGGCTATCTACGCATATCTTCTCGGTAATTACACAAGGTAAAAGTGGAAACATTTTCGTTGCCCATACTTCTTATAATATAGCAAATAAATCTTCATTTTTAGATCAATTCGATCCGGAATTGGAAGAGTTTGTCGCCAACTCAATAACTATTCCACCCAGTTATAAGGACCTTAATCAAACTGTAAATGGTATTCAGGAAGATGCATCTCAGAATATTTGGGTGAGTACCATGTACATGCTTCATAAAATTATGCCTTCAACAGGCCAGGTTGAAGGTTTTCATGCAGCACAATTTGAATCTCCGGATATCAAAGGCTTGATTATCGATGATCAAGAACGGTTGTGGCTTTCTGGCAGTAAAGGGCTTGTCGTTTATAACCCGAAAAATGAATTCAGATTCTTCTATGGTAGCTCAGCCGGAATTAAGAATTTACCCTTTGGTTTACAATCAATATTTAAGCGATCAGATGGTAAAATTCTGGTTGGTGGATGGGCAGACATGCTTTATTTTGATCCGGATAAAATCAGTGGAACATTATCTACTAAAAAACCGGAAATACTAATTACAGAATTTCAATTATTGGAAAAACAAAATGATGAAGTAATTAGCAATCGGTTAACTATTTGGAATCAAGATGTCCTTCAGTTAAATCACAATCAAAATGTTTTCTCGATCCGTTTTGCTGCTTTGGATTTCCACGATCCGAAACATAACCATCATGAATATATGCTGGAAAATTATGATCCGGATTGGCGAATTGCAGGCCCGGAACCTTTAGCCACTTACGTGAAAGTACCTCCGGGAGAATATACTTTTCAGGTACGAGCAACCAATTCTCAAGGGGTTTTGAGTGATGAAAAGTCAATTCTCATAATCATTTCTCCACCCTGGTGGAAAACCTGGTGGGCACAATCAATTTTTTATTCAACCTTGGCATTATTGATTTTTGGATTTTATCGTTTTCAATTGAATCGTCGATTGGAGCATGCCGAAGCGATTCGTCTTAAAGATTTGGACACTTTAAAAACACAGCTTTATACCAATATCACCCACGAGTTTCGAACGCCTTTGACTGTGATCACTGGAATGACAGATCAAATCAAAGAAAATCCAAAAGAATGGTTCAATGAGGGTCTGAACATGATAAAGCGCAATAGCAATCGCTTACTTAATTTAGTCAATCAGATGCTTGATTTGTCTAAGTTGGAAAGCGGTAAAATGTCACTCCATCTTGTCCAAAATGATATCGTCAATTATCTAAAATATTTAGTGGAAAGTTTGCATTCTTATGCAGAAAAAGAAAAGATACAACTGCATTTTCATAGTGAATTGAAGGAACTCGTCATGGATTATGATGCGGAAAAATTGCAGCAAATAGTTACAAACCTTTTATCAAACGCAGTAAAATTTACGCCTGATGAAGGGCATATTTACATTTACATACGCAAAGGAAATGATTCTGGAAATGAAAATTCAAATAAAGTTTTTATCAAGGTTCGGGATACAGGTATCGGCATTCCTGATGATCAGATTATTCATATTTTTGACCGATTTTACCAGGTGGATGACAGTACGACCAGACAAAGTGAAGGTTCTGGTATAGGCTTGTCATTAACTTACGAATTAGTAAAATTGATGGGAGGAGAAATCCTTGTAAAGAGCGATCAAGGGGCCGGAACGGAGTTTACCGTTATTTTGCCAGTAAGAAATGAAGCTGTTGAAACAGATCCTTTGGATATTGAAAAAAGCCCTGTTATTGAAAATATTATTGCAAAAGCACCGATTTCAAATAGCAGTAATTTTTCAGCTAAAACAGAACCCGAAACAGCTACTTTTCCAACTACAAAGCCACAAATTTTACTCATTGAAGACAACCCTGACGTTGTAGCTTATGTAGTTTCCGTTTTGGATAAGGACTATCAAGTCAAGGTAGGAAAAGATGGTCAGGAAGGCATTGAGATGGCTTTGAAAAATATCCCTGATCTGATCATTTCCGATGTGATGATGCCTTACAAGGATGGCTTTGAAGTGTGTAATACTTTAAAAAATGATGAACGAACCAGCCATATTCCAATCATAATGCTCACCGCAAAGGCAGATATTCAGTCAAAGCTGGAAGGTTTGGAACGAGGTGCCGATGCTTATTTACCTAAACCATTTCACAAAGAAGAATTGCTGCTTCGCATCAGAAAACTATTGGAATTGCGTCAAAAACTGCAACAGCATTATCTTTCATTGGCTGGTTTCACTGAAGCTCATGAAGCAAAAGAGATTCCGAATGTGGATCAAATCGAGGATTACTTTGTGATCAAAGCTCGTAAAGCTGTCGAAGCGCATCTCAGTGATTTTGATTTCAACGTAGAAGAATTGTGCAAAGAATTGATGCTTAGTCATTCGCAAGTACATCGAAAGCTAATTGCTTTGACCGGATTTTCTGCCAATAAATTTATACGTTATGTCCGATTGAACAAGGCCAAGGAGTTGTTGCAAAACCCAGAATTAAGTATTCTCTCCATCGCTTTTGATACTGGTTTCAATGATCCGAATTATTTCGGTAGGGTATTCCGAAAGGAATTCGGAAAAACCCCATCGGAAT
>CAWBZX010000003.1:0-45695 GCA_963793295.1 uncultured Saprospiraceae bacterium | reverse complement strand
CAGTCTTCCTTGCCATTGGATATTGATGGATATGTTGGATCTCACTCTAATATCATTGGTGTCCAAGAAGATGAATTCGGAAACATTTGGGTGTGTACTCGATATTTTATTTACAAATACAATCCTTCAAATAGCGAGATAATTTACTTTGACTCTGAGCAATTTAACTCACCATATTTTAATGGTTTTGTAATAGATGATCATGGATTCTTATGGTTGCTTGGATACGGTTTGATAGTATTTGATCCTTTAAATGAGACAAAATTCAATTATGGAAATTTAAAAAATATCAATGAACTGTTTTTTCAAAGAGCAATATTTAAGCGATCTGACGGTAATATTTTAGCGGGAAGCCACACGGCTTTAATTACATTTGATCCTGTGGAAATCAGATCAAATACCAATAGTGCAAAAAAGATAAAACCAGAAGTAGAAATAACGGAGTTTAATTTGATCAATATGCAAATGAAAAGAGGCGTACAACAATCGCCTATTTGTTTCAACTTGGGACCAACCTTTAGTTAAACTTACTCATGACCAAAATGTTTTTTTATTTCGATTCGCATTGCTTGACTTTTTTGACCCTAAAAATAATCGACTCGAGTTCATGTTGGAGGGTTATGATAATGGATGGCGGTTAACGGGGCTTGAACCCGAAGTTACATATGCTAAAGTACCGCCTGGAGAATACTCTTTCAAAGTTCGTGGTGCAAATTATCTGGGAGCATGGAGCGATGAGGAAATCGTAAAAGTGATTATCTCTCCACCGTGGTGGAAAACCTGGTGGGCAAACATTCTTTTACTTCACTTATCTTTTTAATTTTTGGATTTTATCGTTTTCAATTGAATCGTCGATTGGAGTATGCCGAAGCCACTCGTCTTAAAGATTTGGACACGTTAAAAACACAGCTTTATACCAATATCACTCACGAGTTTCGAACGCCTTTGACTGTGATCTCTGGGATGACTGATCAAATCAGGGAAAATCCAAAAGAATGGTTCAATGAAGGACTGAACATGATCAAGCGCAATAGCAATCGATTGCTCAATTTGGTCAATCAGATGCTCGATCTGTCTAAGTTGGAAAGTGGAAAAATGGCATTAAATCTGGTTCAAAGTGATTTCGTGAATTATTTGAAATATTTAGTCGAAAGCTTTTGCATTCTTATGCGGAAAGTGAAAAAATACAATTACATTTTTATAGTGAAGTGAAGGAACTTAGTGATGGATTATGATGCAGAAAAATTGCAGCAAATAGTGACCAACCTCTTTCCAATGCAGTAAAATTTACGCCTGATGGAGGGCATATTTATGTTTACATACGCAAGGAAATGATTCTGAAGATGAAAATTCAAATAAAGTTTTTATCAAAGTTAGGGATACAGGAATTGGAATTCCTGAAGATCAGATCGAGCATATTTTTGACCGATTTTACCAGGTGGATGATAGCATGACCAGGCAAAGTGAAGGTTCTGGAATTGGCTTGTCATTGACCTACGAATTGGTGAAACTGATGGGAGGAGAAATCCTTGTAAAAGTGATCAAGGGGCCGGAACGGAGTTTACCGTTATTTTGCCAGTAAGAAATGAAGCTGTTGAAACAGATCCTTTGGATATTGAAAAAAGCCCTGTTATTGAAAATATTATTGCAAAAGCACCGATTTCAAATAGCAGTAATTTTTCAGCTAAAACAGAACCCGAAACAGCTACTTTTCCAACTACAAAGCCACAAATTTTACTCATCGAAGACAACCCTGACGTTGTAGCTTATGTCGCTTCCTTTTTGGATAAGGACTATCAAGTCAAGGTAGGAAAAGATGGTCAGGAAGGAATTGAAATGGCTTTGAAAAATATCCCTGATCTGATTATTTCCGATGTGATGATGCCTTACAAAGATGGTTTTGAAGTTTGTAATACTTTAAAAAATGATGAACGAACCAGCCATATTCCAATCATCATGCTCACTGCAAAAGCAGATATTCAATCCAAGCTGGAAGGTTTGGAACGAGGTGCGGATGCTTATTTACCAAAACCATTTCACAAAGAAGAATTGCTGCTTCGCATCAAAAAATTATTGGAATTGCGTCAAAAACTGCAACAGCATTATCTTTCATTGGCTGGTTTTCACTGAAGCTCATGAAGCAAAAGAGAGTTCCGAATGTGGATCAAATCGAGGACTACTTTGTGATCAAAGCCCGTAAAGCTGTCGAAGCGCATCTCAGCGATTTTGATTTCAACGTAGAAGAATTGTGCAAAGAATTGATGCTCAGTCATTCGCAAGTGCATCGAAAAATTGTCAGCATTGACAGGCTTTTCCGCAAATAAATTCATCCGTTACGTCAGATTGAACAAAGCCAAAGAATTGTTGCAAGACCCTGAATTAAGTATTTTCTCCATCGCTTTTGACACTGGTTTCAATGATCCAAATTATTTCGGGCGGGTTTTCCGAAAGGAGTTTGGAAAAACACCAACAGAGTGGCGCGAAGAAATAGCAATTCAAAAGTGATAATAAAAAAAGGGAAACTTCCTGCGAAGCTTCCCTGAAGAATTACTCAAAACAACACTTATTGTGCTTGAATCGTAACCTTTATTGCTGAATTCACCGAAGGATAAGTGAAACTGTCATTTACAGGTCGAACTTTTCCGTTTTCATCAGCTCCGCTGTTAGCCCCTCCTCTTGCTGGTTGGTTATTTCCTGCTCCCGGGTATTCATTGACTTCCGTTCCTGCATCCCAAAGTTGAATGGAAGAAGTTACATCACCAATCACTGCCGTTCCATTATTGAAAAGGGCAATTCCAGTGTCATCAAAAGCGAAAAACAAATCATTGGTATGGACGAGCATAGTGGCAAAATTCAAATAATCGCCTTCTTCCGCTTCAAAAGTGAACGAATAAGTATTGCCCGGAAGTAGTGGGCCTGGACCAGCTGCTCCTGTTGGTGTGTTAAAAACACCGTTGCTTATCACATCCGTTGACGTCCTTTCAAGGTACCGTCCAAACCAGAAGGATCACCATCTTCCGCCAAGGCTTCCAAACCATCTCCAAAATCTGCCTGACCATTGATGAAGAGTGGCATCGCATCCTTTTCGTGTACGACAAATACTCCCGGTGCGAATGGAGAAACGTAACCTGTTCCGGCAGTTAAATCATCTGCTAAAGTTTGATTGGCACCGTCTTCTGCCAAACCTTCCAAACC
The DNA here is from genome assembly GCA_963793295.1 of uncultured Saprospiraceae bacterium. Taxonomy (GTDB): domain Bacteria; phylum Bacteroidota; class Bacteroidia; order Chitinophagales; family Saprospiraceae; genus JAHDHW01. Next base: position 42,500 of record CAWBZX010000003.1, on the reverse strand, counting down.
ATTTGGACTGGCTTGTCCTGCTGTAAATAATTGCACATTGGTATCGTGAACTACCCAAACGCCGGGTGCGAAGGGCGTTGGTAATGTTGAACTACCGGATACATTTTCGAGAGTTACTGTAAATTCAGTTCCGCCATCATGAGTGATGCTAACTTTGATGACTGTATTTGTAGTTGGATAGGTAAACCCATCATTGATATCCTGAATCAATTCAACGGTTCCGTTTTCATCAGGACCTGTGTTTGGACCACTTTGACGAGGAGCCTGGTTTGGACCAACTCCTGGTTCTTCGTTGACTTCAGTTCCTGCGTCCCAAAGTTCAACCATTGCTGTAACATCACCGGTCACTGCATCACCATTTCCATCATAAAGAGCGATTCCCGTTTCGCCAAATCCGTAAAACAAATCATTGGATTGCACAAACATCGTTGCAAAAGAAAGGTAACTTCCGATTCCCGAATTAAAAGTAAAGGATTCTGATTCACCTGGCATAATCAATCCGGTCGTTCCGGTTGCCATAAAATCTTTGCTTTCCATCACATTTTCGATGGTAACCGTAAAGTTTGCCATTTTTGTAGGAGTTGGTGTATCGTCATCTTTTTTACATGAGGTTGCAGTAAAAAGAATCAATCCTACAAGAAAAATTAAATTTTTAAGCGTTGTCATTTTGATATAATTTTTAATTAATAAGAATATTATATTTTCAAAAACAAAGGTAGGTTCAGACTGTCATGGAGGTTTCACGGAAGGTTAACAAGTGTGTCACAGAGCAGAAAAGTTAGAAGTTAGTTGGTTAGAAGTTACTAATTTTTATTTGTAAATCGTTGATATTTAGAATGTTGAGTAATATTTGAGTTTTCGATTTGTAAATAATTGGATGTTTTGTTTTTTATTTTTTGTCAGAAAGGAGACACAATCCTTATGTGAAAAGCCTAAATTAGAGAGTAGGAAAATAACTTTGAAAAGGCGAAAGAATATTTCCTATAAGCTTCTGTGATGGTTTTGTGATAGTTGAAAGCTATTTTTGTAACCTAACAATTTTATATGAGAAAAGTCTTAGTAGTAGAAGACGATCACGACATCGTAGATCTTTTAGAAATCCATCTTAAGGATCTGGATTGTGAATTGGATAAAGCTTATGATGGCCATACCGGCATGCAAAAAGCGCTGACCGAAACGTATGATCTAATTATTCTTGATATTATGCTTCCGGGACCGGATGGAATGGAAATCTGTCGCAAATTGCGGGCAAAAGAAATCCAGACACCGATTTTGATGCTTACAGCCAAAGCGGAAGAAATTGATAAAGTACTTGGACTGGAAATGGGCGCTGACGATTACCTTACCAAACCATTCAGCGTTCGTGAATTTATCGCCAGAGTCAAAGCTATTTTCAGAAGGATGGAAATGATCGAAGCCAACCTGACTCAATCTCAAAAATCCAGTTTGCTGAAATTTGGGGAATTGGCTATCGATCTCGATAAACGAAAAGTGACGATTAAAGAAAATAGAGTTGAACTTTCCCCAAAAGAATTTGAATTACTCAGCCTTTTAGCATCTCACCCCGGAAAGAGTTACGACCGCTCCCGGATTTTGAATCTCGTTTGGGGGTATGATTTTGAAGGGTACGAACATACCGTAAATTCTCACATCAACCGACTCAGGGGGAAGATTGAACCAGATATTCAGAATCCGACTTACATTCTAACCAGTTGGGGAGTAGGATATCGTTTTAACGAAGAATTATAATGCCATGACAAAAAGAAATAATTCACTTTACTGGAAAATATCAGCCACACTCCTGGGCCTTTTAGTGATTGTGGGCGTGATGTATGTTTTTATTACCGGCTATGTCGCCGGTCAATATTTGCAGGAAGTCAATCAACGTTTGTACGGAAATATCGCTGAAAGCACCGTGAAAGAGGTTAAACCTTTAGTGGATGGAGAAGTAGATACCACCGCCATTCAGGACATCATGCATTCGATGATGGTATTGAATCCAAGCGTTGAAGTTTATCTCTTGGATACCGAAGGAAATATTATCACTTACGTCGCGCCTTACAAAAAGGTGAAACTGGAAAAGGTAAATTTGGAGCCTATTCAACAATTTATAGATGCGGAAGAAAAACCTTTTATAAAAGGTGACGATCCGCGACACCCCGATAAATTGAATGTTTTTTCCGCTGCCCCAATTATGGAAGGCGAACAATTGGCTGGGTACGTTTATATCATTTTAGCCAGCGAAGAACAAGCGGCGGTGACTTCCACTTTGTTTGGAAGTTATATGCTCAAACTGGGTAGCAATATGTTTTTTGTGGCTTTGATTGGAGCACTGATCATTGGCCTTTTGGCTATTTGGTTATTAACTAAAAACCTGAGACAAATTATAGAAACGGTGAGGCGATTTAAAGAAGGTGATTTGCAAGCTCGCGTTACCGATAAAAACAAAGGGGAAATGACCTTGCTGGCGGATACTTTCAATGATATGGCAGACACAATTGTCGCGAATATTGACGAATTAAAATCTGTAGAAAATCTTCGTAGAGAATTGATTGCAAATATTTCCCACGATTTGAGGACACCCTTGGCGATCCAGCAAGGTTATGTGGAAACCTTGCTGATGAAAGATGATTCAATCTCACCTGAAAAGCGGATACAATATTTAAAAATCGTTTTAAACAGCTCTGAAAAATTATCAGGATTGATTGCACAGCTCTTTGAATATTCGAAACTGGAAGCCAAACAAATTCAACCCAGCAAAGAACCATTTTTTATCACAGAACTGGCACAGGATATTTTCCAAAAATACCAGATCCTTGCCGCAGATAAAAATATCAATATGAAACTGGATATGTCGCCCAACCTTCCGATGGTTTTTGCGGATGTAGGTTTGGTTGAAAGGGTGATACAAAACCTGATGGATAATGCGTTGAAGTTTACGCCAAAAGGAGGAAGTGTGACTATTGCTTTGGAAGAAATGGATAAAGCGGTTGAGGTGAAAATCGCTGACACTGGGCCAGGAATTCCTGAAAATGAACAGTCTTTCATTTTTGAAAGATATCGTCAATCCGAAAGGGTAAATAATGAAAAACAACAAGGCGCAGGGCTTGGATTAGCAATCGTGAAAAAGATACTGGAACTCCACGATGCTACGATCCGTGTAAATAGCCGTTTGAACGAAGGAACAACCTTCTTTTTCCAATTGCCAGCTTATTCCGGTTAGTTAAACAGCCTCTGAATAAGCGCTTTCATCTTCGCCAATTTCAACTTCAATGTTCAATTTTTTTAACTTGAGGAAGTAGGTTCCATCATAGTTGAAACCATTAACCAATTGTTCGCGAAGTGCTTCAAATTTGCGTTTGTTTCCTACTTTTTCAGCAAGCCACTCTATGGCGTTGTTTTTACTTTCAAAGGACTTTTTCATATGTTGTGGGTTTTATAATTTGTTGTAATATCAAACTTTTTTTTATAGTTTGAAAGTACTATTGATTAAATTATACATTTAACTTATTTAACGGGTATTTTTATTGAATGCCAACAATTATTTTAACGTTTCTTTAGGATTTTAGTTTGGATAAATTCTATCAAAACCAAAGTTTTTTAAACAATAGAGTCTTTCTTTAGATCAAGGTGGCTTTTTGATAGAAATATAGATTTTTTTTAGCGGATTCTTTGATATTTCCCTAATCTTTGATAGTTGGTCTATCCGCACATTTAGTAGTATTTTTCAAAATTAAAAGAATTGACATTTCCTGTGATCTGGTAATTTTTGATCAGCATCTTTTTATCTTAAAAGATAAATGATAATATTTTTTTGGTTATTTTGAGATAGCAAAAAACCAAAAAAATGAAAAAACTGATCGCTTTTATACTGGCTTTGGGGTTTACCTTTCCCTTTTACGCGCAGGACACATTAAATCCATCTCCTATTATTTTTATCTATGATGCAAGTGGCTCCATGTGGGGCCAAATCGAAGGCAAAACCAAGATGGCAATTGCTGCAAGTGTTTTGTCAAACACTGTAGATAGCCTGCCTGAGAATCAGCAAATTGGTCTTGTCGCTTATGGCCACCGAACAAAAGGTGACTGTAAAGACGTCGAATTTTTAGTAAGCGTAGGTAAAAATAATAAGACAGCGATCAATCAATCTTTGAAAAAAATAAAGCCTTTAGGAAAAACACCCTTAGCCTATTCAGCGATGCAGGTAATAGATACGCTGCGCAGTTCAAAAATGAAAGCCACTATTATTTTGGTGACGGACGGTATCGAATCCTGTGGTGGAAATATTTGTGAAGTGGTAAAAGCGGCCCGTGAAGAAGGCATTGATTTCAAATTACATATTATCGGTTTTGGATTAAAAGATGATGAGACCGAACAACTGAAATGTGCTACCCAAGCAGGTGGTGGTCAATACTATGATGCAGCTGATGCTAGCGGATTGACTGATGTTTTATTTGAAGCAACAACTACAACAATTGATGATCCTGCAGGTAATTTTTCTGTTTATGCTATTAAAAATGGTAAAGCCATTGATGCTTATGTAAAAGTCTACATAGCAGGGACAAAAAATGATGTCAAAACTACAAGAACTTATCGGGATACCTCTTTTCTCTTTTTGCCACCCGGAAAATATGATTTTGAGATCAAGCCCCTTGAAAATAGTGATGTGGGTGCTTTAACGATTTCAAATTTGCAAAGTTTTCAGGATTCTGTTGCGCATCATACAGTTAGCTTTGATGGTGGGAAAATAATGGTTTCAACTTTAAATAACGGCGAAGGCTGGGATGCAACGGTAAATATTTATTCGAAAAGCGACAGAAAGTCAGTAGCAAGAGGCCGGACCTATGGCAAATCAGATCTCTATGAAGTAAACCCCGGTTTGTACGATGTTGAAGTCAAAGCACTTGTGATGAAAGGTATGGAGATCGCATATCTCTTTGAAAATGTAGAAGTTAAGGGAAATGACACAATTGATTTGGAGCACAATTTCAAAACTGGAATTGCTATGATAGGTGCAAATAGTACTACAGGTTTAGTGGATGCCGTAGTAAATATTTATGAGGTAGAAAGCAAAAAAAATGTAGCAAACGGCCGAACTTATACTTCTGAAAACAATAATCCGAAGCAATTTCTCTTAAATCCCGGAACCTACGAGGTCAAAGTAACGGCTCTTGGAGAACACAAAGGAAAACAAGACACTTTTACAATAATTGTCAAGGAAGGAGAAACGGTTGAAAAAATTAGCAAATTCTAATACACTTTATAAAATGAACAAGTGATTTAAGACTGAAAGTTCAATTAGTTTATGTTGAAAAGTGACCAAAAATTATACAATTTCAACCTCCAAATTAAGTTTGCCCAACTTTACAACGTAAGTTCCGTGGTAAATAAAACTAAAGTTTAACTGTTCACGAAGTACTTCAAATTGTCCTTCATTTTCTACATTATTAGCGATCCATTCGATGGCTTCGAGTCTGCTTTCAAATTTCTTTTTCATAGTCTTTTTCTTTTTTAAATTTTACTTAGTAACCTCAATTTGGGGGTTTTGTTTAAGGATTGAAAGCTCTTTTGATTCAATCGGGTATTTTGATTATTGAATGGGATATTTTTATGATTGGAATGAAAATGATAAAGAGGAATTTGTTTATTCAATCACTTTTTTGACGTCTATTCTGAGAAATTCCTTTTTAAAATTATCTTTGGAAGCATCATTGAAAATCTACTATGAAAAAAACTGCTCATCTAATTGCATTGCTTTCCCTATTGGTCATCGTTTTTGTTTCTCAAAAAAATAGCATTGCTCAAACACCCTTCGCCCCTGAAAAGCTAACCATTGAGGATTATAAACGCGGAGAGATGAGTCTGACTCAACATACATCCCCTTTAATATTTGGTAGAAGTGTCCGTCCAAACTGGATTGATGAGAATCACTTTTGGTATCGAAACAATATACCTCAAGGAAAAGAATTCATTTTGGTGAATATTGAAAAAAGACTTAAAATTCGTGCTTTTGATCACGAAAAACTTGCAAAAGCACTTTCGAGGGTTGCCGGAAAAGAATATGATCCTTTTGCTTTACCTTTTTCCCGGTTTGAATATGCGGATAATAAAAAAGCGGTTGTTTTTAATATCAAATCAACTCAATATACTTTTGATTCAAACGCTGGTCAATGTACACCAGTTGATGCACATGAAAAAGGAGATCGCAATTCCAGCGTTTCTCCAGATGGAAAAAAAGCTGCTTTTATTCGTGAATATAACCTGTGGCTAAAAGACCTGGAAACTGGAAAAGAGACCCAACTCACCACTGATGGAATAACTGATTTTGGATATGCGACCAACAATGCAGGCTGGATCAAACGAGATAAACCCGTTTTGCTTTGGTCTCCAGATTCAAAAAAAATAGCCACTTTCCAACATGACGGGCGTGGTGTAGGGGAAATGTATCTGGCGACAACTAACGTCGGACATCCGGAATTAGAGGCTTGGAAATATCCTTTACCTGGCGATAGTTTGATTTTTAGAATTCATCGTGTGGTCATTCATTTGGATGGTCCAAAAGTAGTTCGTTTGCAAATGCCACCAGATCAACATCGATCTTCTTTTACTGATCATATAGCGAAAAACAATGGTGATTTTGGTGATGTAGAATGGAGTACAGACGGTTCACAACTTGCCTTTTTGTCTAACTCCCGAGATCACAAAGAGGCGATTTTGCGGATAGCTAATCCAAAAACCGGAGAAGTTCGGACTGTAATGGATGAAAAAGTAGAAACCTTTTTTGAATCCGGGTATAAAATGAGCAATTGGCATGTTTTGCCAGAATCCAACAATGTCATTTGGTATTCACAACGAAGCAACTGGGGACATCTTTATTTATATGATTTGAAAACCAGAAAACTAAAAAATGAGATCACAAAAGGAGATTGGAATGTTATCCAGGTTTTAAAAATTGACCGAAAAAATGGAGTAATCTATTTTTATGGAGTCGGAAAAGAAGAAGGAGACCCCTATTTTCAATATTTATATCGCGTGAATTTGGACGGCTCCGGCTTGAAATTGCTGACCCCGGAAAATGCAAATCATTCCATTTCACTATCTCCGTCGGGAGAATACTTCGTTGATAATTTTTCGACTCCAACAACGCCTCCAGTTTCTATACTTAGAGATCGAATGGGGATCAAAATCATGGATTTAGAAAAAGTGGATATTTCAAAATTAGTTGATTCTGGCTGGATTCCACCAATGCCTTTCACCGTAAAAGCGCGCGATGGAAAAACTGATCTTTATGGTTTGCTTTTTAAACCAAACAATTTTGATCCAAATAAAAAGTATCCGATTATCAACTATATCTATCCTGGTCCGCAATCCGGAAGTGTGGGAAGCCGAAGTTTTTCAGCATCTCGAAGAGATAATCAGGCATTGGCAAATCTCGGATTTATCGTCATAGCCATCGATGCGATGGGTACCCCTTTGCGTTCAAAATCATTTCATACCGCTTACTATGGAAATATGGGAGACAACGGTTTGCCTGATCAGGTTGCCGGCATGAAACAACTTGCTGAAAAATACCCTTGGATTGATCTGGAACGCGCAGGTATTTATGGCCATTCTGGTGGAGGATATGCTTCCACGGATGCTATTCTTCGTTACCCCGATTTTTTCAAGGTTGCGGTCAGCGGAGCTGGAAATCACGACAACCGAAACTACGAAGATGATTGGGGTGAAAAATGGCAGGGTTTGTTAATTGAAAATGAAGATGGTACAACGAATTATGACAATCAGGCTAATCATTTGATAGTCAATAATTTAAAAGGGAAATTGTTGTTGACTCATGGAACGATGGATTCGAATGTGCCGCCTTACAACACACTTCTCGTTGCGGACAGATTGATGGCAGCCAACAAAGATTTTGATTTACTGTTGTTCCCCAATCGCAAACATGGCTATGGTAATGAACCTTACATGATGCGTAAACGATGGGATTATTTTGTAAAAAATCTCTTAGGAGCTGAACCACCAAAAGAATATCAATTTAATTTGGATCAAACCCGGCCCTAAAAATAAAAAATCACGCAAAGGAGGTAATATGACACCGTGATATAAAACTTAGCATCTTTGCGCTTTTGTGCCTTTGCGTGATTTTTATTAAAACGTTTTTAGGTTTCTAATTTCTAAAACCTAATTTACTTTCCCTAATATTAAACCAATAACAGCACCTGCTGCGGCACCGAAAATTGTGTTTATAACCACATCGATGAGAATAAATGATGTAGGCATAAAATTAAAAGAAGCCAGCATCCACAAATCAAACCAGATAATCATTAAAAAAGTAATCCACGCACCCGCTACAGCACCGCTTTGCCATGTACTGATCCCGAATTTGTCTATCACCAAGGACAAAAGCAGTGCTTGAACAATATTAATAACTCCAATAATTCCCAATGACATTTCAGCATTCATGCATGCCTTGCCCGCTGCCATTTGCTCGGCCATATAATCAGCCAATAAAAAACCATAAATTAATCCACCTATTAGAAAGAGTGTAACTGCCCCTCCTAGTGTTGAAAGTAAAATTTTCTTGTACATAATTGATAATGTTTTGTTAGTGAAATAATTGTTTTTTGATACACTTCTTTTATGGTATTTTGAATAACCATAAAGTTGATTAAATTACTGAGGAGTAATTAGTTATGTGTTCAAATAGAGTGAGTGGAAAAATTGAAAACTTATGATTAAAAGTTTTCCAGCTTGCTAATTCATGTGGTGCGAATAGGTGCAATCCTATAGGTAAATGTATTTTTACCTGAAAGAAATATTTGAGAAAAGTTTATAAAAGCTGTGGTGGAGTGGAGTCTTCGTTCATCGTTTTTTGAGATCCGGGGTTTAAAATTTGATCATTTTCGCTGGGTTAGCGTTTTAATAATTCCGAATTTCAAGTCTAATCTACTTCCAAAAACAATTTTTTGCAAGAAATGTAATCGATTTTTTAGATTGAAAATTCTATTTTTAAGCTTTGAAAAAAGTAATTCATTGTTGAAATTGGAAGGAAGTTCCTTTTACATTAGTAACAGCGTTAAAGATTTTACTATTTTGGAGTTATAAAACAAAATTTCTGTAGTATCATCCGAGATTATAATAAATGAATAAACAAATAAGTACCGTTGCTAAAGCCCAACTTTTTGTTGAGCAGTTGCTAAATGAAAAGCTTTCAAAAGATTATGTTTACCACAATTACGCTCATACAGAGAGAGTGGTGAGAGTAGCTGAGGAAATCGGCGCACATTCCAATATGGGAAGTGAAGATCTTGATATTGTTCTGCTGGCTGCATGGTTTCATGATACCGGATTTGTTCACTCTTATGAAGAGCACGAAGCAGAAAGCCAAAAAATAGCGAGAGATTTTTTGGCTGCGGAAAATGTTCCACCAAAAAAAATTGATAAAGTTGTCTCAAGTATTCTTGCTACAAAAAAAGACCAATCACCGAAAAACGAAATTGAAAAAATCCTTTGCGATGCAGATTTATACCACATCTCTCAGGAGGATTACCCTAAAGTTGCAGATCGTTTAAGAAAGGAATGGGAGCATGTTTATCAAACCATTTATACAGAGATGGAGTGGTATCAGAACTGTCTGGATTTTGTTTTAAAAAGTAAATTTCATACACCATACGGTAAGGAAGTTTTGGAAAAAGGGAAAGATAAGGTTTTGAAGAATTTGAAGAAAAAGATGAAAAAACACCAGGCTGAACTTGATTTGAGCATGGAAAAAGAGTTAGGGGTTTCTCCTGCGGAATTAAAGGAATTAAAGAAAAAACTGCTGAAAGTTGAAGGCCGGCCAGAAAGGGGAATTGAAACTATGTTTAGGCTGACTTCAAAAAATCATATTGATTTGAGTGGTATGGCAGATACAAAAGCCAACATTATGATTTCCGTCAATTCAATTATACTGTCCATTTTGATCGGTTCGCTCATGCAAAAGCTGGACAACAATCCACAATTGATTTTCCCGACCTATGTCATGCTTTTGGTCAACTTGGGCTCTATCATTTTTGCCATATTAGCCACAAGACCCAATATAACAAGCGGCAAATTTACTCGTGAAGATATTGTACAAAACAGAACCAATCTTCTGTTTTTTGGTAATTTCCATCAAATGCAACGCGCTGATTATCAATGGGGAATGCATCGGTTGATGGAAGATGGAAAGTACCTTTACGCAAGTTTGATTGATGATATTTTCTTTCTGGGAGTTGTTTTAGGAAAGAAATACAGATTTCTCCGAATTTCCTACAACATATTCATGTATGGATTGGTCACTGCAGTTATCACCTTTATGATTTCAAATGCGGTTTACAGAAATTCTATGTAATCGAAATCCAATCCCCAAATCCTGTTCGAATATATTACAATTTTTTTCGTTATTTTGTGAGAATCAAATCTTGACTTTAATTGAATCCCAATGAAAGTATTCTCAAAATTTTCGCTTTTTTGCTTTGTTCTTTTTTCAAATATTTCCCTTCTTTCTGCTCAGGAATTCCTGGAGATTGACATCAAAAATAAATGTATTTACAGTGGTACAGTCATGGACGAAGAGTTATATGCCTTTACCACAGATGTTTCTACGATGGATAATATCGTGAAGAAAGTTCTCGAATTGGGTGGAGACCTAAAAAAGGATTTTGCGGTTATCCAAACCAATGTTGAAAACATTTCAGCGGTTGTTGATGGAGGAAAAAGGTATTTGTTGTGGAGCCAGGACTTTTTGGAAAGAGCCAGTAGAATTGAGGCTTATGCTTCTGTTGCCCATGAAATTGGACATCATGTGAATCGACATTCCTTAAAAGCCCAAGTACTTGAAATTGAAGAAAGAGAAGCGGACTTCTTTATGGGATTTATTTTATTTAAAGCCAATTTTTCTGAAGGCGAAATTCGTGATCAGCTTATAAAAATGCCAAAGATTGAAGGCAGCAGATTTGATGAGGCGCGGTATAAAACGGTGATGGAAGGTTTTAAAAAATCCGAAACAGCAATAAAACTCAAAGGACTGGAATGGGAAAACGATCCTTCGATGATCAGTTTTTTAAATGCGGATTTTCCTTTTCCACCGCCCGAATGTCATACGGCTTATGAATTGCCTACTGGTGTTTTTTCCAATTGTCAGACTTTAGGAGAAGTGAGCCATAAAATTTCCAGGGCATTGGGATCAGAAGATTATCCATACCGATTCATGTCGGTTCCTAATGGATTTGTCATAGTTTCACAGATGGAACAATACAACAAAGACGGTAGCAAAATGGAAGGATCCTCCTCTCGTTGGGTGGATTATCCGCCCCAGGAATCTTTTACGTTTTCCTGGAATTATATTCGTTCTTTGATCTACCCGAAAAAAGGCTACCTCCGCATGTTTGTTTTTATCATTACCAGTCAAAGTTACAGCACAACCAAAACAAGGGTGAGCAAATCAGAAGCAGCTGCCTGGCTCAGTCAAGGCGTTAACCGGCTTCCGCCTAAAATTGCTGGCATGCCTTTTTCGAATGATTATTCTGTGAGTTTATTGGTTTATGAATTTGAGGTACCCGAAAGCAATCACCGCCCCCAACAAAATTGTCCATGCCAGTATCAGGCAAAGGAACATTTAAAATTGTCGGGTATTCAGGCGCAATTGAATAATTGATCAAAAGCTGTTAAAGAATTATATGTTAGTTCTGCTAAAAAATATACGGAAAAAATTACTTTTTCTTTGGGCCGCATTTTCTATTCCAGTTTTATTATTGGTCTTTGTTCAGACTATCAATGGAAAATTTGAGGGAATCGTCGGGGCCGCATGGATCTGGGTGGGCATCAACCTGTTGCCTGTTTTGATGCTGCTTATTACAGGGGCACTTCAAAATAAGCACGGTGATAAAGTGATCCAGCGTTTCGTTTTTAGGATCATTTTGGTCTTTTCCATTATCTATTTACTGTTGTTGCTAATGACTCAACTGGGATTGTCCGCAGGTACAGGAAATCAAAGTATTTATTCCTATTTTATGCTATCTTACAAATGGCTTGTTCCATTTCAAATGATCTTGATGTTGGTTTTTACTTCTTTATTTTACAGAAAGCAGGCGATATTTCAGCCAAGTGAAAAGATCATAAAAAGTCATTTTAAAGAAAAAGCAAAGACAGCCCGCGATCAAAAGAATACAACCCAACAAGAAGCATTTGACAAATTGATTGAAGGAGATTTTGACGGAATTTTCGAACAGCTAAAACACCATACAAAAGAAGTGATTGATGACTCAGGAAAGTTTAATGATACTATTTTATTGCAAGGTCGATATAATGAATGGAAAAAAAATACAGACATGAATCTGATTGATACCAAAGACGCCCAAATCACTTTGAATCAAATTTCAATGGCACTAGTGAATTTAATTGATGATCTTTAAATTTTATTTGCATTAATTTCAACCTGCTAATTATTTTTTAAAATATTTTTAATATGAGCTTTTTACGTTTCATTCCTGTTTTTGCAGCCTTATTATTTTTATCGCAGTATTCCATCGCTCAGGATGTCATTACTATTAAGCATTCCTGCAGCTTTGATGGTGAAGAAAGTGACAAAGATTTTTATGTTTTTAATGCATCCAATGAAGCTGACCAAATCGTTGGCAAAATTGTCAATGCGTTTAGTTTATCCAAGAACTTTGTCATCAAATCTGCCGATTGTAAAAATGCGCTGGCGACTACCGAAGGCAAACAAAGATATATCCTCTACAATACCAGTTTTTTGGAAGATTTCAAGAAAGATTCCAAAACCAAATGGGCGGCTTATTGTGTCATGGCTCATGAAATCGGGCATCATTTGAACAACCATGATTTTGAGGTGACCGACAGTAAAAAACGAAAAATCATGGAATTGGAAGCTGACAAATTTGCTGGCGGAGTTCTCTTTATTTTAGGCGCAACACTCGATGAAGCCAAAGCTGGGATAAATCTTTTGCAGTCAAAAGGAGAAAGCAACACCCACCCGCCGGCACGTGCCCGAGCTGAAGCTATTGCCAATGGTTGGAAAAACAGCCAGGAACATCATCAGTCGATTACTGAAGTGACGCCTACAGTTCCACCTATTGAGAAAAGAGAGCAAAAGCCCGCAGATCAACCAACGAAAACTACCACGCAACCATATAAGGGTAATGAGGAACCATATACTCCTGAACCCTATGAAGAAGAAGTAGATTTTACAGCAGTATCCGATTTGATACTAGCACAAACGCTTGTAGGTTTTTGGCAGAATTCTTTTTATAATACTTATGGTGCTTATGTCGTCAATAGAGCTGCGATTTATGCGAATGGCGCCATGCAGGTTGACACCTATACTAGTGGGGTATTTACTGCTCAATTTTTGGGGACCTGGGGAGTAGAAGACGGATATTTTTTTGAAAGGAATAATCAAACCGGTGTCATGAACAAATACTATATTGATTTTTATGATAGTAATACCGTCTATCTAACTTTTACGGAAACCAATGGAACTTATATGGTTCCTGTAGGAACGATATTTACTTATGGACGGACTTATTAAAAATTTGGAGGCAGTGTATTTTTACCATGAAATATTCAAATGAGTATTAAAACTGACGAGCGGTTTGTGAAAACAATTATTATGAAAAGGCTATTTATTTTATTTGCTTTAACCATTGCTGCCTCATTTATCTACGCTCAGGAAGAGGTATTGGTAAAGCATTCCTGTAACTTATATCATGAAATATCAAACAAGACTTTTACTGTTTATAAAGCCTCCCCGGAAGCTGATCAAATTGTTGTTGATATTTTAAAAGCAATAGACTTAGAAAGAAATTTTGTTTTGAAATCAGCTGATTGTGAAAGGGTTTTAGCGACTGCTGAAGGGAGAAAACGGATTATCCTTTATAATCCAGAATTTATAAAAAGTATCGATGTTGATCCGAAAAAAAAATGGATTGTCTATACTGCTTTTGCCCATGCTATTGGGCATCATGTTAATGGCCATGAATTTGAAGCAGATGAAAGTAAAAGAAGGTATAATATGGAGTTGGAAGCGGATAAGTTTGCCGGTGGGGTACTTTATATTTTAGGGGCAACAATGGATGAGACAAAATATTCGCTTCAGCAGTTGATCAGGATAGCTGAAACAGAAACTCATCCGTATGTAATGAATCGTTCTCATGCCATTGAAGCCGGTTGGATTCGGAGCTATGACGTTAAAATGAGAGAGCTTGCTGCAAGTAATTTGGATCAAACCAATTCCAACAGTTCTGGTGGAAATGGTGGTGGGAAAAACAGTGATCCTATAGTTGACTCAAAAAAATTAAAAACAGAGAATGATGATGACGCTTCGATGATTAACTTTTTAGAATCGAAATTTCCTTATCCACCACCAGATTGTAATTCTGAATTTATGATACCCGGTGAAGCTTTTTCAGAATGTAAAAATCTTGGAGAAGTTGCACAAAAGATAACCTCAGCGCTTAATGCTGAAAAATATCCCTATCGTTATTTATCTTTTCCAAACGGTTATGTAATAGTAACTCAAATGGAGCAATATAACGATGATGGTACTATCATTGAAGATTCCGAAACGCGCTGGGTGGATTATCCGAAGCAGGAAGCGTTCAGTTGGTCAATTGATTATTTCAGTTCCTTGATTTTTCCAAATAAGGGTTATTTGCGCGTATTTGTTTTTATCGTCACTTCAGAGAATTATGGATATGAAGGACAGGCTAGTAAAAGCGAGGCATCTAGCTGGCACAATCAGGGAGTCAACAAACTGCCTCATCAAATCGAAGAACTGCCCTATTCAGATGAAATTTATGACATCAACCTTTTAACTTACGAATTTGAGGTACCGGAAAGCAACCACAAAGCAAAGCAAAAATGCCCTTGCTGCAAGTTCCAGGCTCGTGATCATCTGGAAAAATCAAGGCTTATAGATCATTTCTTCAAGTAACTAAACCAGCGCCCCTTCCTTTATTGCTTCAACTACTTCAGGATTCAACAAAGTAGAAACATCTCCCAAGCTGGAAGTATCGCCTGAAGCTACTTTTCTTAAAATACGTCGCATGATTTTACCGGAGCGTGTTTTTGGCAAACCAGGTACAATCTGGATCTGATCAGGCTTGGCGATCGGGCCGATCTCTTTGGTGACAATGGCCAGAACTTCTTTTTTGAAAGCCTCTTCATCTTTGACTGAATCATTGACAATTACATAAGCATAAATACCTTGCCCTTTGATTGCATGAGGATAACCAACTACGGCAGACTCAATTACATTGTCATGCTCATTGATCGCATTTTCTACCTCAGCGGTTCCCATGCGATGTCCTGAAACATTGATTACATCATCGACACGGCCAATGATTCTATAAAATCCGTCTTTACCGCGACGACAACCATCGCCGGTAAAATACATATCTTTAAACATTGAAAAATAAACCTCACGACATCTTTGGTGATCACCATAAGTGGTCCGTATTATTGAGGGCCAGGGATATTTAATACACAATAATCCTTCAACATCATTTCCTTTCAATTCCTTTCCGTCAGCATCTACGATGGTGAGTTGAACACCAGGGAGTGGGAGCGAAGCATACGTTGGTTTCATCTTCGTGATGTGCGCCAATCCGGAGATCATGATTCCTCCGGTTTCAGTTTGCCACCAGGTATCAACGATCGAGCACTTTTCTTTACCGATATTTTTATAATACCATTGCCATGCTTCTTCATTGATAGGTTCTCCAACAGTTCCAAGTGTTTTTAAAGTATCCAGTTTATAAGGTTCGACATATTCTAAACCATAAGCCATCAAGGCTCTTATTGCGGTAGGAGCGGTATAAAAAATATTGACTTTGTGTTTGTCACAAACTTCCCAAAAACGTCCTGCGTCCGGATAAGTTGGAACGCCTTCGAACATCATCGTCGTTGCTCCGGCAAGCAATGGCCCATAAATAATATAAGAATGCCCGGTGATCCACCCAATATCAGCGGAACACCAGTAGATATCATTTTCCTGATATTGAAAAACGTTTTTAAAAGAGTATTCCGAAAATACCATGTAACCACCGCAGGTATGGACCACTCCCTTTGGTTTTCCGGTAGATCCCGAAGTATAAAGGATAAAAAGCATATCCTCTGAATCCATCTCTACCGCTTCACATTGCGCATCGACCTTAGCTATTTCATCGTTCCAATCTTTATCTCTGCCTTCAACAAAATTAACATCAGCACCTGTTCGTCGATACATAATGACCGTTTCAATAGAATCACAGCCTTGCTCCAAAGCATTGTCGACGACGCCTTTCACATCAATGGCTTTTTTACCTCTGAAATTGCCGTCCGAGCAAACGACCATTTTGCAAGTAGCATCTTTGATTCGATCAGCTAAAGCTGTTGCGGAAAACCCTGCAAAAACCACAGAGTGAATAGCTCCGATTCTTGCGCAAGCTAATACAGCGATGGTGAGTTGGGGAATCATTGGCATATAAAAACAAACCCGATCTCCTTTTTTTATACCATTATTTTTCAGCACGTTAGCAAAACGGCAAACTTCTTCGTGCAATTGACGATACGTGTAAGAAATACTTTCATCGCCCGGTTCATTAGGTTCCCAAAGCAAAGCAACCTTGTCTCCCCTGGTTTCCAAATGCCTGTCAAGACAGTTTTCCGTGATGTTCAGTTTTCCTCCTAAAAACCATTTGACATTAGGCTCCCGAAAATTCCATTCAAGGACTTTGTCCCATTTTTTACGCCATTTGAAAGTTTCGGCCTGCTCCGCCCAAAAGCCTTCAGGATCATTTACACTTTTGTTATAAACTGTTTGATATTGTTCGAAACTTTTGATTTGTTGGGTCATGTCTTATCTATTTTTAACTAAAAAAATCAATTTATTTTGAAATCGAAAAATAGTCAATTATTATTAATTTTCATGATGATTGTTATCACCAATGTTGTTTTAATAAAATGACAAATATCAATGCTTTATATTAAAAACCTGATTGCCTAAGCACCATTTGTCAAAAATCAATTGACTAAAGTATTGGTTTGAAAAAAGGAATAATTAAAGTGGTAAATTTATAAATCACATGGATTTTTACTTTAATTCGTATTGATAAAATTTGATCGTATTTTTTTAATGAACTGGTGTTTTTTTGTAGAATAGGCTTTTTTGTCAGATTGGTTTACTTTTGAAAAAATAATTCAAAAAAATAAAAAACATATGAATAAAATTATAACTTGTCTTGTCATGGGATTATTAATTTCTTGCCAATCAAAAAAAGACACAGCTACAGAAATCCTGTATAAGTCGGATGCTTATTCTTTGTACAAAGATAAAGTCGTACAAGGCGAAAATGTAGCTACGGTCCTTTCACCAACGCACATCAAATCCAACTATAAAAGCCCTGCAAGTGACACCTATTCGAGACTGATAACATTTAAATTTTCCATCAACGAAAAGGATAATGAATTGGCATCGGGAATTGATCATTGGCTGATCATTGGCGATGAGCATGAATCGCCCCTCCTAAAATTTGGTCAAAAACCCGAACCAATACCGGAAAAACCAAATACTTTCCTTCCAGTAAATTATGAATATACTTTCCGTGTTGATATGTCGCCGGTCATCCAACAATTTGAAGAAAAAGGTTTTTATGAAGCATTTGACGGCAGCCGCGTAGCAAAGGCTGATTTCAAAGGATTTTATGTGGCAGGTGGTTCAGAGCCTTTGACCTGGGATTTTGTGAACCTGGCTGGAAACGGTTTGAAATTGGAAGATACAGGGACAGCTAATATTTATACGCTAACGGTTAAATTAAATCCCTTTAAGGAAGAGGAATACGCAGAAAAAGAATGGAAATTGGAACTGGATATTTCGCATAAACCGCAGTACAAATCAGGCCAACCGATTGTAGATGCTTTGTTTAATTTGTCTTTAGAAGAGGCCATAAAAAATATAGAACCGGATAGCACGCTACGGACCGGAGCAAAATGGGGTGGCGTGTGGACGAGGGATATTTCATACAGTATCTTTTTGGCCTTTGCTTACCATGAACCCGAAATTGCTAAAATCAGCTTGTTGAAAAAGGTGAAACGGGAGAGAATTATTCAAGACACAGGTTCGGGCGGAGCATGGCCGGTATCTTCCGACAGAACTACCTGGGCATTGGCTGCCTGGGAAATTTATAAAATTACCGGTGATGAAGCCTGGCTCAGAAAAGCCTTTTTAATAATTAAAAATACTTTGGAGGATGATTTGAAAACCATCGGTAATACGGAAACCGGATTATATCGTGGCGAATCATCTTTTTTGGATTGGAGAGAACAGACCTATCCAAAATGGATGTCCAATATGGATATTTATGTTTCTGAAAATTTGGGAACAAACGTTGTGCATTTTCAGGCTCATCGGATCGCGGCAGAAATGGCGAAGGTTTTAGGCGAACCTTATCAGGAATATGAAAAAAAAGCGGAAGGAATCAAAAAGGCAATTAACGAGCATTTGTGGATACCGGATAAAGGTTTTTATGCGCAATATTTATATGGGCGTCTGAATCTTACAGTTTCACCACGTTTTGAAGCTTTAGGAGAATCTTTGGCAGTCCTTTTTGATGTAGCCGATAACGAACAGGCGAGTATCATTTTCGAAAAATCGCCGGTAACCCCTTTTGGAACGACCTGCATTTATCCGCAAATCCCAGGAATTCCACCTTATCACAACAATGGTATTTGGCCCTTTGTCCAGTCCTATTGGAATATGGCCGCTGCAAAAGCAGGCAACGAACAAGCTTTGACACATGGTTTAGCTGCGATCTACAGAGCAGGAGGTTTGTTTCTAACAAACTATGAAAACTTTGTGGCGGAATCTGGCGATTTTTTAGGAACAGAAATTAACTCAGACCGAATGCTTTGGAGTATGGCCGGAAATCTGGCGATGGTGCATCGCGTATTTATGGGGATGTCTTTTGAAGTGGATGGAATTACATTTAAGCCCGTTGTCCCAAAGGTTTATGGTGGTACAAAATCATTGTCGAAATTCCAATATCGTAATGCAACTTTGAATATTACCGTTAAAGGTTTTGGGAATGAGATCGCGACTATCACCATGGATGGAGAGCCCTTAAAAGATGCTTTTTTCCCTTCAAATCTTTCTGGCGAACACCAAATTGACATTGAACTGAATAACCAGTCGTTTGATACTAAAGGCATCAACCTCGTTCCCAATCATTTCTCCCTCCCAAATCCACAGACGAAACAGAGCGCTGATTCAATAATTTGGGAAGCTATAAAAGATGCTGACCATTATTTGGTTTATAAAAACGGAAAGTTTACTGAAAAAACGTCAGAAACAAACTATGCAATACCAGCACTAAAAACTGCGGAATACAAAGTTAGCGCTGTTGATGAAAACGGTTGGGAATCATTTACGAGTGAACCTGTTTTGGTAGCTGATGCTGAAAATTTAAAAATTATTGAGATGGAAAATTTTGCAGTAAAAGCTGATTTACCTTTTACAAATTATAGAGGAAAAGGATTTATTGAAGTATCAAATACTCAAAACAAGATTATTGAACTAAAAGTAAACGTTGAAAAAACTGGAAAATATTTGCTTGATTTCAAATATTCCAACGGCAGTGGTCCTTGGAATACGGATAACAAATGTGCCATACGCAGCCTTTTTGCAAATGGCGAATATGTTGGTTCGGTGGTATTTCCACAAAGAGGAACGGATGAGTGGTCAGATTGGGGATGGTCAAATGCTTATGTTTTGGAATTGAAGAAAGGAATGAACACCGTAAAACTAACGTTCGAGCCGTGGAATGTAAATATGAATGTTGCAGTGAACAGGGCAATGTTGGATTATTTAAGAATTATTTATATTACCAATTGATTGAAAAAAGTATACAATAATTTGTAACATCTGTTGTTAAGCAACGCTCTAATAAATAGTTGCTAAAATGCAATCTGACAACATTAAAAGCTAGGTGCTAAAATGCCATTCAATTTGCTCCTATTTAAGATTTGTTGATAAATCTTGTAGCGGTATTTTAAATTATTTGGAAGTACTTGTTTTTGAAGAATTGCACTCAATTGTTCAAGATTAACCGGTTATGTTATGTTTGAATGAATTGCTGTACAAAAGAACAAAGACCTTCCTGTTTGAAGTAAAAGAAAGCATTTCTAAGGGAGACTATATACTACGAACTACTACTGTTCAATTATTTATAATTTTTTAATACCAAAAAATATAAAACATGAAAAAACTATTTTTAATTCTAATGACTTTGATGATGTCGTTGTCTGTCATCGCACAAGAAAATGTTAAGCAAAAGGAAGTCGGAATTGTTGCCAAAAGTTTCAATAGTTTCGGTTTAACCTACAAAACTGGTTCGAATAAATCGTTGTGGCGGTTTCAAACATTATTGATAACGGGTACTAATACGAAAGAGAAAACAGAGGATTTTGTTCGAAAAAGAAATAACATGGGTTTTGGTGTCCAATTTGGTAAAGAGTTTCGCAATACCATTGTTGAAAAATTGGAATTTAGATATGGAGCTGATTTAGCATTCACCTATAATTTTTCAAAGAATGAGGTTGATGATTTAACCTCAAATGATCGCGATAATTTAAGTAAGGTGAATACCTATCGACCCGGAATAAATTTGGTGATTGGGTTGAATTATGTCCTCAAAGAAAGATTTGTAATTGGTGTTGAGCTATTACCCTACTTTAATTATGTCGTTGAAAAGAACTACTCGAAAGCTGGGACCAATGAAATGGAAAATAAGGATACCGGCTTTAACTACGGAATATCAAATAAATCCGCTTTATTATCTTTATCAGTTAGGTTTTAAAATGAATAAGCGTTTGTAAATAGAAGACGCATAAGGATTCATCGTTCAACTTTTATTGAAGCGAATATCAATTTCATAAGGTTTTGATAGGTTGAGTATTTTTATTTTTTATTAGTTGCCTTTGCTGTCAAAGGCATTTTTAATGCATCTGCGCCTTCCCAGCTCCTTTCGGTATTCGGATATCCTCCACCAGCTGTTGGACCTCAATTGGAGGTTTTCCGGAAAGCCTTGAAACGGTGAAAGAAACTACAAAATTGACTAACATCGCAAAAGTGCCGAACCCTTCGGGAGAGACACCACCGTTTCCAAGGTTGAACCACCATTCTTCTGGAGATGGAACTTTGTCATCGAATGCGCCAAGTTTGTACTTTAACATATAATACAGCATCAGAGATATGCCTACGACCATTCCTGCAACAGCACCTTCGCGGTTCATTCTTTTATCAAAAATACCCAGGACAATCGCTGGAAAGAATGATGCCGCTGCAAGCCCAAAAGCAAGCGCTACTGTCGCTGCAACAAAGCCGGGAGGATGAACACCAAACCATCCTGCAACTAAAACGGCTAAGAAAGCGCCGACGCGCGCCCAAAGCAATTCTGCTTTATCGGAAATATTTGGTTTGATTTGTTTTTTAATTAAATCGTGAGAAATGGCGGTTGAAATAACCAAAAGCAATCCTGCTGCAGTAGAAAGCGCGGCAGCTAATCCGCCTGCTGCGACAAGGGCGACTACCCAATTGGGGAGCCTGGCGATCTCAGGATTGGCCAAAACCATGATATCTCTGTCTATAGTCAATTCATTGTTTTTTTTGTCACCAACATATTGAATCTTTCCATCCAGGTTTTTGTCTTCAAAAGTGATTAAACCGGTATTCTCCCATTTTTTAAACCAATCAGGCATCGTTGAATAATCTTGTTCACTAACCGTATTAATCAAATTGGTTCGGGCAAAAACTGCAACAGCGGGCGCAGTGGTATATAAAATGGCAATAAAAATTAAAGCGTATCCAGCGGATTTTCTGGCATCCTTTACTTTTGGTACTGTAAAAAAACGAATAATGACATGTGGTAAGCCTGCTGTGCCCACCATCAAAGCAAAAGTGATCGCAAATACATCGATCATGCTCTTGCTTCCGGTCGTATACTCATGGAAACCTAAATCAGTGTGAAGCCGATCTAATTTATCCAATAGGTAGATTCCAGACCCATCATTGACGGTTCCTCCAAATCCAAGTTGTGGAATAACATTGCCTGTCATGGCTATTGATATAAAAATTGCAGGAACCATGTAAGCAAAAATCAAAACGCAATATTGCGCGACCTGGGTGTAAGTTATTCCTTTCATTCCACCTAATACCGCATAAATGAAAACTACGCCCATCCCGATAAATACCCCAGTGTTAATATGGACTTCCAGAAACTGCGAAAACACCAACCCGACACCTCTCATTTGACCAGCTACATAGGTTAACGAAACTATTATAGCACAAATCACAGCAACCGTCCTGGCGGTGTTGGAATAATAACGATCACCGATAAAATCAGGAACTGTAAATTTGCCAAACTTTCTGAGATAGGGCGCGATCAACAAGGCTAAAAGGACATAGCCGCCCGTCCAGCCCATCAGATAGACACCTCCGTCGTATCCCATGAATGAGATCAATCCAGCCATTGAAATAAAAGAAGCGGCACTCATCCAGTCCGCAGCAGTGGCCATTCCGTTTGCCAACGGAGACACATCACCACCTGCAACATAAAAATCTTTGGTAGAACTTGCCCTGGACCGGACAGCAATATAAATGTATAAAGCAAAGGTCAGGGCAACAAGTATATAAGTCCAGGTAGTAACGCTCATTGGGTATTGGTGTTGGCTTGTTTAAAAGATTGATTTTTAGCTTTAAAACTTAATGCTCTTCCACATCGTATTTTTTATCTAATCTATTCATCAACCAGACGTAAACAAATATTAAAACCACAAAAACATAAATAGATCCTTGGTGAGCAAACCAAAATCCGAGCTTGAATCCACCAATGCGGACCTTATTTAAAGTTTCCACGAAAAAAATTCCAAAACCATAGGAAACGATAAACCAAATAGCGATCAGGATCAGAACGTATCTAATATTAGCTTTCCAATAGTTTTTATAACTTTTTTGCATGATGCTAAAATTAGATAAATATTTTTTAAGAAAAAGAAAGACTAAGAATGGTTTTTAAATGTTAATATAAAATATGCTGACTCCTCTTGGAGTTATTCGAGATAAAATGCAATTTGCAGCCTTATACTAATAATGAATGATATCTTTTTAATGAGTGTTTTATTTCCAATATGAATCGCTGAATAGACTAATGAAAAACAATTCCACTTTTTTCAATTTGTTACTTTTTTCTTTTCTCTTTTTGACCTTTTTCAATACTACTGTTTATACACAAAGTTCAGGTAATCATCCATGGGAACTTATAAAAGAGAAAGGACCCTTGAAAGTTTATACCCGAAAAAGTACTGATTCTGATATAAAGGAAATTCGGATGACGACCAATATTAAAGCACCAATAGAAGATTTTGTCAGGGCATTAAGTGATGCGGATTCTTATAAAGAATGGGTCTATAAATGTGAAAGCTCCAGATTGGTTAAAAAGATATCTGACTTCGAATTATATTACCAGGTTGAGACCGATTTTCCATTTCCCTTTTCAGATCGGGATTTAGTGGTTCACACCACGCAAAAATTCGATGGACCAGATTCATTTTATTCTCATTCTATAGCTCGTCCCAATTTTCAACCAGAAGAAAACGGCGTTGTCCGAATCGATTTATTTGAATCTCACTGGAAGGTTACCTCTCGGGATGACGGAAGTATTGATATTGATTATCACTCAAAAGTGGATCCTGCCGGTTATATACCGCAATGGATTGTTAACATGGGCTTGACTATTGGGCCAATCAAAACCATGGAGAGCTTTGCCGAGTTTGTTGAAAAAAAGAAATTTAAGAATTAATAAGTGACAGAAAGAAATAGCTGATTGATAATTCCGTCAAATTACTTAAAAGTCCGAAATGTAAAACAAACTCATCTTCACTCTTCTCATTTTAATTCTATTTCATATTTTTCATTCTCCTTTTTACCTTTTACTTTGGATTGAAATTACGAATTGTAGTTTTATTTGTAATAAATTATGTTTTTCAGAACAATTCTGGTGTTTTTTGGTTACTTTCTGAAATATAATTTTTATTTTCAGTGCGTAGACTATTAAAATAAACACATGCTCACTGAGAAGTCCTGTTCTTGCCCTTCAAAGAAAAAAAGATCTGTAAGTAAATCGGCTTATCCGTTATTGAGCAGTGTTTTTATCGCCTTATTACCCAAATGTCATTTTTGTATTCTTGCTTATTCCAGTGCGATCACTTTGTGTAGCGGAACAAAGATTTATGACCATTCACCGGAATGGACCTCTTTTATTTCAATTGGTTTAGCAGCTTTAACCTTGGTTTTTATTTTAATCAATTACAGAGGGAAACGAACGTTTTTTTCTGCAATTATGGTAATCATTGGAAGCATTTTAATTATCCGAACCGAATTATATACAGGTGAAATAATAGAATATTATTACGGGGTTTTCTTGTTGCTGATTGGCGTGTGGGTAAATGCAAGTTTCTATTATTTCTATTATAAATTTATAAAGCCAGTATTTAGCTTTCTTCCTTTTTATAAAAGACACGAAAGTTGAATTTGAATGAAAAAATATAGGATATGCTGAATGAAAGACATTTTGTGCTGATTTCAGACCCTTTCAGGAGAATTGATTTTTATGGATAGAAAAAAGATACTGGTTGGAACGACTAAAGGATTGGTGGTTTTCGGAAAAACTTTGAAAGGCTGGAAAATTGAGAAGGTGCATTTTAGTGGATTGCCGGTGACGATCGTTTATATCGATGAAAGAACCGACAACTGGTGGGTAGCTTTAGATCATAGACATTGGGGGCAAAAATTGCATTATTCTGAAAATGAAGGTATGCAATGGATTGAAGTGGCACCACCGAAGTATCCTTTAAATGCAGAAATTAAACCAGGCAAACTGGCGACTTTGAAAAAGATCTGGTCGATCAGTCATGCCGGAACCGATAAGCCCGGAGCTATGTGGATTGGAACGGAACCCGGAGGATTATTTTATAGTGAAGGCAGTGGAAAAGATTTTCAATTGGTAGAAAGCCTTTGGAATCACCCTAGCCGGAAAGATGAAATGCAATGGTTTGGTGCAGGAAGAGATTTTCCTTTTGTACATTCCATTGTGGTAGATCCAAGAAACAGCGACCATATTTATATCGCGGTGAGTTGTGCAGGGGTTTTTGAAACGAACGATGGAGGTAATAATTGGCAACCTCGAAATAATGGATTGGTTGCGACTTATTTGCCCAACCCGGATGTAGAAGTCGGCCATGATCCGCATTTGTTGATCGCATGTCACGCTGATCCGGATATACTTTGGCAGCAAAATCACTGTGGCATATTTCGAAGTAGAAACGGAGGTGAAATCTGGGAAAATGTTACGGATAAAAATGGCTTGGCAGACTATGGTTTCGCTTTAGCTATCGATCATAAGCATCCTGATCGAGCCTGGGTGATTCCTGCTGTTAGTGACAAACAAAGGGTGCCTATTGATTTGGCTCTATGTGTTTGCCGGACGGAAGACGGAGGCAAAACCTGGGAAGCACTTCGCGATGGTTTGCCACAGGATTACAGCTTTGATATCGTTTTTCGCCATGCGATGGATATAAATAATGAAAAGCTGGCTTTTGGAACGACAACAGGCAATCTATATTTTTCTCCAGACTATGGAGACCACTGGAAATGTCTTTCCAATAATTTGTCGAGAATTGACTGTGTGGTTTTCGCTTAAAAAAAACGGATTTACAATTAAAAACATTTGATAATTAAAACCTTTAAACATGATTCCTGCATCCTTTGATTACTGGGCGCCTTACACTTTAGAGGAAGCCATTGCATTACTGCATAAAATTGGTGACGAAGCCAAGATTCTTGCGGGTGGCCATAGTCTTATCCCTATGATGAAACTACGTTTCGCATCGCCCGAACACTTAATTGACATCAACAATATTCCTGGTCTTTCCTATGTGAAAGAAGAAGATGGATTTTTAAAAATTGGAGCCATGACCCGAGAAGCTGAATTAGAACATGCTGAGGTCATTCATAAAAAATATCCAATATTTACAGATGCTGCAAAGTTGATTGCAGATCCTCAGGTTCGAAATATGGGAACCATCGGTGGAAATCTCGCTCACGGTGATGCTGCTAATGACCATCCAGCAGTCATGATAGCATTGAGAGCTGAAGTTGAAATTACCGGAAGAGGAGGCAAACGTTATGTTGCGATTGATGATTTTTTCCATGGCTTCTACATGACCGCTATCCAGCATGGTGAAATACTCACAGAAATTCGCGTTCCGATACCTGCTGTAAAAACCGGAAATGCTTACCACAAACTGGAGCGAAAAGTTGGCGATTATGCAACTGCCGGAGTAGCCGTTCAAATTAGTTTTGATGATAATGGTTTTTGTAACTATGCCGGTATAGGTCTGACTAATGTTAATCCAACACCCATGCGGGCATCTCGTTCTGAAGAAGCACTTTTAGGTAATCGTATTACTGATGATGAGATCACCCTGGCTGCTCAATATGCTGCAGAAGACTGCAGTCCTTCTGCTGACCTGAGAGGTGATGAGGAGTACAAAAGAGCTATGGTGGCGATAATCACCAAACGAATGATCAATAAAGCTGTTCAAAGAGCTAAATCTTAATACGATAACATAAAAATATTTCAAAATATGAAAAAGGAAATAACTGTAAAAGTAAACGGAACGGAGCATACGTTCGAAGTGGAACCTCGTCTCTTGCTGGTCCACCTTATTAGAGAGAATCTTAGTTTGACGGGTACCCACATCGGTTGTGATACGACAAGTTGCGGAGCGTGCACCATTTTATTAGATGGAAAATCTGTAAAATCCTGCACCATCCTGGCAGTTCAGGCTAATGGAAAGGAAGTGTCCACGATCGAAGGACTTGCTACCGATGGACTTCATCCGCTTCAGGAAGGATTCAAAGAAAACCATGCCTTGCAATGTGGTTTTTGTACTCCAGGCATGATCATGCGTGGTATCGAACTTTTGGAAAACAACCCTAATCCTACCGAAGATGAAATCCGTTGGGGAATCTCCGGAAACCTTTGCCGGTGCACCGGTTACAACAACATCGTAAAAGCAGTTCAATATGCTGGTGCTAAAATGCGGGGAGAAAAATTACCTTCCACGGATCCGGAATTTGTATAAATTAAAAAGCTTAAAAATCCATTTAATATGATAAAATGTAAAACTTCAAAAGAAATAGGCGGAATGGGGCATTCCATGAAAAGGAAAGAAGATGCCCGATTTATCCAGGGAAAAGGAAATTATGTAGATGATATAAAGCTCCCTGGAATGCTGTACATGGATATAGTGAGAAGCCCTTATGCTTATGCAAAAATTAAAAGTATCAATTCTGAGGAAGCGTTGAAAATCCCAGGCGTTTTGGCTGTTGTGACCGGTAAGGATCTGGAAAAATACAACCTGCATTGGATGCCTACCCTGATGTCTGATACGCAAATGGTATTGCCAACGGACACAGTTATGTACCAATCTCAGGAAGTCGCTGCTGTAATTGCTACGAGTCGCTACATTGCAAGAGATGGTAAGGAAGCGGTAAGAGTGGAATACGAACCCATGAAACCGGTCATGGATCCATATAAATCAATGGATGCTGATGCACCGATTTTACGGCCTGATAAAGAAGGCAAAAAAGATAACCACATCTGGCATTGGGAAGTTGGGGACAAGGAAGCTACAGATAAGCTGTTCAATGAAGCAGAGGTAACTGTCAAACAGCAAATGCACATTCCACGGATTCATGTGTCTTCCATTGAAACCTGTGGTTGCGTGGCTGATTACCACAAGGTTGACAACCATTTAACTATGTACATGACTACTCAGGCTCCGCATGCGATCCGGACGGTAATCGCACTGGTAGCGGGGCATGTCGGTTTGACCGAAGAAAAAATCCGGGTCATTTCTCCGGATATTGGAGGCGGTTTTGGTGGAAAAGTTCCAGTATACCCAGGTTATGTGATCGCTATTGCAGTTTCATTTTTAGTAGGAGCCCCTATTAAATGGATTGAAGATCGTAGCGAAAATCTTCAGGCAGATTCTTTTGCCAGGGATTATCACATTACCGTTGAAATGGCAGGTACAAAAGAAGGAAAAATTCAAGGTACACGGTTTAAAGTACTAGCGGATCATGGATATACTGATGCTTCCGCTAATCCATCAAAGTTTCCAACCGGATTGTTTTCAATAGGCACAGGTTCTTACGATTATAGTACTGCTTTTATGGAAGCGGACGCTGTTTATACTAATAAACCACCGGGAGGTGTTGCCTACCGATGTTCTTTCCGGGTCACTGAAGCTGTACATGCCATTGAAATGATTACAGACAAATTTGCCATAAAGGTTGGAAAAGATCCCGCGCAAGTGCGTTTTGATAACTTTATTAAAAAAGAAGATTTTCCATGGAAATCCCCAACAGGGTGGGAATATGACAGCGGTGATTATAAAGCCGGACTTCAAAAAGCAATGGACGCAATAGGGTATGATGAGCTCAGAAAAGAACAAGTTGAAAAGCGAAAACGCGGAGAATTGATGGGGATTGGGATCTCTACATTTACAGAAATTGTTGGTGCAGGACCCTCCAAGGACTTCGATATTTTAGGTATCAAAATGTTCGATAGCGCTGAAATCAGGGTTCATCCAACCGGAAAAGCAATGGCTCGATTCGGTACAAAATCACAAGGCCAGGGCCATGAGACGACCTACGCCCAGATTATCGCCGAAGAATTGGGAATACCTATGGAGCACATTCAAATTGAAGAAGGTGATACGGATACCGCTCCATACGGTTTAGGAACTTATGCCAGTAGAAGTACACCAACTGCTGGAGCAGCAGCAGCAATGGCCGCTCGCAAACTAAGAGACAAAGCCAGAAAAATTGCAGCCTATTTGCTCGAAGTTAGTGAAGAAGATCTGGAATGGGAGCCTGGTAAATTCTTTGTAAAAGGCGCTCCGGAAAAAGTAAAAACAATACAGGAAATTGTTTTTGCTGCATACACTAACCATCCTCAGGGAATGGAAGCCGGCTTTGAAGCGACACATTATTATGATCCACCAAACCTTACTTTCCCTAGTGGGGCGTATATCTGTGTAGTGGATATCGATAATGAAACCTTCGAAATCAAAGTTCGTCGATTTGTTGCGATTGATGATTGTGGAAATATTATCAATCCGATGATTGTACAAGGGCAGGTTCATGGTGGATTGACACAAGGAATTGCTCCTGCAATGTTCGAAGAATTGATTTACGATGAACAAGGGAATATTCTGAATGGAACGTTCATGGATTATTTGGTGCCAACGGCTGTGGAATCGCCAAGTTGGGAAACCGGTCATACGATCACGCCATCACCTCATCATCCAATTGGTGCAAAGGGAGTTGGAGAATCTCCAACAGTTGGTGCGCCTCCTGCGATTGCCAATGCGATTGTTGATGCGTTGTCGGTTTATGGCGTTGAACATATGGAAATCCCGATTACACCTTACAAAATTTGGAGAAAGCTGAAAGATAAAGGAGCAATTTAATTTAGTGAGATAAAGAAGTAGATTTAAATATTTATTTTAAAATGACAGACACTCAATCCTTTAAAAAAAAATTAAGGGTTGAGTGTTTTTAAAAAATTAAAAAAATGGTAACCACATTAGAAAAAACTTTTCACGTTAACGAACCAATCGATAAGGTTTGGGATTATTTGAGTGATCCAAGTAAAATTGTCACTTGTGTGCCTGGAGCAGCTTTAACTGAAAAAGTCGATGATAGCAATTATAAAGGCGAAGTAACGATGAAATTTGGGCCAATAAAAGCAAAATATAACGGGTTAATGACCTTTGAGGAAATGGATAAAGCAAATCACAAAATGGTTTTGAAAGGTAAAGGTGTTGACGACAAAGGTACAGGAAGTGCTGATATGCTTTTAAACGGAACTCTAGTCGAGAAGGATGGCGGAACGGAAGTAAGCTATTCAATGGAAATATCAATTATGGGTAAACTGGCTCAATTTGGTTCGCGCCTCATCACTGATGTTTCAAATCAGGTATTCAATACTTTCGTGGATAATTTTAAAGCAAAATTAGCCGGTGAAGAAGTTGACAATACCATGAATGCCGGTTCGATGATGGGTACGGTAGTCAAAAGTAAATTAGGCGGTTTATTTGGAAAGAAGTCTTGAATTTAAATACGAATGATTGAATCAGTTAAGGATAACTTATCCATTGTAGAAGGATTTGACAAACTGGGTTATGTCGTTGATGAAGAGTTGGCCACTATCCTATTTTTGATGCTCCGGCTTCAAAAACCATTGCTGTTGGAAGGTCACCCCGGTGTTGGAAAAACCGAAGTAGCCAATATGTTGGCTTCATATTTAGACACTGAGTTGATCAGACTTCAGTGTTACGAAGGCCTGGATGTTCATTCTTCCGTCTACGAATGGAACTATCAAAAACAGTTGCTTTCCATCAAAATCCAGGAATCAAACGACAAATCGGAATCGGAAAAGGAAGCACATATTTTTGGAGAAGACTTTTTGTTGAAACGACCATTATTAAAAGCGATTACTTCAGAAAAACCGCCTGTTTTATTGATCGATGAAATTGACAGAGCGGATGAAGAATTTGAAGCGTTTCTTTTAGAATTACTTTCAGCTTTTCAGATCAGCATACCGGAAATGGGAACGATCAAGGCTGTTAACCGGCCTTTGGTTATTTTGACTTCCAACAGAACCCGGGAACTGGGTGATGCATTGAAACGCCGTTGTCTCTATCACTGGGTGAATTTTCCAGACTTAGAAAAAGAGGTACGAATTGTAAAAAAACATCTGCCAGACATCAATGATTCTCTAGTAAAAAGATTGGTTCGCCTTGTGCAACATATCCGGCAAAAGAAACTGGACAAAATCCCTGGTATTGCTGAAACGCTGGATTGGGCGAATGGTTTATTGGCGCTCGAATACGAAGACCTTGATATCGAAGGCATTGAAAAAAGCCTCGGTTGTTTGCTCAAATCAGCGAATGATATTCAAATGATAAAAGCGGAAGGAGTAGGGAATATTTTAAAAGAAATTGAAGCGGAATAGAAAATGGGTAATTATCCACATTCGTCCAATTTTAAAAATATTGCGGAAGCAACTATCGGCTTTGCGCAATTCGCCAGAGATGAGGATTGAATGTCGGATTCAGGAAACCTTAGAGGCCTTGAGTGCCGCGGAAAAGGGCATTTTGAAAAACCAAAGCCCCTTACATTTGCGCTGAGAGCTATTTTTTGCACTCCCCAGAAGAGAACGGTTTTGTTTGATACCCTTTTGACTAATTTTGGGGCAGAAAAAAGATCGCCATTCAAAGTCGGCAGGTTAGGAAAAACAGAACCAATATTCAAAAAAAAGCGAAGATTTCATCCGTGTGGATGGGTGAAGATGAAGCAAAGGAAGAACAAGAGGAGAGGAAAAATTCCCAGGTGCCAACCATACCGATCGGCTTGCGGAAAACAGACTTTTCTAAAATAGAAGAAATAGATAGCGCTTATTTGGAAAAAATTGCTTTACAACTTTGGCAGCAAATGAGCTTGCGTTTAAAGCGGAAAGTGAAACAATCCAAAACCAAAGGACAATTGGACTTACGTCAAACCATTCGTGCCAGTATCGGTCAGGGTGGTGATCCGTTTTTTTTAAAATTTAAACATAAAAAAAGACGCAAACAAAGACTGGTCGTATTATTGGACGTTAGCGGCTCTATGGATAAGTATTCCTTCTTTTTGCTCCGGTTCCTTTGTGCATTAGGAATGCATTTTGAAAAAATCGA
This sequence comes from uncultured Saprospiraceae bacterium, assembly GCA_963793295.1. Lineage (GTDB taxonomy): Bacteria > Bacteroidota > Bacteroidia > Chitinophagales > Saprospiraceae > JAHDHW01. The sequence continues at coordinate 10,619 of CAWBZX010000003.1, read as the reverse complement.
AGCTTTTATTTTTAGTACAAAATTGATTCGGATCACCGAGTACTTAAATGCCAAAAACTTATCACATACCCTCACTGTTTTATCATTGAAAGCAGATAACTGGTCAAGCGGTACAAAGATCGGGTCCTGTTTGAAAACCTTTAATGAGGTGTACGCTAAAACCATATTGAATGGTCATTCAACGACAATTATCCTCAGTGATGGTTTGGATACCGGAGAGCCGGAGGAACTAGCCACTGAATTGAAAAAGATCAAATTGCGCACCCGGCAGCTCATCTGGCTCAATCCTTTGAAAGGTATGCCAGGTTACCAACCGGTGCAAAGAGGTATGAGCGCGGCCTTACCGGAAGTCGATGTTTTTCGGACGGCGCATAACCTGGACAGCATATTGGAATTAGAGAATTTGTTGGTGAATATTTGATTGTCATCTTGTAACTACTTAGCCTATGCTCAACTCAATTTTAAATAAAGTGCAGCGCCTCCAACAAGATAAACAGGAGTTCGCGATTGCCTACGTGATCAACCGGCAAGTACCTTCCTCGGGTAAACCAGGAGATAAAGCGATCATTGTTTTTTACAGGAAATATGTCATTGGACCAATTGTACATTAATAAAGGCAATTGGAAGTTTGAAGATATATCGGAGAGCGCTAATATCAATAAAGGAACGGGATGGTCGTATGGTGTCGCAGTAGCAGATGTGAATAACGATGGCTGGTTGGATATTTATGTTTCAAAGTTTTTGGTTGATGATCCGGAAACTTTAAAAAATCAATTGTTCATTAATAATGGAGATTTGACCTTTACGGAAAGTGCAGAAAAATATGGTATTGCAGATACAGGTTACGGAGTCAATGCTAATTTCTTTGACTACAATAAAGACGGTTGGTTAGACTTGTATGTAGCAAATCAACCGCCCAATAATTCTGCATATAAGAAAAAGAATAAAGGAAAGATAAACTATACCTATACAGATAAACTTTACAAAAATAATGGTGATGGCACTTTCTCTGATGTAACTCAGGCTGCCGGAATTACGAATTTTTCTTTCTCTTTGAGTGCTTCTGTGGGCGATCTCAATAACGATAGTTGGCTGGATATTTATGTAACCTGTGATTATGAGGAACCAGATTTAATTTACATGAATAATGGAAACGGAACCTTCACCAATGCAGCAAATGAAGCCATCAAGCATATGAGTAATTTCAGCATGGGTGCTGATCTAGCGGATTTCAACAATGACGGTTGGCTGGATATTTATACAGGAGATATGGTGGCAGACAATAACCGGCGTCTCAAAACAAATATGAGTGGCATGAACCCGGAGCGTTTTTGGAAATTAGCTAATAACGGGTACCATTACCAATACATGTTCAATACTTTGCAATTAAACAATGGCAATGGAACGTACAGTGAAATCGCTCAAATGGCAGGAGTGGCACGAACCGATTGGAGTTGGGCACCGCTCTTCGCAGATTTTGATAATGATGGGTACAAAGACCTTTTTGTTACCAACGGCGTTTTGCGGGATGCTAACAATAACGACCTGAGGAAAAAAGTCAAAGTATACAATAATGAAAAGGAGAAAGAGGCAAAGGAAAAAGGGATAGCTCTGCAAATAGATTTGACAGAGATCATAAATATGGTGCCGCAGGAAAAATTACAGAATTTTATCTATAAAAATAACGGTGACCTCACTTTTGCCAAGAAAATAAATGAATGGGGCTTTGAACAGAAAACCTGGTCAAATGGATCAGCTTATGCAGATCTTGACAATGACGGGGATCTTGATTTGGTAATCAATAATATTAATGAACCGGCTTTTTTGTATGAAAACCAAGCTGTTGATGCTAAACTGAATAATTATCTACGTGTAAAACTCACAGGTAAAGGGAATAATCGTCATGCCATTGGTGCCAGAGTAGTATCATGTACGATGAGAAAATGCAAATGCAGGAGCTGTCGCCAATTCGTGGTTATGCCTCTACTTCAGAGTGTATGATCCATTTTGGCGTTGGCAATAAAGAATCAATTGACAAATTGGAGGTTCGTTGGCCTGACGGCACTTTTTCGGTTTTGAAAAACGTAAAAACGAATCAAATCATTGATATTCAGAAAAAAAATACGGTCAATGTTTCTTAAAAGATTAACACGAGGGCCTCGCTTAGCGGTCGCTGATGTCAATAATGAGCAAATTAGATGACTTTTTCATCGGACCTTCTGGGGCAGGCTGGTGCTTTGTACTCTTCAACAAAAGCGGCGGAAAATTCGAAGCTTCTAGTTCATCTCCCTGGTCCTCAGATAAACAAAAGTGAAGATGTCGGCGCTTTATTTTTTGACCCAGATGGCGATGGCGATTGGACCGTAAGTGGGGCAATGATTTTGTTGAAAATTCAAGACATCTGCAGGATCGGCTTTATATTAATAACGGTAATGGCAATTTTAATAAAGCGACTGCTGCTTTACCTCAAATGATCGCCAGTGGATCTAAAAGCTTTGAGGGCTATTTTCGATAAAGATGGAGATTTGGATCTTTTCGTTGGTGGCCGTCAAATACCCGGAACAACGGTTATGCCGGAAGAAGTTATTTGTTGGAGAATCATACGGAAATTTTTAGATGCAACGAAAGAAGTAGCTCCTGAAATTGCTAAAATTGGATGGTGACGGACGGTATCTGGGTTGATTTTGATGATGACAAGGATAAGGATTTGATTGTGCTTGGGGAATGGATGCCTGATTTCGTTTTTTGAAAATAGGAAATTGACGAATGTCACCAAATCAAAAGGGTTTCAAAACTCAACCGGCTGGTGGAATTGTATAACTGCTACAGATATTGATAATGATGGCGACACAGATTTTATTGCTGGTAATCTTGGTTTAAAAATAAAGCCACTCCCAAAGCGAGCCATTTAAAGCTTACGTAAAAGACTTTGATGGAAATAAAACCAATGATGTTCTATCCTACAGATTACGATAAGGATGGTATTTGCTATCCGGTAAGGGGACGGCAGTGTTCTTCTCAGCAGCTTGAATTTATCACAACGGAATTCCCTAATTATGAGACTTTTGCAGCCGCATCCATTGATGAAGTTTTAGGAGACCGCAGGAAGGAGCACTTCTTCATGAAGCAAAGATGTTTGAATCCGTTGTTATTTTGAATGATGGAAACGGAAGTTTTAAAATTCAAAATAACAACGGATTCAAACATCTTTGCTTCATGAAGAAGTGCTCCTTCCTGCCGGTCTCCTAAAACTTCATCAATGGATGCGGCTGCAAAAGTCTCATAATTAGGGAATTCCGTTGTGATAAATTCAAGCTGCTGAGAAGAACACTGCCGTCCCCTTACCGGATAGCAAATACCATCCTTATCGTAATATCCTAGATAGACGTCATTGGTTTTATTTCCATCAAAGTCTTTTACGTAAGCTTTAAATGGCTGGCTTTCAGATGCTTTGTATTTTATATTTAAACCAAGATTACCAGCAATAAAATCTGTGTCGCCATCATTATCAATATCTGTAGCAGTTATACAATTCCACCAGCCGGTTGAGTTTTGAAACCCTTTTGCTTCGGTGACATTCGTCAATTTTCCATCATTATTTTCAAAAAACGAAATAGGCATCCATTCCCCAAGCACAATCAAATCCTTATCCTTGTCATCATCAAAATCAACCCAGATACCGTCCGTCACCATCCCAATTTTAGCAATTTCAGGAGCTACTTCTTTCGTTGCATCTAAAAATTTGCCATTATCATTCTCCAACAAATAACTTCTTCCGGCATAACCATATTTCCCGGGTATTTGACGGCCACCAACGAAAAGATCCAAATCTCCATCTTTATCAAAATCACCTGCCAAAGCTTTAGATCCACTGGCGATCATTTGAGGTAAAGCAGCAGTCGCTTTATTAAAATTGCCATTACCGTTATTAATATAAAGCCGATCCTGCAGATGTCTTGAATTTTCAACAAAATCATTGCCCCCGCTTACCACGTAAAGATCCAGATCGCCATCGCCATCTGCGTCAAAAAATAAAGCGCCGACATCTTCACTTTTGTTATCTGAAGACCAGGGAGATGAACTAGAAGCTTCGAATTTTCCACCGCTTTGTTGAAGGTACAAAGCACCAGCCTGCCCAGAAGGTCCGCCAATGAAAAAGTCATCTAATTTGTCATTATTGACATCAGCGACCGCTAAGCAAGGCCCTAGTGTTGACATCTTATGAGGTAATAATATTTCTCTCACATAATCATCAAAATCATTTTCACGATGTACAAAATCAATCCCGGAAAAGCCGCTCACCTCTTCAAACATAGCTTTTGGACGTGGTGGTTCAATAGAAACATTGACCGTATTTTTTTTCTGAATATCAATGATTTGATTCGTTTTTACGTTTTTCAAAACCGAAAAAGTGCCGTCAGGCCAACGAACCTCCAATTTGTCAATTGATTCTTTATTGCCAACGCCAAAATGGATCATACACTCTGAAGTAGAGGCATAACCACGAATCGGCGACAGCTCCTGCATTTGCATTTTCTCATCGTACATGATACTAACTCTGGCACCAATGGCATGACGATTATTCCCTTTACCTGTGAGTTTTACACGTAGATAATTATTCAGTTTAGCATCAACAGCTTGGTTTTCATACAAAAAAGCCGGTTCATTAATATTATTGATTACCAAATCAAGATCCCCGTCATTATCAAGATCTGCATAAGCTGATCCATTTGACCATGTCTTCTGTTCAAAGCCCCACTCATTTATTTTCTTGGCAAAAGTGAGGTCACCGTTATTTTTATAGATAAAATTCTGTAATTTTTCCTGTGGCACCATATTTATGATCTCTGTCAAATCTATTTGCAGAGCTATCCCTTTTTCCTTTGCCTCTTTCTCCTTTTCATTATTGTATACTTTGACTTTTTTCCTCAGGTCGTTATTGTTAGCATCCCGCAAAACGCCGTTGGTAACAAAAAGGTCTTTGTACCCATCATTATCAAAATCTGCGAAGAGCGGTGCCCAACTCCAATCGGTTCGTGCCACTCCTGCCATTTGAGCGATTTCACTGTACGTTCCATTGCCATTGTTTAATTGCAAAGTATTGAACATGTATTGGTAATGGTACCCGTTATTAGCTAATTTCCAAAAACGCTCCGGGTTCATGCCACTCATATTTGTTTTGAGACGCCGGTTATTGTCTGCCACCATATCTCCTGTATAAATATCCAGCCAACCGTCATTGTTGAAATCCGCTAGATCAGCACCCATGCTGAAATTACTCATATGCTTGATGGCTTCATTTGCTGCATTGGTGAAGGTTCCGTTTCCATTATTCATGTAAATTAAATCTGGTTCCTCATAATCACAGGTTACATAAATATCCAGCCAACTATCGTTATTGAGATCGCCCACAGAAGCACTCAAAGAGAAAGAAAAATTCGTAATTCCGGCAGCCTGAGTTACATCAGAGAAAGTGCCATCACCATTATTTTTGTAAAGTTTATCTGTATAGGTATAGTTTATCTTTCCTTTATTCTTTTTCTTGTAAGCGGAGTTATTGGGCGGTTGATTTGCTACATACAAGTCTAACCAACCGTCTTTATTGTAGTCAAAGAAATTAGCATTGACTCCGTAACCTGTATCTGCAATACCATATTTTTCTGCACTTTCCGTAAAGGTCAAATCTCCATTATTAATGAACAATTGATTTTTTAAAGTTTCCGGATCATCAACCAAAAACTTTGAAACATAAATATCCAACCAGCCATCGTTATTCACATCTGCTACTGCGACACCATACGACCATCCCGTTCCTTTATTGATATTAGCGCTCTCCGATATATCTTCAAACTTCCAATTGCCTTTATTAATGTACAATTGGTCCAATGACATATTTCCTGTAAAAAACAAGTCCATCAAACCATCATTGTTAAAATCTGCAGTAGCCACTCCTCCTCCTTGATGGACGCCTTCATAAATTAAAAAATTGATTTGTTCATTTTCCACAACCACATTTTGGAAGACAATTCCCGTTTGAGCACTACTTTTTAATTCAAAAAGCTTGATGTCATTTGCAGGAGTTTGGTTGATGGTCGAAGAAGATTTATCTTGTTCATTTTGACAAGCTGTGAGGCCAAGCAGTAGTGTGCTTATAATCAATATCGTTGTTTTAAAAACTTTCATTTTATTATGGTCTTTTCGGGACAATTAAATAGCATAAATCCCTCATTGAGAGGAACGATGATTTTGTGCAAATCTTAACTTAGTTGGTAATGGTAAAAGCTTGAAAAGATTCTTTGATCAGGTTCAACAGATTTGGATCATGGACATAAACCTGGATTCGGTATTGGAATAATATCCAAAATTAGGCCTTATTCAATAGAAATTGAAATGAAGTTTAAAAATTCTAAAAGAAAAAGTTGGATAGAATTTAATAAATCTGCTTTATGGTAACAAATGAAGTATTATTTCACCAGAACTGCATATTTCGCGGGTTCCTTTTCAAAGGAGATTTTACAACCATCGCAGCAGAAATAATAACTTTCTCCTTCGTATTCAATCACATGTTTTGCCGTACTTTTTTCAACAGGGATATTGCAAACAGGGTTGATGAAAATATTGGAGTTTTTGCTTTCTTTTTCATCTGCATCAGTTTTTGTCTTAACTTCTTCACTTCTGATGTGCGTTACAATCTCAGCTAAGATACTAACGGCGACTTCCTGCGGCAATTTGGCATTGATGTCAATACCCGCTGGGGTTTTGACCTTTTTTAATTGATCAAACGTGATCCCTCGCTGACGCAAAGTATGAAAAACGGCTGATCCTTTTTTGCGACTGGCAACAAAAGAAATATAGGTTGCACCAGACTGAATGGCTTGCTCCAAAGCATCTTCGTCATTTTCTCCCTGCGTGCAAACGATGATGCAGGTAGTCTGATTAATTTGTTCCTCAGTAAGAAGTGTTTCCAAAATAACATCTGCATCAGGAAAAGCTAAAGGTTCCGCATCTTTGGCAAAAATCGTAACCGGATAATCCATAGCCTTACCCAAACGGCAAAGTGCCATGGCAACCTGAGATTTTCCCATTATAAAAAGCTGAGGTTTTGGAAGAACAGGTTCAATGTAAACCTCAACCGATCCACCGCTTTGGCAAGTCATTTTATAATCGATGACACCAGGTTTCGGAGCATCTTTCCCACCAGGACTGATCCGAACCAAACGAGGATTTCCATCTTTCAGGGCATCTGCGGCTTCCTTCATAATTATGCCTCTTGTGCATCCGCCGCCGATCCAGCCAATTATTTTTCCATCTTTTTGGATAACCGCTTTATCTCCTGGTTTACCTGAAGAAGGTATCTCCCTTCGAACCACCAAAGCAATGGCGAAGGGTTCTTTATTTTGATACAGATTTTGTGATGTTTCTAAAAAATCATCAAACATGCCATAAGTAATTTTCTAATTCTAATAAAGTTTCCAGGTTGTGCGCCGAATTAAATACATCAATTTCTGGTAGTGCTGCCGTCATCCCTTTTTGAATGGGTTGATATCCTTTCATTCCTTTCAAAGGATTGAGCCAAATCAACTTTCTTGTCCGCCTTTTGATCTTTCCCAATTCGGAGGTCAACAAATCAGCATCTCCAGTATCTAAACCATCACTGAGGACAATTGTTGTAGATTTTCCAGAAAGAACTTTTTTTGCATAAATTTCATTAAACTGCTCAAAGCAAGCGCCTATTTTGGTACCACTTGACCAATTATTCGCTTTAAAAGAAAGAATTTGCAAAGTATTTTCCAGGTCTTTCGAATCTAAAAAATCGGTGATCCGAATCAAATTTGTACTGAAAATAAAAGCTTCAACTTTTTCAAAATGAGCTCTCAAAGCCCAGATAAAGCGAAGCAGAAAAAAACTGTAACGATCCATCGAACCGCTCACATCCAACAGAATCACCAACCTTTGCTTTCGGGGAATCCGTTTTTTTCGTTTCAATTCGATCAATTCTCCTCCATGTTCAATGCTATGACGAATCGTATGCCTGAGATCGATCTTTCCCTTAGTTTGGGAATTTTTCATTTTTCGTTTGAGGCGGAGACTCATTTGTTTCCATAAGCGCAACGCCATTTCCTCCAAAAGCACGCTATCGATTGCTGTTATTTTAGAAAAATCTGTTTTGCGAAGCCGCTCGGTTTGGTTAGCGCCTGAGATATTTTTACTATCCTCTTTTTCTTCCTTTCCTTCATCTCCAAAGCCCATCCAAACGGCAGAATTAGCCGCTTTTTTTTGAATATTGGATCTGTTTTTCCTAACCTGCCGACTATGAATGGCGATCTTTTTTCTGCCCCAAAATTGGTCAAAAAGGGTATCAAACAAAACCGTCTCTTCTGGGGAAGTACAAAAAATAGATTTCAAAGCAAATTTAAGGGTGCTTTGGTTGTCCAAGGTTCCATATTCAGCGGCAAGCAGTGCCTCCTGGGTTTCCTGAATCCCAACATTCAATCCTTCCTCTCTGGCGAATTGCGCAAAGCCGATAGTTGCTTCCGCAATATTTTTAAAATTGGACGAATGTGGATAATTACCCATTTTCTATTCCGCTTCAATTTCTTTTAAAATATTCCCTACTCCTTCCGCTTTTATCATTTGAATATCATTCGCTGATTTGAGCAAACAACCGAGGCTTTTTTCAATGCCTTCGATATCAAGGTCTTTGTATTCGAGCGCCAATAAACCATTCGCCCAATCCAGCGTTTCAGCAATACCAGGGATTTTGTCCAGTTTCTTTTGCCGGATATGTTGCACAAGGCGAACCAATCTTTTTACTAGAGAATCATTGATGTCTGGCAGATGTTTTTTTACAATACGTACCTCTTTTTCTAAATCTGGAAAACTAACCCAGTGATAGAGGCAACGGCGTTTCAATGCATCACCCAGTTCCCGGGTTCTGTTGGAAGTCAAAATAACCAAAGGCCGGTTAACAGCCTTGATCGTTCCCATTTCCGGTATGCTGATCTGAAAAGCTGAAAGTAATTCTAAAAGAAACGCTTCAAATTCTTCATCCGCTCTGTCAATTTCATCGATCAATAAAACAGGCGGTTTTTCTGAAGTAATCGCTTTTAGCAATGGCCGTTTCAACAAAAATTCTTCTCCAAAAATATGCGCTTCCTTTTCCGATTCCGATTTGTCGTTTGATTCCTGAATTTTGATGGAAAGCAACTGTTTTTGATAGTTCCATTCGTAGACGGAAGAATGAACATCCAGGCCTTCGTAACACTGAAGTCTGATCAACTCAGTGTCTAAATATGAAGCCAACATATTGGCTACTTCGGTTTTTCCAACACCGGGGTGACCTTCCAACAGCAATGGTTTTTGAAGCCGGAGCATCAAAAATAGGATAGTGGCCAACTCTTCATCAACGACATAACCCAGTTTGTCAAATCCTTCTACAATGGATAAGTTATCCTTAACTGATTCAATCATTCGTATTTAAATTCAAGACTTCTTTCCAAATAAACCGCCTAATTTACTTTTGACTACCGTACCCATCATCGAACCGGCATTCATGGTATTGTCAACTTCTTCACCGGCTAATTTTGCTTTAAAATTATCCACGAAGGTATTGAATACCTGATTTGAAACATCAGTGATGAGGCGCGAACCAAATTGAGCCAGTTTACCCATAATTGATATTTCCATTGAATAGCTTACTTCCGTTCCGCCATCCTTCTCGACTAGAGTTCCGTTTAAAAGCATATCAGCACTTCCTGTACCTTTGTCGTCAACACCTTTACCTTTCAAAACCATTTTGTGATTTGCTTTATCCATTTCCTCAAAGGTCATTAACCCGTTATATTTTGCTTTTATTGGCCCAAATTTCATCGTTACTTCGCCTTTATAATTGCTATCATCGACTTTTTCAGTTAAAGCTGCTCCAGGCACACAAGTGACAATTTTACTTGGATCACTCAAATAATCCCAAACCTTATCGATTGGTTCGTTAACGTGAAAAGTTTTTTCTAATGTGGTTACCATTTTTTTAATTTTTTAAAAACACTCAACCCTTAATTTTTTTTTAAAGGATTGAGTGTCTGTCATTTTAAAATAAATATTTAAATCTACTTCTTTATCTCACTAAATTAAATTGCTCCTTTATCTTTCAGCTTTCTCCAAATTTTGTAAGGTGTAATCGGGATTTCCATATGTTCAACGCCATAAACCGACAACGCATCAACAATCGCATTGGCAATCGCAGGAGGCGCACCAACTGTTGGAGATTCTCCAACTCCCTTAGCACCAATTGGATGATGAGGTGATGGCGTGATCGTATGACCGGTTTCCCAACTTGGCGATTCCACAGCCGTTGGCACCAAATAATCCATGAACGTTCCATTCAGAATATTCCCTTGTTCATCGTAAATCAATTCTTCGAACATTGCAGGAGCAATTCCTTGTGTCAATCCACCATGAACCTGCCCTTGTACAATCATCGGATTGATAATATTTCCACAATCATCAATCGCAACAAATCGACGAACTTTGATTTCGAAGGTTTCATTATCGATATCTACTACACAGATATACGCCCCACTAGGGAAAGTAAGGTTTGGTGGATCATAATAATGCGTCGC
>CAWBZX010000002.1:0-122235 GCA_963793295.1 uncultured Saprospiraceae bacterium | reverse complement strand
GCTACAAAGCGTGTTGAGCAAGGAAACTTCGCTTGATTTTTCAAATCAACCAAATGGGATGTACATCATATTGATAAAAACGGATGGCGGAAACTGGATGAAACGAATTGTGAAAATTTAATACCATCCACTAACATAAAAAAGAAAGCGCCCCTCCAAAATGGTTGGGCGTTTTCTTTTTTTCTTTTCCAATACTTTAAATTATTCAGTAAAAGTCACAGCGAACTTATTCTTTTTGATAAAATGTAAAGCTTGATAAATTGGAGTTGAAATGGCACCTGTTAATTCATCAACGGGTACGGAATGAATAATTTTTGTAGCTTCTTGCATCTTTTATGATATTAAGTGTTTAAAAAATGATAGCACACTTACCAAAAAAGATGTCAGGAAGAGCATTTTCTTTATATCATTTATATTTAAAAAATGGCATAAAAAAAATCTCCTCTGACAACTTGTCAGAGGAGATTTTTTGACTATTAGTCGATATTCTCTCCACGCTGTGGAGACAGGATGTAGCACCTTTTCTTTCTTTCAAAAGAGAGGTTGCTAAGGTGTCAACGGGCCTAATCCCTCGACCTTTCTTGATAAGTAATACTTTTAAAGAACGATGGCGCAAATATAATCGGTTTTTGGAATATTAAAATGTATTTTTTAGCAAGCTTGTTAAAGTTTTATTAAAAAGGGCTTCGTTTTACACTTCTTTTTAAATCTGGAAGTCTAAGTAGAAAATGGTTGAAACACGTTGAGCGAACACATTAGGATAAAACGATACATAATAATTATTGATTGGTAGTTTATTAAGTATTTATATAAGATTTATAATTTTCAATGAGTTTTAATGCTCTAATTAATTTTCAGAAAGAAGACGTTTTAAGTAATTGCCTGAATGAATTGAAGAAACAAGAAAGGTGCTTAAGTGCTGGGAATGCAACGTTTAATTATATATTTTTGATTGTTTTGGTGTAATTTTGTATAATGTAAAATTAATCTTAATAAGTAAACAATTGATTTTTAGTTTTTAATCTCTGATAATTTTTAAAATAACACAACCGGAAAACCTTCTCAAATTATAACCGGGTTTTTTGAAAAATTTTACAATAACCGGAAATATCAATTATGAAACACATTTTAACTTCAGTATTAATAGTGATCATGGCCTTATCCATGAATACGCTCAATGCTCAAAACCTGCAAAAAGCCAATAAAGAGTTTGAACTCTACGCATTTAATCTGGCTATCAAATCATACCGTGCTGTTCTTGAAAAAGATCCAACAAATGTTGAAGCATTGTCAAATATGGCAAATTGCTATTTTCATTTGAATCAAATTGATGAAAGTGTTCAATGGTATAAAAAGGCTGTGCTGCTGGATAGCGTCAAACCTCAAACATTTTATAACCTGGGAATGGCATTGATGAATCAAGGCAATTATGAAGATGCTAAAAAATGGTTTATGGCTTATGCCAAAGAAGATGCTTATCAGGGAACGCATTATGCTGAAAACTGTGACTTTGCTAAGTCCTTGTTGGGAGTACCGGCATTGTTTCGTGTGAAAAAGGAATACCTGAATAATGCTGCCTCCGATTTTGGTCCTGCTTTTTATTCCGACAAAGTAGTTTATGCTTCTGCTCGTTCTGACATCAAAAGAAATGATGACAAAGTAAGTTCCAACTGGACTGGAGATGCAAAAAATCAAATGTTCATCACTTCGCTTGATGAAAATGGTTATTTGAGGAGCCCTGTTTTTCTTCGCAACGATTATAAGAATGAGTATAACGAAGGGCCTGTTTCTTATTCAGGAGATGGTAAATGGGTAGCTTATACAAAAAATAACTTTGTAAATGGTACACGCCAGATTCCTTCAAGTGGAATTGAATTGAGTATTTATGTTGCAGAAGTGATTTCTGGTGGAGATTGGCGAGACGCTAAACCCTTTGAATTTAATGGAAGTGGATTTTCTACCGGATATACTTTTTTAAATGAAGATGGTACAAAAATGTATTTTTCTTCTGATCGTCCGGATGGTTATGGCGGATATGATCTTTATGTTTCATTAAAAACAGGGAACACTTGGTCGACTCCAAAAAATTTAGGGCCTACTGTTAATTCTCAAGGTAACGAAATTACCCCTTTTATGGAGGATGGCGTTTTATATTTTGCTTCAGATTGGCATCCAGGTCTTGGAGGTTTTGATATATTTAAAGCGACACAAAGTAATGGAATTTGGAATAAAATAAATCATCTGGGGAATGCCGTTAATTCTTCTTATGACGATTACAGCTTGGTATATAATGGACGTCGCAATCTGGGTTATTTTACTTCAAACAGGCCAGGAGGAAAAGGAAATGAGGATATTTATCAAATGTCACAACTTGCTGATAGAGTAGTGATAACAGTAAGAAATGCTGCAGATAATAAACCAATACCAAATGCAACCATTGATTTTTCTGCATGCGGAGAATCTGTTTTTAATACTGACGAAAAGGGACAATACAGTTTTCAGGCATTACCCGGATTGGATTGTGAAACGGTAGTCAGTAAAGTAGGATTTAATAATTTCACTTTTACTTTGACATCCGATGGTCGTAAAAAATTACAAGATATTGAAGTCCTTTTGATCGGGGAAGGCAATAAATATTATGGAAAGATTGTCAATGCTTCTGATAATAGTTCTGTTGGTGATGTGCATATCAGAGTGACAAACAAAGAAACGGGAGAAAGGATTGAGACTGTTACCGATAAAAACGGCGATTATCAATTAGCTCTTTTGCCAAATAGAACTTATTTTATTCGCTATTCAAAAGTTGGTTTTACGGACACCCAAAATATGGTGTCAACAGCAAATGACGGCGTTGACAAAACCATTCTTGGTGTAATTTCTTTTATGCCAAGTAGTACGCAATTAGGAAGTGTAAATATAGCTACTCCTCTAAAAAAGGAAGATGAAGATGGAAAAATAAAAGAAAGTTTGGCTGACAATCCCGTTGAACAGGAAGGGTTTGCTGTTCAGGTTGCAGCTTCCTTTGGCGATCAGCCTATAGATGTAGGTCTTTATAAAAGCTTGGAAGGTTTGGGTAATTTATACAGCCGCCCGGACAAGGGATATAAAAAAGTTCGAATCGGTATTTTTGAAAACCGTGAAGAAGCCATTGAGGCTCGAGATAAGATAGTGGCGAAAGGTTTTTCAAAGGCCTTTGTTGTAAAGGAAATATTAGACGACACGGAAGGAGTAGAAGTGTACAGCGTTTTAGAAGAGGATAAAAGTATTACAAAAACAGATGCCATCGTTGAAGATAAAGAAATTAAAACAGACACTGCAAAGCCTGCTACTTCAGACGAAGTCGAATATATGGTTCGACTAGCAGCATATAAAAATATCAATTATTTTGATGCTTCAAAAGTTAGCGATTTAGGTGTCATTGAACAGCGACAAAGTGGCGAGTTTACGATTATTTTCTTAGCTGGTTTTTCCTCACTGCAGGAAGCTAAAAAGGCTAAAGAGGAAGCATTTAATTCCGGATTTCGTGGAGCATATGTCGTCAGCAGCAAAGATGGCGAAATTAAGAAAGTAAATCTCTAAGCTAGCATAAATTCCAAAATACCGACCCGCTGGTTTGCAATAGGCAAATCAGCGGGTTCTTAGTTCTACTCGGTAGCACTTTTTCGTTTGATCTGAAATTTTGAATCGTTCATCAATGCGAAGTCCCACTATCCAGCAGATCTTTCCAGCACTTTCCAATATCCAGACTTTTTCTTTTTGAGGAATCGATAGTTTTTGATGGGTAAAAAAATCCTGCAACTTTTGTTTTTTGCCTTCCATTCCTAGTGGTTGAAAAACATCACCAGGCTCCCATTTCCGAAGTTTTAGCGGGAATTGTAGCCGATCTAAATCTAGTTCAGCAATATTATCCTCTTTTGAAAAAGAATCAAGTAGATTGTCTAAGGTGCTGAAAACGAACATTTTATCACCAACAATTTGCTGGTTAGTTTCAAGTGTTATAAAAAAATGATCTGTTGCTTTTGATTCAGGTTTATCAATGATAAAAAACGAACGATCAATTATTAAACGATGAGTTTCAGAATAAAATACTGAACCACTTTGGGCATGATGATCATATAAAATTTGTTTGCATTGATCATTATTGAAACCATATGTTTTGATGAATTCATAAAGAATAGTTGCTCGTCCCGCTTCAGGTAAAAGATCAAAATGGATATAAATTAAATCATCCCGAACTTCCATTGCTTTATTACGCATTTGGTCAATCGCCCAATCAAAAACGGCTTCCGTTTCTTTTAACCTTTCGATAGTTTCAATTGCTGTTTTTTCAAAAGAAGGATTAATGGAATTTAAAACCGGAATAACATGATGTCTGATTTTGTTTCGCATATATTTGTCAGAAATGTTTGAAGTGTCCTCCCGGTAGGAAAGATTTTCAACTTCGACAAAATGTTCGATTTCCTGTCGACTCGCAAATAGCAAGGGACGAATGATATTTCCTTTTTTAGGAATAATGCCATGCAAGCCACGAATACCACATCCTTTTGTGAAATTATACAAAACCGTTTCAATACTATCGTTCAGATGGTGGGCAGTTGCAATTGCCTGAAAATTATATTGTTTTAAAATTTTTCCAAACCACTCATAACGCAATTCACGGGCAACGACCTGAATGGATTTTTTTTGAATAGCTGCAATTTTTTCAGTTTCGAACCGAATGCAATGGAAAGGTACCTTTAAATCGTCAGCGAGTTGTTTTACAAATAATTCATCAGCATCTGACTCTTTTCCTCTCAAGTTGAAATTGCAATGAGCGATCCCAAAATCAAAGCCAGTAAATTTAAAAAGGAAACTCATGGCAACAGAATCCATACCACCACTTACGGCAAGGAGAACTTTATCACTTCCTTCAAATAGCTTTTCTTTAAAAATAAAATGTTTAAACTTGCTGAGCATTTTGATCAATCCTGTTTATTAATTTCAATATCCGAAATATACAAGATAACGCATAGATTTTCGATTATTGAATTAAATCTATATTTGATCTGAATAATCGCTTCCAGAAAATTTTGGATAAAAGATATAATCGAACTTTTTTTGGAAAAAAAGTAGAAATGGCGAAGTTTTGGAAGGAAAGGAATAATTGGGAGATGAAATGATTTATTCAAATATCAATCCTCTTTATCAATACAAATTTTAATAAAAAGTAAACACACAAATATCTTATGAAAAATTTTATTTGGATTTTAACCGCAGCAGTCATTTTTACACATTGTACCAATGAAAATGCTAACAAAGCTGAAAATCAGGAAGGAGTCAATACCGAAGCTCCTGCTGAACCAGGCCATATCGCAGCCAGTGCTGATTCACCTCTTGTCGGCTTTTGGGTAATTAGATTTGCTCTTGGAAGCCCAAAGGAACAAGGAGAAGAAATTGCCAATCAATATCAAGGCAGATGGCTTAATCTCAAAGGGGACAACACCTTTGAAAGTGGGAAATGGCAGGAAAAAAATAATACCGGAAAATGGAACTATAACGCTGAAACGAAAATTGTTCAACTCAATTACGCTAATCCTGAGCCTATTGGCACCGAATGGAAAATTCAAGGACAAGGGGACCGAATGGTTTGGCTAGGCAATACACCAAATAATAAAAAAGGAACCCAATTGAGTATTTATCGAGAAACTGCAATGCCGCGGCAAGAGTAATCTGTTGATTATCTTAAACCTCTTTTCTTAAGGTTTTGAGCGTAAGCCCGGGCATTGGCATTGTGGCCAGACAGGGTTTTTGCAAAGGAGTGATAACCAGTACCATCTCCTTTGGCACAAAAATATACATAGTCATGATCCTCCGCATTCAACACACCATCAATGCTACTAATCGAAGCCATACTTATCGGACCAGGAGGTAACCCCTTATACATATAAGTATTATAGGGAGAATCAAATTGAGTATGACGATTAAGAACCCTTTTTGCTGCAAAATCACCTGTGGCAAAAACAACGGTTGGATCCGCCTGAAGTGGCATGCCTTTTTTCAAACGATTGATATAAACTCCTGCCATGCGCTGCTTTTCGTCATTTTGATTGGTTTCTTTTTCAACGATTGAAGCAAGTGTATAAACTTCTTCCTTTTTAAGGTTGATTTTTTTTGCTTTTTCCATGCGATTTTCTTTTTGCCAGAATTTTTCATTTTCTGCAAGCATTTTTTCAAAAAAAGCAGATGCATTGGTATTCCAGAAAAAATCGTAAGTATTTGGGATAAAAACAGACATTGTTGTTTCGGGAATTAAACCAAATTGATCGAGATAGTTTTTGTTTTGAAGCAATTCAATAATTTCCAAAGAATCTGCTTCCAGGATTTTTGAAACTTTTCCAGCCACTTCAGTTAGCAATCTTTCATTATTGAGTATGACTTTAACTGTAGCTTGCTTACCATTTCTCAAATAGTTGATTAAGCTTCGATTACTCCAGTTTGGTTGAATTTTGAAACGTCCGGGTCTTATCTCAGGTTTGATATATTTCATTTGTTCTGCTACCCAGACAAAAGAGGATTCGTCAATAATAAAATGCTCTTTTATGAGCAATGCTTTTAGGTCTTCGAAAGTGGAGCCGGTTGGAATAAGTAGATATTCATTTTCTAAAACAGGAGGAACATTTGGGGCAAAAATCTGCCGGTATTTGTCATAACCAAAATAGCCTGCGATTATTGCCAACAGTAGTAAAACGAATAATACTTTTTTAAGCATATTTCAAAATGTGATTAGTATTATTAACTTGGGTAGAATCAATATTGTTCCTTTTCATTCGGGAAATCTCTACTTTTTACATCAATAATATACTGTTCTACGGCCTCTTTTATTGTATCGAAGAGCTCTAAATATCTTCTTAAAAATCTTGGCTGAAAATCTTTGGTGATTCCCAAAAGGTCATGGGTAACTAAAACTTGTCCATCTGTATGGGCTCCTGCTCCGATTCCAATAGTTGGAATGGTAAGTCTCTCGGAGACCTTTTTAGCTAGATTGGCCGGGATTTTTTCAAGCACAATGGCAAAACAGCCCATGTCTTCTAAAGCCTGGGAATCTTCTATCAGTTTTTTTGCTTCTGCTTTTTCTTTTGCACGTACCGTATAAGTTCCAAATTTATAAATTGATTGGGGGGTAAGGCCTAAATGACCCATGACCGGCACACCTGCCGACAGAATGCGCCGGACTGATTCTTCAATTTCAACGCCACCTTCTAATTTCACGGCATGAGCACCTGACTCTTTCATTATTTTAATAGTTGACGAAAGTGCTTTTGTAGAATTTCCCTGATAAGATCCAAAAGGTAAGTCAACAACAATTAAGGCCCTATGAACGGCCCGGACCACTGATTGAGCATGATAGATCATCTGTTCAAGTGTGATAGGCAAAGTTGTTTCATGGCCCGCCATTACATTAGACGCGGAGTCACCTACGAGCATAATATCTATACCTGCCGCATCTAATATTCTTGCCATTGAATAATCATAGGCGGTAAGCATAGAAATTTTTTCATTTTTGGATTTCATAGCTTGTAATATATGCGTAGTGACCCGCTTTACTTCTTTATTTACTGACATATTTGAAGTTTATTTTATTTTCAAATCCATGCTGATTTTAGAGAAATGTTGTTCCCTTTTCAACAAAAATGCAATATATTAAATAATGTTGAATTGAATTTATAGGAGGTATCTCTTTGTTTAAAAACTTCATGAAGTTGCAACCGTCATTTAAGCGTCATTCATAATGTTGTTGTTGTAATAATACTATTAAAATATTTACCTTTGCTGCATGGAAAAATTAAGAGCTATTTGTTTGTTTATTGGTATTATTTTTTTGGGCGCATCTTGTTCAAATGATATTGATCTTACTGCCGAATGGGAAGATATACCTATTGTTTACGGACTCCTTTCCAGACAGGATACTGCTCATTATATAAAAATTCAAAAAGCATTCCTTGACCCAACTGCAAACGCTTTAGATATAGCCCAGATTCCAGATTCCCTTTATTATGATAATATTGTTGTTCAGGTAGAGCATTTGAAGTCTGGAAAAATATATGATCTGTCGAGAGTAGATGGCAATCTTGAAGGATACAAAAAGGACGAGGGTGTTTTTGCCGATACCCCAAATTACCTTTATAAATTCAAATTAGAGAGCAATGAAGAACTGGTAGAAGGGGAATCCTATCGGTTGATAATAAACAGAGGCGACAACAAACCTGAGGTGGTTGCAGATGCAGTCATTGTAGGTGATTTGTTGATTACTTTTCCCCAAGCAGGTACATCACTCAAGATTTTATATAAAGATTTTACAGTTCAATGGAAATCGAAATTTGAAGATGATGCGAGGTTTTTTGATCTACAGCTGGTTTTTAATTATGAGGAATTAAATCCAGTAATTTCAAATACATTCGAACCTAAAACGATTGAGTGGTCGGTCGCAAAAAACATAAAAAGGAAAATAGACGGTTCAACTCAAACTAAATATGATCTTCCAGGAGAAGGATTTTATCAGTTTCTTGCTTCTGAATTAGAAGCCGGTCCCGATATATTGCGACAAAATATTTCCATTGAATTTGTTGTAAAAGCTGGAGGGGAAGGAATATTTGAATATATCAATATTGGCCAGGCTAATACAGGAATTACTAGTTCTCAGGTCATTCCAACCTATACCAATCTTTCAGAAGGATTGGGCGTCTTTTCAAGTATTAACGACGTAACTTCCATGCCATTTGGGTCTTTACATCCTGATATGAAAGACTCGATCCAAAATGGTATTTATACCGCAGATTTGAACTTTCAATAAGTATTGTCTTTCCGATTTTATTGGAACACATTCTAAAGTAGGTTCATATCTAATTTCTTCTGTTTCTGACTATTTGTCACATAAAGAGACCAGAATTCTGCCATTTCATAACAGTAATTAGCACAAAAAGTCAGTTTTGGCCCTTGGCATATCAATTGATCTTTCCTTATTGATATGAAAACAAAACTATGTTTTAAAATTCTGAATTACTTAAAAAACGAATAAAATGGGTAAAATTATAGGAATAGATTTAGGTACAACAAACTCCTGCGTCGCTGTTATGGAAGGAAACGAACCTGTCGTTATACCAAATGACGAAGGGAGAAGAACTACTCCTTCTGTAGTTGCTTTTATGGATAATGGTGAACGTAAAATTGGTGATCCTGCCAAACGTCAGGCAATTACCAATCCAACGCGTACCATATCTTCTATCAAAAGATTTATGGGAAGACGCTTTCAGGAAGCAAGCAAAGATGCGGTCCACAATACTTTCAAAATCGTCAAAGGAGACAACGACACCGTTCGTGTTGATATTGATGGACGTATGTATACGCCACAGGAAATTTCTGCCATGGTCCTTCAAAAAATGAAAAAAACTGCGGAAGATTTTCTTGGAACAGAAGTCAAAGAAGCTGTTGTTACGGTACCAGCCTACTTCAATGATTCACAGCGACAAGCTACCAAAGAAGCCGGAGAAATTGCCGGATTGGTTGTTAAGAGGATTATCAATGAGCCTACCGCTGCTGCACTTGCTTATGGTTTAGATAAGCGAAATAAAGACATGACCATTGCGGTATATGACCTTGGAGGAGGAACATTTGATATTTCCATTCTTGAACTTGGAGATGGCGTATTCGAAGTAAAATCTACAAATGGAGACACACACCTTGGTGGAGATGATTTTGACCATGTTATTATAGACTATTTGGCTGATACTTTTAAAAGCCAGGAAAATATTGATCTGCGAAAAGATCCAATGGCTCTGCAACGACTTAAAGACGCTGCTGAAAAAGCTAAAATTGAATTGTCAGCTTCTGCTGAAACTGAAATTAATCTGCCTTATGTCACTGCTGTTGATGGTGTTCCAAAACACCTTGTTTTGAAACTTTCAAGAGCTAAATTTGAGCAATTGTCTGATAGTTTGGTTAATCGTACGCTCAAGCCTTGTGAACTGGCGCTTAAAGATGCGGGGATGACAAAAAATGATATCGATGAAATCATTTTAGTAGGTGGCTCAACACGTATTCCAAGAATACAAAAAGCAGTTGAAGACTTTTTTGGTAAAAAACCAAATAAAGGTGTAAACCCTGATGAGGTTGTTGCTATTGGAGCTTCTATCCAGGGTGGTGTTTTGAGTGGAGATGTTCAGGATGTGTTGTTACTTGACGTAACCCCGCTTTCTATGGGTATTGAAACAATGGGAAATATGTACGATGTGGTGATTGAATCAAATGCTACAATTCCTACTAAAAAATCCAAAGTATACTCTACTGCTGCTGACAATCAACCAAGTGTTGAAATTCACATTCTGCAGGGAGAGCGACCAATGGCTAGAGATAACAGAACAGTTGGTCGATTCATACTGGATGGTATTCCACCTGCACCAAGAGGAGTTCCTCAGGTCGAAGTTACATTCGACATGGATGCCAATGGTATTTTGAATGTTTCTGCAAAGGACAAAGGAACTGGAAAAGAGCAAAATATCCGAATTGAAGCATCCACTGGATTGTCAAAAGAAGAAATTGCTGCCATGAAAGCTGAAGCCGAAGCTAATGCGGATACTGACCGTGAGACTCGCGAAAAAGCGGAGAAATTAAATGCTGCAGATTCTTTGATCTTCCAAACTGAGAAACAAATGAAGGAATACGGAGAGAAGATTCCTGCTGAAAAGAAAGAAGCTATTGAAAACGCCTTAACGGAGTTGAAAGAAGCTCATAAAGCACAGGATATTGCTCAGATTGATTCAGCTACTCAGAAAATGAATGACGCATGGCAAGCTGCTAGTCAGGAAATGTATCAGGCTACTCAGGATGCTGGTGCAAACGGTGCGCCTCAAGATGCTGCGGAAGGATCTTCCGAATCTAATGATTCAGAGGATGTAACAGATGTAGAATTTGAAGAAGTAGACGATAAGAAAGAATAAGCAAATTCTTTGAATAATATTAAAAGCCTTTCCGGAAATAAAAACCGGCAAGGCTTTTTTTTGTTATCTGGATATAAATGAAACGATCAAGTCTGTTCATTTTGAGCTTGAAAGCAGGTTTATTTCAATTCTATCAGCTTACTTGCAAAAGCGAATTTGCTTATGAACATATTATAAATTTGGCTAAGATTTTGTAGTATTCAAAAAAAGGAATAATTTATTGTTCCAATCAGGTCTCAAAAAATAAAAACGTGAATGTCAAAAGGTCAAAAAAATAGCTGGCTGGCTGCTCATTTATATTACAATGAACCATGGGAAGAATTCCTCACCAAAGCTGTAGAGCCCTATGTTTCTTCTATTATGGGCGCAGGCGTAATCGATCAGTATTTTTTTGTCAGGTATTGGGACAGAGGGCCGCACATCCGAATAAGGTTTAAAGGAGAATCTACTGTTATTGAGCAACTTTTTCGACCTAACCTTGTAGAACATTTCGAAAATTATTTTGAAGACAGGCCCTCGAAACGTACCAATCCAAATTATCCAGTCAATTTTCCAGAAGAATTTAAGTGGCTTCCTAATAACTCTGTTCAGTTTTTTAACTACGAACCCGAATTTGAACGATATGGGGGACCAGTAGGTGTTCAAATTGCTGAAGAACATTTTCAAATTTCGTCTGATGTGGCTTTACACAGTATCAAAGAAAAAGGATTTAAATGGACTTATGATGATGCCCTGGGAGCTGCAGTTAAGCTTCATTTGTCCTTTATTTATACGATGGGATTTGACTTAATATCTGCTGTTTCTTTCTTTCGGATGATTTTTTATAATTGGTTACCGCGTTCCTTTCGATTTTACACTAAAGGACTTTCGAGGGAAGAATACCAAAAATTATCGAATGAAACAATCGATTCTTTTTCAAGAGCTTATGAGATGCAAAAATCTGCATTGTTGCCCTTTCATCAATCACTTTGGGAAGGACTGGAAGCAAAAAGTGAGTTCGAT
The DNA here is from genome assembly GCA_963793295.1 of uncultured Saprospiraceae bacterium. Taxonomy (GTDB): domain Bacteria; phylum Bacteroidota; class Bacteroidia; order Chitinophagales; family Saprospiraceae; genus JAHDHW01. The sequence continues at coordinate 110,260 of CAWBZX010000002.1, read as the reverse complement.
GATGAAAATATAAATACCTGGATCTCGAAAAACAAAGTTATCAAGGAAAAGTTAAACATCGCTTTGGAAAACAAGCAACTTACACCAAGGAAATTAACTTATCAACTCCCCGTTGAAATAGCTCAATCGATTAGCACTGATCAGGAACTACTTTGGAATTTTTATGCTGATTATATTCATATGACGAATAACAGGCTGGGAATTTTGAATAAAGACGAAGGTTATCTTGGCTTTCTAATTATGCAAAGTTTAAAAGCTTTGCAAACCAATCATAAAAAAACTTCAGAGGAGGTCGATTTTTCCAGCAAGAGTTTTGAGCAAATGATTCTTGACGAACTTTTTTAAATCCGCACTTATATTTTATTATTTACTAACTAATCCTGACTTAAATATCAAAAGACTACTATAATCAATCAAATTGGTTATTTTTATAATATTATAGTCAAAACTTATAATCAGTTTTCATAAATGACCATAACCCAATTAGAATATGTTATAGCGGTTGACACCTATAAAAATTTTGCCGTCGCAGCTCGTAATTGTTTTGTTACCCAGCCTACTTTGAGTATGCAAATCAAAAAGATTGAAGAGGAATTAGGTGTTCTACTGTTTGATCGAAGTAAAAAACCGGTATTAACTACGGACATTGGTCATCAGATAATCGATCAGGCTCGAATCACTGTACAGGAAGCCTATCGGATAAAAGAGATTATCCAGACGCAAAAGGATGAAATTCGGGGGGAGCTGAGAATAGGAATTATTCCCACGTTAAGCCCCTACTTACTGCCTTTATTCATTACTAAATTCATGCAAAAATATCCTGAAGTAAATCTTGTTGTGGAAGAATTACTTTCAGATGGTATTATTGAAAAACTGAATAATGACATTTTAGATGTAGGGGTTTTGGTGACCCCGATTAAAACCCCAAGTATCCTTGAGATCCCATTGTTTTATGAATCTTTTAGTGTTTACATGTCTACGACACACCCACTTTCTAAAAAGAGCAACATTGATTTTAGTGAATTAAACATCAATGAAATGTGGCTTTTAAAAGAGGGGCATTGTTTCAGGTCACAAGTGATTAATATTTGTGGAGAAAATGGATTTAATAATAACAATCAATTGCAATTCGAGAGTGGAAGCCTCGAAACTTTAAAAAGGATAGTTGAAAAACAATACGGTTATACTTTACTTCCCGAATTAGCTACTTTTGACCTTCCTGAAAACCAACAGAAATATTTAAAGGATTTTAAAGATCCAAAACCGGTTCGTGAAATTAGCCTCATTACGCATCGTAGTTTTATGAAGAAAAAATTAATTGAACTTCTTCAGGATGAAATCCTATCCAATATTCCACAAACTTTAAAAGATAAAAACAGAGGCCGGCTAATCCATTGGGTATAGCATTTTTTTTGTTTTTTCTAAAACAGAATTAAAATATTTATATTGGGTTTTCAAAACCTGGATAACAATGTACCCAAATACGAAAACCTCCTTTATTATTGCAATAGCATTTTCGTTCATTTTTATATCTTTTTGGGAGATATATTGGAGATCAAGGGGTTACATTCCGTCTTATGATGATAACAGAGCACTCTGGGCCGAAAAAAGAGCCCAAGTTGATTTTGCAGGAAGCGATCAGGTTGTCATATTAGGTTCGTCAAGAGCACATTATGATTTTCAGTTGAATGAATGGGAGGGAGTAACCGGACAACGCCCAATCATGCTTGCTGCCGACGGCAAATCTCCAGGTCCAATGTTTGAAGACATTGTTGAAAACTCCCCGTTTAATGGAATTTTGGTGATCGGATGTGCACCGGGACTTTTCTTTGCTCCAAAGGATTCTGCAGGTGGCTGGCAAAGTGGAAAAGAATGGGTAGATCACTTTCGTGATCGGACCTTTGCGCAAAAGTTTAATCAAAAAGTTTCGTATTTTATTGATCCGTACCTTGCTATGATTACTGGGGATGACTGGGATTCGGATTTGACTTTAAAACATCTTGTTCGTAGAATCCCGCTGAAGGGCAGGTTAGACAAAACTAATCCCTGGTTTCCAATATTTGGCTATAGTGATTTTGACCGAAACTTGACTATGCTGGATATTTTGACTACAGATACAGCATATGCTGCTCAAATACAAAGGGTTTGGATGTTTTTTGATAGGGAGAATAAATATGCTGAAAACCGAACCGAGGTGCTGGGTTTTTATAAAAACCTTACGGATAAATTCAAAGAAAGAGGAGGCCGGATCATATTTGCCAGAAACCCATCTCATATGGGGTTTAGAGAGAGTGAAGCCATAACACATCCACGGGATCTTTATTGGGATAAGTTGATCGATACGACAGGTTGTCCTGGCTATCATTTTGAAGACTATGAGGAGTTAAATCAGTTTTTTACTCCGGAGTGGTCGCATCTCAGTACACCCGATGCTAAAATTTATACCAAAGAATTCATAAAGATATTGCAAAATGACAAAATCCTGTGATGTATAATCCAATTAGAAATAGATGAAAAAAATATTACCTTAGGTTATTAAACCCTTTAAGTCAATGTACCCAACTGCGAAAATCTCCTTTTTAATTGCTGCTTTTATTTCAATAATATTCTTGTCAAGTTGGGAATTATACTGGCGATCTGGCGGATATTACATTCCTTCAATAAATGATACCGAAGCCCTTTGGGCTGACAAAAGAGCAGAACTCGAAACAATGGATAGTGACGAAGTGGTGATCATTGGATCATCAAGAGCGCATTTTGATTTTCAATTAAATGAATGGGAAGAGGTGACCGGAAAACGGCCACTGATGCTGGCTACACCCGGCAAGTCTCCTGGACCTATTTTGGAAGATATTGTTGAAAATACCACCTTCAGTGGTACGCTTATAATTGGTTGCGCACCAGGATTGTTTTTTGCACCAAGAGATTCTACTGGTGGCTGGCGCCGTGCAGTCGGTTGGGTAGAATATTACCATGATCGGACCTATGCCCAGATGTTTAATTTTAAAATATCAAAGTTGATTGATCCAAATTTTGCCTTCATAACGGAAGAATCAAATGAAGAATTGACACTAAAAGGATTAATCAATAGAATTCCTCTCAAAGGCCGAGTTGAGCCTCCGTGGTCTTTACCAGATTTCTCCTATATCGACATGGACCGTAATACAACAATGAAAGATAAAGTTGTGAAGGATACCGCTTACGCAGGACAGATTCAACGAGCCTGGACGGATACTCCACCAAAAGTTAGATATAGAGACGTCAGAACCCAGGTACTTGGTTTTTATAAAAATCTTGTTGTCAAATTTCAAGCACGAGGGGGGCGTATCATTTTTGTAAGAAACCCATCACACATGGTAGTCAGAGAAAACGAAAAAATTAGGAATCCGCGAGAATTATATTGGGATCCGTTAATTGATACGACAGGAGCACCAGGCTATCATTTTGAAGACTATCCTGAGCTGAATCAATTTTTCACGCCCGAATGGTCGCACCTGAGTACCCCTGATGCTAAGGTTTATACCAAAGAACTGTTAAAAATCATGCAAGAAGATAAAGTGCTATAAGGCATGATTCAATTAGAAACGACTTAACAAAACGAAACCAACCAAACTATGCTCTTCAATTCACTGGGATTTATCGTCTTTATCATTGTCGTGCTAACCCTTTACTACTTACCTTTTAAATGGACGCACAAAAAAGGAATGCTTCTTTTGGCAAGTTATATTTTCTATGGGCTGTGGAATCCACCATTGGTTGCACTTTTATGGATTTCCACTTTTGTAGATTGGACGGCTGGTAATAAATTACATGAACTGGAAGATCCCCGAAAGCGAAAACTATGGTTATTGCTCAGTATTTTCGTTAATCTCGGTTTTCTCGGATACTTCAAATATGGCGGTTTTTTGATGGAAAACTTTACTTTGCTGGCCCATGCGCTCGGTTTTGAATATGTAGCTCCAGAGTGGAATATTATCCTTCCAATGGGTATCTCTTTTTACACCTTTCAAACAATGTCCTATTCGATTGATATGTATTATCGAAAGATCCAGCCAGCTAGAACTTTCCTGGACTTTGCTTTATATGTTACATTCTTTCCTCAATTAGTTGCAGGCCCGATCGTTCGGTCAAGTGATTTGATTTCGCAATTTTATGAACCGAAAAGAGCCAATCTACAACAATTTTTATGGGGAGCTTTTTTATTGACTTTGGGATTATTTATGAAAGTCGTTTTTGCAGATACCTTGCTTTCCGGAGTTTCTGATAATGTCTTTGGATCTTCTGGTGAATTACCTTTTATTGATGCATGGTGTGGGACTTTGGCTTTTTCAGGACAGATATTTTTTGATTTTGCAGGATATTCTACTTGTGCAATCGGAATAGCATTGTTGATTGGGATGGTGTTGCCAGATAACTTTCGTTTTCCATACGGAGCAATTGGTTTTTCGGATTTTTGGAGGCGCTGGCATATCACTTTATCGACCTGGCTTCGCGATTATCTTTATATCCCACTTGGTGGAAATCGAAAAGGCCCCACAAGAACTTATATCAATTTGATGCTCACAATGTTATTGGGTGGTTTGTGGCATGGTGCAGCCTGGACCTTTGTCGTATGGGGGATGTTGCACGGACTTTACCTTGGAATTGAACGATTGCTTCAAAATAAAGTTAAGATTACGCTGAATGCCTGGAATGGATTTTTATTGGCATTTTTGACCTATACCTGCATTAATATTACCTGGGTCTTTTTTAGAGCACGCGAATTTGAAACAGCTTGGAATATGATCGCCTCTATGTTTTTTTTCCATATGGATGGAGATAAGGTATTGGAATACTTAGACATTGTCATTGTTCTTTTAGTGACAACGGGCTTGTTTCTAAGTCATTGGTTTATGCGAAATACCTCTGTAAAAGAGGTAGCCATAAAAATGCCTCAATGGGTTTTAGGGATAATTTGGGGAGTAATGATCATCTTGCTGGTTATTGCTCAAGGTAGTGGCGAGCAGTTTATTTATTTCCAATTTTAAAAAATGAAGGGTATTAAATTAATTTTTAGGACCGTTGCTTTTCCATGTTAAGCAAAAACCGCTTTAGCATTAATTTTAGGATGCTGAACAGAATTAGGTAATTCAACTCCCTGAATTTTTAAAGTATTGATTCGGTATAGATAAGCAGCGCCTTGCATTATGTTTTCAGCAATTTCAGGAGCATTACGATTTTCATAGTTTTCCAAATGCGTTCCTTTTACCCAATCGTTGAAAGCGCCCATCGCGGGCCCGCACCAAATTTGGTAATCTGAAGTTCGTTCCGGATTTCCGGCGTTTGCCCAATTGGAAGATAATCCCAAATACCAACGGAAAATTAAGGCCATTTTACGTTTTGGGTTATTCAATGCTCTTTCGATTTGTTCAGGATCACGTTCTTCAAAAAAGGTAATACAATTTTGCCAAACGGTTTCCAAAGGCATTTTGAAAACAGTAGTTTCTAACTTAGTTCTTTCGTCAGCAGGGATTTCATCGATGCTGCTGTAGCGCATGTAATATTCGTATAATTTTTTTGCGCGAGGACCGAAAAGGGTTCCGCGTTTCAGCACTTGCAGATTGACACCCATTTCAAACATATCCGATGCCGGAGCCATAATAACATCGGTGGACGCAACATTCGCCAATAATTTTCGGACGTATTCCGAAGTGCCTGCTTCCACGCAAGCCTGATTAACCGAACCTGTCACCACATAAGCTGCTCCCATCATAAACGCAGCCAAAGCAGATGAAGGAGTCGAAATACCGCCAGCTGCTCCTACTCTTATTTTTTTAGTGTAGTTATATTTAGCTTGTATCTCATCACGAAGATTGATAATTGTCGGAAATAAAGCGACCAAAGGACGATTATCAGTATGCCCGCCAGAGTCAGCTTCAACGGTAATATCGTCAGCCACAGGTACTTTTTGCGCTAACTCATACTGCTGCTGGGTGATTTTTCCCGCTTCTAAAAGTGGTTTTAAAAACTTGTCCGTTGCCGGTGACATGAAACGGCCTGCCACTTCTTTTCGAGAAAGTTTAGCGATGACTTTGTTTTTAATGACAATATTGCCTTCGCCATCCAACTCCAATCCAGCTGCACGATAATGCACGATATGCTCCGTTAAATCCAAATATGCGGATGCTTCCACCACGCGAATATTGTTCTCCAAAAAGAGCTTTACGGCACCCTCCTCCAATGCTTTTTCCGTTGGACTGTGGATCAAATTGAAAGCATAAGTTTTATCTTTTAATTCATTCTGAATCTGATCGATGGCTTGTTTTACGCGACTTGGAACCAAGCCGGCTGCGCCAAATGATCCGAGCAGATTCGCTTTCCCCAAACTGATCACTAATTCAGCGGATGCAATTCCATTGGCCATGGCTCCTGTTTTATAGCAGTACTTTATGTTGTAATCTTCCCGAAAAGTAGCGATCTCCCAAGTCCGCTGGGCCAGCAGCCGGAGCCAAAGCAAGCAATTCAAGTCCTTGTCCTTCTGAGCCAATTTCCCCTTCATTGGTGATTCCAATTCTTCCTCTGAAATCTTTGACCACATAGCAAGGTTGATCAGTGTTTGCTAGTTTTTCCTGCATGCTAGATTCATCAAATGCTAGTACTCGTGGAGAGCCTTTCCAGAGTAACTTTTTCATATTATTTTGTTGATTCATGTTTTTTATTTTTGGTTGTCAGTATGTCAGTAGTCAGTAGTCAGTAGTCAGTAGTCAGTAGTCAGTAGTCAGTAGTCAGTAGTCAGTAGTCAGTAGTCAGTAGTCAGTTGTCAGTTGTCAGTTGTCAGATTTTAGTAGCGAGAAGTGAGTAATGAGTTGTCAGATTTTTAATGTGTTTTGAAATCCGATGATCATTTTTCTTATCTCGATCGTTTCGTTTAAAATTATATCTGTTTGTTCATTTGAAATAAAAGAAAGATCCTGTGCTAAATATAATTGAGTTTCAATTTCACAAAGTGAACCAACTGCAATATCCAAAAATCTACTTAAGTCTTTGTTTGTCCTCCTGCCACAGCCTTCTGAAATATTTGATGGAACTGAAATGACTGCTCTTTTTAACTGAGAAACCAGACCGAATTTTTCAGTCTCAGGAAAAAGTTTTAGAATAATATAAACACTTTTTACAAGTAATCTCGACCTTTTCCAAATCTCCAATTTTTTAAAATCAGCGATCATATATTCAATTAATTCTTGTTTAAATTATTATCTTTTTTTAAGCTAAAAACTTCTTCCATCTCAAAAATGTATAAATTAATTCAATACTGATCCTTCACAACTCGCTTCTCGTTACTCGCCACTGACTACTCCTTACCCCTCACAAATCCCCAAAGCCAAATCGGTCAATTGATAAATCCTCGTCTTTTCATTCCACAAATAAGCGTCAGCAAGTAATACCAACATTTCGCCTCTTCTCTCAATGCTTTTAAAGTTAACTTCAAGATGCATTTCTTTTACTGGCAATAAAATCTGGCCACGGTATTTCCAAACCGTTTTGTTATTATCAACCTGAACGAAACGTGGATTTTTAAAATTATAGCCCAGATTTTGCTGCATAGCGAAAATCTGCATTGCTTGCAAAATAGCCTCAACGCCCAAAGAGCCTGGCATCACTGGGTCCTGATAAAAGTGACAAGTGAAAAACCAATCATAAGTTTTCATAAATTTGGTGGCATGGATATAGCCTTTGCCATATTCACCACCCTCTTTGATGATCAATCCTTTGTCTAACAAATTCAATTGATCTTCAGCAAGGTGGAAATGAGGTTTTTCGTCAGAAGCTTTATACAATTTCATTTTTGCGTAAAGCGAATCCAATTTGAATTGGAAATAATCTTTTGCTTGCAATCCTTGCGTTTCGTACCAGGCTGGAACTTCAGTTCCGTTATCCAAACCAATTTGTTGAGCTAAAGCTTCCTGTGGGAAGAATCCGAAAGATGAATTTCCTTTGTAAAAAACATGTCCGTCAACCGAAAGCTCAAAAGTATATTTTTGCAAAATGGTCCCACCAAGAGAAACAGATGAAGTCATCACACATTTGTTGGCGATTGTTTTTCCACGAAAATCTGTTCCGTTTGGAAGGTCAAAGAATTCTCCGTCACCATCCAGATTTCTGAAATATAGATTCTGATCCGGATATTGTAAAGTACTTCCAAGATAAGCTCCAAGTAAGCCGCAAGGCTGCAAAGCAATTTCCATTAAAATGGAATAAGGCATCGTCGTTGAAGAATTTTGCTCATAATACCAGGCATCCTGAGGGACATCATATTCCGCATAAATTGTTGACGGCTGTTTGAAATTTCCACGTTCTCCTTCGATTTTCATAACTCTGGAAATTAACTGAAGATCCGTATTTGGTTGGCGGGAAACTTTTCGATTATCATAAACCGCGAAGTCCGGTCCGAAGCAATCAGAAAGTTCTCCTAGAGCAAACGTGCTGATCGCTTCATGGTCCAATAAAACTTCTCGATTGTCTTTAACTGCATTGGCTTTATTTTGCAATTCCAAATATCGAGGATTTGATTTTTCCCGAAGTTGAAGTCCTAAATTTTCAAAATGAACCGTAATCACGTCATCAGAAATAATTTCCAGATCACCGATCACATAAGGATCAGGAGTCAGGCCAATTTCTTTGATGACTAATTTATAAACCAATTTGGTGTCCCTTGATGGCACCACTTCTTTGCGGCAGCGCACTTTTTGAGGAAGGTCAAAAATGGGCTGGAATCGTGCGTCTTTTGTCAATCGTTGCAAGCCAAGCATCATCATGAAAAAGCGCAACAAGTTTCCGCCTCCTTCTGCCTGCAATGAGCCGGCAAGTACTTCGTCATCTCTAAAATGACAAGGGAAATACCAATCATCAGGAGAGAGGTCTTTTTCGGCAATGATTTCTCCTAAGCCATAAGCTCCGCCTCTCAAATCAACAGAAGTGATCCGGTCGATCAACATGATTTTTTCATCAGGCAAGCGCAAAGAAGGATTTCTGCCATTTGCAAAATAAGACTCATCTTCAAAACAAAGGTGGATATCTCCATTTGTTAAATGAGCCAGATCCTGCGAATTAAATGAAGTTTTTGGTGTATTTAAAAGCGGTGTAAATATTTTCTTTTTAACATTCTGGAGCGCTTTGATTTCATCAGCGGAATAAACTACTCCATTACCTACCTTAATTGCTCATCCGTGAAAAAGCCTGCACAGCCGCCATCCATTTTCAAAACCATTCGATCTTCCACAAAACATTCATAGCTGAAAAAGAACAACAAATTATTACCGTTTCGAACAAATGAATTGATGGAAATATCGTAGCGTAAAGTTTGTCCTTCGAAAGGAAGATCGTCCAAAAAGGTCAACGTGCAATCTAGCAAACGATAGATATAATCGCCTTTGTTTTGGAAATCGATGCCAAGATAAGAGATCAACATCAGGTCACATTGGCCAGATTCTACTGAAACTGCCCAGGGAATTTGGCGATCTGTTGTAAACCATGCATCATAAGGAATATCATATTCCGTTTGCATCGTCGAAGGTTTGTATTCTCCGAGTTTAGCATTGAGCCCTGTGACACGGCTGACCAATAAATAAGGATCCATCGGCAGCATGACCCTTCGTCGATAAGTATCGATGATGGCGTATTCTTCTCCATATACATTAGCGATTTTTCCTTCTGCAAATTCGACTAGGTCCTCTTGCGAGAAAATGATGTTTTTATTTGCTAAATGGTTTGGATCAGAATAGTCCTGAAGTTTCAGTCCGTTTTCTGCGACGGTTTGTTTTTTAGGTGCTTTTATCACGGTGTTTTCTATGTTTTCACTCATGTTTGAAATATTTGTTGGAGTAGGGTAGGAAGGCTTAATTGCAATCGATTCCGGTTCCAATTCGAGAACTGTATCAACTGAGTTAGCTGTTTCTACCAATGTTTTTTGTCGTGTTTTTGAATAATATTTCACTCGCATTTCTTCGGTTAATAATTCATCATAGATTCGTAAACCTCCGGGAATTATCTTCTTCATAAAATGCCTTTGCTGTGTTTCTTTTTCCGTTTCCGGGTATAAAATGCTCAAGTCGGCATCGATTCCATTACTGATCAACTGGCCAAGACATTCGATTATGGATTGCGCTGAAGCGGTTCCTTTTTTGTCAATCGAAACAGCCAGGTGATTTTTATCTTTTAAAATTGCCGAGATCCAGTTGCTGCATGTGCTATTCGCTCCGATTTCAATAAAGGTGTTGATATTATTATTAAAAACAGTATTTACCGTTGAAGGGAAATCTATTTTTTCACAGCAAACCTGCGTGGAGTTTTTGGCAATTGTCAAACTATCAAGTTCAAGCTTTTCTTTTGAAATGCTGGAATAAAAGTCAATTGGTGGCTGCTCCTCTAATTTAAAATTATGCATTTCCAGCAAGCCATCATATTCCACATTACAGAAGTCGTGATGGATTACATTTTGAAAAGGCATTTCAACGTGGGAACAATTCAGTTGCTCAACGATTTCATAACAAGCCTTTCGATCTCCTGAGATGATCACCTCTTTTTCGGTATTAATAAAACTCAAATACAGTTTTTCTTTTCCCTCTAAAAGTGGCTCAACTTTACTTCTTTCCGTCAAAAGCACTAAACTAACCCAGCGTTTTTTAGCTTCTTCTGAGCTGATATTCCATTCTTTTGCCAACAACTCAAGGTTTCCTGAGAATCGATTTTGGAAGATAGGTGAGTTTTGGAAAATGTGAGCATTTTCATGGTTCCAAACGCCCAGTGAATACCACATGCTGCTGCATTCGCCCATGCTGTAACCAAAAGCGGCTTTCGGATTTATTTTAAAATAGGATCGCAGAATATGCGTGTAAACCGTTGAAAAGAAAACACCGACAGACATCATCGCGATGGCATCGCTTTGAATTGGCGGATGGATTTCATTTTTTGACTGGATTTTCGGATACAAATAATCTGACCAAAGAAATTGATCAAGAGATCCGGTTAGATTTTCATAAAGCGGCATTAATTCCGGAAACAGTTGAAACAGATCAGAACCAATGCCCTCGTAAGCCGTTGCTGATCCAGGGTATACAAAAGCCAATGCGCCTTCTTTGGCAGTAGGTTTTGGGTTGAAATAACTGCCTCCGGGTGTTTTTAATATTTGACTGTTTGCAATAGACTTTTGCAGATTATTTTTAAAAAAAGCGATTTCGCGCAGCATCGGTTCCTTGGCTTTAGAAATCAATACAATGCATAAGTCAGTTTTAAGTTCTTTAGCTTTTTGGTAAAATTGATGGGCGATTTCTACAAAGCTTATTTCACTTTCCAAAGCGATTTCAAGTGCATTCAATTGGGTCAATAATTCCTTCTCCGAATTTCCTTTTAAAGGAATTAATTTCGGACCGAATTGGTGCAACATCAAGGCAGGAGGTAAAACATTTGAAGTTCCTTCCGCCAATTTTAACTGGATGCCATCTTGTCCGTGAACGGTCGCTTTTCTAACACTTTCAACGTTCTTTTTTACCCAGGGACGAGAGGATTGTGGAAAATAATAAGCCGTTTTTTTAAAAGCTTTTTCCTGTTTTGGAGCCGCCCAGTTTGGAATAGCCGGGATAAATTTATGATGCAGGCAAAGGGCCGTTTTAATAATCGAAGCCATTGCCGAAGCGGCGAAAGTATGACCGATGTTGGCTTTCACAGATCCTAATGCAACTGGATTTTGAGAACTGTTTTCAATTAAACTTTTTTGCTCTCTCTGATCTTCTTTATCAATACCACTGGCAAATAATTCCCGATAACTAACAGATGGATCTGCTTCAAAAGCTCCAAGACCTTCAATTACGGAGTAGACCTTTTCCTCTTTTGTCGTTTGTTTCTGATTTTTAAGAACGATTGCTCCCGCTCCTTCTCCAATCATCCAGCCATTGTCGTTTTGATTGAAACTGAGGCTTGGGTTTTTACTATTATTTATTTGATTTTTTTTGTTTCTTAAAAGCACATTTTCTAATCCTGCTGAAAAATCGACTCCTCCAACGACCACAGCGTCAACTTCACCATTTGAAAGCATATTTTGCGCAACTTCAATTGCTCTGATCACTCCGTCGTCGCCACTAGTTATTGTAAATGCCGGTCCCGTAAAATTCCATAAAGCAGCAATACGGCTAGCCATGATATTTCCAACAAAACTGGTATGCTGACTAGGCGTTTGTGCACCTTCTCTTTCGTATAAAAGGTTCTTACACTTTGCAATGAGTGCTGACTTTTTATTGTCGTCTAAAGTATTTTCAAGCTGTTTAAAAGCTTCTTCCAATTGCCATTCGGAGTCCCAACGAGCGAGATAGTGATGTATCGCCATTTCGGGAGCCATCGCAATCAAAACAGCAACGTTCTGACCTTCTTTCAAACCAGCATCTTTTATCGCCTGATCGGCTACTTTCAGGATGAGTGCTTGCTGAGGCTCCAGTGTTTCTGCCTCTGTGGGCTGGATTTTATAGCGCATCAAATCAATCTCAAATTCTTTGATGTAACTTCCTTTTGGCACTTCATTCAAACCATATGCTTCGAGCAATGCTGCGTTGGCGTCGAAGCCTTTCCAGCGTTGCTCAGGCAAATCACGGAAATTTTGCTTTCCATGAAATATCATGTCGTAAAAGTCATTCAAATTCGTGCAATCGCCAAAATGAGCATCCATGCCTGTGATTGCCATTGAAACTAATGGAGTAGGAGCGAAGGCTGGTTTTACTTCTTCGGATTGGTGGTGATTTTCAACGATCATATGTGCGTTGGTACCCCCAAAACCAAAAGCATTGATTCCTGCTTGCTTTTCTTTGCTATTCCATTCCGTAGTTGATTCAATGATCTGATCTCTGGAAAGCCAGCCATTTTCTGATAGAATAGATTTTTCCAAGTTGATGTTCGGCGGAATCTGGTTTTTCTCCATGGAAAGTAAGACCTTGAAAAGTCCAGTCATTCCTGCTGCCGTCAGTAAATGACCCATATTTGATTTTACGGAGCCTAATAAAGGATGACAATTGTATTTTGAAAAGAATTTTTCAATGGAATTGATCTCCGTTTTATCTCCCAGAGGCGTTCCTGTTGCATGGCATTCTAAATAAGAAGTATTCGCTGGTGAAGAATCGGAAGCTTCGTAAGCTCTCTCCAATGCGAGGATTTGACCTTTTGGATTGGGGCTTAATAAAAATTTACCTTTTCCATCATTTGACAAACCAACTCCGGAAATCACACCTAAAATAGGATCGCCATCTCTTTCTGCATCAGAAAGTCTTTTCAACAATATCATTCCCGCTCCCTCTGATGAAACCAATCCTGCGGATTGTTCGTCCAACGGAATAAATTTTTGATCCATCGGAGCATAAGCATGGAAAATGGAAAATCCCATGTGGATGAAAAGCTGGTCCGATCCACAGACAGCACCAGCAAGCATCATATCCGCTTTACCGGTTTGCAGTTCATCACAAGCCAGTTTGATGGCATACAAGGAACTGGCGCAAGCTGCGTCCAAATCCATGCTTGAAATCTCCAAACCGAGAGCACGCTTAATCAATTGTGAAGCATCGCCTTCTAAAGAATCATTGTCGGGGATTTTAGATTTGGTATCTGGGATTTTTAACGTATCATCATTCAATAAAGTCTGAAGTGCGGACTCTGTCGTTTTTGTATAAATCGAAGCTAACTGGCGATGTGTCGAAGCGGTCGGAAAAGAAAGATTTCCTAAGATAACGCCGCATCTTTTTAATGCTTCACTATTTTCGTGATAACCCCCATGAATCAACGCTTCTTTGGAAACATGAAGGCCCCATTGGTAGAGCTTGTCCAGCTTGCTTAGATAATTTTTATCCAAACGATACCCTGAAGAATCAAATTCAAAATCACGAATGTAACCGCCACGAAGCGAATAACAACGGTCGATCACTCCTTTTTTATCATCAAAAAAGATTTGAGGATCTACGCCAAAGTCATCAGCATTTGCCAATCCCGTCAAGTCACGCTTTTGCATTAAATTATCCCAAAATTTTTCCAGGGTTTCTGATCCCGGAAAAATTGCTGACATGCCAATGATGGCTATTTTTTCTCGCTTATTCATATGCTTCAATTCGCATTCAATTAAATGTTACCATTTTAATTCCGGAGAAACGGTTACCGCTGCTCCAGTTGTAACTAAATAAACTTCTCCGTTTTCGTCGTAAACGGTACACTTGGCTGACATTTTAAATGGGGTGTTTTCTTCAACTGAAATATGCACATACAAAGTCTTATCAAAAGGCAAATCTTTGTAAACAACCCCTTCGTCGGTTTTCAACGGAAGGCTCTTGGCTCCATCGTGGTGTTTTTGAACCCAAACAACCATTCCCTGGTATTGGATATCCAAAAAGAAAGTGTTCAGTGAAGTAATTGGAAATTGCCCCTGTTCCGCTAACGGTACTGAATTGGCTTTGCATTTCATGACCATATGCTTATCGCTGTACTCCAAGATTTCCTCAATTCCCTGATAATACGGGCCATGAAACAATGAACCATCTTTATACAATTCTGCTCCATTTATCGCTGTTCCTGCTTTAATCTCATCATGAAAAAACTTTGCAGGCGTTTCTTTAATACTTTTATGGCGAAGCGTGATTTCTGATTTGTAATGATAAGTGGGTAGTTTGGCTGCCTTCACTCATTACAGCCACTTCAAAAACGATGGTTTCTGAAGTTTTATAAATTTCTTTGATCTCGGTGTAATAATCATTTTTCTCCGTTCCATCAAATACGATTCCTTTGAAAAGTTGTAAGTTTTTCATTTTATAAAGGTGAAAATCGGGAAACAACTTTACACAAGAATCTGCCATCCATGCGGCTGCGTTGACAACCGGTAAGACGGCATTACCCTGGATTGAATGATGCTTTAAAAATGGATTGTCTTTTAATTCAAGATGTCGTTTTACTTCGTAAGTTTTCAAATCTTCTGTCAGCTCGCTTTGTGGCGTTGGCAATGTGCCGCCGATAATCACTTGTGGTTGATCATTGTAAACGGTATTAAATTCATTGACAAACATTGCAGCACCACCTGGGTGATTGACTAAAGTCACACCAGCTTCTTCAAATTTCTTTTGCAATTCAGGACTCACCATTCCTCCTTCCCAGGCTCCCCAGTTGATTGCCGAAACTTTAGTATTAGGGTGATTTTTTCTAAACAAATGGGCTGCTTTGCTGAGAATTTCATTGGCCATCGAATAATCCGTCTGACCAATATTTCCATAAAACCCAGCGACTGATGAAAAAAGAACCAAATGCTTCAATTGATCCGGATTAACAACGCTCAACATACTTAGCAAACCATCCAATTTTACAGAAAGCACATTGTTGAAATCATCCTCTGTTTTGTTTTGAATGTGTTTGTCTGCTAATCTTCCAGCACCGTGAATCAGACCTGTGATTGGTCCCCACTTTTTGCTTACATCATTCAATTGAGGACGGATTTCGTTTAAATTTGTAATGTCAGATTTTAAATAAATGACATCTGATCCGGCAGCTTTAATTTGCGCCAAAGTATCGTCAATTTCTTTTTTCGCGATGATGTTGTTGAAGGTTCGTTTAACCACTTTCAAGTCAACCTTTTCTCCTTTTTCCTTCAAGTCAGTCATAATCAATCGTTTCAAAACAGCCTCATCGTTTTCATTTGCCGCATAAGCCGGAAGTTCAAATTCCAATGAAGATCTTCCAATTAAAATCAGTTTTGGTTGGAATTTTTTTGCCAGCTCGATAACACAGCTTGCTGTGACACCTTTAGCACCGCCACTTACCAAAAAGACATCATTTGGAGTTACATCTGCAGTGATTGTCTGCTGATCGCCCAGCAAAGTTTTTGTAGTTTCGAAAGTCTTTCTTCCTTCTTCAGAAATTCCAATTTCTGAATACATTAAATTAGCATCGTGCAATTCTTCAAAAACATGCTTTGCAATGACTTCATTATTTAATTCAGGTTGAATATCAATGGCTCGGCAATAAACCGGTGACCATTCCAGGTTCAATGATTTTACTAATCCGGAAAGACCGCCACCCATGATTGAAATATTGGATCGTTTTCCTAAGCCTAGTTTTCCATCCAAACGAGTAACCGTCATGAAAGCAGGTCTTTGAGTTTGACTAGCCTTTTGCAGGGATGGCTGTAAATATTTAGCAAGTAAAAAGACTGTTTTTAAAATGTTTCTCTCGGTTGGGAAATGGCTGGCGAAATTGTGCCCTTTAAATTCGAAATGTGGATGCAAATGGATAAATGAACCGATTTGACCATATTTTGAAATGATGGTTTCAACAGCTTCTTTTATATCCTGATCCGAATTCCCGTTTAAAGTAATTGCTTTTTCAAAATTGCCTGAAGTATTTGGCAAGTTCAAAACAACAACTTTTTGACCTTTTTCTTCGAGTTGCTTTTTGACGGAAGCTGTCAATTCAGTTCCTTCGTTGGTGATGACAGTTAAAAGCTGATTTTCTGGATTGAAATCTAAAAGATCCGGAGCTGGAAGGTATTTTAAAGTTATTGCTTTGCGCTCAACTCCATTAAAAAGGGAGGTCTCAACAGTTGAGAGACCTCCTTTTGATTCAATTTTTTCTACTGGCGGTGTTCTGAACTAAGCTAATACTTTTTTTTTTGATTTACCGGAAATGTAAGTTACGATTTCACCAAGGGTTCTTAGTTCCGTCAATTCCTGTGGATTGATATCTGACAATTCAGCATGCTGCTCAGTAATTGCTCCGAAGATTTCTACTCTTTTGATAGAGTCAATTCCGAAGTCAGCTTCCATATCCATACTCAATTCAAGCATTTCAGCAGGATAACCTGTTTTTTCACTTACCACTTTCATCAAAATTTCAGTGACCATGCTGTCATTCGCAGCGGAGGCTGTTCCATTTGAAACAGGTTTCGGTGTTTCAACAACTGGTTGAGCAACTGGTGCCGTTGCTACAGGAGTTGGCGTATTTTGAGGCGTTGAAGGAGAAACACTTTTTCCGGAAATATAAGTTACAATTTCCCCAAGTGTTCTCAATTCCGTTAATTCCTGCGGATTGATATCTGACAAGTTCAGCGTGTTGTTCGGTGATGGCACCGAAAATTTCCACTCTTTTGATAGAGTCAATTCCGAGGTCAGCTTCCATGTCCATGCTCAATTCGAGCATTTCAGCAGGATAACCTGTTTTTTCACTCACCACTTTCATCAAAATTTCGGTAACCATGCTGTCATTCGCAGCAGAGGCTGTTGCATTTGAAACAGGTTGCGGTGTTTCAACAACTGGTTGAGCAACTGGTGCCGTTGCTACAGGAGTTGGCGTATTTTGAGGCGTTGAAGGGGAAACACTTTTTCCGGAAATATAAGTTACGATTTCACCAAGTGTTCTCAATTCCGTTAATTCCTGCGGATTGATATTTGAAAGTTCAGCGTGCTGTTCTGTGATGGCTCCGAAGATTTCTACACGTTTGATAGAGTCAATTCCTAAATCAGCTTCCATATCCATACTCAATTCGAGCATTTCAGCAGGATAACCTGTTTTTTCACTCACTACTTTCATCAGGATTTCAGTGACCATGCTGTCATTGGCGGCCGGAGCTTTTGCATTTGAAACAGGTTTCGGTGTTTCAACAATTACAGGTGTTGCCACTGCAGCCGGAGCAACAGCTTGCGGATTTGCTACTTTTTGAGGAGCAGATGTTGAAGTTGATCCGCTTTTTCCGGAAATATAAGTGACGATTTCACCTAGTGTTCTCAATTCTGTTAATTCCTGCGGATTGATATTTGAAAGTTCAGCGTGTTGTTCTGTAATAGCACCGAAGATTTCTACACGTTTGATGGAGTCAATTCCCAAATCAGCTTCCATATCCATACTCAATTCGAGCATTTCAGCAGGATAGCCTGTTTTCTCACTGACGACTTTCATCAGGATTTCAGTAACCAAATCTGTGTTTTGATTTGATTCAACATTAGCTGTTTGAGGTATATCCAAAACTTCAGCTGGAGATTGAACGATAGTTGTTTTCTCTACAGTGCCAGTTTGATGACTCTTTCCATTACCATTGCTTGTTGGCTTAGGTGTAGAAACATGAGTTGAAGTTCCATTTTGAATTGGAGCATTCATACTTGTTGTGCTTGGAATATTTGAAGCATCTTCACTTCCGAATTGTTTTCCAAGCATCTGGATTAATTCCAAAGACTGTTTGTTCTGCTCTGAAATCAAATTTTCAAAAAGCTCAATAGATTTAGTTTGCTGGTTTTTAAAATGTTCCAGCGTTTCTTTTATTAGATTTAAGGTTTCCTTATTCATTAGATCTTCTTCATTTTGATCAACGGCAACAACTTGCGGAGTGACCGTTTCTTTTATTTCAGTTACAGGAATTTGAACTGATGTTTGTTTTATTTTAAAATTATTATTTAAAACTTCCTCATAAGCCTTTTGAGTTGGAGCACTTACGTAGTTATTTCCACTCAATTTGACATTCATTTTAGTAATAGCTTGTGGCTTCGTTTCTTGTCTGTGGAAAATATCCAAATTGCCTAATGGCAACCCTAAAACCTGTAAGTGTACAACTGCCTGACGGAATTGTAAATCGCTATTTTTCTGTGCGTTTGGATTTAATGCTACTGCATAATGATCCTTGTCTTTTAATATATCTTTTACCAAATTGGTTAGAACTGGTTTCGGTCCAAATTCAACAAAAACGCTTCCGCCAGCTTGATAGATATTTTCAATTTGAGATTTAAACTGGACCGCCTTTAAAATATGTCCTTCCAAAATATTTTTCATCTCAGCAGCATTGGTCGGATAAGGCTGAGCTGTGGTATTTGAATAAACTGGCGTTTTTGCTGTTTTGAACTCACAACTTTGGATCGCTTCAGCAAAAGGTTGCTGTGCATGACCAACGTATGATGTATGGAATGCAGCAGAAACCGGTAACTGGACTGATTTGATTCCATTATTGCTCAATAAATCCTTTGCTTTTTCGATAGCTGCGGTACTTCCACCCAAAACGAGTTGGCTCGAAGAATTTAGGTTAGCGATAGTTACGCCATCCATCTGACTTAGAAAAGGAGTGACTTGATCTTCCGTACCTTTTACAGCTAGCATACTGCCAGCATCCGCTTGTCCGGATTGTTGTGCCATCGCCTGGCCTCTTGCTTTTGCTAAGAAAAGATAATGTTCATCAGAAATAACACCACCTGCCCAAAGCGCCGTCAACTCTCCAAAACTGTGTCCAGCCAGAAAATCCGCTTTGAAGCCTGCATTGGTCAATGTTTTGTACATTCCCATGCTCAAGCCTCCAATTGCGGGTTGGACAATTTGAGTTTGGGTGAGTTGGGATTGTTGCGCTTCTTTTTCTTCGTTGGTAAAAACTGGTTTTGGAAAAACCAGATCCGTCAATGCCGTTTGATTATCTTTTTGGAAAAGGTTATCCAGCTTAGCATAAGCTTTCTGAATTTCAGGAAAAGCATTAACGATTTCTGTTCCCATCCCAACGTATTGGGAACCTTGTCCGGAGAACAAAGCAACTACTTTATCGTGCTCATCAATTCCATGAGGTCGGAAGTACATTCCTTTAGGATGGTCCCAGGACTTTTTATCTGTTTGCAGTAATTTTACTGCCAAAGACAGTTTTTGAATACATTCTTCAAGAGATTCAACGACGAAACCAATCCTAGCTTCATTTTTTGAAACCTGAAAAGCTCCACTTGATCTTTTTAATTCGAAATAAATGTCAGCTGAAGTTTCAGAATTTAAACCAGTTAGAACATTTTGACATTGCACCAAAAGTTCGTCCGGCGTGTTTGCTTTTAAAAGAATAGAATGGAAAGGGATGTGGATTCTGTCCTGTTCCAAAGGTTCGCTATTGTATTCTTCCAATGCGAAGTGAACATTGATGCCACCAAAGCCAAAAGCACTGACACCTATTCTTCGAGGATGATCTTTTTTGAACCAGGGTCGCGTTTCTGAATTTACATAAAAAGCAGAATCTTCAATATTAAACTTTGTATTCGGTTTGGTTACATTGATTGAACCCGGCAATATTTTGTGGTATAATGCTAAAGCTGCTTTGATCATACCAGCGGAACCTGCTGCTGCTTTTGTATGTCCAACTTGAGATTTTACACTTCCAATACCAATTTCGTTTTTCTTAGGATTATTTTCTCCAAAAACCATTTGCATGGATTCGAACTCTGTAGGGTCTCCGGCACCAGTTCCTGTTCCATGTCCTTCGATCAAACCTACTGTGGAAGGTTCAAAACCGGCATCTTCGTAAGTTCTTCTCATCGCCAAAGCTTGTCCGGATGGACGAGGTGCATAAACTGACTTAAACCTTCCGTCGCTTGAAGCACCAACTCCTTTTATTAAAGCGTATATTCTATCGCCATCACGCTCAGCATCTTCCAATCTTTTCAAAACCAACATTCCAATTCCTTCACCAATCAACATGCCGTCTGCAGCATCATCAAAAGGACGGATATGTCCTGATTTTGAGAAAGCAGGTGTTTTTGAGAAGGACATATACATAAAGGGGGAATTGTCAGTATCCACACCACCGGTAAGCATCATATCAACGCGGCCTTCAATCAATTCACTAACCGCCATTTTGATCGCACTTAAAGAAGCTGCGCAAGCTGCATCAACGACACTGTTTATTCCTCCTAAATCAAATCTATTTGTAATTCGACCAGAGATAACATTTCCGAGCATTCCAGGAAATGAATTTTCATTCCAGCCGATGTAAGCCTTTTTCATTTTATCAACGATCATTGGAATGTCTTCCTCTGCTACACCACTTGAGCGTAATGCTCTTTCCCAGATAGGAAATTGCAGTCTGGCAGTCAATGGAGTAATCAATTTTTGACCACCACCAACGCCAAGTAGTACACCGGTACGCTCTTTCAATTCCGCTGTAAATTTTGCAGATTTTTGACCATATCCTGCATCTTCAAAGGCATCACGCGCAGCCACCAAGGCCAAAAGTTGTGAAACATCAGTAACCTCCAGAATATTAGGCGGCAAGCCAAATTCCATAGGATTAAAATCTATTTCAGGTAAAAAACCACCAACCTTGCAATAGGTTTTATCCTCTGCACTCATATCAGCATCATAATAATCACTAATGCTCCATCGACTTTCCGGGATTTCGACGATGCTGTCTTTTGACTGGACGATGTTGGTCCAAAACTCTTCCAAATTACCAGCATCTGCAAACATAGCAGACATTCCGACTACAGCTATTGGTGTTTTTTTCAACGAACTATTTATATTCATTGCTTATTTTTTTTGGCTTATAAGGTGACGTAGAACAACTCCTTTTGCATTTCCAATAATTTGATTCCTTTTTTGGTACAAATGCCTCGTAAATACGGCAGCATAATTCCAAAAGTTAACCTCGCCTTACTGTATTCGTTTACAGGAAACTGATCTGTGTCTTTTAATAATTTTAATAAATTTAATACGGTTTTCATGGTTACATCAATATCCAAATCTTCCTCAAACAACCCATCTTTTATCCCCCATTTTGCTAAATACATTAATTCTTCGTGAGCAAAATTTCCGTTTTCTCCATACGACTCGCCTAGCATGCCAGGGTAATAATGTAAAATATCATTGAAGAAATTAGGGTTTGCAGCACTCGCACGATTGACAATGTGCTGATGCAAATAACCCATGGCTTCAATGGCGTTTTCAGAGTTTCGAATGACTTCTTCGTTTTCTTCTCGAATATGGGCGTGGTATTTATTTAAGCATGATTTCAATAAATCGGTTTTATCAGAAAAATGCGTGTAAATGGTTCTTTTTGAAGTATGCAATTCACGAGTAATCCGGTCCAAAGTCACAGTCTTGATACCATGTTTCAAAAACAGGTCGCTAGCTACTTTAATAATTGTTTCTCTATCTATCATTCATCTATAAATTTGGACAATTCAATCTGTGGTAATATATTTGTACCGTCAGTACCGCAAAGAAATGAATAATTGTTTAAACCGTCAAACTATTGTCTAAAAGAATCCAAAAAAAGCTAAAAAATATTCATGTTCTTGTTGCGGATACGTTAATTGAGCAAAATAACATTGAGCTTACTGCCTTGATAGAACTTCTTCCATCTGATTTGCAAGTGAGAGCTAAAAGATATAAAAACAAACAAAGCGCAATCAATTATTGTTTTGGAAGACTCCTGCTTATACGGGCAATTTCCAATTTGGGTTTTGATTCAGGCCAAATAAATCAAATTTATTATTCGGAAAATGACAAACCGTTTATCGATGGTTTTTCATTTAGCATTTCTCATGCTGAAAATTATGTAGCGCTTGCGTATTCAACAGATTGTCAGCTTGGTCTGGATATAGAACACACAAAAAAAGTAGTTTTAAAAAACTTCAGATCATTCTTTCGGGATGATGAATGGGAAATAATAAATTCAGCTGAAAATCCATTACAAAAATTTTATTGGTTTTGGGTGAGAAAAGAGAGCATTTTGAAAGCTGAAGATGGAAAAATGAACCAGATTAAGGATATTTTTATCACGGCTCCTGTAAATGGTTATTTTAAAAATAGGGCTAATCTTTGGCATTTTTCCGAAGTTGATATCGCTGAGAATTTCATTGGTGTTTTAGCTTGTGAAATCGAAAATGTTGAAATATCAATCGATTCCTTTGGTTTATACGAATGAGGTAAAATTTATCCGATTTTTTCTTTATTAATCATTTCTTTTAATCAACTTTATTTATTTTGCGGGCTGATCAATTTTCAAATTCTTCAAACATTTAATATTTCAAGAATACATTTACCTGAAAGCTAAATTTTTGAAACCCTAATCTTTTGATAAGAATATCGGTTTATACGAATTGGTTTCATCGACTATGAAGACCACAGACCATTAGATTGCTGAATTTAGCTCAGTTATTACATGCATTTACCTATGAAATTAAGATTATTACTACTTTTTTCAATTGTTTATATTTCTGTCTTTGCACAGGATGAAAAAAAGAAACGACTATCACCTTCGGGGGTTTTGCTAAGCTGGATATGATGTTCACAAATTATCGAAACGGCACACCTAATGAGGAGAGTCCAATCCAAGACATTCATCTTCCTTCTGTTATTCCTGTTGGAGATCGTTTTAATGTTTATGATACGCATTTTCATGTAAAGGAATCCAGGCTGTATTTCGATGTTGAAAGTTCCCTCTCAGGGAAACGAGTTCATGCTTATGCAGAGATGGATTTTTTGTTGTCAAAAGCGGGTGATGAAAGGGTCAGCAATTCTTACAACCCACGTCTCCGGCAGTTTTATTTTGAATGGGGCGATTTTCTGTTTGGCCAAACATGGTCTACTTTCATGATTGTAATTCTACCGGAAGATCTCGATTTTACCGGAGCAGCGGAAGGGATCGCTTTTAATCGTCAACCTCAGTTCAGATATACTTATAAAACCTGGCAATTTTCTATTGAAAATCCTAAGTTAACGATAACTCCATACCGTGGTGGCAATTTTATTACTTCCTCAGGAGGCTTTCCGGATATAATCGCCAGAAAGAACTTTACCCTTGAGAATGGAAAGATTTCGTTAGCTGGGATAGTGCGAGGACTGCGTTATTATGATGAAGATAAAGTGAAGCACTTTACCCATGGATTGGGATTTACTACAGGTGGAAAGTTTAAGATTGGAGAAAAAGATGATATCCGTTTTATGGGTACCATCGGACGAGGACTTGGGAGATATATTGCGTTAGCATTTTTGAATGCTGTGGTTTTGGATGAAAATAATAATTTAACAGCGATCAATTCTTTGAACGGTTTTGTAGCTTATTTACATTATTGGAATGAACGGTTTATGTCCAGTTTTAATATTTCTGCCTTGATTGCAAATAATGATGCAGCCTTAACTGGAAATCAAGTTAATAAAAGTGCATGGAGTGCGTCGGGGAATTTGATATTCAAACCAGCGCCGCCATTACTTTTTGGTGTAGAATATATGTACGGTTATCGAGAGTTGGAAAGTGGAACAAATGGAGCATTCCACAGAATTCAATTTTCAGCAAAATATAATTTCCAATTTTCGCATACATTCTTAAAATCTAAATAAAAATCAATAAAACGTTGAAAAATTATTCACTTAAATTTCTCAGTTTTGTTTTCCTTTTACAATAAACCTGGAATATCAACTTTCCGCACAAGACAAAGAACTTACTTTTGATGCACTCGAATGGCGTTTTATCGGACCGATTGCAGGAAATCGGGGTTCAATGGTTTTAGGCCATCCAACGAAAGCTAATATGTTTCATCATGGAGCTGCAAGGGATTATTTTAAAGAAGTAAAATTGGGTGTAATCGAAGAAGGCGCTTGGGCTGATATGTTGATATACAATACTGAGCCGACTAAAGACATAACGATCATTCTGGATGATAATAATCTAAAGATGATCATGAAAGATGGTATGATTTATAAAAATACACTCAAAAAATAAATCACAAAGATTTTTAATAAAAATTTCATAATTCACAATTGAATATTTCTTTGTTGCACGCATGGTTGTTTAAGTCACACGATATGTTAGGGATAGGTTTGAATTATACAGAATCTACCATTTTGGGTAACGGTCAATTTTTGAGTGAAATATTTTATAGATTTACCTTGTCAAAAGCCTTCGTTACTGCACCGACGATAAAATTGGTTTTGAATCCTGCTTTAGATTCTGATCATGAATTTTTGGGTTATTATGGTGTTCGAACAAGAATTTCTTTGTAAATCAAAAGAATTAAACAATGAACAAACAAGTTTGCTTACTCATTTTTGTAATTTTTTTTTATTTATTGAATGTTAGTGGGCAAGGCATTACAGATTGGGACAATCAATTATTTTTTGGAAATAAAGTGGCTTCCAGCAAAGGTTCGTGGCGTTATTCTGGAGAATTGCAAATACGGTTGAAAGATAATACGCATAGCCTTGATCAGTGGTATGTGGAAGGAATGTTGACCTACCAAATAAACAAACATTGGGAAATTGCTCCAGACTTAAGGTTTACTGTCAAACCCACCAAAAATGAATGGAGACCTGGATTCGGAGTAGTTTTCAAGCATTATATTAAGAAAAAAGTCCAATTTGCCCATCAATTTAAATATCAAATTGATATTGAGCCAGGGCGGCTTAAACATGCATTGAGATATGTTGCTTTTTTCAATTATTTGCTACATGAGAAATTTGTGCCAAATGCTGCTTTTGGTATTTTTTACAGGTGGCAAGATGATTTTACCGGAGTTCAATTTTATAGAGCAGGAGTGGGGTTGGCATACATTATTAATGTTCAGCACAGCCTAAATTTTTCCTATTTTGTTGGATTTACGGATACAAGTGAAACATGGGAGGCCCAAGGCATGACATTACTACAATTGATAATCAATATCAATAAAGATTACAAATACGTACCCGCGAAGTATTTCAACTTTTAAATATTATTCATTTTATTGGTTGGGAAACACTTGCCCTGAGATTATCGTAAAACCTTTTAGACCAATGCGGTATTCTTCTCAACTAAACCATTCATAATGAAGATTTCTGTTTCCTCTTTTACATGTATCACAAGCATTATTTTATTTGCAAATGCCATTAATGCCCAAACCCTTCCACCTAACACAATGGATTTCAGGGGTTTATGGGTGACTGGTTTTAAAACAGAAGTACTTGGAGACACAATTGCGGAAAATGAATTGTTGGATTATGCAGTAGATAATGATTTCAATTATCTGATCTGCACCAATATGTTTCAGATATTGACGGACAATTGCATGCCTTTTACTAGTGAAATGGAGGACTTAAGAGCCTTTATCGAAAAAGCACATACGGTTTACAACATTCAATACATTAGCGGGAATGTGGGAACAGATGCAACGGCGGCTAAAGTACAGGATTACAATAATTGCTCAATGGTCACGGATGCTCAGAAATTTGACATGATTACCTATGAATGTGAGTTTTACAATCCGGGAACCAATGCTTCTTGCCCAAGTTTCACCTCTTATATTACCCAATTGCAGAATATCAAAACTATATGTAATACAACATTCGGAAGCGATCCAACGAAACATTTGTTTTGCGAAGTGTATATCGGCGGTGCTGGAAGTACCGGACATGTGCTCACCAATTCCTCCCAAAGTGAAATGCAACAAATCGCTAGTTTATCAGATCATATTTTGATTACCTATTACCGCTCTGATCCATTTCAATCTGGTGGAAACTTTTTCAATTGGACGATTACCAGGCTGGAATGGCTCGCCAGCCCGGAAGGGGAACCGAATAAAATCGTCCTTTTGTTAAAATCCAGAAATACGGATACCAATAATATGTACGACTATTTGGCGACCTTTAGCGGAACGCACTTTGATGCTTTGCGCGATCCCTATTATTCCTGGGTAGAAGGAACGGTGCACAATACCAGCCTGACCGAAGGATATGTCGAAAGTTTTTATGACGGCACGTATCCCTGGCTGAGCGGAATTCAGGTTACGGGTTTCACCTGGTTTGAACATTTAGCTAACCTTGAAATCAGTGATAGCTTGACTTCTTCAATTAATACTCCTCATGAAAAAGCATTTCTTATTTATCCAAATCCGGCGCAGCATAATATTACCATTGATGATTCTTCTGTCACTGAAGTAGAATTATGGAATACAGCCGGAAAGCAAGTCAAAAAGGTTTATACTAACACCTTTTCGATTTTGGATTGCCCAAATGGATTATATTTTTTGAAAATAAAATCAAGGGAAGGTTATTATTTTAGCAGGTTTTTTGTTCAACATTGAATTTATAAGCTGCTTAATTCACGTGCGACCAGTTTTCCCCTTTTTCGATTCGCTTGAGCTGGGTCAATGAGATATTGAAATTCTTGGCGATGATTTTCTTTTTTGTTTTGCCCGTTTTTAAGCGATCTTTTATGAGCCGGACTTTTGTTTCTGTTAGTTTTGTAAGGCCCAATTTTCTTCTTTTTACCGGATCAAAAACACCTAATTTTTTGTGCAATTCCGTCAGTTCAGCTTGATTGACCCATTTTAGGTTTTTCCAATGATTATTTTTTTTGTCATTGTCTAAATGAGTTACAAATTCTTTGGAAGAGTCATCATTTTTTACGAAATGTTCTGCGACAAATTTATGGATATAAAATCCTTGAAAAATTTCACCAACCAGTTTTAAATTGAGAGATGGAAAGTTGTTGGTTACTGATCCTTTCAAAAGGACTTCATCACCGGTTTCTTTAGTTACTCTTTTAATGCGCCCATAGTTAGATATTTCGTAATCGTAATTTTTTGTGGGTGCTTTGGTCTCTACTTTAACCCATACTTCATTCCAATGGGTTTTAATTTTATTTGAATTCATTTTACACGCTTAAGTTTTTTGACGGAATTATCAATAATCTATTTCCGTCACTTAGAGTATGTTAAAAATTAATCCTTTCGTTAATATGAACGTCTTTCTACGCCACTCTTCAGCTATTTTTCACCACGTACCTTCCAGGTATGCGGTTCGAAATGAGCTTTGATTGACTTTGAAATCCATTTCATATTATTCAAAAAACTAAATTTAAACATACTCTTATATTAATTCACAAACTTAAACATAGATTTCTAAAAAAATGTTCTCATCGGTGGTCAACGAGTTGTTTTGTTAAAAGTTTTTTTTTCAAATAGGATTATGACCTTATTTTGAGCCAATTGTAAACATTTACCGGGTAATACAAATCATTTTTTAAACCAAAAAACTTAAAAGCAAAACCATCAAAAACCCACTAAATCCCAAAATGGTGGTCATCGTAGTCCAGGATCGGAAGGTTTGTTTTTCGGTCAAACCTAAATAGCGATTGACAAGCCAGAAGCCACTGTCATTCACATGAGAAACGATTGTGGCACCTGAAGCAATTGCAATCACCAAAAGCGCTTTTTGCATATCTTCCATTCCGATCGATTCGATAAGCGAGGCAGTCATTCCGGCAGCAGTAATCATCGCAACAGTTGCTGATCCCTGGATAATCCGGACTATTCCGGCTATGACAAAAGCAAAAATGAAAGGTGATGATAAATTTCCGGACAATGCTTCTGCCATCATTTTTCCGGCTTCTGTGTCTACTAATATTTGCTTAAAAACACCTCCGGCTCCCGTTAAAAGAATAATAATTCCAGCAGGTGCCAACGATTTGGTGCTGATTTCGTAGAGTTCATTTTTTGTATACCCTTTTTGAATACCAAGGAAATACCAAGCTAATAAATTGGCTATAATTAAGGCTGTAAAAGGATGACCAATAAATCCAAAGGTACTGATCAAGGTAGGAGGGAGGTTTAAAATATCAGCCATTCCTGTCGAAAGCGTATTTAAAACAATTAAAATAATGGGCAAGCCAATTATAGAAAATATTAAACTGATGGAAGGCAATTGACCTGGATCAATTTCAGGTTCTTCGTGACCTTCAGGAGCTTTCACTATTATCTTTTTAGAAATGTAATTTCCAAAAATGGGTCCTGCTATTATGACTGCCGGAATTCCGGCAATCGCTCCAAAGACAATCACCCAACCCAGATCTGCACCGATGATATCCGCCACGGCAATGGGACCCGGAGTAGGAGGGATGAATGCATGGGTTGCCGCCAAGCCCGCTAAAAGTGGAATGGCAAAAAGTAAGAGGGATTTGCCTGTTCTTTTTTGAAGGGAATAAATGATTGGAACCAAAATAATAAAAGCCACATCAAAAAAAACCGGAATCGCTACAATAAAACCAGTAATCGTCATTGCCCAGGGTGCTTTGTCTTCTCCAAACTTTTTTAACAAATAAACAGCAATAGCTTTGGTTCCTCCTGAATGTTCCAGGATGGCTCCGAAAATAGCACCCAAACCTACAACTGTCGCCACAAATCCAAGCGTATTTCCCATCCCTGTTTTCATGGATTCGAGAATATCCATCGGTGGCATTCCTGCAATTAAACCCACTACCAAACTTGAAATCAGCAAAGCCAGGAAAGCCTGAATTTTAATGCTAAGAATTAAAAATAATAGCAGCGCGATGCCTGCAAATACAGCAAGAAGTAATTGTACATCCATTATTCGTTTTTCAAGTTGGTATCAAATGATTGATTATTTGATTGACTATTTGCTCAGGAGTATTTTCAATTGAAACTTGAAAAGCATCTTTTGGAATCTCCAAAGCATCAAATTGAGACTGCAATAAATTGTCATCAAAGAAATGGTTTTTTCGGGAAAGCACCCGCTCTTTGATCAAACTGAATGTTCCAGATAAATAGATAAAGTGAATTTTGCTTTTTGGAATAGTGGTCAGCCGTTTTCGATACATCTTTTTTAATGCCGAACAAGCCAGCACGGCTCCACCTTTTGATTCCCATCGTTTTATTTGTTTCCCCAATTCATCCAGCCAGGGCCAACGATCAGTATCCTCCAAAGGAAAACCAGTTGCCATTTTTTTGATATTTGCTGTCGGATGAAAGTCATCCGCATCATAAAACGGCAGCTTCAATTTATCGCTGAGGAGTTTGCCGATAGTTGTTTTTCCACTTCCTGCGACGCCCATTAGGATAATTACCAAAACTTGAGTATTTAAATTTTATACAAATTCACCATAGCCTCCAAATCCTTTTTCGTTAATCAACATCTTGTAAATCAATAATCCTTTATTATAAAAATCTTTGATGGTTTCCGGTGATTGTCGTTTTCCTTTTTTATAGAAAAGCAGCGTGTTATTGTGCCCTTCGAGCGACCAGTTTTTTTCAACGGTAAAGAAGTGCAGCACGTCATCGTTCAATGTTGCGCGTACTTCTTCTTCGTTTTCTCCTTTTAAAAGGTATTGTTTTGAAAATTCGGGAAACGCTTCAAAATTGATGTCCTGCGGCATGCCTAAAAAATGGCCGATTTTATGAAAAAAATGTTCAGGTTTCAAAAGAAACTGAGGTAATGATAATTTTTTGGAATGCAAATAAAAAATAGTCTGCTTGAAAACATGTGTTGAATTACCGCCTCCAACAACAAATTGATAGTCAAAAATACGGATATCAAGATCCAAAGTTCCATCAACCCTGATCAGCATATTTTTAATGCTTTTCCTTCTCCCTTCTGAAAATATTTTAAAACCTTCTAAATAATCTACCAAACCATATTCATCAGATTTATAAAAATCCATATCAAGATCATCGGCAATTTTGCGTATTTCATTTCTACGCTTGTTAAAAAGATTTGAAAAGAAGGACATGTGTTTTGGTTATTATAACAGAATACATTTATTTAGCGAACTAATATAATTTTTTTAACCGCTATAGTTAATTTTCAAAGATACATTTATGAGTCATTTAAAAGAGGTTGCGGCGCTATTTTTCAAATTAGGATTAATTGCTTTTGGAGGACCTGCTGCGCATATTGCTATGATGGAAGAAGAGGTGGTCACGAAGCGAAAATGGATGACCCGGGAACATTTTTTGGATCTTGTTGGCGCAACTAATCTGGTTCCAGGGCCGAATTCTACTGAAATGACGATGCATTGCGGCTATCAGCGAGCAGGAATACCTGGTCTTTTTGTAGCGGGTATTTGTTTTATTTTTCCAGCTGTAGTGCTGACCGGAATACTTGCTTATTTTTATGTTGAATACGGTGAACTTCCGATGATTGCTCCTTTTTTATACGGAATCAAACCTGCGGTATTAGCAATCATTTTAGGGGCAATATATAAACTGGGGCAAAAAGCTTTGAAAAGCTGGCAATTGGGAGTGATTGGCATTGTTGTGACGGTAGCTAACGCATTGGGCATCAGTGAAATAATTTCTATTCTTGGTGGTGGTGTATTCGGAATGATCTGGCTAAGTATCGATCGGCAAAGAAGCTTAAAAAGTTTTTTACCATTAATGTTGCTTGGTTTTTTTAATACAACCACCCAAATCAGTTCCATGAAATTGTTTTGGGTTTTTTTGAAGATTGGATCGATACTCTTTGGAAGTGGCTATGTTTTAGTGGCTTATTTGGACGGAGAATTGGTACAACAATTGGGTTGGCTGACACGTGCTGAATTATTAGACGCCATCGCGATTGGGCAATTTACGCCGGGGCCAGTGCTATCAACTGCTACATTTATTGGTTTTCAAATTAATGGGTGGCAAGGCGCTATAGCTGCAACAGCAGGGATTTTCTTACCTTCCTTTTTCTTTGTATGGATACTCAATCCTTTGATCCCAAAGCTAAGGCAATCTCCAGCAACAGCAGCATTTCTCGATGCAGTTAATATAAGTGCCGTGGCAATTATGATCGTTGCAACTTTTCACCTCGGGCAAAGTGTACTTTTGGATTGGAAGGCATGGCTGATTGCCATTTTAAGTGCAATAATTTATTTTGGTTGGAAAAAAGTCAATGTGCTTTGGTTGATATTGGGCAGCGCTGTTTTAGGTTATTTATTATCCTTTATTTAAATAAATAAAAAATTAATTGACCATTTAGATAAAATAAAAACAAGAATATGAACATCAAAAAGATCTTCGAAAACAACAAAAAATGGATCGCTGAAAAACTAAACCATGATGAGAATTATTTCAAAAATTTATCAAAAGGGCAGAATCCTGATATCCTGTATATTGGATGTTCGGATAGCAGAGTCACTGCCGAAAACATGATGGGTGCACAACCCGGAGAAGTTTTCGTCACAAGAAACATAGCCAACATGGTTATAAATACTGACCTAAGCGCAATGTCCGTGATCAATTATGCGGTGATGCATCTGAAAGTAAAACACATCGTCGTGTGTGGTCATTATTATTGTGGCGGTGTAAAAGCTGCAATGCAATCTGCAGATTTAGGAATTCTAAATCCATGGTTGCGGAATATCAGGGATGTTTACCGGATACATCGTGATGAACTAAACTTGATTGAAGACGAAGAAGAAAAGTACAAGCGCCTGGTTGAGTTAAATGTCCAGGAACAGTGCATTAATGTAATCAAAACAGCCGAGGTCCAAATGGCTAGCCGGGAGCGAAATTTGACCGTTCATGGTTGGGTTTTTGATATTCATACCGGTAAATTAATAGATTTGAAAATAGACTTTGTTGAAGTGCTGAAAGAGATTATGGAAATTTATAAATTAGACCGCGAGTCTTAAAAAAACCTGCTGCTAATAAAAAAGAAGCCCAATCAACACTTTTGATTGGGCTTCTAAATTTTAAAAATCAATTTCTGTTAGATTTCTCCTACAATAGATTCTGTTACATTGATAATATGATCACCAATTCTTTCTAGAGAAGAGAAAATATTATTGTAAACCATAGCGCTATTGATATTATAATCTTCTTTTGAAGATTCCATATCTGCTACATTTTCTTTACGCAGTGTATTTCGTAAACTATTGATTTTACGCTCCAAGCTGACTGCATCGTCCTTTATAACTTTATGGTAACGTTCTGCCTTCAGATTCTCCTGCATGATTTTTAATGCTTCGTTAACCAGGCCAAACATTTCAAGCAATCGATCTCTTTGATGCTGGTTAAACCAAATCTTATCTTCAATTTTACGCTCTATGGTTTTTGACATCTGATAAAATATATCACCCATTCTTTCCAAATCATTACAGATATTCATGATGCTTCGGATTCTAACAGATAATTCGTTTGAAACATCTTCTCGTGATATTTTTGTTAAATATTCTGTGATTTCAATTTCCAGTCTATCGGTGATTTCTTCATATTTTTTCAGCTTTTTCAGCATCTTTCTTTGTTTTTTTGCATCAGTAGCTTCCAATAAGTTTTGTGCAAATTCCGACATCCGGCTAGTGATTTCTCCATAAACAGCCGCTTCTTGTTGAGCTTCCAGAATAGAAAGTTCCGGCGTTTTTATTGCTGTGCCAATATATTTAAGATGGTAATCATCCTCATCTTCTTCTCCATCAGGAACGGTCCTGGTTGCCAATTTGACCAGAAATGGAACAAAACCAATCAATAGCACTACATTGGTGAAGTTAAAAGCCGTGTGAAAGGCTGAGATCGCAATTGGAATAGCATCCGGATCGGTATATGGATCTCCCAGACCAAATACGGTTTGAACAAAAGTGGAAAGCCCGTGAAGGAAAAATGGCATTAAAAAAATCATCCAGGTCACCCCAATAATATTAAAAATCGAGTGAATTCTGGCGGAACGTTTTGCATTTGCATTGCCTATCAAAGAAGCCAGTTCAGCAGTGATTGTGGTTCCGATATTTTCTCCTAAAATCATTGCTGCTCCTACATCAAAAGGTAACCATCCGTTCAGACACATGGTAAGGGTAAGCGCCATTGCTGCGCTGGAAGATTGAACGACTATCGTCAACAAAGCACCAACCAAAACAAAGATCAATCTTGAAAAGATCCCCCAATGAGTAAACCCTGCAAGCCATTCCAGTATTTCCGGATTACTTCGGATATCAGGAACCTGGTCTTTCAAAAAACTCAAACCCATAAATAAAAAGGCAAAACCAATGATGAATTCCCCCCAATACCGCACTTTTGATCGATTATTAAAAGACATCGGTAGGCCAACAGCAATTAATGGAAGAGAAAGTACATGTAATTTTATCTTAAAACCAAGAAAAGAAACCAGCCAGCCAGTGATGGTTGTACCAATATTTGCACCCATCATTATACCGGCGGATTCTACTAAAGATATCAAACCTGCGTTTACAAAACTTACCGTCATAACGGTTGTTGCAGAGGAGGATTGAACAACAGCAGTTGTCAGAAAACCGGTAAACACTCCTAGGAACCGATTTTGAGTCATCGTTCGAAGGATGTTTCGTAATTGGGAGCCAGCTGCTTTTTGGATACCTTCGCTCATTACTTTCATTCCGTAGATGAAAAAAGCAAGAGCACCTGCAACCTTTAATAAGTCAAAAAATCCAAATTCCACTTGTTTAAAGTTTTTATTAATTCTTTCTAATTTAGATAGAATTAATTATTAGATAATGTTTTTCAGATAGCTTAAATAAAAAGACGTTGAAGTAATTTTATTTAGCATTTTAGGGTTTTTCAAAGTTAAAATGTTCTAAGATAGAAACAATAATTTTTAGGAGGATAAAATTATTGTTCTGTAGTGGTCAGGCAAATTGAATACCAGTTTCTAGTTTATCAATTTAACTGAAAACAGATCGTTTATAATTTATCCCTTTCTACTTTTGAAAGGAAACTATTTTTTCAATTGAATAAATAAAAATTTCTATTTAGAAAACTGCTTGAAATCTCATTTGTGCAATATGAACCTGATTTTCTTCCGTCATAAATGAATAAACGTAATTAAATCTTACAGTGATGGCAGGAAGTGGCCTACCCTAAAACTCCCAACAACAGGAATCTTTTTCATCTTTTTATTTTTTAAGTTTAATGTTTTCAAAGTTTGCTTTTAAAGCTGCATTTCCACTTGTAATCTGAACCGGTATTTCGCATCATTAATATTAGGTTGGGTCACTCTGGAAAAGTCAGTTTGTACTTTTAAATTGTGCCCTACAAGATATTTAGATAAGCCAATTGTGATTTCGTCTTCATCTTTCAATCCTGAAAAATCATTGTCTATTCGGATGGTAGTGTATCTAAATGCGAGCTCTACATTATTCTTAAATAGGTAACCTGCCTGTACATTAAATCCAGATCCGGTAAAGAATTTGGTAGACTTGCCTTCCAGATTAGTTGTGCCTACGAGATTTTTGTCAGCAGATTTTGTTGCATATACAGATTGGACCGAAAACCCTTTGTATTTAAATATCATATCTACCATAAAAGCAGATAAAGAATTTTCTGCTGCTGCGTTTCCAGTACTATCAATGACAAAATTTCCTAGTTGACCACCTTGACGTACCGCCCTATCATTGTAATCATAGGTAAAACCAAAAGCGATTTTTGGCGTTTGCTCTCTTTCAAGGTCTGCACCGAAATAATCTCCTTTATTCTTAAACTTGCCTAAAGGTAAAATGTCGACATGAGCAGTATAGTCGAAGCCTCCTAAATTAATAACAGTAATATTACGGCCTTCACCTTGAGTGAATGCGAAAGAAGGATTAACTAAAACTCCCCCCAATTTGAATTTACCTCTCAATTGTATGCCTACATCACGGTCGATATTAAACCGGCTATTCACCAATGAGCGATCGACAAATTGTAAGCTTCCGGAAGAAATGACTCGTTCTCTGTTTCCTGGAAGTTTGGTCTGACCAAACCAGAGTGCCAAGTTTTTTGTGAATTTCCACTTTAAAACGGCATCCAGAATTAGCCTAGACGCTCCACTTCCGTTTCCATCTTCTCTATTAACACTAATATCTCTGTTGGTAAGCCCTATTTCAGCTTTGTATTCAAGGTTTGGGTGGAACACAAAACCTCCAAATTTCAACCTTGAGCGCCGGACCAAAAACTGTGTAGTATATTTATCACTAGCTTCATCGTAGTTGACAATCATTAAATTTTGGAACCGAAAATTGAATTTTACAGCAAAAGAAGTATCCTTAGCGGCATAATTAAGACCTTTTCCGAATTCGATCTTTTTGTTCTGGCCAAAACCAGAGAGGGACATACAAAGAAATACAAGTACCATAAGTACTTGTAAGTACAAGTTTTTAAAAAGGGACATCGGGACATGATTTTTTTATTAATATGACAAAAGTATGCCCCCAATGTTAATTTAATGTGAACTTTGAGTTATCTTACGATTAAGTTTTGAAAGAAATTAAGTTAATGATTTAAAATAAAACAATAAAAAAAGGGGAAGAATAAACCAGATCATGTCCCTATGTTGATTTATCCTGTCCCCTAAAACTAGCTAGTATCTGTATTGTTTGAGTATTTCGATTATTCAAGCTTACTTTTTGCTAATAACAAAAATCCTTTATTAATGTTAACCCGATGTTAATTTTCTGATAATTTTAGATTAAGTGTTTTAATAATATTTAGACTTAAAAAAGATCGTTGTTTTTTAATATGGTTTCAGGTTTGATATTTAAATTTACTCTAAGATCAATGCCAACGACATGAAAAAAAACTTCACTTTTTTGTCTTTGATTGTATTGCTTACAATTAATCTGAGGGCCAGCTCTCATTCAGATTCAACAAAAGTGGTAAAACAGATTGGACTGAAAGTTCACCAGGGATTTGTGCTTATCCATAGTCGTGAGTTACGCTCCATTCGCAATTCCTATCCAACGGGGTTGGAGTTCGACTTTGCCTGGCATAAGATTTCACAAAAAGCCTGGGAGTCCTGCCATTGTTATCCCAAAACTGGCATCGCTACTTCATTTTGGGACTATGATAATCGCGAAGTACTGGGTTATGGCATTACCAGTATGTTTTATATTGAACCCGTTTTTGGCGCTCGTAATGCCATAAGTTTTTCCATTCGTGCCGCTTTCGGCCTTTCCTATCAAACCAAACCTTACCATCCTGAAAACAATCCGGATAATTTAAGTTACAGCACTTTTATTGCCTTTCCGCTCCAATTGGGTGGTTCAGTGCATTTTCGAATCAAACCGAAATGGTATCTGGATGTAACATTAGTCTATAATCATTTCTCAAATGGAGGAATTAAGGAGCCAAATAAAGGTATTAACTGGCCTACTGCTGCCATTGGCGTTGGTCATTACCTTAAACGGCCGGAATTCAAAGATCGGGTGAAAAATAATTGGCGTGAATTACAAAAACCCGAATCAAGATTTGACGTCACCTTTTTTATGGCTTTTAAGGAGCCGGTCAGCAAACTGTATATGTTTAGCCCGGGCATTGAATTGAAATACAGTCGTCAGGTAAGCCGGATCAACGCATTGACTGGAGGAACTGAAATTATTGCAGACAATTTTGCAAGTTATGATATGGAACTGGCCGGAATTGATGAAAGCCATATTAAATGGTCATTTGCCGTGGGAAATGAATTTATACTAGGCAAATTTCTTTTCAGTCAGCAGATTGGAGTATACGTTTATAATCATTATTCACCAAGTGACGATATATACCATCGGTGGGGACTTGCATATCGTATAGGTAGAAATCTCACTGCTGGTATCAACCTCAAGGTGCACCGTCATATTGCTGACTTTATTGATTTTCGAATAGGATATGCATTTTAATTTCCTTAAAAGAAGTTTTTATTTTCTAAATAATTTAACTTTTGGAGGTTTTGGTCTAGTTTAAAAGAGTAAAAGGCGAAATAAAAATGTTTTCAAAACAGTTTATAAATACAAATTTAAACTAGAATAGAAATAGCAATTATTTTTATGATTTTGTTCTCCAAAATTGTAGTTTCTACCACATTTTTCAATGAAAAAGTTCTAACTAACGACATTTTATAAACTAGGGAACTTTCTTTTTGGATAAAACGTGATTTGGTTTAATATTCGTTACATAAAATAGACTCACATCCTGCCAAAAACCCCATGAGTATTTAAATCTTTGGGATGAAAGCCTTAAATTATTTTGCCTTTTAATCTAACTAACTATTTATCGATGAAAAAGATAATAACCAAAAAGTTATTTTTGTCTGTTCTGTTTTCCTGTTTTATAGTGGGACTTTTTGCTCAGAAAAGTAATCCATGGTCAAATATAGAAGAAACAAGCATCACCAAAAAAGATGCGCAACGCTATATCATTCCATCAAAGTACCAAACGGTCAGCCTTGACCTGGAAAAGATTCAATCTCTATTAGAAAAAGCCCCGATGCGGTTTAGTACAGCAGCCCAGTTGGAGAAAAAAGTGTTGATCTTACCTTTTCCTGACGGAACTTTTCAGCGATTTGAAGTGGTAAGGGCTCCGGTAATGCATCCTGATCTTCAGGTGAAGTATCCAAATATGCAATCTTTTGCTGGTAAAGGGGTTGATGATCCAACAGCCTATTTAAGATTTAGTATTACCCATAAAGGCTTCAATGCGATGGTGGTTTCTGCTAAGCACAGCACGGTTTACATTGATCCTTATTTTAAAAATGATACCAATCATTACGTTTGTTATTATAAAAAGAATTTCATATCTGATCAATCAAACTCGTTTTCATGTGGCGTTGAAACGCCGCAAGATGATTTTATAAAAAAAATTAAACCCCAAGAAATTGATGGCATTTCAAATAATCAATCTCCATCATTTTTAGCGGGGGACTGCCAATTGCGGACCTATCGGCTTGCACTTGCCTGTACAGGCGAATACGCCACTTTTCATGGAGGAACCGTTATGGATGTAATGGCTGAATTTGTGATTGCGATGACCCGCGTTAATGGTGTTTATGAAAATGACGTTACAGTAACCATGGAATTGGTGCCGAACAACGATGATTTGATTTATTTAAATGGTGCTACGGATCCATATACCAATAACAGTGGTGGAACCATGTTGAATGAAAACCAAACGACTTGTGATAATGTTATTGGCTCCGCAAATTATGACATTGGTCATGTCTTCAGTACCGGTGGCGGTGGGATTGCTCAGTTAGCGGTACCATGTACGGGAAGTAAAGCGCGAGGGGTTACAGGATTGCCTTCCCCTGTTGGAGATCCATTTTATATAGATTATGTTGCTCATGAAATGGGGCATCAATTTGGCGCCAATCATACCCAAAACAATTCCTGCAATCGCAACAATGCCACAGCAATGGAGCCCGGAAGTGCTTCTACGATCATGGGCTACGCAGGAATTTGTGCACCGAATGTTCAAAACAATAGCGACGATCATTTTCATGCAATTAGTATTCAAGAAATCACCAATAACATAGAAAATGGGAACAGTAGCGGCTGTCCTGTTGAGACTAACACAGGTAATGCTGCCCCTACGGCGAGCGTAGCTTCAACCTTTTATAATTTGCCGGTTTCCACACCTTTTGCTCTGGCGTGTATTGGTTCTGATCCTGACGATGATATACTCACTTATAACTGGGAGCAAATGGACAATGAGGTAGCAACTATGCCACCTTTATCTACTAATACTGGCGGACCGGCATTTCGTTCAAATAGTTCTGTGGAATCTCCAACGCGATATTTTCCTAATTTGAATGCAATTATAAATAATACTACACCTACCTGGGAGGTGATTCCTTCTGTTAGTCGTGATATGTCATTTAGATGTACTGTTCGTGATAATTTCGCGGCCGCAGGATGCAGAGATGAAGTAGATGTAGATTTAAGTTTTCATAGTAATGCCGGACCATTTTTAGTAATGAATCCAAATACGAATTTAACTTGGTTTGTTGGTGCTTCAGAGACGGTGATTTGGGATGTGGCCAATACAGATGTAGCGCCAGTTAGTTGTTCAAATGTAGATATATTATTATCGGTTGATGGTGGTTTTACTTATAATTTTACTCTAGCAACAGGAGTTCCGAATACAGGAAATTATGGTATTATAGTTCCCAATGTACCAACTACCACCGCAAGGGTCAAAGTGGTCTGTTCCGATAACATCTTTTTTGATATTTCTGACCAAAATTTTGAAATTGAACTGCCGGCTGCCCCAACTTTTATAATGGATGTATCACCGGTTTCTCAATCAGCTTGTAATACGGAAGATTTGGTTTACAATATTGATTTAACTTCTATTTTGGGATTTGATGAAGCGGTTACTTTAACCGTAATAGGACTGCCTGGAGCCGCTACCGCGACTTTTGATAATAATCCAGTGACACCTCCAGCCAATGTTCAGTTGACAATAGGTAATTTATCTGAGGTCGCTTCAGGAACATACTTTTTAACTATAAATGCTGAATCCAACACAATCAGTTTATCATTAGATATTGAAATGACCCTTACTGATGGTATACCCGATGTTACTGTTTTAAGTTCACCAGCAGATGGTGCTACAGGAGTTGAATTATCTACACTACTGGAATGGACGCCCAATGCCTCTGCTTTAAATTATTTTATTGAAATAGCAACCAGTCCGGCTTTTGGAAGTTCGATAATAGAATCTTCATCTGTTCCTGGCAATTCTTATCAACCGCAGAATTTAGAGGAGCTCACCGTATATTATTGGAGAGTTAGAGGATTCAACATCTGTGGAGAAGGTGATTTTTCTGAAACTTTTGCTTTTCAAACCACACAATCAGCCTGCATCACTTATGAAAGTACAGATGTGCCTGTGAATATCCCTCCAAATGATGCGATTACGGTCACTTCAACTTTGGAAGTGGGAGATGACTTTGTACTTGAGGATGTGAATGTGAGTTTATTTGTCCAACATACCTGGTTGGGAGATTTGATAGCCGAGTTATCGGCACCTTCAGGAAATAATATTTTGCTGTTTGATCAACCTGGAGTTCCGGATAGCAATTTTGGATGCAGCGGAGATGATGTTTTAGCCAATTTTGACGATGATGCACCAAATTCAGCTTTTGATTTTGAAAATACTTGTGAACCTGAAATTCCAGCAATTTCCGGAGATTTTCAACCCATAACGCCGCTGTCCGATTTAAATGGAGAAAGCAGTTCAGGAATATGGACACTTACGGTTCATGACGTTTTTCCACAAGATGGTGGCGAGATTAGTTTTTGGAGTATTGAGTTGTGTAGCTCAGTAATTTTACCATCGGCGCCAAATTTATTGACTAATTTGGAATTAACTGTTCCTCAAGGGACCAACGAACTGATTACAAATGTTTATTTAGAAGCCAATAGCCCGTCCAATACCGCTGATCAGATTATTTATACATTAATCTCACTTCCAGATAATGGAACCCTCTTTCTTGAAATTGGCGGATTGCCCACAGCTATGGACTTGGGAGATCAATTTACACAGGAAGACATCAATAACAATCTGTTTTCTTATACACATGATGGCAGCGATACCCTTTCAGATTCTTTCGATTTCGATGTTGTAAACAATGAAAATGGCTGGTTACACGGAAGTACTTTTAACATTAATATCATTGAAAATGATCTGTCAGCTTCGGCTAATTTGGATAACGATATTGATTGTTATAACGCCAATGATGGACAGGTTTCTATAACTGCCAATGGAGGAACTCAGCCTTTTGAGTACAGTTTGGATGGTATTATTTTTCAATCTGAAAACATCTTTAGCGACCTTGCTCCGGGAGCTTATACTTTTACTGTAAAAGATGCCAATGATTTCATTATAACAACAAATGAAATTATAATTAATAACCCCGAAGAGTTACTTGTTAGTGCAGATGTTGTGGATGATGACATCACAGTGACTGCCAGTGGAGGAACTGGTGTATTGATGTATAGTATCAATGGGATTGATTATCAATCCGAAAATGTTTTCAATGATTTGAGCAATGGTATTTATACCGTTTATGCGATGGACGAAAATGGGTGTATTGAGCAAACAAATGTTATTGTGGCAGTTAATACAATGATCGTTATGGCTACGTTGGTTGAC
The DNA here is from genome assembly GCA_963793295.1 of uncultured Saprospiraceae bacterium. Taxonomy (GTDB): domain Bacteria; phylum Bacteroidota; class Bacteroidia; order Chitinophagales; family Saprospiraceae; genus JAHDHW01. The sequence continues at coordinate 68,882 of CAWBZX010000002.1, read as the reverse complement.
GATCTAGATTGCTATAATGACATGAACGCTACAATCGAGGTTACGGTAGGTGGCGGGACACCGGATTATACCTATAGTTTAAATGGGGGACCCTTCCAAAGCAGCAATATTTTTACTGGTTTAGGGGCCGGTTCCTACACTGTAACGGTCATAGACAATGATGGTTTTACTGCTGAAACGAATGAAATAATAATCAATAATCCATCAGAATTGACCATTTCAGCAGATGTATCGGGTGATGATATTACCATAAATGCAAGCGGCGGAACAGGTAACTTGACTTACAGTATTGATGGTGTCGAATATCAAAGCAGTAATATTTTCAACGACTTAGCTAATGGCAATTATACTGTTTATGTGATGGATGAAAACGGTTGTATAGCTGAAACGGAAGCAACTATTTTAGTGAATAACCTGGTTGTATCTGCAACTTTGATGAATGATCTTAATTGTTATAATGAAAATGATGCTTCCATCGAAGTAGCCGTTGAAGGCGGAACCCCTGATTTTACCTACAGCTTAAATGGCGGTCCATTTCAAAATAGCAATGTTTTTAGTGGCTTAGAAGCTGGAACTTACACGGTTACTGTAATGGACGGAAATGGATTTACTGCTGAAACGAACGAAATAATAATTATCAATCCACCGGAAATGATAGTTTCCGTTGATGTTTCAGATAATGATATTACCATAAATGCAAGTGGCGGAACGGGCGGTTTAATGTACAGTATTGATGGTATCGATTACCAGAGTAGTAATATTTTCAATGACTTGGCCAATGGGGAATATATCGTTTATGTAATGGATGCCAACGGTTGTATTACTGAAACGGAGGTAACTATTTTAGTAAATACTATGGTGGTGACAGCAACTTTAACCAATGAATTGGATTGTACCGATTCTTTTAATGGAGTAATCGAAGTTCAAGTAGCAGGCGGAACACCAGATTTCACCTATAGTTTAAACGGCGGACCCTTTCAAAGTAGCAATATTTTTAGTGGATTGGGAGCCGGAAATTATACGGTCACTGTAATGGATGGAAATGGATTTATCTCAGAAACAAACGAAATAATAATCAACAATCCACCTGAAATTATGGCATCTTCCTCAGTCAATGGATATGATATCATTGTAAATGCAAGTGGTGGAACAGGAACTTTATTGTACAGTTTGTCTGGAGGGCCTTTCCAAATCAGTAATATTTTTACAGAGAATCTGAATGGAAATTATACCATTACCATTATGGATGCCAACGGTTGTGAAATAATGATAAGCACCATTGTTGATGTTGATGCATTAAGTATTACAACCACTCATCAAAATATTTCTTGTCATGATTTTAATGATGGAACTATCACTGCCGAGGTTACAGGTGGAGTGTCTCCTTATCAATACAGTATTGATGGCATTAACTTCCAGGACGAAAACACATTTACTGGCTTGGGGGCAGGAGTTTATACCATTACCATAATTGATGCGGGTGGATTTACGGTTAGCTCCAACGCTATTGAAATCATTAATCCTGAGGTATTGACGCTCGAAGCAGTTGATGAAACCAATAATGTAACGCTCAATGTTTCAGGAGGAACAGCTCCATACCTTTACAGTATTGACGGTGTAAGTTTTGGACCCGATAATCTATTTGCTAATTTGGAAAATGAAGAATATACTTTTTATGTTCAGGATGCGAATGGATGTGAAACCACCACAACTATTTTTATTGATGTTTCGGGAATCAATGATTTAGATTTTGATCTATATTTGAATGTATACCCGAATCCGGGTAATGGTAATTTCATTATTTCGATAAAACAAAAAACGGTCTCTGATCTTAACTTCAAAGTATTTGATGCTATAGGCAAATTAGTTTATTTTGATGATCTCCGGTCTTCTTCTTTAGAAATGGATAAAACTATTGATTTGATGCATTTACCAGGTGGAACTTACCATCTTGTCGTCAGTAATGAAAAGCAGGTTGGTGTTAGAAAATTGGTTGTTTTGAAATAAATTTCACGTTAAATCAATATGCTAAAGCCGAATTATCACAAAATAATTCGGCTTTATTTTTAGCTTTAAATATTCCTCTTGAAATTATAACTCCATTTTTGAGCCATAGAGAGAAATAAAAAAGTATTATTATGGTTGTGCTCACTTGTATTTTGAATGAATGTCTTAGTTGAGACAGCCAGTAATTTTAAATTTACTTAACATTGAGGAATAATTAATTGTGCAACTAAGACATGCCTGAAAAGAAAGACAATACTGCAATCCTTGTTTTTATTCGCGATCCTAAACACGAGGCGGAAGAAAAGGTATTTGCAGATCATATTGGATTTCGTGGGAACCAAAAACTGGCTGAAAAATTAAATCAAAGGATTATCAAGTTGAGTCGCGAATCCAGGATTCCTTCCTTTGTTTTCGATAGTTCCAAACAGCATGGATTAACTTTTGGAGAACGTTTCACGAACGCTTTTGAAGCTATATTTGCGAAAGGATTTGAAAAAGTAATCGCAGTTGGAAATGATTGTCTTTCTTTAAATGAAAAAACACTTCTTCGGGCAGAATCAGCTCTTCGGAAAAACGAATTGGTTTTAGGCCCAACGCTTGATGGCGGGTTTTACCTCATTGGTGTTTCAAAAAAAATATTCAAAGCGGATACGTTTAAAAATTTTAACTGGACCACAAATCGGCTGGTTAACGATTTTGAGGCTTTTGTATTAAATAACAACCTTCTTGTTACTTATTTTGAATCAGCCATTGATATTGACAATCAGAATGACCTGAAACGGGCTTTAGCAAGTTTGCCAAAAATATATAGCCTGCGAATGGCAATTGAAGCAATTATTTTCTACATCATTCGGCAATTCTTAAAACATTCAAGCAGCTTTTTAAATCCATACCTTCATAGATTTTCACTACTACGTGCTCCTCCAATTTCATGATTCTCAAAAACTTAATTTAGTTCTTCCATGTCCTGATAGCTGATCAGAATAAAAAGGATCATTTTTTTTAAAATTAAACTTAAAAAATAATGTCATATTTGAATACGACACATGATGTCTATAAAAAAGCTGCTGAAAATCCTGATGTTGGCCTTTGCTGTACCACGACTCCAGTGTGGCAATTGCCAGGACTAGACATTCCAAATATCATGTTGCGGATGAATTACGGATGTGGAAGTACGGTCCATCCGCGAGATTTGGTCAACAATCCAAAAATACTATATGTAGGCGTAGGAGGAGGAATGGAATTGCTTCAATTTTCCTATTTCAGCCGTCAAAAAGGTGGCGTAGTTGGGGTTGATGTTGTCGATGAAATGCTGGCTGCTTCGCACCGAAATTTTGTAAAAGCGGAAGAAAAAAATGATTGGTTTAAATCAGAATTTGTTGAATTGAAAAAGGGAGATGCTTTGCATTTACCGGTTGAAGATGGATCTATTGATGTCGCAGCGCAGAACTGCCTTTTTAATATTTTTAAAGAAGATGATCTTAAAAAAGCTTTGCAGGAAATGTATCGCGTCTTGAAACCTCATGGCCGTTTGGTGATGTCTGATCCTATTTGCGACATGCATATCCCCGATCATCTACGCGAAGATGAAAAACTTCGGGCCCTTTGCCTGAGCGGCTCATTACCTTTGAAAGATTATATCAAAGTGATCACAGAGGTTGGTTTCGGAACCGTTGAAATTCGTGCAAAACGACCTTATCGAATTTTATCGCCTAACCATTATGACACAGTAGAGAATATTTATATCGAAAGCGTGGAAGTATGCGCGATCAAGGACCCAATGCCATCAGACGGCCCTTGCGTTTTTACTGGTAAAACGGCGATCTATTACGGTGATGAAGAATATTTTGATGATAAAAAGGGACACGTTCTTTTGCAAAGTCAGCCAATGGCAGTTTGTGACAAAACGGGTGGAGCGTTAGCAGCTTTGGGAAGAGAAGATATCTTTATTTCTGAGTCTACTTTCTTTTATGATGGAGGTGGCTGCTGTTGATATCCGATATTTTTGATTTGCGGAGGTGTGGATGAATGGACCTTCGATGTAGTTAATTGGACAACATCGAAGTAAGATTCCAATTCACTTATCCACACCTCCGTAAATCTTAAGGCCTATTTCTTCTTCTTTTTCTTGATGGCTTTTCTATTTCCTTTACTAAGATAAACACGATTTAACAAAGGCATGACAAGGACACTTACTACAGAACCTGTGATTGCAATTAATAAACCTCGGATTGCACTGTAAAGGGTGTCTTTGTATTTTATAGCACTGATAACGAGTTTTCCTAAGATCAATCCACCAATAATCCATAATATTGCAATCCCAAGTTGGGATACAGAATATTCGAAATCAATGGATACATCTCTGAAGGTATAGAAAAGAAATACGATTCCTGCGATGACGGCCAATCCCATAACAAATGCAAAAGCCGTCAGCCATCTGCTTAAATAAAAAGATTTGAACAGAAGTCCTTGCCCTACAGCTAAAATATTTTTGAGCCAAACACTGCTTTCTGAAGATTCTACCAACTCTCTAATTTCTTCAAAATCCCATTTCACATCAATTGCTGTTCTATTTTCTTTTGGAAGGCATTCTGCGGTTGATTTAAGGTGTTCGTACTCAGTCATCTGATAGCCTGAATACATCAATGCATAAGCTTCTGCATCATTGAAGGAATCGAGGTCTGTTCGGATGGAAGCCAATAATTTTTGAACATCTTTTCTGATATTGTATTTGGTAAGTACTCCTTTATCATAAAAAGCTGATGCGGTATCGGAAGCATCATGTGGATCTTCACAGTGGATCCAGTCAAGTGGTTTATCCACTAAACCTTTTCGCAAATGGACAAACATCAGTCCTTTGATCAATGAAGATTTAGACCGAGACTTAAGGTCAAGATATTGGCATTCTCTGACCCGCTCCATCAATACACTGTTTGTACGAGGTAAGATACTCATTGGATTACTGCTTAAATTGTCATCTGCCAAAAGCTGTCCACTTGAATCACTAACAAAAAGCACTTGACACTCTTGTTCTGTTAGTCCAACAATACCTTGGTTGTCATGAACTCCACCATCGACCAGATGTACCTGAATATTTGGATATAGATTATCCAAAGTTAAAGGAGGAAAGACGCCAGGCACACCGGATGAGGCTGCTACTGCCTGAGAAAGCCCCATGTCTTTATGATCAGCCGGCGCTTCCCAGTAATACATTCTTCGCAATCGATGTTTGGCATCAACTTCTTTAACAATGTTTCCGGGAGGTTCTCCCATCCAGGAAGCAGTAAACTGCCAGTTGTGGCCGGTGTTTAAAGCGGTGGCATTCAGGATAAGGTTCGGAATTTTATTTTTACGACGCCAGTTGTCTCGATTTGGTCTGAATTCACCAATTGCATATTCTTTTGGATAAATGAAAAGATCTTGCATCCTGATATGCCCTTTCAAATCGACATCCATCCCTCTGGCTCTTCTTTGATGTAAAATTTTATTGAACAGATCTTTATAAAAATACCTTTCGTATAAATTTGCCAGGCGGTGAGTTCTTGAATATTTTTTACTGAAAATCATACGGATATTTGCTATCAGATTAGCAAATAACATCCCTCTGGTATCACTTTTCACAGCATTTAGAAATTCCATTTCAATTTCATGGACGATTTGGATATAATCCTGCTGAACAATTTCTTTGTCTTCTTTTTGCTCAAATAAATGAATTAATTTTAAATAATAATAAGCGCCGATAATCGATCCTCCCGAAACACATGAAATTGCTTCAACGTGTTTAAGAATATTAAATTCAGCCATTTTAGCCAATACGCCAATATGGTAAAATGCTGCTCTAAAACCTCCACCGGAAAGTGCCAGGCCTACCTTTCCTGCTAATATTTTCTCTGTATTTTCTTCATCAGTTTTTAATGCAGATTTTAAAAAATCGCGAAGCTTTTTAGCAAAAATTTCATATGGCGATTCTTCTTCTTTTTCTGTTTTAGCTAAATTAGGTGGCGACTCGTCCAGAATTGTTTCTAAGTAAATTTCTTGCTCTTTTACTGCAAGCATAATTTGGCCCAGCTGCATCAATTGGGTTTTTGTAGATTCAAGTTCCCAACTGTCCGGATTTTTAGCCAAAGCAAGTTTCCAATATTTTTCTGCTTCTTTAAAATTCCCGATACCCATTGAAGCTTCAACCAAAGTGGTGTAAACCCAATAATATATTTTTTCCTCTGGTGTATTTTCAACGAATTTAGAAAGCTCTTTTAAGATTCTGGTTCTAATTTTTTTGGCCTCCCGGATTTTCTTTAAATTTTCCTCCAAGTCATCTTGAGCTCCTACTTCCCGAACTTCCTTCATTTGCACATTTACCATCAAATCAAGCACAAAAGCTGCATTGATGCCAGTATATCCTTGGTCCGTATCTTCTTTATTGTTTTCGATTTGGTCTATCCAAATATCATATCCTCGGGCATAGTAAAACTTGGATTTTTTTAGATTATAAAACTTGTTGTCAAATTGCCATTTTCGTTTAAAAATGGAGCCTAACAATCCTAAAGTCTCTGTGTTTTTCGTATTTTCAATATCTTCAATTTCATTGAGGATAGCTAAAGCTTTGTCAAATTTTACCTCAGAAGGTAAGTCGGGATCTTTAAAAGTGCAAAGCGCTTCTTGCTGGTAGATTTTTAATCTCTTTTTTGGATCAGTATTCTTTTTTTTAAAAATGTAAAGAATCTTACGAGCAAGACCAAATTTATTATAGTTTTTAAGTTTTTTATAAAGCTTTTCCAGATTCTCAGTTTGGCTATGGACTCCGCGTAAGATGTCTTTTGCAAGTTGAATATCTTCTGCTGGTGTTCTTTCTTTTTTAGGATTTTCAAGGATATTTATTTGTTCGTCTTGAGTCTCCTGGTTGTTGTTGTTTTCCGTTTTTTCTGACATTTTTATTTGGTTTGCTTTTACCAAAGATAGAAAATTAACACATTAATCACTTCCGGCATATAATAAAAAAATAGTCCCGAATTAATTCGGGACTATTTTTTTAGACTATTTTTTAGTTTATTTTATGGAAGCTTAAAGCTAATCCCTAATGAGAAATCCATTCCCAAATCATTACTTTGAACATAATATTCTTGATTTTTGAAAGTAATGGCCTGTTGATATTTAGCATTAAGGATATTATTTGCTGCCAGTCTTAGACCTAAGCCATTTGGAAATTCATGTTGAATATTGAAATTCAATGAAGTTCTTGGCAATTCATAAATATTTGGTGTACCACCAATTGAAATATAGGAAATTCTAGGACCGGAAACATTGAAAGCAAGATTTGCACTGGTTCCACCTTCGTTCTTATAAGACAATAATGCGTTTATTACATAAGGAGCTTGTCCGTACATTTCTCGGTAAGATTTTGCATTTGGATTAGTCGCTCTAATCTGCTCCAATTCTCTTGAGTCAATATCAGTACGAGAATAGATATAGGTGAAGTTAGTTCCTAAACTAAAATCTGATAAAGCTTCTGTTATAAAACTTAAATTTTTACGAAGCTCCAATTCTGCACCTAACAACATTGCTTGATCTACATTGCGGAAGGTAAATTCGCCATTTGGTGCTTCAGGGTTATAGGTTCTTTCGATTGGCTTATCAAAATTTTTGTAAAAAGCACTAACTGAAATTATTTCTCCAGAATTTGGATATATTTCAAATCGTAAATCTACATTATCAACTAATGTTCTTTCCAATTCCGGATTTCCAATCAAAATAAATCCACCCATAAAATCGAATGATTCAAAAGGTGCTAATTCACGGAAATGTGGGTCTTGCCATGGTTCTGTTGTAAGCCATTCTGAGCTGCATGTTATCAGACATCTCATAATTTAAATTAAGAGAAGGTAATACATCAAGATTGTCCAAAACATTAGCTTTTCCGTCGAGATTACTGTATTTTTCTCTGATCGCATTACTAAAAGAGTAAAATTGAATTGTTGTTGTTTCCATTCTTACTCCGGTAACCGCTCTTAATTTGTTGGTCAAAGGAAGTTCAACCATTGCATAAGCAGCTCCTACCTGCTGTCTTGCGTCGTAGTTGTTGGCCGGCTCGTAAGCATCAACTATAAAAACACCATCACCGTTATTTTTATACATTCCTTCTGTATCATCATAGGTCAACAAATTCTCTTTTGAAAGATATTGAGTGATGTCGCCATCTGTATGATGAAGATTGATTGCTGTAATTATATCTTTGCTCCCGAAAATCACGATTCTTTACCAAATAAGAACCTCCGAACTTAAGTTTTGAACTCAAATTACTCCATTGATTAAAAGGTATGCTGATATCAATTTTATTATCAAAATTGGTTTCGTTCATAGACCGGTAATAACGAACAGGCAAACGATCGCTTGATGGTTTTATAAAATAAGAACGAGCACCGTCCGCTTTTTCACGGAAACGATTGGTGAAAAACCTTAAATCCGGTTCGTCTTGAGAAGACAAAGCATAAGAACTTTGCCAGCTCAATTCTGCATTGTTCAATTTGTTAAATACATGCTTTCCTTTAAGCTGGAAAGTAGAAAGCGCTCTTTGAAGATACTGCCAGGTACTCGTTTGATACCCATCATCCGGATCATCTCTTTGCTTTTTGCCTTCTTGATAACGAGCCACTGTGGTACCGCTTTGGTTGTGCATTGCAGTCAAACCAATTTTATGATTATTGGATAATTTGTAGCTGGTGTTGAACATTGCTCCCCATAATACTTGTTGCGTACTTTTTGTATCATCAAGCAATAGCTGAGTGGTTAATTTATTCACAGCGTCGTAATTGCCTGTCAATTCATAAATTCCGGAAGTTCCATTTTGATAAAATGAATTTTCTGTACGATAAGAAAGTGCGGCATTAAATCCCAATGGTTTACCAAATAATTGTTTTTGATTTCCAGCGGAAAGCGAAAACGAATAATTTGGATTAGGAGATATATTTTGAAACGTGAGATTGTTTTTGAAAGACCCGCTAATATCTGTTAGCAGATTTGCCTGATCAGGATCAATATTGCTACCTCTTTGATCTTTTGGTACTTCATTATTTTGAACAAGTTGTGGAATGTCTCTGGTTCCGTCATCATAACCAAGCCAATCTTTACTGCCTCCTTCATAAGTCATAAACTTATTGTTAAAGGTAGATAACGTGTTATATCCCGCAGAAAATGAAGCACTTATCGTCTTAGTTGTTGGAAAATCTTTTGTTGCAATATCTACATAACCACCTGAAAAGTCTCCAGGCAGGTTAGGAGAAAATGTTTTATAAATAATGATATTATCAATTAATGAGGTTGGAAAAAGGTCCATCTGTACCGTGTTCTTATTTGGATCTAATCCTGGAATGGTAGAACCGTTTAAGGTTGTCTTACTGTATCGGTCTCCTAAACCTCGAACATAAACATATTTACCTCCTTCTACAGTAACACCGGGAATTCTTTTTACTGCAGCAGCAACATCATTATCACCGCTTTTTGTGATTTGAGCTGCAGATATTCCATCTAATACAACAGGCGCTTTTTTCTGAATGGCTAAAAGAGCAGACTCTGTATTAGTAATTTTTTTGCCAGTAATAACAGCAACTTCAAGTTGAATGGAAGATTCACCAACCTGAATATCAATAGTGGTGATTTTTCCACTTTCTACAACTACATCAGGTATTTCTTTCGTTTCAAATCCAATGTAACTGCATTCAAGCGTGTAAGTGCCTGGTTCTAGATCTTTTATTAAATAATTTCCGTCAAGGTCCGTGGAACTTCCGTTACCGGTTCCTTTGATCACGACGTTGCCTCCAATGACTTCAAAACCTGATTCGGCTTCGATAACTTTTCCGCTAATGCCGCCGTTTTGGGCAGAAAGGAAAGAAAGTGGAAGGAGTAGAATTAAGCTAAGAAGTAATTTAAATTTGTTCATTTTTTTATAATTTTTATACATTGTTCTCTTAGTGCAAAATTCCGAAATCAACATTAATTGGTGATTAATCCAATATTAACTTTATGTTAACCGAAGTTAATTTTGTGGTGTGATACAATTGAAAAAAGCACTTTCCGGATGGAAAGTGCTTTAAGAGAACGAGTATATATTGACTGCTTGAATTCAATATTCTTTTATTCGGGAATCGTTACTTTAAATAAATCTTCTCCTTTGTCTCCTGCATCAATGTTATTGAAAACATTGTTTTCTAATTTAAGATTACCATCTGCAAATTGTTTGTAAGAATGCTGGTCCTGACCTTTCAAATATTCGATATCAATTCCCTTAGAAAAGTTAACGAAGATACTGTTGTGGTATTCGCCTCCTGCATTGTCACGGAAAGTGATTGCTCTGCTTTCCGGATTACCTACAGAAGTTACATTGAAAAATACGGGAGTCGCATATGGAGTACCAGTTTCAGGATCTGTACCACCATCATGTTCTCCTCCACGGTCAGCATTACCTGAAGAAGGGTCCTGGTGAACAATTACGAATTGGTTTTTACCACGATATCCTTCATCATAATCAAGGCCATCATCAGCACAGAAACAGGAGATTAAATGGTCTCCGACTGCTGTTCCTCCAAACCATTCGATTCCATCATCTTTATTTCCAATGATTTCAACATACGAAATTGTTGTTCCAGAACCAACACCACCCAGTGTCAAACCATTGATTTCGTTGTCGGCTCCAATGTTTGTACCTCCGTGGCGAATAGAAACATAATTCAGCGTACCGCTGTTATCATTGTCTTCGGTTCCACCATATAATCCGCGAACTTCAGTAGTTGGAATGCCCTCAATTGCAGTGGTACCTGGACTAGAATTTAACGTTGCTTTTCCTAATATGATTAGTCCTCCCCATTGGCCACGTACTGTTGCAGATGTGTTACCTGCATCACCTTCAAATGTGAAAATGATTGGATCCGATGCTGTTCCAACAGCTTCAATTTTACCACCTCTGGCTACGACCAAAGCAGAAGCTTCAGATCCTTCTCCGGTTTTTCCCTGAATGACAGTACCTGCTTCAATATTAAGTGTTTGTCCAACATTAACAAAAACAAATCCGTCCAAAATGTAGGTTTTGTCTTTTGTCCAGTTAACGGTGTTGCCAGCAGCTAACATATCGGCATCTGTAATGACGACTTCATTGCCAATTGTAATCGCAGGTGTATTATTTCCTTTTACAACTTCTGCATAAGCTGACCAGCCTTCATACCATGGTGCACCGTTAGGGTCAACAGCTCCTTTGTAGTTTGCGTTAACGAAACCAGCAGGAGGTGTAGTCAAATTACTGCCCATATTCCCAGTTGGTTTTACACTTCCATTTTCAAACACAGGATTAGCAACGGAGTTACCTGCATCAGTAAAATAATCAGCAAAAGCAGCTATAGCAATTTCCTCATCAGTTGGACCTGAAGGTGGAGGAGGAGTTGTTGTCTCGTCTTTACAAGATGTAATAAAAATTGTTGTTGAAAACAACAACCCTAATAAAAGCGGATTCAATTTTTTCATTTCTAAAGATTTGTTAATTTTCAATTTTAAAATTCAGTTTTCAATTTTTTAAATAATTAATCTGGTGCAAAAAAACGCTTAAGGGTTTAACTGATTGTTATTTCAAGATTAAGTTTTTGTAAAGTCTGTTTAAATGCCTTATTATCAGGTGTTTACAGGAGTTGTAAATAATTAAAGAGATTTTTCAATAAAAAAAGGTGCCAGGAATAAATCCTGACACCCCTAGTGCGAAAACTATTATTGATCCCTAATTTGCTATATAATCGAGTTGTTTTTCTATCAAATTATTTAGGTAAGAATCTTTTTCAATGATAGATTTTGCTTTTTCCAAATGTTTTCTTACTTCAGCGAAGTTTTTAAATGGAATATATTCCATTGCAATCGCGAAATGAACAAAAGCGATATTCTCAGCTGAAGCATTTGTTTTTCTATTTGAAATAACTGCTGCAATTTCTGATAAACTTCCTTTGATTGTTGTGCCATCACAGTACACGTAGTTTGAGGCTCCCTGCAATTTTCCATTTTTCCATTGGCAATTTAATTGATCATTATTTTTGAACTTAAAATTAGCGGCATTGTCTAAAAGCCCCTTTTCCCATGTTCCTTCTAAAATATCTCCATTAGGCCAAAGAATTTTTCCTTTACCTTCCTTCCGGCTTTTTTTGCAGTAACCGATATATTGGCTGCCATCAATTCTTGTAAAAATACCATTGCCATGGATTTCATCGTTTTTCCATTCTCCAACATAAGATCCGCCATTTGAAAGTATTAATTCGCCATGTCCATCCATCTTATCTTCATAGAAGTTACCTTTATATTCATCTCCGCATTTGAAAAAATAATAACCTTCTCCATGCATATAGCCCCTTTGCCATTGGCCTTCGTAAGTGCTTCCATCAATATTAAGTTGTTCACCATATCCATGTCTAAGTCCGGCTACAAATTGGCCTTCATAACGAGCACCATCAGGCCAGATCATAATACCATTTCCGTGTGGTTGCCCATACTGAAATTCGCCTTCGTAAATGATGCCGTTTTTCCATTTGCGGCGACCACTGCAGTCTTTCTCGCTTTTGGGACAATCTGAATCAACGATTATCTCTGTTGCAGTAGAAGAATTGTAAAAATTTAAAGTGTTGGATTGAGAATAGAACGATAGGAATAGAAATGGCAAAGCCATCGCAGATGATAGTGTAAAGTTCATGGTTAGCAGTTTTGGTATTCGTAAAATTGTAAGCTTAAAATATAAGGAGGGATCTATTTTAAAAACTCAAGATAAGTCGATTTTTGAAAGCGATCAATTATTTAAAAACATATTTAATTATTTTATTTATAAGTCTATTTGAATCAAGCCACTAAATGAGTTTAGAAGTTCTAACATACTTTATGGAATTCATTAAATCTTACAATAAGGCAATATTCGTCAGATTCGGCAGGTGATAAGAACAACTCAAATTATTATATGATCCATATTTTAAAATTATATTGACCATATTGTCGTAAATCCTATTTTAAAGATATTATCTTTGTGTCCCGTAACATCAGTTTTGGTAAACTCCACTGAAGAAAAAGAATTAAAAATACCAACAACAAATGACTAAGTATATTTTCGTTACGGGCGGTGTAACTTCATCACTGGGAAAAGGAATTATTGCAGCTTCTCTTGCAAAACTACTTCAGGCCAGAGGTTTCAATGTAACCATCCAAAAATTTGATCCATATATTAATGTTGACCCGGGGACGCTCAACCCATACGAACATGGTGAATGTTATGTGACTGATGACGGTGCAGAAACAGATTTAGATTTAGGCCATTACGAACGTTTTTTGAATACGCCAACATCACAAGCTAATAATGTCACAACAGGAAGAATTTATCAAACCGTTATAAATAAGGAGCGGGCAGGAGATTATTTAGGAAAAACGGTACAGGTTGTTCCCCATATCACAGATGAAATTAAGCGATGTGTCCAATTGTTAGGTCAAACAAATCAGTATGATATTGTGATCACAGAAATAGGTGGTACAGTTGGCGATATTGAATCACTGCCATATTTGGAAGCACTTCGGCAATTGCGTTGGGAGCTTGGTTCAGACAATTGTATGGTTATTCATTTGACCTTAATTCCATATTTGAAAGCTGCCAAAGAACTTAAAACCAAACCTACTCAACATTCTGTTAAAGAATTGCAGAAAAACGGAATACAACCTGATCTTCTGGTTTGCAGAACGGAGTATCCCATCAACATGGAAATCCGAAGAAAATTGGCCCTTTTCTGTAATGTTGAAATAACTTCCGTCATTGAAGCTATTGATGCAGAAACAATTTATGATGTTCCGCTTTTGATGTCAAAAGAAAACCTCGATACTACGGTAATCTCTAAGCTAAGGTTAACAGATCGTAAAGAACCGGATTTAAATAAATGGAAAACTTTTTTGGGTAAATTGAAAAATCCAGTTCATGAAGTCCGAATTGGTCTGGTTGGAAAATACAATGAATTACAAGATGCTTATAAATCCATCCATGAATCTTTTGTACACGGAGGTGCGGTCAATGAAACAAAAGTTATTGTTGTGCCAATTCATAGTGAAGAACTGGAAGTCAATTCAGATTACATTGCAAAGAAGTTAGGAGATCTTAATGGGATACTTGTCGCACCTGGTTTTGGCGAAAGAGGAATTGAAGGTAAATTGGCTGCAATAAAATATGCCAGAGAAAATAAAATTCCATTTTTTGGTATCTGCCTAGGCATGCAATGTGCAGTCGTCGAATATGCACGAAATGTTCTAAAACTTAAATGTCCGGCTTCGACCGAAGTTAACCCCGATACCGAAAATCCAGTGATTGATCTGATGCCCGGACAAAAAAAGATCACAAAGAAAGGAGGCACCATGCGCCTGGGATCGTATGGCTGTCATTTAAATAAAAAATCAATCTCTTATCAGGCTTACAAAAGTATAAATATCAACGAAAGGCATCGTCATCGGTATGAATTCAATAATAAATATTTAGAGCTCTTCGAAAAGAGTGATTTACAGCCGGTTGGTTTTCATACGGAATTAAATCTCGTTGAAATTGTTGAACTTAAAAATCATCCCTGGTTTGTTGGTGTTCAATTTCATCCGGAATTAAAAAGTACGGTCGAAAACCCGCATCCATTATTTATTTCGTTTATCAACGCTTGTCTGCAAAACGAGCGTAAATCATAATCTGAAAATTTGTTTACTGGAATTCAGCGAAATTGGATGCAGTCTTTCAGAGTCTGTTTTCCTTTTTATATTGCTTTTATTTTTTTGACTTTTCTGGTTAAAGATCATGCTTTTTTTTGGGATACCGTTCAGTTGGCTTCACGCCATGCACATTGGTATTTTGATAATAATTTCCACTATTTTTTCCTACCTGAAGGAATTGATAGCGGGCATCCTCCTTTCTTTGGAATGATGCTGGCTTTTATGTGGAAATTATTTGGAAAGTCGTTGTGGGTCAGTCATTTTATGATGCTCCCTTTTTTATTGGGAATTCTATATTTTCTGTATCAGCTGGGAGAGTATTATTTAGGAAAAGGGAAATCCGTTTATTTGCTTTTGCTCATTTCTGTTGATCCGTTTTTTATTGGTCAAAGTGTTTTGGTAAGCCCTGATATTGTTCTTGTTTTTGGATGGCTTTTGGCATTGTGGTCAATATTAAGTAGCGGTAGAAATCTGCTGCCTATTGCAACATTGCTTCTTGCAGCCATCAGTATGCGTGGGATGATGATCGTCTTTTCGGTGTTCTTATTTGACTTGTATCGCCAATATAATAACAAATTGAGCTGGAGTATTTTTTTGAAAACTTTTCTAAGTTATGTGCCCTCCGGATTATTTTCATTAGCGTTTCTGTATCTGCATTTCAAACATTCTGGTTGGATTGGATATCATGAGGCATCTCCCTGGGCTCCTTCTTTTGAGCCTGTTTCCTTTCAAGGCATTGTTCGGAATATTGGATTGTTAGGTTGGCGATTGCTTGATTTTGGTAGGATATTTCTTTGGATCATCATTTTCTGGGGAATATTAAAAATGATAAAAGGCAAGATACATTTGGAAGGCCGAATTAAAGAAATTGTAGTTTTGCTATTCATTTCTTTAGTCGTTTTGACCCCATCCATGCTGCTCCACAAAGGATTAATGTCGCACAGATATTTATTACCAATCATCTTGTTAATCGATCTGCTGACCATTGCATTATTATTTAAAATCACTGCGCAATCAAATTTCAGAAAGATTATCTATTTTGCACTTTTCCTTGGATTATTTACTGGAAATTTTTGGGTTTATCCAAAACAGATTGCCCAAGGCTGGGATAGCACTTTGGCACATTTGCCGTATTATGATTTGAGGAAAGAAATGACCCACTTTTTGGATGAAAATAAAATTCCGATTGATTCTGTCGGCACAGAATTTCCTATGATTGGAAGCATGGAAATTCTGGATTTAAATGGCCGGAAGGAGGGTTTTTATAAAAAGGATATTGAAAAAGATTCGTACATTTTGTATTCAAATGTGTTTAATGATTTCAGCGATGAAGAACTTGAAAAATTAGAAACGGATTTTAAAATAAAAAAAGCATTTTATCGTGGCCAGATTTGTATGATATTGTACCAAAGAAAAGAATAAAGGAAATGCGAAAATTAAGTTTAAAAGAACTGAATCGAGTTTCACCAGAAGCGTTTAAGCAGCAGCCAAAAACGCCTTTTGTATTGGTGTTGGATAATGTGCGATCTGCTTTAAATGTAGGTTCTGCCTTTCGGACCGCTGATTCTTTTGCCCTCGAAAAGATATACCTTTGCGGCATTACCGCCCAACCGCCTCACCGCGAAATTTTGAAAACAGCCATCGGAGCTACAGATTCAGTCAAATGGAAATATTTTGAAAATACGAGCGCAGCAATCGATGATCTTCGAAAAAGTGACTTTAAAATAATTGGCGTTGAACAAACCAATAAAAGCACGCTCCTTCAAAACTTTGCGTTAAAACCGGAGGAAAAAATAGCCTTAATTTTTGGAAACGAAGTTTCAGGAATTAGCGATGAAATCATTCCCCTTCTTGACGAATGCATTGAAGTTCCGCAATATGGCACCAAACATTCATTGAATATTTCAGTTTGTATCGGGGTTGTCGTCTGGGAGTTGTTTAGAAAATGGAAGTTTTGATGAAGTTTCTAGTTAAAAGTTCACTAACTCACTAACTAACTCACTCACTCACCTACTAACCTTTTCTTACCCACTAACCATTTAACTACCTAAACCCATAATTCTGCTGATCCAATCGAATGCCAATCCTAAGCCCTGCATAAAATTGTTTTAAATCTGTAGATTCTTTTCCAGTAATATCGTCAATATTACTACGATCAAGTTCGGCAAGGCCATCCCAAATTGCATTGAAATAATAGTGGTAGGAAACCTCTGGAGTTATTGTAAGCATATTACTAACCCCAATGTCAAGGCCAAGGCCGGCACCTAAACTAAACACAAAATCACTGACTTTTTCGCTACCTTGATAGTTTTTAATGTCGTTTTGAAAGTAATTCAAACCTGGCGAGATTTGAAGAAAAAGTCCTTTTTTTATAAAATCATTGCTTTTACTCCAGGTTGGGCAATTACAATCATTTTCTAAATCCAGGAAAAAAACATTGGTGTTGAGATAGAGGCTATAAATTTGAGATTTAGCTGAAATAGTGCTCGACGGAGGCAATGTATTGGGAATAATGTTATCACTTTTAAATTGGCTGAAAGCCAATTCCGGAGTGAATTCAATTCTTTTGTTTTTTAGTCGAAACCAATAATCAATTCCAACTTTATAGCCGCTCTTTACAAAATCCTGCCCTTCGAAAAATTTCTCCCAATTATTTTCGCCATTTGTACGGTAGCCTGCGTTTACACCAAATTGAGCAAACATAATATTGGCGCAAAAAATAAAAGTGGCAATTGTGATGAGCTTTTTCATTTTAAAATGGTTTGTATAAAAACGATGAAACAAATGTAATGTTTTGCTAAAGGGAAAATCCAATAAGAATCTAAGTTTCTCAAAATTTTAGTATCTAATATTGTAAACTGTATCTTTGCACTATAATTTCAAAAATGATGCGCATTTGAAGACGAAAACGCTAAAAAGGGATAAAGTAAATGTCATAACATTGGGTTGCTCCAAAAACCTGGTGGACTCTGAAAATATCATCACGCAACTGAAGGGCAATGACTACGAGGTGGTTCACGACAGTAATGAGGAAGATGCAAATATTGTCATTATTAATACTTGTGGCTTTATTGATTTAGCTAAAGAAGAATCTGTAAATACAATCCTTCAATATGCAAGTGTCAAAACAAAAGGCGAAATAGATAAACTTTATGTAACTGGTTGTTTGTCAGAACGCTATAAAAAAGATCTGGAAAAAGATATCCCGGAAGTTGATGCTTATTTTGGGACTTTAGAGTTGCCCGGATTGCTTGCAAAACTAAACGCAGATTACAAACATGAACTCATTGGTGAGCGGATAACGACAACGCCGCAGCACTATGCTTATCTGAAAATATCCGAAGGTTGTAATCGAACCTGTGCTTTTTGTGCCATTCCTTTGATGCGTGGGAAACATATTTCTCAGCCGATTGAAGCTTTAGTCAAAGAAGCCCAGAATCTTGCAAAAATGGGTGTCAAAGAACTGATGCTTATCGCACAGGAATTGACATACTACGGGTTGGATATTTATAAGAAAAGAGCGCTGGCAGATTTGTTGGAAGCACTTTCAGAAGTGGAAGGAATTGAATGGATTCGGCTTCATTATGCTTATCCTAGTAAATTTCCAACTGAAATTTTTGATGCAATGGCTTCATTACCAAAAGTTTGTAATTATCTGGATATCCCCTTGCAGCATGCGAGTGATGGGGTTTTAGATCGAATGCGTCGCCAAATCACCAATAAAGAAACGATTGATTTAATTAAGCTGGCTCGTGAAAAAGTTCCTGAAATTGCTATCAGAACCACCTTGCTGGTTGGGTTCCCTGGTGAAACAGAAGAAGAGTTTGAAGATCTATGTGATTTTGTTCGCAATATGCGTTTTGAAAGGGTAGGAGTGTTTCAATATTCACATGAAGAAAACACGCTTGCTCATGTGCTGGAAGATGATGTGCCGCCTGAAGTGAAAGCGGATCGAGCCAATCGAATTATGGAAATCCAGCAGGAAATTTCTTATGAGCGAAACAGAGAAAAAGTCGGAAAAACCTTAAAAGTACTCTTTGACCGGAAGGAAGGTGAGTTTTTTATCGGTCGAACAGAATATGATTCACCGGAGGTAGACAACGAAGTATTGGTCAAAGCTTCAACGAATTATGTACGAATTGGAGATTTTGCGAAGGTTCTTATTAATGAAGCCTCAGAATACGATTTATTTGGTGAAGTTGTCAACTATTAATTTTCTAATCGGTTATAGCGGTGGTCATATAAATTATAAACTTCATGGAAAATCCTAAAGCCTCTTTTTTATTCAAAGCTTACAATCCCGTTTTACAAGCTGCAATGCTATTAGCTGCGGGCTTCATAGTCATGTTGTTTTCAAAAATAATAGGTTGGATCGGGATTTTCGAAGCGAATCAAAAGTTTCCGTGGATGACTGCGGCTGCCTTTGTTTTTTGCTTTGCCATCTTCAATAGTATAACCAGTTTGTCCGCGAAAAACCTCGATAATTATTGGATGAAATCAATTGCTTCTTTTGCAGGTTTGGTGGTGTCTTCAGGCCTAATGGCTTATCTTTTCTCTTCTTTGTCCATTAATGAAGCGGGTTCTTATCGTTGGATATTTATCGTTTTAACATTTGGGTACTTCGTTTTTTTATCCATTTTGGGGTTTATGAAAAGGATAGTCGAATTTGCTGAAAAAGAAGATTGGCAAGCTCCGAAAAAAAGAAAACGCTGATCATTTTTTCTAAATTTTCCGTGATATTTTTGTGACCATCATTCCAAAACTTTGTGATGTTTTCTTTTGTTTGAAAAAGTAACTTGCATAAAATTAAAAAGTATTTTAAACAGAATCCTAATTTTTAAAAAAATGAACAATGATAAATAATATCCTTTTTATCCCAGCGCTTGTTTTGCTTTTTGCTTGCAACCAATCCCAAAATGCGACTGCAGATTCGAAAAATTATATGGAAAAGGGAAATGCTATCTTAGTGGTTGAAGGAGATACCATTCCAAAAGTAGTAAAAAGTGATGCCGAATGGAAAAAAGAACTCAGTAAAGAAGCATATTATGTTTTAAGAGAAAAGGGAACGGAGCGTGCCTTCACCAGCGATCTTTTGGATAATAAAAAAACAGGCATCTATACCTGTGCGGCTTGTGGTTTATCGCTTTTTAAATCTTCAACAAAATTCAAATCCGGAACGGGATGGCCAAGTTTCTGGCAACCGATAAATAAGGAAAGCGTTATTGAAGAATCAGATTATTCCCTTGGCATGGAAAGGGTAGAAGTGCTATGCGCACGCTGCGACGGGCATTTGGGTCATGTTTTTCCTGACGGCCCTAAACCAACTGGTTTGAGGTATTGCTTAAACGGTGTTTCCCTCAATTTCGAAGAAGCCAAATAGATTTAAGGTTGAAAAAAAATGAACTAAGAGTTTGTTTAAATTTAGTTTTTTGAATAATTTGAAATGGATTTCACAGCCAATCAAAGCTCATTTTGAACCGCATACTTGGAAAGTACGTGGTGAAGAAAGGTGTTCCTATTAACAGAAGGATTAACTTTAAACATACTCTAAGGTGGTTGAGCTGGAAAAGGTTTTTCTACCGAAACCCAATTCCGCGGCGAGGCTCAGCGTCTTCCTCCATAACCTGGAATCCGGAAATATCTTCCATTTTGACAGTTTGAATCAATCTCTGATTGCGTTTATTTGAAGGAAGGTCAGCCATCCTAAGATTTTGCTTTCGGATGGTTTCTTCTACTATTTTTCTGATCGTTCGGGCATTTCCGAAATATTTGTGTTTGTTTTCCAACAGCTTTTTAATGTACCCTTCCAGATGTTTTTCCGCTTTTTTATCCAAACGTAATTCTTCTTTTTCAAACATCATTTTTGCAATTTCAAATAATTCTTCAGCAGAATAGTCGTGAAATTCAAATTGTTTGTCAAAGCGAGATAACAATCCTGGATTGGCTTCCAGAAAAGTTTTCATTTCATCGGGATAGCCGGCAACGATGACCATAAACTCACCACGCTGGTCTTCCATTCTTTTAAGAAGAGTTTCTAGTGCTTCTCGTCCAAAGTCACTTGCACCGCCTTTTGTCAATGCATAAGCTTCATCAATAAAAAGTCCTCCACCAATGGCTTTGTCGATCATTTCACCGGTTTTGATTGCCGTTTGACCCACATATCCAGCAACGAGTGATTTGCGGTCGCATTCTACCAAATGTCCTCTTTCGAGGATGCCGAGAGCTTTGTATATTTGGACGATTAGTCTTGCAACGGTTGTTTTTCCGGTTCCTGGATTTCCTTTGAATACGGTGTGTAGAGAAAAAGCTTTTTTAATATCTTTTCCGATTTCTTTGTAATATCGAACAAGTTTGGTCATTTCATCCACCTCTAATTTGATGTTTTGCAACCCGACCAACTCATGCAATTGTGCAAGGGAATCGTTTAGCAAAGCTTCATCAATGGGCAAAGGAACGTATTCATTAGTTCCTTTGCGGAAGACTTTCTTTACATCCTGAACAGTAATGGTAGAAAGTTCTTCAGGTTCCATGTCTGAAAGTTCTTTTTTCGATTTCATCAAACGACTGGCAAGATGTTGTTTAGCCTCTTCGATGATCCCATTAATATAACGGGCATTTCCAAAATGGGCATCCCGGTTGCGATAAACCTCAACCAGTTTCTTTCGAATTAAATTTTTTGCTTCGCCTTCTAAAAGCACTCCTCTTTTTTGGGAAGTATATTCCGCAATTTCCATTAATTCATCTGGAGAGTAATCCGGAAAATGAATTACATTTCTGAGTCGGCTGGAAAGCCCAGGATTAGAACTGATGAAGTTTTGCATTTCTTTAGGGTATCCTGCAAAAACAATCCCCAAATCTCCTTCTCCATCTGAAAGTTCTTTTAAGAGTACTTCAATCACTTCCCTTCCAAAATCTTTACCGTCTTCACCTCTGTTAGTAAGTGAATAGGCTTCGTCGATGAAAAGAATTCCTCCACGGGCTTTTTCGATTGCTTTTTTTACTTTGGGAGCCGTTTGCCCGATAAATTCACCGACCAAATCAGCTCTTCCAACTTCCGTTACTTTGCCATGAGAAAGCAGATCCAGGCTGTAATATATCTTTCCGAGCATTTTGGCAACCGTGGTTTTTCCGGTTCCGGGGTTACCTGTAAATACGCTGTTTAAATTAAATTGCTGATCTTCTTCAAGGCCTTTCTCCTTTCTGACTTTTAAAAACTGAAGATAGGTGGCGAGCTCATTGATTTGAGTCTTAACGGAAGCTAATCCTATGAGGTTTTCCAATTCGGATTTTGCTTCTTCAAAGCTTGGCTTTTCCTCAGGAACAACACCGAATTCTTCGATTTCTTTTATGGTATGATAAGGAAGAGGATCGCTCTCAATTTCTTCAAAATCAGTAACGATAAACGGAATAACCGCAATCATCTGATCCATAAAAATGACTTCCAGCGTATAATTGTCTTCGAACCAATAACCCGGCGTATCAGCGCCAAATCCGGTATCTAATGTAATGGTTTTGGGTTGATCTGTAAAAAGCTTAAAATAACTCATAAATGCTTTTTGCTGTCCGGAGTCATTATAAAATTGGAATTGGAGTTCAAGCGGAAAAAAATCTTCTTCTGTTCGAAGACTTTTCAAGGTCATTTCGATATTGATGTAACGGGTAATTGCAGAGGAGAAGGCCTTTAAATAAATTCGATCCTTTGCAGGAAGGCCAACTCGGGCACTTTCGAACAGATGGATTTTTTCAATTTCGAAGTATGGATTAAATTGTTGGGTTACAATGCCTCCATCAACAATATAAAAATCAGTACTTCCAACGGATACATCATTTATAAAAACTTCCCATTCACAAACTCCTTTTTTCCACCATCCCGGTTCTTGCGTGCCCCAACCTTCACGGAGGAAAATGATATTCTGTTCTTTGGCAATCACAGTCTCCTTTTCAAGCTCACAAATCTGTTCTTTTGTTTTTTGATTTCGGCAAACAAATCGGATTTTAGCATCCCAATCAGACTCATCAAAGAGTTTGTTATAGAAAGAAAATTCGCAATAAATGTAGGTGCT
Organism: uncultured Saprospiraceae bacterium; assembly: GCA_963793295.1. Lineage (GTDB taxonomy): Bacteria > Bacteroidota > Bacteroidia > Chitinophagales > Saprospiraceae > JAHDHW01. The sequence continues at coordinate 46,074 of CAWBZX010000002.1, read as the reverse complement.
CTCAATGACATCGTAAACTTTTCGGTATTTCTTGACATTGTTGTACAGGTTTTCTTTAGAACCAAATACTTTCAGTCCTTTGATTTTATAGTTCCCTCCGAGAGCTTCCTCCTTTTTGTTTTTTAAAGCCATAAACCAAAAATTCACATTATTATCAATTCCTAAATATAACGACTAAACATTTTAAAAAGGATTATGATTTGTCAAAGAATTGTTAATTGACCGAATTGTTTTAATGAAAAGTCCGCTCATTTTCCTTTTATATTAAAAAACACCTTAAAAAATTCATTATTGATTCCTGATTTTTTATTTTTCGATTTACATTTGAGCTTGACGAATTTTTACCTATTGACCAATAAATTAAAAATTTTAGTTTTTTTTATATGATTAAAATCACATTTTGTGTTGACTTAAGTCACCAGCATCTGTTATTAATGATTGCAAATTTGCCCGATGGAGAAGCCGAAAAATAATCCTAATGTATCTGAGCTCGAGAAGATATGTTTCCATTGTGGTGAAGAATGCCTGTCGGTAAAAATCCGCTTGGAAGAAAAATCTTTTTGCTGTCAAGGTTGTAAAATGGTTTACGAAATTCTACAGGAAGGCAATCTTTGTAATTATTATGACCTGGAGCAACAACCAGGTATCAGCCAAAAAGGTAAGAACAGCACCGATTATGATTTTTTAAAGGACGAATCAATCATTGAAAAACTGATTGATTTCACTGATGGAAAATCCACAAAAGCTACTTTTTATCTCCCTCAAATCCATTGTGCTTCGTGTTTGTGGCTCCTTGAAAATCTATACAAACTAAGTAATGGAATCAATTCTTCAAGGGTCAACTTCCTCAAAAAAGAAGTTTACATTTCTTTTGACCAGACTCAAAAAACACTTCAGCAGATTGTTGAATTACTGGCATCCATTGGATATCCTCCGGAGATCAATTTTAGTCAACTCAACCACAAAGCAAGGCGCATTGTCGATAAAGCTTTATATTATAAATTAGGGATTGCCGGATTTGCTTTCGGCAATATTATGCTTTTTAGTTTTCCCGAATATCTGGGTTTGCAAGAATTATCGTTCAGTCATTTATTTGGTTATCTGAATATTTTGCTTTCCATTCCGGTTTTGATGTATTGCGGCCGTGATTATTTGAAATCGGCCTGGCTCGGTTTGAAACAAAAACAACTGAATATCGACGTTCCGGTTTCTTTGGGGATACTGGCATTATTTGGCAGAAGTGTTTTTGAAATCATCAGTCAGACAGGAGTTGGTTATTTGGATAGCCTGGCAGGATTAGTGTTTTTTCTTTTAATTGGAAAATGGTTTCAGCAAAAAACTTATCATACCATTTCTTTCCAGCGAGATTACAAATCTTACTTTCCGATAGCCGCAACGATCAAAAAAGACGACTCCTGGACATCCATCCCTTTGGATAAAGTTGAAAAGGGGGATACACTTCTCATAAAAAATCAGGAGCTGATTCCAACGGATAGTATTTTGATAAAAGGAGAAGGAAATGTCGATTATAGTTTTGTGACTGGAGAGGCCAATCTTATTTCAAAAACGATAGGTGACAAGCTCTATGCAGGAGGAAAACATATTGGAAACAGTATAGAAGTAGCCGTTAGAAAAAAAGTGGAACAGAGTTATTTGACCCAATTATGGAACGAAAGTGCTTTTCACAAAGAAGCGAAATCAAAAAGTAGTCGAATAGCCAACACCATCGGAACCTATTTTACGGTCATTATTTTAATTGTGGCTTTTGCAACTTTAGCATTTTGGATGACTTACGATTGGTCCGTCGCGGTCAATGCTTTTACAGCAGTTTTGATTATCGCTTGTCCTTGTGCCGTTGCTCTGGCTATTCCTTTTACCTATGGCAATTTGCTTCGGATTTTAGCCGGGAAGCAATTTTATATGAAAAACACCCAGGTCATTGAATCCATTCAGGAAGTGAATCATATCGTTTTGGATAAAACAGGAACGATAACAGATACAAAGTTTCAAAAAGTAAATTTTAAAGGCCGTAAATTAGCACAATTTGAGCAATCGATGATTAAAACTTTGGCTAATCAATCAAGCCATCCGCTGAGCAGAAATATTCAATCGTTTTTGAAAAATAGTCCATTGTTGGAGATCGATGATTTCCTTGAATTTCCGGGATTAGGTATCCAAGCCAATCTCGATGGAAATATTATCAGACTGGGATCTTCCAGATTTATTTTCAATGCTGGTAATTCAGGAATTTCACCTGATGAAAAAGGAGTTTTTGTTGAAATCAATCATGAAGTGGTTGGTTGTTTTATTTTTCAAAGTCAGTACCGAAAAGGCCTGTTGGCGTTTATACAAACATTAAAATCAAAATTTAAACTTAGTTTACTTTCCGGTGATAACGATTCGGAAAAGCAGCGCCTAAAGGCTTACTTCAAAAGTGATGAAAATTTGCACTTTAATCAGAGCCCAAAAGATAAATTAGGTTTCATTGAATTACTTCAACAAGCCGATGAAAAAGTGATGATGATCGGAGATGGTTTGAACGATGCAGGCGCTTTGGAGCAAAGTGACATTGGAATTGTGATCACGGAAGATATCAACAATTTTACCCCTGCCTGCGATGTGATTGTCGCAGCGGAACAATTCAGGAATTTACCGTTATTTTTCGATTATATTCGACAGAGCAAACATGTGCTTTATGGCGCTTATGCTTTGGCTTTGGTCTACAATATTGTAGGATTAAGTTTTGCTGTGCAAGGGTTGCTTTCTCCCATTATTGCTGCGATTTTGATGCCACTGAGTTCTGTTACAATCGTGGTATTTGGCGTCGGACTGAGTTCTTTGTTAGCAAGATATTATTTGAAAAATTAGACGATTTTTTAAAAGGAAAAGAAAGATGAATTGAGAGGTGAATATCAGTTGACAATTATCATTCATTTTGGTGATTTTTGTCATCTATTTGCCTAAGGACTATTTCTAATTTGCGCACAAATGTTTTATAAATGAAAATAATATTTCTTCTTATTGCCATCGGACTTTTGCTTGCAATAGGTTTTTTGGTTGCTTTTTTATGGGCGGTCAAATCCGGGCAATACGATGATGATTATACCCCTTCCGTTCGAATTTTATTTGACGATAACAACAAAGAAAAAAAATGACCTTAATACTAATTCAATTAGCATTCTATTGCTGTTTTGCACTATTATCCGGTTCAATAATTTATACTTGCTGGAAGATAGAAAAAACAAAAACGAATAACATTTAATCAACGATACAAGTAAAACAATATGTCTAAAATCGATACCTTTAGTTACGATAATGCAATTGTAAAAAACTTTGCGTTTGCTACGATTCTTTGGGGGATAGTAGGAATGTTGGTAGGTTTAATTGCCGCATTCCAGCTCATTTTGCCGGCAGTAAATTTATCTGAATATACTCCGTTATTTACTTTCGGACGTATTCGTCCATTGCATACCAATGCAGCAATTTTTGCTTTTGTTGGTAATGGTATTTTTATGGGGGTTTATTATTCTCTCCAACGACTGCTAAAAGCTAGAATGTTTAGTGATGTCCTTTCGAAAATTCACTTTTGGGGCTGGCAGTTGATCATTGTTGCTGCAGCAATAACATTACCTCTTGGGTATACGAGTGCTCATGAATATGCAGAACTGGAATGGCCGATTGATATTGCTATTGCCTTAATTTGGGTAGTTTTTGGTATCAACATGTTTGGTACCATTTTAAAAAGAAGAGAAAATCACCTTTATGTTGCCATTTGGTTTTATATTGCTACCTGGGTTACGGTAACGGTACTTCACATTTTTAACAACCTGGAAATTCCGGTTCATTTATTTGATAGTATTCCGGTATTTGCAGGTGTTCAGGATGCATTGGTGCAATGGTGGTACGGACATAATGCGGTGGCATTCTTCCTGACGACACCTTATCTGGGACTGATGTATTATTATCTTCCAAAAGCAGCTAATCGTCCGGTCTTTTCCTATAGATTATCGATTATCCACTTTTGGGCATTGATATTTATTTATATCTGGGCAGGACCTCACCATTTGCTTTATACCTCTTTACCCGATTGGGCACAATCTCTTGGTATTGTATTTTCAATTATGCTGATTGCTCCTTCCTGGGGTGGTATGTTAAATGGTTTATTGACATTACGAGGTGCCTGGGATAGGGTACGAACAGATCCTATTCTGAAGTTTATGGTTGTAGCGGTAACTGCTTATGGTATGGCAACTTTTGAAGGACCAATGCTTTCTTTAAAATCTTTTAATGCAATTAGCCACTATACGGACTGGACCATTGGTCATGTTCACGTTGGTACATTAGGATGGAATGGAATGTTAACCTTTGGTATCCTTTACTGGTTGATTCCAAGAATTTATGACACAAAGCTTTACTCTGTTAAACTCGCAAATACACACTTTTGGATTGGAACACTAGGTATTTTATTTTATGCGATTCCACTTTATTGGGCAGGATGGACACAAAGTTTGATGTGGAAACAATTTACTCCAGAAGGATTTTTGACCTATGGAAATTTCCTCGAAACAGTCACTCAAATTATTCCGATGTATATTATGCGTGCTGTTGGTGGAACGATCTATTTAGCCGGTGTTTTTGTAATGGTTTATAATATATTTAAAACAGTGAGGAGTGGATCTTTGATCAGCAACGAACAAGTAGAAGCTCCGGCACGTGTAGCTCCTGTAAAACATCCGGGAGAACACTGGCACAGATGGATTGAAAGAAGACCGATTCAAATGTTAATGGCTAGTGCAGTTTTGGTTTTGATCGGAGGAATTGTTGAAATTTTCCCAATGATATTGATTGATGATAATGTTCCTAAAATCGAATCCGTAAAGCCTTACACGGCTTTAGAGTGGGAAGGTCGTGATCTTTATATCAGAGAAGGTTGTCTAGGATGCCATTCTCAAATGATCCGTCCGTTTAGATCTGAAACCGCCAGATACGGAGATTATTCAAAATCTGGTGAGTTCATTTATGACCGGCCATTCCTTTGGGGCTCAAAACGAACCGGGCCGGATTTGGCTCGCGAAGGAGCTAGCAAACTTAAGAAATCAGATGCCTGGCATTACAACCATATGGTTGATCCTCGCAGTATATCGCCAGGATCAATTATGCCAGCTTATCCGTTTTTAGCGAAGCATGATTTAAATACAGGCTATACAAAAGCAAAGTTGAAAGTGCTTAAACAATTGGGCACACCCTATACAGACGAATATATTGAAAATGCAGAAGCTGAAATGGAGACCCAGGCAAAGAAAATTGCAAAAAGTTTAAATCGCGAAGGCATTGGTGGAGAAGGTTTGGACAAAAAAGAAATTATCGCTTTGATTGCTTATTTGCAAAGATTGGGGACCGACATCGAACCTGAACCTCAGGCCGGAAACTGATCTATTTTAAAATTTTTAAAAAAAGGAAAATGTATAAACACATTCTTGAAAGCGCAGGGAATATTAACTGGATGGCACTTTTCGCGCTGATCACTTTTTTTACCCTTTTTATCATTGGGATTGTGACGGTTTTTGGAAAAAACAAAGCCTATATAGAAAAGATGTCTAACCTTCCTTTAGAAGATGATCATTCATCTGATAACCATTGAAACATTTTTGATATGAAATATAAATCAATGATCTACCGACTTTTTGTAATTTTATCAATACTTTTTTCTGCCGTGCTCAGTCACGCTCAGGAAGCTGCAAGTGCTCCGAAGGCTGCATCGCGGGGCATTATGGAACTATTTTATGAAAATATAATCCTTGTCATTGGAGTGATTGTGATCATTTCAGCCTTCGGGACCATAATATATTTGTTTAATGTTTTGCTAAAGCTTCAGGAAAACCGAATGTTGCAGGAGAAAGGCATTTCCATCGAAAAGGTATCAGTAGAACAAAAAGAATCCTGGCTGAGTGCTTTTTACAAAAAAATCACTGGGACAATACCTCTCGAAAAAGAGGAAGAAATTCTTTTTGATCACAGCTATGACGGAATTCGGGAACTGGATAATAGTTTGCCTCCATGGTGGACCGCTTTATTTTATATCACAATAGCATTTGCGGTTGTTTATCTGGGGTATTATGAATTTTCAGACTATGGCCTTGATCCACAGGAGGAGTATGCACAAGAAATGGAATATGCAGAACAAGCTCAACTAGCGTTTCTCGCTAAACAAGCCAATAAGATTGACGAGACAAATGTTGACATAGTAACCGATGAAGCATTTCTTGCTGCAGGTAAAAATATATTCCTTAAAAATTGTGTTGCTTGTCACGGAACCCTTGGAGAAGGTAACGCGGTAGGACCCAATCTGACTGATGAGTATTGGGTTCATGGAGGAGGAATTACAAATGTTTTCAAAACCATTAAATATGGCGTAGTTGAAAAGGGGATGCAATCCTGGAAAGAAATGTTGCCTCCTGCTGCAATGCATCAGGTAGCTAATTATATTTTGACCTTACAAGGTACCAATCCACCCAATGCTAAAGAGCCTCAAGGAGAAATTTACAAAGAAAATTAAGGCCAGGGATTAACAATGAATAATAAAGCTTTTGGTCTTTCAAATGGTTGAAAAAAAATGAGTGGAATGAAAGATTTGACGCCAGTACCCAGCGATACCGAACAATTTAGAGATCATATCGCCACAGTTGATGAGCAGGGCAAACGGATTTGGATTTACCCAAAAAAGCCCAAAGGCTATTATTACAATGTTCGGTCGATTTTCAGTTGGATTTTACTAGCCTTTTTGTTTGGAATGCCATTTATCAAGTTAAATGGTGACCCCTTTATGCTTTTCAATGTTTTGGAAAGAAGGTTTATCATTTTTGGGATAAACTTCATGCCGCAGGATTTTTATCTTTTTGTTATTGCAATGCTGATTTTTATGATCTTCATTGTTTTGTTTACCGTTGTTTTTGGAAGGCTTTTCTGTGGCTGGATTTGCCCTCAGACGATTTTTATGGAAATGGTTTTCAGAAAGATTGAGTACTGGATTGAAGGAGATGCCAACGCTCAAAAACGCTTGAATAAAGCACCATGGACCACAGATAAAGTTTTTAAAAAAGTTAGTAAACAAGCAATATTTTTTGGTATTTCGATTCTGATCGCAAATACCTTTTTGGCATATATTATTAGCATGGATGAGGTTATCCAGATAGTTACTGAACCCATCGCTCAGCATATGGTTGGTTTCATTGCAATGATCATTTTTTCCTTTGTATTTTATTTTGTGTTTTCCTATATGCGGGAGCAGGTTTGCATCGCGATTTGCCCTTACGGAAGATTACAAAGTGTCATGCTGGATAAGGATTCCATCGTTGTAGCTTATGATTTCATCAGAGGAGAACCCAGAGGAAAAATTAAGAAAAGCAAGAAAAAGCAGGAAGAAGAACCAGAAGTACAATTAAAGCAAAATTTGGGTGATTGTATTGATTGTAGCCTTTGTGTTCAGGTTTGTCCAACAGGGATTGATATCCGAAATGGAACGCAGTTGGAATGTGTCAATTGCACGGCCTGCATGGATGCCTGTGATGAAGTCATGTTAAAAATTGGACGAGAGAAAAAACTGATTCGCTACGATAGTACAAAAGGTATCGAAGAAGGTAGAAAGAAAATGTTGACTCCGCGAGTAATGGCCTATTCTGGGGTCTTGTCTATTTTGATTATTTTGGAGATCTTTCTTTTTGCCCTGAGAACTGATGTCGAAACACTTTTGCTAAGAACACCGGGATTACTGTTTCAGGAAGTGAACGAAACAACAGTAAGTAATTTATATAATTATCAGGTAATCAATAAAACACCAGAGGAATATCCAATTGAATTTCGGCTGGAGTCAGAATACGGAGCGATCAAGCTGGTTGGAGAAGCACCTTTTGTCAAAAAGAACGAAATTTCAAAAGGAGGTTTGTTTATTGAAATGCCAAAAGATAAATTAAAAAGTGGAAAAAATATGGTTACCGTGGGCGTTTATTCAAACGGAAAGCTGATTGATAAAGTAGAAACATCTTTTTTGGGACCTGTAAAATAATGAATCATGAAATTTAACTGGGGGCATGGAATAGCTTTGTTTTATATCGTCTTTGCAAGTGTTTTAATCTATTTTGTGGTTCAATCAACGCAACAAGATCATAGCCTTGTTGTCGAAAATTATTATGAAGAGGATTTGAAATACCAGCAGCATTACGATAAACTGGAAAACAGTAAAGGGCTCAAAATTGATGTCACCATTAGTCACGACCCCAATTCAGAAAACATTAAAATTCAATTTCCAAAAGAAAAAGGAACCGTATCCGGAACCATTCTTTTTTATCGCCCTTCTGATAAATCTAAAGATGTGAAGATAAAAATTGAACCGGATCAAAATTTTGAACAATCCTTGCCTGTATCTGCTTTGAGCCCTGGCCTTTGGAAACTCAAAGTTGATTGGCAAGCGGGCGGAATTCCTTTCTATAAAGAAGAAACAGTCATTTTATAATATGATTTTTTGGACGGCATTTACCCTTGGATTAATTGGAAGCACACACTGTTTGGGCATGTGTGGACCGATTGCTTTGGCTATTCCGTTGACAGCTTCTCAGCGAATGATGATGACTTTTCAGGCGCTTAAATACAATTTGGGAAGAGTATTGACTTATGCTTTTCTTGGGGCCGTTTTTGGGTTATTGGGAATGGGAGTCGAACTCGCTGGTTTTCAAAAAGGCTTTTCTATTATAATTGGAATCCTCTTGTTATTTGCTGCTTTTTTCTCTTTGGATTGGGAATCTCGATTAGCAAATAAAACACCGCTGAAAATATTTTTTCATTTTATAAAAAGACAAATAGGGAAATTACTCCGCAACGATTCCAAACAATCTCACCTTTTAATCGGAGTATTCAATGGATTTTTGCCCTGCGGAATGGTTTACCTGGCTATTGCCGGAGCGATTACAACGGGAAGTGTTTTAAACGGAATGTTATTTATGGCTCTATTTGGATTAGGAACGCTGCCACTCATGTTGGGAATTATGCTACTTGGAAATGTAATCAAACCTTCTTTTAAAAATATACTCCGAAAGATCGCTCCTTTTATAATGGTTGGTTTTGCTTTATTGTTGATCGCAAGAGGATTGAATGTCAATCTTCCAACCGAACTCCGTTTTTGGGAGGCATTACAAAATGATGTGATGTGCCATTAGAGAGGCTTCCATTTAAAAGGAAATGTTAAAATACCTTAATTTCTATTTGATATTGGCACTCATAAATTTTCCGTAATTTTTCTGTTCCCGGTATTAATTATAAAATAATTTTTGTGAATCACAATGGCTATTTTGAATTGCCAATAGTCCAGATAATTATTCATGAAAAGTCAATATTTTGGGGCATTTTTTTAATATACTACCTGCCATTTTATTTTCTATATTTGCGTGATGATTTTGATTGATTTGAATATATAGTTTCTTTAATTGGTGGCTGGCAGCATCTTTCAATTAATGGACGTTCTTAGGTAGTAGACATTTAATAAAATGTTAATAAGTTTGTCGTTGCTGCTAATAAAAAGACTTGAGATCCGAAAAGATTTAATCCCATCAACAAAAGAATATCTTTAAACTATTATTTTATTTTTTAATTTAAAACCTATTGGATGAAACGTTTACTAACACTTATTCTCTTTGTTTTAGGTACCATGTCCACTGCTTTTGCACAAAGGACGGTTACTGGTACCCTTACAGACAATGAAGGAGAAGCCCTCATCGGAGCTTCTATACTTGTTGAGGGCACCTCTACAGGTACTGTTACAGATTTAGATGGTAAATACACATTAGATGTTCCTGAGGGAGCTACTAATTTGATTTACAGCTACACCGGTTTTGAAACTCAAACCGTTGCAATTGGAGTATCCAATATAATGGATATAGTCATGACACAAGGTGCTTTAACGCTTGATATGATCGTGGTGTCGGCTACCGGCTTGGAACGAAACGCGCGAGACGTTACTTATGCAAACCAAACAGTAGATTCTGATGATCTACTTTCAGCCCCTAACAAAAATACGCTTGAAGCATTAAGAGGAAAGGTAGCAGGTGTTAAGTTGTCTACCGGTTCCGGTTCTGTTGGGGCTTCTACCCGAATCGTTCTTCGTGGAGAAGGATCCTTAACAGGTGATAATAACGCCCTGATCGTTGTTGACGGTATTGTAATTGACAATGCTACTTCCCGAGGTGGAGATGGTGGTGCTTCAGGTAGTGCGGCAGGTGTAGCTGCTCAAAATGGTTATGTTGATTATGGTAACCGATTTAATGACATCAACCCGGAAGACATTGAGTCTGTTACCGTATTGAAGGGGCCATCAGCTACTTCTCTATACGGCTCAAGGGGTGCATCTGGTGTCCTTTTAATTACGACTAAGAAAGGAGCTGCAGGCAAAGGCAAAATGAAAGTAGGTATTAACTCTACTACTTCTTTTGAACAAGCTTATGTATTGCTTCAAAGACAAGATCAATATGGACAGGGTTATATGAACCTTCCTGCTGCTCCACAATTTGATTCTGGAGAAAACTGGTCATGGGGACCTGCATTTGATGGGGTAGTAAGACCTTGGACGAGTCCTGTTGACGCAAATGGAGATGGCAAATTAGAATTTTTGTCCCGTCCATACACCGCAGTTCCAGATCAGTTGGAAAACTTTTTTAGAACAGGTGCAACATATTCTAATAGTATTAATTTACAAGGTGGAACAGATAAGTTGACTTATTATGTTTCATACTCAAACACAACACAGGATGGTATCCTGGAAAATACGGACTATCAAAGAAATACAGTAAAATTTGCTGCTACCGCTAATTTGAGTGAACGATTGTCATCTAGCTTTTCTGTTAGCTATGCAAACGTTGATCAAAATAGTGCTCAGGAAGGATCACGTCCGTTTGAAGGACAAAATGCTTATGCGAATGCTGTACAAGCTCCCGTAAATATTCCTTACAATGAACTGAGAAACTATAACAGTCCATATCATGATTTCAAAGGATTCTACGGTTCTTATACTGTTAACCCTTACTATGTATTGAATGAGTATATTAATAATGGGAATATCGATAACTTTTTAGGTAATTTCTCTCTTACTTATAATGTTTTACCTGGTCTTGATCTTACTGCAAGAGTAGGAGCAAACATTGTCAGTCGTACGATTAGAACTGCTACACCACAATACCAATACGAACCTCACTATGTATGGTCAGATAATCTAGCTATCTCGCTACGTGGTGGTAGACAAGGTTCACCTGGTTTCTACTCTGAAACAGAAGGTAAAAATACCAACCTGGATATTACAACGTTGGCAAACTATTCTAGAGATCTTTCACAAAATGGTGACTTTACCCTGACCGTTACGGGTGGATGGAATAGATTTACAAGGGATACAAGGTCTGTTACCGGTGCAACTGCAGGCGGTATCGTTGTGCCTGGATTCTATAATTTATCTAATAGTGTGGGTAGTCCTCTTGGAAGTCAGAACATTACGGAATATCAAATTAATGGACTATTCGGTAATGCTCAATTTGGTTATAAGAACATGGCGTTTTTAGAATATTCTGCCAGAAATGACTGGTCTTCTACATTGCCTAGAGAAAACAATGGCTTCTTTTACCAATCCGTAGGATTATCTTTTGTTGTATCTGAACTCTTTCCAACTCCAATTAAGCAGTTAGAATTCCTTAAAGTAAGAGGAAGTGTTGGTACAACTGGTAAAGATGCGTCACTTTATGCTTTGAATTCAACCTTCCTTGCAAATCCAGTTTTACAGCCATTGAGTAATGGTCACGACTTAACTTTCCCTCTTAATGGTCAGGCTGGTTTTACTTTAGATAATGCCATCGGTAACCCTGATCTTAAGCCTGAGTTGACAACAACTTATGAATTTGGTCTAGATGCGACTTTATTGGATGATCGAGTTAACTTAGCTTATACTTACTATAGTTCAAATCACACCAATCAGTTGGTAAATGTTACACTTGCTCCTTCTTCAGGATTTACCACTACGGTAAGAAACCTTGGAGAGATTTCGAATAAAGGTCATGAAATTTCATTATTCTTAAGACCAATCAAAGGCTTGGTTAAAGGATTAGGATGGGATATTAACTTACTTTGGGCTACTAATAAAAATGAGGTTATTGAAATTCTTGATCCCGCAATTCCTGATGAAGTATTGGTATTAGGTAATTTCAACAATATAACTGTTGTTGCACAAGAAGGTCTTCCTTATGGTACTTTCAAGGGTGTGGTTGTCCGAACTAATGAATTAGGTCAGACTGTTGTCGATGCAAACGGGAATCCAAGACTTTCTGATGATGAGTTCCCAGTTGGATCATATCAGCCACAATATACCGCTAGTATCGGATCAGGTGTTACGTATAAAGGATTCCGATTAAACGTCCTTTTTGATATTAGACAAGGTGGAAGATTTGTTTCTTATACCCAGGATTTGACAGAGTTTAACGGAACAGCGGTAACAACTACGGCTAATAACAGAGGATTGTTTGTTGTACCTAATAGTGTTGTTGAAAATGATGATGGTACTTATTCTGAAAATACAACTGAAACAGATATGTACAATTACATCAAAGATTTACCATATACTAGTAAGGTGCATGATGCAAGTTATACCAAACTAAGAGAACTTGGTTTAAGCTATACCGTACCTAAAAATCTTATCGCTGACTGGCCTATTTCAAACTTAACTGTAGGCTTATTTGCTAAGAATTTGAAATTCTGGTTGCCAGAAGACAACGTATGGGCGGATCCTGAAATTAACGGACCTGCTTTGACCGGTAACGCTTCTGGAATTGAAACAACCCAGACACCTCCTTCAAAATCATTTGGAATAAACATAGGTGTTGAATTTTAAATCAATTCTTAATTAGATAAATTTAAATAAATTATAAATATGAAATCGATATATAAATTAATGATTTTTAGTCTAGCACTACTGACCACAGTTTCCTGTGAGAAGTTGGCAGACAAAAATGTTGATCCCAACAAATCTCCTTCTGCGCGATCCCAGGAAGTATTGACTTCTGCTCAGGGATACATGTCTTGGACGATTGATGGCAGATATAATCTGAATAATGCTTACCAATGGGCCCAATACTTGACTTGGGGACCAGGAGTATCAATTGGTAATGCTCCAAGGTATATCGCAGAGCCGGATGATATGAATAATCTTTGGTCCCGTACTTATGCTAATGCTTTAGCTGACTTAAATTACCTTATTAGAACTGGAGAAGATTCTTATTCTGCAATTGGTAAGGTCCTTAGAGCATATGTATTTCAGAATTTGGTAGACCACTTTAATGATGTACCTTACTCTCAGGCAATATTAGGAGAAATCGCAGATGGATCTATTTTAAATCCTTCTTACGATGGTGCAGCTTCTATTTATGCTGATCTTGTAGTACAACTAGATCAGGCTATTGATGAATTAGCTGTTGCAACTACCGCTGTGGGAAGTGAAGACTTGATTTATGGTGGTGATTTAGCTCACTGGTCCACATTTGCCAAGTCACTTAAGTTGAGAATTTTGATGCGTCAATCTGATGTTGTTGATGTTTCTCTTCAAGTTTCAGATCTCGTACGTGAAGGCGATTTAATGTCAACTTCAGCTGATATTGCAAGTATCGCATTCAATGGTAGTAGTGGCGACGAAAACCCAATGTATGCTTCTCAAGAGGCTGGTATCCAATTTTTCTATGTAGCAAGTAATACCACGCTAGAAATATTAGATGGGTTAAGTGATCCAAGATTAAGCGCATTTTTTAATGAAGCTGTCAATTTTCCTGGAGAATACAGAGGGGAACCTCAAGGAACAGCTTTTGAAGGCCCATTATTTGGAAGAGTTAGAGAAGATTATAGCCAGCCAAGTGCAATTGCATACGGCCCTGCTGTTCCTACAATTTTAATGAGCGATTGGGAAGTATGGTTCCTTCGTGCTGAAGCAGCTGCCAAATTTGGTACTGCAGATGATGAAGCTACTGCTTTTGCAAATGCGGTTACTGCTAACTTCGATTATCTAGGCGTAGCTAATCCAACTGGTTATATTAATAGTTTAGGTTATGATGCCGGTGCTTCAATGAATGAAAGAATGCGTCAAATTGGTACGCAGAAATGGATCTCTTTCAATGGAACTCAAGAAGACGAGGGATGGATAGAAGCAAGAAGATTTGATACTCCTGACAATCCTATGTTTACTGATATCAGTACTGGTATCTGGCAAACTCCGGTAAGATCTGCTTTGCCTGATGGTGTTCATCCTACTATATTCCTTTATCCACAATCAGAGCAAAGTTTGAATTCTAATGCTCCGGTACAGCGAACCCTTACTGACAAGGTGTTCTGGGATAAATAATTTAAAATTTAAAAAACTTAAAGAAAATGAAATATAAAATTTATTATTTTTTCATAATGCTTGCTGCCATTACGTTCATTTCATCTTGTGTTAAGGATCCAGATCCGGTTACCTATGCTGAAACGAACCTGGAACGGAATGACCCTTTGAAGCAAGTACTTGTCAATACACCAAATGTTGCTTTTGTAGCAGGTGAAGCAGGTTATGGCATTGAGTTTATTGTCATCACTCCTAATAATGATGATACTAAACAGGTTAATGTCTATAAGACTTATACTGATGCCAATACAGGTAATTCTTCTAATGAGGCATTGTTGAAATCTTATGCTGTTACAGCTGGTGTAAATACTACTACAATTACAGATATGTTGACTTATGAACAATTAGCCGAAGGTCTTGCTGTTAATGGTGGGGCACTTCCTGTTGATCCGGTTGAAATTCCTGTTGGTTCTAATTGGAGTTTAAGATTAGAGCCTGTTAATGCAAGTGGAACAGAAGATTTTTCTGCTCCTGGTATTAGTGTTGCTGTGCTTAGCCCTTTTGCCGGAAATTATACTGTGATCGAATCAGATTATTGGAGAATTGGAGTACAAAGTGGAATTGCTGATTGGACTGGCAGTGAACGATTCATCGGTTCTGTAGATGCAAACACTTTTTCTCACCCTGATGCTTGGGGCCCATTTACCGCTGCTGACGGTGCTGTTGGACAATTTGTTTTCGACTTAAACCCAGACAACTCTATTACAGTAATAGATGATCCTTCTCAACTATTCTTTAGTGGAGATGATATGTTGACTTGTCAAAATGATGGAGCTATGTTCGCAAATGTTCCTTGTGCTGGATCCAATGTACTAATCCCGAGTGGAGATGGCAAACACATTATTAAACTCACTTACGGATATTTTACCAATAATTCAGGACCCAGAGAGTTTTATGAAGTTCTGGAAAAGATTGTTGAATAAAAAATCTTAAAATTTAAAAAATTAAATAAAGATGAATAAGAATATTTTTAATTATTTGGTGATCGGATTAGTGGTAATTGTCTTTTCCACTTGTTCTAAAGATGATACTACAAGGTCTGTTATCACCAAGGTGCCTTTCAATATTGAATCTGTAGACCCTAGCGTTACATTACCAGAACAAAGCAGAGTGGTAACGGTAAACTTCCAATTGGATGCAGATCAGATTGTAAATACTGCCGTACAGGTAGCTGTTGATCCTTTAAAGTCTACAGCGACTCCCGGAGAGGATTTTGTTTTTGAAACAACTATTGTTGAGATTCCTAACTACGTTAGAAAAGGGAGCTTCCAATACGAAATTCTGGAAGATTTGGATGCAGAAGGAGATGAAAACATCACTTTTGTTTTGAGTGGTGTTCAGGAACCTTTTGGAGCGTATAACACAAAGGAATACAATGTGGTTATAAAAGACAGCATGTACTCTACTTTGAATTTGACTTTTGACTGGGACGGTACCTTTGAATACTTAGGTGACACTTATCCTATATGTGGTAACGTAGACATGGATGTTTATGTATTGGATGATCAGGGAAATGATCTTGGAATCTATGATGCAGCTACAGGTGCTTGTCCTGAAGTAATGATAGTTGACGAATCATGGGATGATGGAACTTACTACCTGGCTACCAATATGTACGAAAATGGCTTGGATAGTTTATTTTTGAATGTTCCTTATCCAATTACTGTAACTGCAGTAAAAGGTGGTGTTTTCAAAGAAAGCTTTGTTCCTGAAGACATTTGGACTTCAGAGGATGAGGATTTTGTTAATGACGGCAATGGTGGTTTCAAAGAATTGATGATTCTTGAAAAATCAGGAACAACTTACACCGTTAGAGATGCTGATGGGACTTTAGTTGCTCAGGGATATACAACTCCTTCAACACCGAATGCTGCGGGCAAACAACCACAGATGAATAATAATAGTCTTACGCAATAAGCTAAATCTTTAAAAAAAAGGCACAAACTAAAAGTGCTTTTACAAGGATTAAGCTTTATTGATTTATACAAAATTCAAAAAGTCCCGAATTTTCTCGTTTGAAAATTCGGGCTTTTTTTTTAAAGATCTTCCTTATCAAGAGGGTCATTTCCTTATTAAAAAATCTAGTGATGAAAAATTTACTTCTTCTTTTAGTACTTGGATTTTCTTCTCTATTTACCTTTAGTCAAAGTCCGGCCCCTCCTATGCAATTTGGAAGTAATGATGGATTGATCTCCAGCAATCACCGATTCGACTCCAAAGCCCCAAAAGGAGAAATCAGCTATGAAGAAGCATTAGCAGAATATGAGAAGATTCAAGGCTCTCCTTTTCTTCATGGTGGTTATATTACGGTAGACCTCACTACGGCTAAAGATAGTATCTTAAAATCAGTCACCATTCTATATGACTTGTACAACCAGGAAATAGTGGCCAAACCCAAAAAAGGAGGTACTATTATTCTTGATCAACTTTACTATAAAGGCTTTATCTACAACAATAAAGGTATAGAAGAGATCTACCTACGTGTTCACCCAGCTGATTTAAAATTTTACAAAGTACTTTTTCAAAACGAAGATTTTATTTTTTGCAAAGCGGATAAGATATCTATTTCGGATGATACTCGATATATTCCAGGCCAGGATTCGAAAAGCAAAAAATTTGTTAGCCAAACAAGATATTATATATACAATGGAAAGAAGGTCAATGAGGTAATTTTGAAAAACGAGTTGTTAGTTAACCACTTACCTAACAAATATAAGAGCAAAGTCCAAAGGATCAAAAGAAAATTGAACATCAAAAAACTGAAGAAAGAAAAAGATTATCTTTTGCTGATGGATGAGTTTTAATAGTTCACTACTTTTGGGTTTCTATCAAAAGTCTATTTTATTATTTAAAAAAAAGCTTAAATCTCTCCAGGATTATTTGACGCTTGCCTGCATATGTTTTTTCAAATCTTCCATTAAAGGCATTAATTTTTCTATGATGACGTGATCCATGATGACGATTTTATACCATTTTGGATCTTGGTGATCATCGGGAACGAGGCCATATTTTTCTGCAATTTTCGGATTCAGAAATTTACTTTTTATAGTGAGTATATTGGAATGAAGATTTCTATAAAATTGAATATTTAGTTCCTTTAATTGATCACAAACCCATTGTGCTCGATTTAATAAGATCAAAACCTTTTCTTTCCAGCCATAGGGACCGTTTGTCATAAGAATCATCCAGACGGCGACAGCATTCGCTCCCGATCGACTTCCAATCAAGGTAAAATCTTGCCCTTCCACATAGCTGGCTTCTTTTGTGTTTGTGTAATGAATAAAACCCTTCCGAATAATAAAAATACCTGTACCATAAGGAGCTTGAGCCATTTTGTGCGCATCTAAAGTTACTGAGGTTACCTTTGGATTAGAAAAATCGAGGCCATGGTTTTTGGCGGCAAAAGGATGGAAAAAGCCTCCATAAGCTCCATCAACATGAATTTTATATTCACAGTTTTGTTTATCCAATTGATCTGAATAGAGGTCAACATTATCGACTGATCCGAACATCGTTGTCATCATATTCGCAATGGCAATGTAATATTTTTTGCCTTTAGCTTTACTTGTTGAAATAGTTTCAGCAAGTGCCTTTTCATCAATTTCTCGATTATCTGAGTCCACCGCAACATGCAAAATGTCAACGCCCAAAACATCAGAGGCTTTATCCATCGAATAATGACTATCTGCCGAACAAAGTATACAGATTTCATCAGTTTTCGCTCCAAATTCTTTTGTGAAATAATTTCTGTAAATCCAGATAGCCTGAAGGTTCGCTTCAGTTCCGCCGGAAGCTACATAGCCATCATGAAGATTAGCTTCGCCGTTTAGAATGTCTTCGGCACAGATACGAATGAGTTCCTTTTCTATTTTTTGAGTACCTCTAAAAAAATGCTCACCTTCTCCCACTGTATGGCAACCAATGTGATTGGGATTGTGAATTAATGTTGACATAAAAGGGGCATCTTTGAGAAAAGAGGCACTTTGGTAAAAAACCTTATCATCAAGGTGAGATGCCGGTACACCAAGAATATTTTTTTCGTAATAATTTACATTTTCATCCAGTGCTTGGAATATCCTGCTCTTTATTTCTTCACGGCTCAATTTTCTCCACAATTTCATAATAAGGTTTTTTGGTAAAGTATAGTAGCAATTATAAAATTAACACAATTTTGAACCATTGAAAGATTTAGTTGATTGAATTTGATTACAAACAAAAAAGTAAATTATTATTTATTATTTTCTATCCCTATATTTGAAAAGGATGACTGCTAAATTATAGAGAACAAATACAGAGTATATTGACATTCTTTGAGTTTCTGAATTTATTAGGTTCCCTTGGCCTTTTTCTCTACGGTATGAAGGTTATGAGTGATGCGCTCATGAACTTAGCCGGGGATCGCTTGCGTAAAATAATGATACGGTTGACTTCCAATCGTTTCAAAGGAGTTTTGACGGGTTTGTTTATAACGGGTTTGATCCAATCATCATCAGCGACGACTCTCATGGTTGTTAGCTTTGTTAATGCTCAACTCCTTAGTCTTACAGAAGCTATCAGCGTGATTATGGGAGCCAATATCGGAACCACCCTTACCGCATGGTTAGTTACTATTTTGGGGTTTAAGGTAAAAATGAGCACTATTGCTCTGCCGTTGATCATTGCAGGTTTTTTCTTTTATCTTAAAAAAGATCGGCAATTAAACAGCTTGGGTAACTTCATTATTGGTTTTTGTTTGTTATTTATTGGCCTTGAATTTATGAAAGATGCGATTTCGGGTTTAGAAAACAATCCCGCATTATTTGAATTTTTTAAAAGAAATACAGAACGTGGTTTTGTCGGTATACTTTTATTCGTAGGAATTGGAACTTTGATAACGCTGGTTTTACAATCTTCTAGTGCAACGATGGCCATTACTATAGTAGCTGCAAGTCAGGGAGTACTAACTTTTGAAGCGGCAGCAGCCATTGTTCTAGGTGAAAATATTGGAACGACTATAACCGCTAATCTTGCTGCTTTGATTGCAGGAATTGAAGCACGACGGACAGCACTTGCTCATTTATTGTTTAATATCATTGGCGTTATTTGGATATTGATCTTGTTCTACCCTTTTTTGAAAATGGTTGACCTACTGTCTTTTTCTTTGTTGGGTGCTGCTCCTTTTAAAAATGCAGCAGATATGCCTGTAGGCTTATCCATTTTCCATTCTTCATTCAATATCATTAATACAGCCTTGCTAATATGGTTTGTGTTTTTAATAGCCAAATTAGTCAGGTTTATTATTCCGCAAAAATTAGTACCTGAGCCTGTTCTTTCTAAGCCCAAGTATTTGACAAAAAATGCTTTAAAATATCCTGAAACCTCCATTAATGCGCTGTTACTTGAAACTAAAAGACTTTTTGAAGGCGCAATAATTGAGGGAGTAGCGCATAGTCTGGGGATACATCGGAATGATATAAAATCAAAATTGTCTTCTGATGATATTGTTAAATTCAAGAAAGATAAAACCATCGACCAGGAAGATTTCATTAAAACCCGTATACGGCCTATATTTAGTTCCATTTTAAAATTCGCTTCTAAAATTCAGGAAAAATTCCAACTTTCACAAGAGGACAATGACAAAGTAACTTATTTGAAAAGGATTAACAGGTATGCACACGAAATCATTTTAAATAGCAAAATACTAAAAAAAGAAATAAACCGATACACTGATCAGAAAAACAAATACCTCGAAGAGGAATATGTAAAAATTCAATGTGCTTTAATCGAATTGCTTAGGATATTTTTGACCGCATTTGACGACATGAATCCTGAAGAAAAAGTATTGAAGCTGAAAGAACTAAAGAGAGCTGCAAAAAATCAAGACGCTGATATACTGAAAGATATAGATTCCTTGATCAGAAAGAAAAAGATCACTTCAGATCAGGGAATTTCTTTGATTACCGCAAGCCATTCCGTTTTACATATTTACAGATTGTTAATAAAAGCAACGAGATACCTTATGTCTGAATCAACAGAAGATATCAAATCAGAACCTGAAGTGGAGTTGGTACCAGATGAATTAATTCAGGAATGAAAGGTGTTTTTTTATCATTTTAACGCAGGCCTACAAAAATATCCGTTTCCAATGTTCTTCCTCCATTGACCAAACTAAAAACCCTGTAAAAGTTTTGGTTTCCCCACAGATTTCGATGATTAGAATCAGATAGGTCTTTTAATTTATTGTAAACAGAAATTTGAGTTTGATGACAATTCACGGCTTCCCAAACCTGCTCCCAATATTTTAAAGTATCAATTTTTGTAGTGATGGACCAATTGGGCCAAGTGTTTGCTTTTCGTATTTCGCCATCGACTTTGAAAACCATTTGTTTGAATGCGGCCTCATAAGCGCCCATCACTTCAGGAGGCCAAGCTTTGTAATAAAATTTGGAAACGGTCCAGGGTGGATTATTGTCTGTTTCAGATTTGCTGTTTGCAGCAACGACAGCTGCCATTGCAAATTGAGAAATAGCAATATGATCGGGATGTCCGTAACTTCCATAAGGGTCAAAAGTCAACACAACCTGTGGTTTTATCATTCTGATCAAGTTGGCGATTTTTCCGATTGCTTCCTGCGGAGGCGCTTTATCAAGGTCACCATCGATATAATCCAAAAAATGGACCTGCTTAATTCCTAAAATTTTTGAAGCAGCAAGGACTTCCTGCGTTCTGGTTTTTCCGACAATATCCAAACCTGGAGATACCAGGGCATCACCAAATCTCCCTCTTTCTCCTCGTGTGGCAGAGATCAGAAAAGTTTCAACACCTTCATTCGCATATTTTGCTAATGTTCCGCCAAAACCCAAAGACTCATCGTCAGGATGAGCTAATATGGCCAGCAACTTCAAATTTGTTTTCATTATTATGTTTTAAAAAGAGTGTTCTCGTTTATTCTTTAATTTTAAAACCAAATAGCATTTTATATAAAACTGGGATAAACAAAAGAGTAATTACCGTAGCGAAAAGCAGCCCGATCATTATGGCAATTGCCATTGGCTCCCACATCAAACCACCTCCGAGGTAAAGTGGTATTAAGCCCAGAGTAGTGGTAAAGGTCGTCAACAATATTGGACGAAAACGCTGGAAAGAAGCATCTTTAATAGCTTGAACCAAAGGCTTTTTAAATTCCTCTTGCTCCAATTTAATTCGATCAATCAAAACAATTGCATTATTGATTACGATACCCGCAAGAGAGATTACGCCTAAAAAAGCCATAAAACCAAAGTAGGAACGGAAAAGAAACAAACCTAAAACTACTCCGATAACACCAAGAGGAATCGTACTCAAAACAATAAAAGTCTTACGGAAAGAATTAAACTGGGCAATTAGTAGTAATAAAATGATAAATCCTGCTAGAGGCAATTTTTCAGCAACAGCTCCCATAGATTCACTGCTGTTTTCTGATTCTCCACCAAGCTCATAAGTGTAGCCGGATTTCCAGATTTTTATATCCTCATTGATCCAGGGCTTGAGTACCGCTGTTATTTCCGAAGCAGTGTATCCAGTACGGACATCACAGCTAATGGTCATCGTTCGATATAGATTTCTTCGTAAAATTTTTGCGTATTGCCATTCAGGAATCATATTCGCCACCTGGACGAGGGGTACATTTTTACCTGTATTTTGAGCAAAAATATTAACTCCTTCCAGTTGGCGAACGCCCATTTCCTGACTACCCTCGCTTCGCATGATTATCGGAATATTGTCTTCTGCATCTCGAAAATCACCAGCGTTAAAACCAGTCAAAACAGTTTTCAACGAAACGGCAATATCTTGATTGGTCAAATCAGCACGGTTGGCTTTGTCTTGATCAATATCTATGACAATTTTTTTGATCTTAGGCCCCCAGTCGTCTTTGATATTTTTTGCAAATGAAATAGTGTTCATTTTTTGTTTAACTCGTTCTCCGATCTCAAATAATTCTTCGGGTGAATCTCCGGAGACACGCACTTCAACATCTGCTCCGGAGCTGCCTCCACCTCCCAGAGATTTTACATCTATTTCAGCATCAGGGAAAGTATTAAAACAAAAATTATCTAGAACATCAATTGTTTTTTGATTGACTTCAAAGCTGGAAGTGTTGAGCAAAAGATGGGCATATCCTGAATTAGCTTCTCCTGGCTGATATCCGAGATCATAAGATTTTGGACCTTCTCCTACAAAAGCAGACCAATCGAGAATACCTTCTTTCCGCGCCCCATTTACTAATAGACTGTCTTTTATGAAGTCTTCGATTTGCCCAACAACTTCGGCTGTTTTTTCAATTTTTGTTCCTAGCGGGAGATTGATATCCGCTGTGACTAAATTGCGATCACTGTCTGGAAAAAATATAAATGGAATTTTTGTAAAAAGAAAAAAGGAGAAGAATAGTAATCCGATCAACCCCAAAGTAAAGAGAATAGGCCGTTTTAAAACACGATCTAAAATGACTTCATAATAAACTAAAAGCCGATCAAAAATTGATTTTTTAGTTATTTCTTTATCTTCTTTTTTTAATTTCACTTTGATGAAAAGAACGCCAAGCATCGTAACCAAAGTCATTGACATTATCCAGGATGACAGCAACGCAAGGGTAATTACACTGAAAAGAGGACCCATCATCTCCCCCATAGTATTCTCTGCCAAAAAGAAAGCTAAAAAAGCAGCGGAAGTTGTCAATGAGGAAACCAAAAGCGGAATGATTAATTCTTTGCTGGACTCTATGGCAGCTGTTTTTGCATCAGTTCCTTCTTCCATTTTTACCATTATCGATTCAGACACAACGATGGCATTGTCGACCAACATACCCAAAGCCATAATAAGTGCAGCTAACGAAACCTGGTTGAGTCCAATATCAAAAGTGCCCATCAATACTATGGTCATTAAAAGCGCCATCGGAATTAAACTGGCGACTACAAAACCAGTTCGAAGTCCTAGGAAAAGCAGCATCACAAGCAACACGATAACTACAGATTGGATAACATTTGATAGGAAACCACTGACTTTTGCATCAACGTAATAGTCCTGGTCGGCAATTCTTTTTATTGAAATTCCAATGGGTAAAGTATGATTGTATTTTTCTAACTTTTTGTTGATCTCTTCACCGAGTTTGATTAGGTTTGCACCTTCTTTTAAGGCTACTGAAATGGCTAAACCTTGGTTGCCATCAATTTTTACGATGCGATCAACCGGGTTTTTATATGCTCGATAAATGGAGGTTACTTCACCTAATTTTACGGTTTCACCGCCATTTCCAATCGGAATAATAGTGTTTTTGAGGTCTCCGATTTCCTCATAATTTCCAGTTGGTTCCAGCACGATCCGTTCATCTTCAAGACTCACATCACCGCCAGGGAAAACTATATTAGTGGAGGCAATAATATTTTGGAGTTGTGCTGCGGTTAAACCTAATTTCGCCAAGCTGGAATTTTCAAACTCAACGTAAATCTGTTCATCCTGAATTCCACTGATTTCAACTTCTGAAGCATCATCGAGTTTGATTAAGTCGTCTCTTATATCATCTGCGAATTGTTTGAGTTCATAAAAAGAATAACCGTCTCCCTGTAACCCTAAAACAATACCGTAAACGACGCCAATGCCATCATCCTGGATATCTGGTTCTTTAATTTCAGCAGGTAATTCAGATCTTATTCCATCAATTTTTCGTCTTAGCTTGTCCCAGATTTCCTGTAAATTTTCTTTTTTAATGTCAGGAGTGACTTCAATAGTAACAATAGAAAGACCGGTGCGAGATTCACTTGTTACACTTTCCAATTCCGGTAATTCCTGGGCAACTTTTTCAATTTTATCGGTAATTAACTCTTCTACTCTTTCAGGTGATGCACCCGGAAAGGCAGTCACTACATTACATACCCTAATCGTAAATGGAGGCATCGCATCCCTTGACAAAACCCCGTATGTAGAGAGCCCCAATATGATGATCACCACCAATACCATCCAGGTGACCCGATTATTTTCTATTGCAGTTTTCGTAATGTTCATTTTGTAAATTCTATTTTAGTCGGTTTTTTTACTCAAATATTTTCCAACTATTACCGCGACTGTAAAAGAGATATATAATTGGCCAACTATACCAATCAGTAAACAGATTGCTTTACCTTCAGGGTTGATTGCCTGGATGTCTCCATATCCTAAACTGGTTAAAGTCACAAAACTAAAATAGATCAAGTCATAACCTCTATAAGGTGAAAAATTTCCTGTAAAAGAACCCGGCACCAATACATCGAGAAAAGTTAGTAGCCAAAAGCCCATAAACCCTAAAAGTAAATAACCTACAGAAACCGCATAAAGTGTATTTATACTCACGTTTTTTTCTTGCACGGTAGTAATCATCAGCCGATAAAGAAGGAGTGAAAAAAAAACGAAACTAACAAAAAGGTTTGTGCTTTGGGTAAGGTCAGTATCTACTAAAACATCTAACCAGTAGCTTAAAAAAGCCAAAGCCCCGATCACAAAGATTATAGTAATCTTTTGATTAAATTCGTAGGAATACATTAAAGAGGTTAAAATGACGAAACTATAACAAATATGAAAAACCCAAAAAGTATCATCAAAAAGTAAGACAAGTATCGGAAAGGTGATCATTATCATTAATGCGATAAGCAGAAACAGGTAATTGGGTTCGGAAGTTTCGGTTAATAATATTTTTTTAAGAAACATTAGACTATTGTTTAATTGTCGATCAATTTTACTTTCATTCCATCTAGAAGCGATTTTAACCCTGCAGTAGCGACTAGTTCTCCTTCTTTCAAGCCATCTTTCACTTCAAAGCCAGTAGATAACAAATCTCCGATTTTTATATTTCGCTTTTTAGCAATGTAATAGCCATCTTCCTGCGCTTCAAGAACAAAAACAAAATTGCCTTTATTACCTTCTCCTACTGCTTTTATCGGCGAAATAATACGCTCAGCAGACTTTGATTTTTCATTACTAAAATCAAAAGTCACATTTGCTGCCATTCCTGGGCGAATCTCGTCGCTGGGTTTAATAATTCGTACGTTTACCGGATAAGTTGGTGAAGATCCTGCCGCAAAGGAAACTTCTTCAACAATACCATCGAAACTTTTACCCGATAAAACAGAAAATTGAATTTTTGCTTTCTGACCTTTGAATATTTTATTGATAAAGATCTCAGGAACACCGAGATTGACTTGTGGTTCCGTTTCTGTACTGATCACCGCAATGGGACTTCCTGAAGCAACCGATTCATTTTCTTCAACATTGACTTGAGTAATAATTCCGTCAAAAGGAGCTTCGAGCCTGGTATAATTAACCTGATTTTTAGCACTTTCTTTTTGTTTTTCTGAAGCCGTAACCTCTGTGCGTGAAGCTTCATATTTTGCTTTTGCTGCATTGAATTGCGATAAGGCCGTTTCGTAACTCGCTTTTGCCTGTTCATATTCGCTCAATGGAACACTGTTGTTTTCGTACAAATTCTCCACACGCTTGTAGTTTGATTTGGAGGTGATCAGTTGCGATTCCGCGCTTTTGATTTGTGTTTCCGCACTGATCAAACTTGCTTCAGCACCTTTTTCTTTCGCAACAGCTTGATCAAAAGATATATTATAATCGGATGGATCAATGGTAGCAATTAGTTGTCCTTTTCGAACCCTGTCACCCAATTTTACGGGCACTGTTCTGAGAGTTCCCGAAACTCTAAAACTGAGGTTGGTCTCATTATTGGCCTTTGCAGTTCCCGAAAAAGTGTAGGCATCATTACCCGTAGATTTTATGATTTTTCCATATTTAATTGGTCGGATAATTTTTTCTTTTTCCGTTTCCTTTTTACTACAGGAAAAGGTCAGAAGAATACCAAAAAACATTAAAATTGCCTTGTTCATAGCATGTAGTTTTAATTTAGATATTTCTCAAATATCAATTATTGTTGTTTCGGAATTGAATATATCGTTGAAAAAAAGCTTCTTGCTCGCTAGCTGGAAGTAAAAAATAATATTTACCAATTGCTCTTTCAATATTCATGAAGTCTAACATAAACTGATATTTTGCAGTTGTAACATTAAGATCTGATTGTAATGTCGCGTTTTGTGCATCGATCAAAGAAGTGATATTTAATAAACCTTGTTGATAAGAATTTTGAGCAATTTCAAAGTTCTTACGAGAAGCTTTAGCAGCTTCCGTTGATAAAATTAAGTTGCTAATAGAGGCCCTTGCTGTTTCAAGATTAGACCTTACCTGCAATTCTAATTGGTTTCGTAAATCAGAGAGATTGTCCTGAGTTTGCAAAATTTGAATCTCTGTTTGTTGTTTTTCCTTGTTTCTTCTATTTCCCTGAAAAACAGGAATTTGAAGGGCAACGGCTGTATTCCATGTAGGAACAATTTCAGGAACTTCTTGGCCTTGCAGTGGTTTGACACCAATTCTTTTTAGATCATGATCGTATTGTCCGTTTAGGGAAATAGTTGGCAAATAATAAGCTCTTTTGTTTGAGAGCAGCAATCGATTTTGAGCATCAATCGTTTTTTCCAATTGTTTGATTTCGGGAAGGTTGTTAAAAGCTTCACTGACCAAAAAATCAGCATAATTTTCCATTTGACTTGGATTGTCAATTAATTTTAAAACATCCATGTAAGCTTCAAAGTGATCCGTATCCGTATCATTAGAATCGTCAGTCAGAAACGCCTCTTTTATTGGTCGGTTGAGTATTTGGTTTAGGTTAAAACTTACTTGTTTGAGTCGAGCGTAGCTGTCATTGAGATCAATTTTATTTAATGCTAATTGACTTTGCCAACGATAGACATCAGTTGTTCCGGCGTATCCTACTGCTTCTTTGGCTAAAGCGATGTCATAATTTTTTCGCGTAACAGCGACATTTTCTCTTTGAATTTTTACAAAAGCTTCAGCCTGTAAAATTCCAAAATAAGCCTCAGCAACATCTAACACAACATCCAGTTCAGTAGCATCCTGGCTATATTGTTGGGTTTCTAAAAATAATTTTTGAATAGCAATATTAGCAAGCGCAGGTTCTGAAAGAATAAGTTGGCTTAAATTGCCACTTGCAGACCAGGTAAATTCACCTTTTCTTCCAAATGAAAATTCTGCTGAATTTTCGTCGATTAAAACGCCAGTGGATGACACGCCAACTTGTGGCAAATAATTGCTTTGTGCAATAGCTACATCCCGTTCAACCAGCTGCGTTTCTTTTTGAGCTATTTTTAAATTTAAATTATTGCTTAATGCTTCAACTATACAGGATTTAAGGTTGATGATTCGATCTGTATCAACATCATTTACATTGATTAAAGTAGCTTGAGTAAGTATTTGCCAGGATGGAAAAACATTGGTTTTATTTACCGTTTTCATGTTGATGATCAGATTTTCGGAAAAACTTTTCAATTCAACTGGCAAAGTTGAAGCATTTACGCCTTCCAATAGCTTAGAAACATTCAAAGCAATTCTTCGCGGGATTTTTTGCAAGGTAGGCTCTGAATCATAAGCAGCGTAAGCGCCAAATTCTATAAACGGATCACTTAAAAGTGATAAACAAGGAAGTTGTTTTGCAGCTAGC
Organism: uncultured Saprospiraceae bacterium; assembly: GCA_963793295.1. Lineage (GTDB taxonomy): Bacteria > Bacteroidota > Bacteroidia > Chitinophagales > Saprospiraceae > JAHDHW01. The sequence continues at coordinate 18,064 of CAWBZX010000002.1, read as the reverse complement.
CCGCTAAAAAATAGTTTAAAATCTTCTTCCTCAAGATCTTCAGAAACAGGTAACAAATAGATTGCGTCAACCTCATCAGGGATGTTATTTAAAATATCATCCACACTTCCATTAAGCGGAATGAACGTATATTCAGTATCATGATTTTTAAGTAGTTTATTGTAAAAAGTATTCACATCCAATATGTTTTCTCTTATTGCTTGTCCTCCTATAATCCCTAAATTTTTAAAAGGAATAATTTCATGAAGTGTATTTACATCACGTAAAAGATCAAATGGAGAAAGAATATAAGTGAAATTGTCGATCCCAGAAGTTCCTTCAACAGTTTTTGGGATATTTTGTAATTCATTATCAATTATGAGTGAGGAGATTGTCGGTTTAATAAATCTTTTCTGTTTGGCAAGCAAATTACCCACTTGCACACCTGCACCAATAATCACATCGATTTTGGGGTCTGAAAAAGCCTGATCAATATTTGTCTCAGTTTGATCTAGATCAGAATTTGAGGGAAGATCTATAAAAGTTAAATCATATTGAGAGCCTAGCAAGTCCGTAATTTCACTTTTTATTTCGGATTCAAACCACCTGTTCTCTTCAAAATTATTACCTGAAATAATAGCAATACCTACATCACGAGATTGGCTAAAAATTATAGTTTGTAAGCAGAATAGCAACAAAAAACTAGGGAGCAAAGATTTCATTGTTCTATTATTATTGGGTATCAGGGCAACTCAAAAGTGGCCTGAAATTTTGTCAAAGTATGTTAGAAGAATTACTCATTTTTATTTGAATCATCGTTGCAATTGAAATAGCTCTTGTTTTAGCATTATGGGCTATTTCACCTACAAAAAGCTCATCAACTGTGGTTTTAAAGATAAGTAACCATTGATCAAAATGAGCTTTTGTCAATGAAATTTTTTCGTTTAAATCCAGATGCGGTTGCATCGCATTCCGTTTATAGCTACCGGTGTGAAACAATGTGTTTTCCCAAAAGTCATACATGATCGGCATGTGATTTTCCCAATCAACTTTGGCAATTTCATCAAAAATATAACCTAATGACTCATCTGCTCTTACTTTGATATAAAAAGTATCAATTAATAATTTGATGTCGGTTCGGCCTTCAATATCTTTTTTCATCTACGCAGTATTTTTTTTGCTTTCAAAACTTCCAGGTTTTACGAATTGAGTCAATTCAAAGGTATATAAATCCTTTTTAAACTTAAATTCTGATATATTTTTTTACCGACAGAATATAGACGTAAGGTAAATTTTTAATGCTTTTCATTCTGCTTATCCAGATCATCGCCTGTTCCAAGTAGAATGGCAATTGGACGTAAAACATCCACTTGATCAGCGACCAATTTTAGGATGGCAATAAAAGGAATGAAAAGGATCATACCCGCAGCTCCCCAAAGAATTCCTCCGATTATTATCACAATTAAAGTAATAAGAGCATTTACTTTTAAACTATTACTTACCGCCAAAGGAAATATCACATTGGCTTCCAAAGCCTGAACGATTCCAAAAACAACGACAACACCAATCGGATAATATAAAGAATCATACATTAGCCAGGATACACTCATCGGAAGAATAGCACCAATGGATATACCAACATAAGGTACGAATGTGAGTATCGATGCTATAAATCCAAAGAATATTGGATTGGGAATGCCCAAAATAGCTAAACCAATACTATTGAGAATACCTACTATCAAATACACTACGAGCATCCCTTTTACAAAATTATAATAAGTGACGATTACATCAGGCAGTATTTTTTTGATTTGCTCACTGGCAGAAGACGGGAATATTTGATAAACAAACGCGGTAAGTATTTCTCTGTAATATAAAATCAAAGCACTCAAAACGGGTATGAGTATAAACAACATTAAGGAAATGGATGATTCATATAATGTTCCAGGCAATGAAGGCAAAGTATAGGTTATGATCTGTTCAAGAAGCGAATCAACTCCTCCTTTTTCAATATTAATAAATGTTCTAAAATAGGAGTTTGCAATCCATTGATCAATATTGGCAATAAGTCCATTTATTTTAATCTTCAAAACCGGCCAATCTTTCATGAACTCTTGAAACTGGTAATAAAGTAACCATAAAATCGCAAAGATTAACAGTGATAGTAAAGTCAGGCAAACAAATATGGATAGTACTTTTGACAATTTGTGCCGCTCAAGCCATTTGCAAATTGGATATAGAATAAAACTTATTAAAAAAGCAAAACTTAAAGGAATAAACAGCGATCTACCGAAATAAAGAATGATAATCAAATATAACGAATACTGAATGGCTTTTAGAAACTGATCTCTTTTAGTTGTCCCTGTGATCATTTGATTGTTTTCTTTTTTAATTGGAGCAATATCCAGATAAACAAACGATAATTTAAACAAGATAAAAGTTCCTCACCAATATAAAACAAACAAATTTAAAATGATTTAATAAATTGTTTTACTTCATCCCATTGTTTATCGTTCAAAGCATCATAACTAAATACAGAAATTCCGATTGCTCCATTATCTTTGGCAATATTCATAGCTTTGCTTAAAGATAAAGTATCGTTTTTATGTGAGGGCACAAACAATCCACAATAAACATTAGTCCCTTTTGGCTTCATTATTTCGACATCTTCTTTTACACAATCAGCGATCCATTTAGCACCGTCATTTTTGTAAAACCCGGAGTAGACCATTGGGAAAACAAGATCCAAATTCCATTTGTCCCAATCTTGTCTCACAATGCGGCGTGCAATAGTTGGAGTAGGGAAGGGGGAGGCGCTGATTGTCTTTCCATATTGGTGGGTTAAGTCCGCGAGCATATTGGCTATATTGGTTACCTGGTCGTACCGAAATTGTTTCCATTGCTGATCGAGACTCGGATCTTCCAAATCCATAGGATCATAGCCAAATTCTTTTTTAAATCCTTCGACCATAGCCGGGTGATACCCATAATCCCACTCTGGATACTCTTTGTCCTGAACGATCCCATATTTAGGCCAGAGCTTTTCTGGTAGGATAACATCGACAAACCGACAATAATCAAGACTTATGCCGTCAACTCCTTCAATCTTTAAAATTTCTTCGATTTGATTTTTTATAAAAGTCTGAACATTTGGAATAATGGGGCACAAAAATTTGTAATAATCTACATAGGCCTTTTGTTCAATGAGCGATTTTCCTTGTCGGTTTACACTAAGCCACTCCGGATGTTCTTCAATGATTTTTTGATTTTGAGTATTTAAAATCCATTGCCAGGCGTGAATTTTTATACCATATTTTTTTGCAAAAGGGACAATTTTAGGATACTCTTCTGCTTTTGCATTAAGCAACAAACCATTCATGCCTACGGAGCTCATTTTTGTAAAAATTTGATCCCAGTCTTTATCAGAAGAATAATTCATCCAACACCAAAACTTAGGAAGTGCGGTATCATTTTTCGAAGGCTGTTTGCAGGCAAAGAAAACTATGGAAAGAAATAATAGTAAGAAAGGATTTTTCATTTTCTAAATTAAAATCACTCCAGTTTTTTTGGGGATAAAACAAATTTGCTGGATTCATCAATTTGCCAAATGCCATTGTATCCTTCTGCAAAAGCGATAAATCGATTATGCATGGTTTCAATTTTTATTTTTTTAGAAAAGCGGATTACATTATATTCACTAAGCTGGAGTTCGTCAATGTTTTCGGTATAGGTGAGATTTTTTTTGAAATATTTTCTTTGTTGAAAATAGACCTCCATTAATGCCATTTTTAGATTAAAATCAAGATCCTACACTAAGATTCAACTTTCGCGCTTCCAGCTTCTTTTTCTGAAAATTGAATATATCCCCAGGTCTCAGGTTGGTGCATCTGAATAACTCCCTGAGGTGACCAAACCCAATTGTTTTCGGGAAGGGGATTTCGCCTGAAATCCAGTTTTTTAGTATAGGTGTAGTGGGTAGGTTCTAATTCCCATTGAACCCTTGAAAAATTCATCCGCCATTGTTCTCCATCTTGTGGAACTTTTGGTTTCATTTTAGGATTCCAAACTTCAAAGTTATGCCATGGAATCGCAATTTCAATGGTCCACTTTTCATCAAGATCATTCGGTTCATCGATGGTTCCATAAACTTCTACTCCTGTCAAAAGTCCTTTGAAATCATAATTGTCAATAGCAACTCCTCCATCTCGGTATGGCTTGGTTATCAAAAGATCCCAAACGGTATTCAGGACATTTAATTCTAATTCATAATAATGATGGTTGTTGCCATTAGGGTCGATAAATACCTCGAAGTCATTATCTTTAAAGATTACTTTATCATGTTGTGTAATGGTGCCCCAAAGGTGATCCTCTTCTAACTCGGCAGCTATATAAAAGTAGTTGTCATCCCATAACATTTTGACTTTTGTGTTGAGGTAGGGTTTGGCGTCTTCATTGCCGGTTATATCAGCAAAGAATTCAGACCATTCCGTTTTTTTCCAAATGGCTTCACTTAAAGCTCCGTCGATATTAAGTGGATTTTTTGCTTTAAAACAAACATATCCTTTTGGATGAGGGAAAGGGTAGATTGGAGATTGAGCATCACTGATCAATCCGGTAAATAGTAAAAAAGCAAATACAGGGAGTATTAATTGAAGTTTCATGGGACTGTGCGTTGAGGTCAAAAAAGTTACACAATCTAAACATTTTCTCCTTTTTGTTTCTGTTTTCTGGCAATTTTTTGATCATTATTACTCTCATATATCGTAAAATTGTCATATTTGGCCAGATCTGTTTCAACCCAGATATCTTTTCCGATATTACAAAGCGTCACTAATTCATTATAAATTTTGTTGCCTTGGTCGATTCGAAGCTCCACTGAGATATCACGATCGGCGACTTTATCCTGCTGAATATTAAGGGCGTTTTCAAAATTTCGACAAGCATCGGTTACCTTTTGAATATTTTTTTCATTTACACCAACATCTGCCAGAAAATCTTGTTGCTGCCTGGCAACCCGAGCTACGCGACGTCCGCAAAACAGCAATTGTGCATCGGTCATATCTCCGAGTTTTGAAGTGCCAAATTTCCTGAAGCGGCCAGAGCGATTTGAATATTTCATGGCCACACGGGTCATTATGCCACGAATGGCAGTTTTCAGTTTTTCAGCTGCTTCATATTTTTTGTCGGTGGTCAGCATTTGATCTCCAACGGTTTCGTCATCGTCAGGTAAAGCCCTGAATTTATCACACATCGCGCTGAATTTTTTTAAGCGATCCAGGCCATATCCGTATTGTTTAAATTGGTCCAGATCCCGATGGGCATATTTGATTCGCTCCATACACTGTAAATAAAGGTCAGCATCAGGAAAATTATACTGGCGATGCATACTTTGCTTTTTCATAATTCTTTGATTTTTTATAAGCGTTTCATAATCAATACAATACAAATATATATTCGAATTACGAAAAAAACAAATTATTTCATTTTAAAAACATACTGGTTTTGTAATTATGTTTTATTTTCCTCATTTAAAATTTTCTTTCTATTAAATAAAAAGCTTTTCAAATTGCCTTTATCCATTTAAGGAGAATTTGCGCTATCAAAAAATAAAAATAAATCAGGGTTTGATTGCATAATCAAATAAAGCACGGAGTCTTATGGAAATTGTTCTGTTTTATTACAAAACTTCCAATGCTCTTTTCAGATCTTCCATCAACCAATCCGGATCTTCCAGGCCTATATAAAATCGAACAAGGTTCCAGGGGTAGTGAGAATCTTCACGACCAGGAATATTGTAAAAAGCACAAAATGGCATAATGAGTGATTCGTGACCGCCCCAAGAAACGGCAAAAAGGAAGCGTTCGAGCTGATGAAAAAAGTCTTCTACTTTTTTCATGTTATCTGTTTTTAAAATGATAGAGAATAAGCCGCCTGTTCCTTTCATTTGTCGTTGGGCGAGTTCATATTGAGGGAAGTTTTTTGAGAAGGGGTATATCAGTTTTTCGACTTTAGGATGATTTTCCAGCCAGGCGGTAATTTTTCGGGTACTTTCATCAGATCTTTTCAATCGCAATTCCAGTGTGCGAAGTCCGCGGATCATTAGAAAAGCATCATTTGGGGAAAGAATTCCACCAAGCGTCATATATTCATCGTCGAAAATCCTTTTGACCATTTTTTTATTACTGCAAAGTACTCCGGCAACTACATCGCTGTGGCCATTCAAATACTTTGTCGCTGAATGCACAACAATGTCAATTCCAAAATCAATTGGTTTTTGAAAAATTGGAGAGCAATAGCTGTTGTCAATAGCGGTTACAATTCCATGTTTTTTAGCAAGCGTAGCACAAGCAGAAAGGTCTTGAACTTCAAAGGTGATACTGTTTGGGCTTTCGAGAAAAAGTAAGGTCGTATTTGATTGAATAGCTTTTTCAATTTCCTCGATTTTTGTACCATCGACATAAGTATGAGTCACTCCGTATCGAGAAAGGTATTCTGTCAATATTTTATAGGTCCATGAATAAGGAGATTGCACACAGACCACATGGTCGCCGGCTTTTGCATTTGACATGATAGCAGCGGCAATAGCTGCACAACCACTTCCAAAAACTAAAGCGTCTTCGGCATTTTCCAGGGCAGCTAATTTTTTTCGTAAAATCGCTACAGTCGGATTATTGCCACGGGTATAAAGATGGCTTTCCATTTCATCCAAAAAAGCATTTCGAAAATCATCTAACTTTTTGAAAGAAAAATTACTGGATTGGATAATAGGAGGACATATTGCATTAAAGTAATTCTCGCGGTCTTCGCCAAGATGATTGAGGATATTGTTCAGGTTTTCCATAGAAATAGCTTGCGTTTTATTATTGATTCGTGAATACCGTCAAATTAAGCCATTGTTTTTGAATTGAACAATAATTAAATGTAAAAATGTGTTAAATGAAAACTTTGATGTCAACTACACCTAATGAGAAATTTCGTTTTCATATTGATATTGTGCTTTGCGAGCACATCATTTACCATCCCAGGTCAATTCAAACGTGATATTTCTGAAGCGATTCAAATATTGAAAAAAGAGCAGGGAACTATCGATCGCATATCTGCTCAGTATGATTGCCAAAAGTCAGAAGTATTAAGCATTGTCTTTCCAGAAATTATTCGATATTCCAGATTTAAAGATTTTTTTGAAACCAAAGTTCTCGAACAACTTTATGTCCTGAAAGGTAATTCATGGGCTGATTTTTCAATTGGTGTTTTTCAAATGAAACCATCATTTGTTGAAGATTTAGAATACCATGTTTTGTATATGCCTGAATTGAAAGCTGATTTTCAGGAGATCATTAATTACGATATAATCAGTGAAGAAAGTAAGCGCTTTGAAAGAATTGAAAGACTTAAAAGCTTTGAATGGCAACTTAAGTATGCTTTTTGCTACTACTTTATTATGCAAAAATGTTATGAAGGGCATCGTTTTGCAAATGATGAAACCCGTTTAAGATTTTTTGCAACGGCATATAATTTCGGTTTCACCAAACCATTTGATGAAATCGAAACTTGGATGAATGAAAAAGCCTTCCCTTACGGCAAAAAGTTTAAAACAGAACAGTTTGCATTTTGTGAATTATCTGCTGATTTTTATAAAAATCATTATTTCCATTTTGATAAAACCCCTTGATAAATTTTAAAAAACATTCATAATTAACTCACTCCTTTTATTTTATTTATCAACATGAACATGCTAAAAAACAAATTTATTCCTGGTTCACTAGTGCTGCTAGTTGCTCTTATGCTGGGAGCAATAGCTTGCCACGACACCCCTGAAACGACAGAACTGGTGCCTGCTTTGGTCAATCCTCCTTTCCCCGAATTCGATCCTGAATTTACTAAATTCACTTTTACAGCAGAAAAAGGGGAGTTTTTTAAAATGCCTTCCGGCACGGAGATTAATATTCCACCAAATGCAATTGTTGACAAAAACGGTAAATCTGTAAATGGTGAAGTTGAATTTAATTATCGCGAAATGCATGATGCGACGAGTATTTATTTTACCGGAATTCCGATGACATATGGTAATGGCCATTTTGAAACTGCAGGTTCTTTTGAAATGCGTGTTAAGAAAGAAAACAATTTATTGTATTTAGACTCGACAAAGCAAGTTGCGGTCAAATTTGCATCTTTCCAGGATGGAGATGACTATAATTTTTATTATCTCGATGAAAAAGCAGGAGGTTGGGATAGCTTAGGAACTGCGAAACCTGAAGTGAATGAGGAAAGAGTAAAATTAAAAAAGAAGATTTCCCGGATGAAACCGGATTTAAAATTTCCACTTGATCGGGAATACTTTGCGGTTAATTACAAAGCCATCCTGGATGTTTATTACAACGATAATTTGACTAATGTTAATCATGGTCAAGCCCAGAAAAAAATGAAAGCCTATGGTTTAGGCTGGAACGATGTAAAACTATATCAGAACATAGATTACAAAGGCCAAAAGGAACTTGCAGCGTTGATGGTTTGGAAAAATAGTTCAAAAAAGGCCTTTCCAAAATGGACAGAAGGTTTGAGTGGAGAAATTGAGCAAGTGAAAAATTACCGTTATAATTTAAAAGTTGTTTCTCCAAAGGATACTACAAAAGTTTTTACGACACAGATTGAAGCCGTTATGCCATTAAAAGCACTTTTTGCTTATGGGCCAGGCTATTGGAAAAATGATTACAATGCTACAATGGCTAAGGTTGACCAGGCTTATGAACAACTGAATCAAATGGCAGAAGTTTATCGTTCCTTTGCTGCTCATGATTTCGGTATTTTCAATTGGGACAAACTGATGAAAGAACAAGATAAATTGATTTTAAGTGCAGATTTCCAGTATGGCTCAGAACCTGAGATTGCACTAAATGATCTAGAAATCGTTTATGTGACAGGAGACAATAAAGGGTTAATAAAATATCCGAAGAGCCGGTGGCATGAAATGGCTCTGATCTCGGATCCCGGAGCGCGAATGTTCACTATTTTGCCCGGAAATAGAATTGCTTTATTTCCTGCAGATAAATTTGATGAGATAGAATTTGATGAACTCCAACAGATGGAGAAACCAGCCTATCTTTTTGAAATGGAAATTGAAGAAAATCCAATGGAGTCAATTAATGACTTAAGGTTAGTATTAAATATTCAACCTTAAGATTTAAACGATTGAAAATATAGGAGAGCCTTCTTTTGAGACAATATGATTAAAAGAAGGTTTTTTTATTCATCGTCTAATTTGACATGCGCCCAGTATTGCCCTTTTTCAATCCTTCTGACCAATGATTCACTGACATCAAATTTACGGGCAATTATTTTTCGCTGGTTTTTATCGTTAGCCAGCATTTTTTTCATCATGCGCACTTTTGTTTCATTAAGCTTATAGCTTCGCAGTCGTTTTTCTTTTCCTTTTTTAAATTCAGGGGAATCTTGGATATGTTTTTTCCATTCCTTTTCCGTAACCCATTTTAGATTGTTCCATTTGTTATTGTTTTTGTCATAATCAATATGGACAATATGGTTGTGATCTTCACTGGGTTTTTCCAGAAAATGTTCGGCGACAAAACGATGGATGTAGCGATATCCTGTTGAATTATCTTTTAGTTTAACGTTGAGAATTCTCAAACCTCGATTGACGACAGCCCCTTTTAGAAGATTTTCTTTATGCGTTTTTTTATTTTCGCTTTTTATTCTTCCATAATTGGAGATGGCATAATTACAGGTTTTGGTAGTATGATCAAATGCTACATCCACCCATTGTTCATTCCAATGGGTTTTGATTTTTTCATTCATACCTATCTTTTTTAAAAAGGTTCTAAAAAGTATTTCATCACGTTCTCTTTTGAAAACTGATGTATAATTTTTTAATTAGTATAGGTCGATAATTAGCTTACAGTATTAATTTGCCTTTTAGATAAGTAACAGCTTGACCGCTAATTAAAACGCGATCTTGTAGAAATTTACATCGAAAAACTCCTTTTCTAGGAGATAGCTGTAATGCAGTTAGTTCAATTTTGTTCAGTTTCTGAGACCAATATGGAGTCATGGTAGTATGTGCGGAACCCGTTGCTGGATCTTCATCAATTCCAAATCGAGGATAAAAACAACGGGATACAAAGTCAACATCAATTCCAGGAGCGGTAACAATAATTCCTCTTGCCTTTTCAAGTAAGGATAACATCCTAAAATCTGGCTGGATGTTTTTAATCTCTCGTTCAGAATCAATAACGATCATGTAATCATCTTTCCCGCGAAATGTTTCAATTGGAGTGGTACCCAGTCCTTTAATGATCTCAACGGGAGGCGTTACGGGATGGATTTCGTCGGCAGGAAAATCCATCGTGTACAAATTGTTCAATTTACTTACCTTTAATATACCACTTTTTGAATAAAAATTTATAATTTTTTCAGCATATTTTTTTCGTTCAAAAAGAATATGAGCGGTAGCAAGGGTTGCATGCCCGCACAAATCAACTTCAGCGGTAGGAGTGAACCATCGGATTTCGAATTTTTCTCCGGTTTGAACATAAAAAGCCGTTTCTGATAAGTTGTTTTCTGTTGCAATCTTTTGCATTAAATCATCGGGAAGCCAACTTTTAAGGGGAACAATTGCAGCCGGATTGCCACCAAATAAATGATCTGTAAATGCATCGACCTGGTATATTTTTAGCTCCATGTCTAAATCAATCTTTTCGTCAATTTAGATGATTTCTTTTTTAAGAGTTAGTATTGTTTGGTCTTTCTTTCTTTTTAACGATGTAATGTTTTTTCTTTCCTTTTGAAACGATGACAAACTTGTTGTGCAACAGATCAATTTTCCCAAGCTTGTAATCTTTGGTTACTTTTGTTTTGTTTATCGAAACAGCATTTTGATCCAAGGCCCTTCTTGCTTCACTTTTAGTTTGATAAATAATATTTCCCGATGTTTCGGTCAAAAAATCAATGATTTCAATTTGATCCAAGTCAGCATTGCTGTTGATTTCAATCTGATCAAAAGATTGAATTGCTTCTATAAATTTGTCTTCGTCCATAGTCGCTAATTCCGCTTTGCCAAGATTCTTGTCGAACATAATATTATTATCAAGTCCAAGTGAATCATATCCTTCCTGGCCATGAACTCTCGTCGTAATATCTTTTGCAATGGTTTTTTGAAGTAGCTTTTGCCCTGGATCTTCATTATGTTTTTCCTCTAATGATTCAATGTCATTTTTCGAAAACAGCGTAAAAATTCGCACATATTTAGCAGCATCTTCATCTGAAGCATTCAGCCAGTATTGGTAAAAATCTCTTACTGAGGTTTTGTTTTGGTCAAGCCAAACATTTCCACCTTCCGTTTTACCAAATTTAGTCCCATCGGCTTTTTTGATTAATGGGGTTGTCACCGCAAAAGCTTCTCCACTGGTTTTTCGACGAATCAATTCGGTGCCCGTCACAATATTTCCCCATTGATCAGAGCCTCCCATTTGAATTTTGCAACCTTTATTCTCATACAACCAGTAAAAGTCATAACCCTGAACTAGCTGGTAAGAGAATTCAGTAAATGACAATCCAGTTTCCAATCTTGTTTTCACAGATTCTTTGGCCATCATATAATTCACGGTAATGTGTTTACCCACATCACGAATAAATTCAAGGAAACTCATATCCTTGAACCAATCATAATTGTTGACCATTTCAGCTGCGTTTTCATCACAATCAAAATCCAGAAACTTTTCCAGCTGATTTTTTACTCCTTTAACATTGCGGTTTAGCGTTTCAGCATCAAGCAAATTTCTTTCAGCTGACTTGCCTGAAGGATCACCAACCATACCTGTTGCACCTCCAACCAAAGCAAATGGCTTATGACCTGCGCGTTGAAAATGAACAAGAATCATAATCTGGACAAGGCTTCCGATATGTAGTGAATCAGAAGTAGGATCAAAACCAATGTAACCGGAAATGGGCTTATCTTTCAACAATTCCTCGGTTCCAGGCATCATGTCATGAATCATTCCTCTCCATTGGAGTTCTTCAATAAAATTCATAGTTAACTTTAAATTTTCAAAGCCTCAAAGGTATCAAAAAATAGAATTAGAACCTGTTCAAAAAATATGTTTTTCTATTAACCGTTTTTGGATAATTGAAAGTTCGATTGTAGTTTGTAGTTTTGAGCTTCATAGTTTAAACTTTCAATTTTAAGTCAAGAACTAAAAACAAGAAACCAGAAACTTTGGACCTTTAACTCTTAAACCAATTTATTTGAATCTTGATTATTTTATCGCGCGTAAAGTTGCCGCTTCAGGTCAACAGTCATTTTCAAGGCTAATCATACGGATTGCGATTGTTGCTGTTGCGTTGAGTGTGTCGGTAATGATTATTGCGACATCCTTAATCAGGGGATTTAAGAATGAAATAAGCAACAAGATTTTTGGTTTTTGGGGGCATATTCATATCATGGATACCGGTGTCAATAATAGTATGGAAGCATTTCCTGTTGATGTTGATCAGGTTTTTTACCCTTATCTCGATACTATTACAAAAGTAACCTACCTGGACAATCCTTCTTTTTTAGGATACACTTTTTATGACAGAATGGTTGAGAAACAAACTAAGGGAGGTGTTAGCCACATTCAGGTTTTTGCAACCTTACCAGGTATAATTAGGTCAAAAAATGAGATTGAAGGAATCATTTTAAAAGGGATCGGCAAAGATTACAACTGGGATAATTTAAGCCAGTATCTAAAAGAAGGCAGGCAATTGAATCTAAGGGATAGCATCTCCAGAGAGATTTTGATATCAAGGCAAACTGCTGATCGTTTGAATTTGAAGGTTGATGACAAACTAATTGTTCATTTTATTAAGAATAATGATCAGATTCAAAAACGATTCACCGTAGCGGGGATCTACAAAACTGGTTTAGAAGAATATGATCAAAAATTTGCCATAGTTGACATTCGGGTATTACAACAACTATTGGATTGGGATGAAAATCAGGTCGGTGGGTTTGAGGTGTTTATTGATAATATTGATGATTTAAACCCAATCAACGAACACATTTACATTGAAGAAATACCAAACGATCTATATTCTCAGACGATACGTGATAAATCACCCAGTATTTTTGAATGGCTGGAATTGCAAGACATTAATGAAATTGTGATTTTAATATTGATGATCATTGTTTCCATTATCAATATGGTTACAGCTTTAATGATTCTTATTCTCGAAAGAACAAATATGATCGGAACACTCAAAGCACTTGGTTATACTAATTGGGGGATTAGAAAAATCTTCCTTTATTACGCTGCTTATATCATTGGCATTGGCTTATTTTGGGGTAATCTGATCGGTCTTTCATTATGCTTCATTCAGGATTATTTTGAAGTCATCAAACTCTCGGAAGCAGATTACTACCTTTCAGTTGCTCCAATTGAGTTCAATTGGTTTTCCATCCTTGCGCTTAATTTCGGAACTTTAATCATTACTTTATTTGTCTTGATTATTCCTTCTTACCTGGTTACCAGAATCTCACCCGTAAAAGCGATTCGATTTAAGTAGCATATTTTTAATATTCTAAAAATAAAAATATTTTCAAGTATAAAATTTCGGGTTTACTTAGATAAATAATACGTTTATGTGTGTTTATGTTTTATGTAGTAATATGATTATCAATGATTAATGATAGTTTTGTGAAAATAGATTGAATAAAACATATTAGTGAATGTGGAAATATTGTGGAAAACTTTATCGTACTACTAATATATTTTATCATACATTTGTGGTCATTGCAAACATTTATGAGGTATTATAATACCCATGAAATCTTGTAGTTTCCATTTTGAAGAAAACCCACACTTGCACATTTATTTGTGCGGAGGCTAATCCAATTTCTGAAGCACTATTTTTTAAACTTTAAGCGATTTTGTTTAAAGTTTTTCATCACTTAGAAACACTTTTTCCGGAAGGCAATTTATCGTAAAATCGATAATCATGGAAATCTATGGTAAAAGTTATTATCTCCAGTTGAATTTTGTTAAAGTCTTAATTCATTTATGGAAAAAACTACTTACTAGCTGTTTTCGTTTAATTGAAATTTTTCGAAAGTTTCCAGTCAGGCTGATTCGATGTTTTAAGCATTTGTTAAAAGGATTCTATTTTTTACAACCTTTTACGATGTTTTGGCGAGAATCCGAGATTAACAAACGAAGATTTAATCGAATTTCAACTTGGTGGACAGAACTTCCGATTTATTTGTTAGACATTTTTGGCGTTCCAGAATTTTATGAAATTATAATGGATTTTGTGAAATTCAATTCCAGATCAATGTATGATTGGGAAATCGAATTGGCCAAAACAGTTTTTGGTGAATCTATCAATTACAGACGTGTAAGAATAGATGAATTAAGTGTTGCAGGACCCAGAGCAAAAGCATTTTTGTTATGTGAGTTTTTACATCATTAATAGCTGGGGAACTATGCAAAATAGTACGCTGCTACACGAGTTAACACATGTATGGCAATTTGAGCAGATGGGATCGGTTTATATTCCCCGAGCTATAAAAGCCCAAAAATCAAAAATGGGTTATAATTATGGTGGAATACCTGCTTTAAAAGCCTGCAAAGAGCAGGGAAAAAGTTTCCTCTCTTTTAATCTTGAACAACAAGGTGAAATTATCTCTGATTATTTCTTAATTAAAGGTGGGTACCAACCGAGATGGGGTAAGGGCTGCAGCCATGATCTAGCTGTATATGAATCGTTTGTCGACCAATTAAAGGCAGTTTAAATGTTTGATATTCAGTTAGTTGGTTAAGGGTTTGGCTTTCTTTTGATTTTCGATTTGTAAAAAAAGCTTTTTATCGTAAGTTTGTATCGGAAATAGAAACGCTCCTTTTAGAAGTGTTTTCTTTTTTCATTTTCTGACAAATTCGTTAAAATGAAATTATCCGGTAATGATTCGATATTACTCAAAAGTAAAAAAGCAACTTTCAGAGTTGGAGAATCCGGAACCATCTTGCTGGATAAATATCTCACCACCCTTTAGTCATGAAGAATTAGAAGCTGTAGCACAACAGTTTGATATTCCACTTGACTTCCTTACGGATTCACTTGACATCGATGAGCGTTCCAGGTACGAAATAGAAGAAGAGGTCCGATTGATTGTAGTCAATACGCCAATATTAAATGAGAGCGAAGAAGAGAACGAAGCGATTTACGTTACTGTCCCAATTGGAATTATATTGACTATTGATCATATAATTACAATTGCTTCTTATGAAAATCCTGTATTGGAGTTGTTTTTAAATAATAAAGTTAAAAACTTCAATCCAGCGGATGAAAAGATGTTCGTTTTACAGATTCTGGAACAAAACGTTTATCGGTTTCTTACGTGTCTTAAAAAGTTAAACCTTAAACGCAATCTCATTGAAAAAGAATTGTATGATTCCAGCCGTAACAAGGAACTGAGGCAGTTGCTCAATATTGAAAAAAGCTTGGTTTATTTTGTCAACACCATTAGTTCTAATGAACTTATGAAAATGAAAATGAAGCGGACAGATTTTTTACATCTCCGTTCGGATGAGTTGATGACAGATCTTTTCGAAGATATTATTATCGACAATAGTCAAGCCCTTGAAATGGCGAATGTTTATACCAATATCCTAAATGGAACAATGGAAGCCTATGCTTCTATTATTTCAAACAATTTGAATGTCGTTATTCAAAGATGGACTATGGTAACGATCATTTTAATGGTACCGACCCTTGTTGCGAGTTTGTATGGGATGAATGTGGAGCTGCCTTTTGGGCGGAATGAAAATGCCTTTGTTTACATTTTTATATTTTCTATTGTAATCAGTTTATTATTAGCAATGTGGTTTCGTCGTAAAAGACTATTTTGAACCCGTAATTTACTGAGTTTCACTAATTTGCGTAAAGGGAGAAATGTTTTCCACACAAAAGTTATCCACATTGTGGATAACTTGTAAACAAACTCTGGTGATTGATAATCAATAACTTAGGTTAATTTTCCACATTGTGTTAGTAACTTATCTGCTATTTTTTTATCTATATTTGTATTTTAGTGTTATCAAAATGGAAACTACTTTGAGTGAAACACTATGATCCTCATCTTTTTGCCTCATAAAGGCTTAAATTAAGGAAGGGAAGTCACCTCAGATTTCAATTTTTTTGCTAAAACTCAGGTCAGTTGACCGATCAACTGCTATCCTGTTTTTTGCGTCTTTGATTAGAGAACTATGCCAACGGCGCACCAATCACAGCACTTTACATAAAGTACTGGTATTGGTAGCGGTATGAAACAAATTATTTTAAATTAAAAAAACTATCAAAGTTATGAGTGTAGTAGTAGAACCAATTTTGCAAGAAAATCCAAACCGATTTGTACTTTTTCCAATTCAACATGATGATATCTGGGCATGGTATAAAAAGTCAGAAGCTTGTTTTTGGACAGCTGAAGAAATTGATTTGTCACAGGATCTTGCAGATTGGGAAAAATTAAATGATGATGAAAGACATTTTATAAAACATGTACTTGCATTTTTTGCTGCAAGTGATGGAATCGTAAATGAAAATCTTGCTGAAAATTTTGTTAGTGAAGTACAATATACAGAAGCTAAATTTTTCTATGGTTTTCAGATCATGATGGAAAATATCCATTCTGAAACCTATTCACTTATTAATAGATACTTATATAAAAGATAACAAAGAAAAAGATTATCTTATTTAATGCCATTGAAACACCTGGATTGTGTAAAGAAGAAAGCAGATTGGGCTTTGCGTTGGATCGAAGATGGTTCTTTTGCAGAAAGACTGATTGCTTTTGCAGCAGTTGAAGGAATTTTCTTTTCAGGTTCATTTTGTTCTATTTTCTGGTTGAAGAAAAGAGGACTGATGCCAGGACTTACCTTTTCCAATGAATTGATCTCCCGAGATGAAGGAATGCATTGTGATTTTGCATGTGATCTTTACAACGATCACATAGTAAATAAACTTCCCAAAGAAACTATTAAAAAAATTATCATTGATGCAGTAACTATTGAAAAAGAATTTGTTTCTGATGCAATTCCTGTAAAATTGATCGGTATGAATGCTGAAATGATGTGTCAGTACATAGAATTTGTTGCTGACCGACTCTTAATGTCTCTTGGAAATGAAAAAATTTATAATGTTGAAAATCCATTCCCATGGATGGATATGATTTCTCTGCAAGGAAAAACCAACTTCTTTGAAAAAAGAGTAGGTGATTACCAAAAATCAGGTGTAATGGCTGATAGTGATAAGCAGATATTTTCTCTTGATGAAGACTTTTAAATAAAAATATGACGAATGATAATTGGTGCATTTGAAATCATATCGTGCCAATTGTCATTCACTAAATTACACTGATGAAACACGATAACGGTTATTACTGAGAATAAATGACGAACTTATTTTAAAGCAAATTATTTAATCCCTCAACTATAAAATCTCTTATGCAAGTAATTAAAAGAAGCGGCAAGCGTGAAAATGTCAGCTTTGACAAAATCACCGCAAGAGTCAAAAAACTATGTTATGGTCTGTCCCAACAATATGTTGATCCCATAGAAATCGCAAAAAAAGTAATTCAAGGATTATATGATGGTGTAACCACTACAGAACTGGATAATCTGGCTGCTGAAACTGCAGCAACAATGGCAACGCAACATCCTGATTATGCATTATTGGCAGCGAGAATTGCAGTTTCTAATCTTCACAAAAATACAGATAAGTCTTTCAGCAAAACCATGAAGGATTTGTATAATTATATTGATCCGAAAACAGGTGAAAAAGCTGGGTTGATCAGTGATGAAACTTATGAATCTAATTAAGAAGAATAAGGATCTATTGGATTCCGCTATCATTTATGACCGAGATTATAGTTTTGATTATTTTGGATTCAAAACCCTGGAAAGATCCTATCTGCTGAGGATGGATGGTAAAGTAGTAGAACGACCACAACATATGCTGATGAGTGCTGCTATAGGTATTCATGGTGAAGATATTGAATCTGCAATTGAGACCTATAATCTCATGTCAGAGAAATGGTTTA
>CAWBZX010000001.1:0-10976 GCA_963793295.1 uncultured Saprospiraceae bacterium | reverse complement strand
GCGTCAATGTCGCTTCCCGGATCGAATCGCTGGCTGTTGCCGGAAGTGTTTTTATCTCAGAAAAAGTATATGATGAAGTCAAGAATCAGTCAGGTATTCAAACCACTTCCCTGGGTATCTTTGAATTCAAAAACGTCGATAAACCGTTGGAGGTGTTTGCGATCACCAACCCTGGCCTGGTCGTTCCCGAAAAGGATCAATTGACAGGTAAACTCAAAAAAGCGGACCATTCGTAATCAAAAAGCTAAAAAGGTTGGGATCATATGGATTTTGATCGCATTGGCTGTCGTGTTAGGCGGATACCTGGTTTTCAAAACAGCAATCTTTAAAAAACCCAATCAGTTCAGTTCCTCTGCTGATCAAACGATTTCTGAAAAGTCTATTGCGGTTTTACCATTTATCAACGATAGCAATGATTCCACCAACGTGTATATCATTAATGGACTCATGGAATCCATCCTGAATCATCTGCAAAAAATTGCTGATCTCAGGGTTATTAGCAGAACCTCCGTTGAAAAGTACCGAAACACGACGAAAATCATTCCTGAGATTGCACAGGAATTGGGTGTCCATTATGTTGTAGAAGGCAGCGGACAAAAGATCGGTAATCAGATTTTATTGAATATTCAATTGATTGAAGCGCGAACTGATCGCCACTTGTGGGCCGAACAGTTCAAGCGGGAAGCAACAGATATCTTCAGTTTGCAGAAGGAAGTCGCTAAAAAAATTGCAGATGAAATACAAGTCATCATCACCCCCGAAGAAGAAAAAAGGCTCGATGAAGTGCCTACTGAAAACCTGGAGGCCTATGATACTTTTTTAAAGGGGCTTGATTTATTTTACAAAGGAGATCGCGAGAGTTTACAACAAGCAATCACCTATTATGAAAAGGCTATCGAGCTAGATCCAGAATTTGCGCGTGCCTATGCAGGTCTTGCTATTGCCTATTATTTTTTAGATTACAATCAAACGGAAAAGCAATATGCAGAACAGATCAATAATTATGCAGATAAAGCGCTGTTATACGATGCACAATTGCCGCAGAGTTTGATTGCCAAAGCATTATTTTATATCCAGCAGGGAGAATATGACTTCGGCACTTCCACACCTTGAAAAAGCCCTGGAATATAATCCGAATTCTGCCCTGGTCATTAACATCCTCTCAGACTTTTATACCAGGTATGTTCCCAACACAGAAAAATACCTGGAATATGCCCTCAAAGGAATTAGGTTGGATATCGCTTCAAACGATTCAACAACAGCCAGTTTTATCTATTTGCACGTCAGTAATGCTTTTATCCAATCCGGTTTTGTTGAGGAAGCTGAAATGTATATCAACAAGTCATTGGCCTATGATCCTGAGAATTTGTATTCCGCATATGTAAAAGCATTTATCCTGTATGCAAAAAACCGAGATCTCGCCCAAACCAAAGAACTATTATTGGAAACACTGCGTAGAGATTCCACCCGGCTGGATGTCATGCAAGAAGTCGCGAAAATCCATTATTTCATGCGGGATTTTGAGAATGCTTACAAGTACTACAAAAAATTTACAGAGATCAAGGACGCATTGAAACTGGATATTTATCCAGTTGAAAATGCAAAAATTGCAATGGTCATGCGGAAAATGGGAATGCACGCAGGAAGCAGAAAAATACATGCAGCTTTTCAAGGATTATACTGCAAACGATCAATCGATTTATAAAGAGCTCAATATGGCTATGCTCTCTGCCTTCAATGGAGATACACAAAAAGGCGATTGAACAGATAAAACAATTTTCAGAAGAGGAAAATTACCATTATTGGATTCTCCTGTTTTTTGAAATGGATCCTTTGATGGATGAACTCAAAGCACTTCCGGAATTCAAGGAAACCATGCGCGATATCGAAACTAAATTCTGGAATCGTCATGAGCAATTGAAAGCTAAGCTGAAGGAGCAGCATTTGATTTGATTGCTTTGAAAGACAACGCTATATCAGCCCTTCTTTTTCAGAACCTTAACCATGTGTTGGGTGGTTCCTTCAAATCCCTGGTTTCCCCAAAAGTTCAGGGCACCGTTATTTTTCAGGGAAACCTGTAATTCGATATGATCGGCGTCTTCTTCTTCAAACCATTGCTTTGCTCTTTCGAATAATAGTTTTCCAATGCCTTTTCCTCTAAAATTTTGACTCACGACCGTTTCGGAAATATAACCTCTCCGATGGTAAATCATCATTTCCTGCGTGATTCTAAAACTACAGGAAATAAATCCACACAGTTTATCGTCTATTTCAGCGATAAAAAAGCGGCAGTTTGTGTTTTCAATCCTGTTTCTTAAATCTTCTTCAATTAGTTCTTTGGTATTGTCTCTTGCAAGAAAAACCAGGTGATGAGCGGCATGATAATGCATCAATTCAAACCAAAGTTCCACCATTCGAGGAACATCTTCGATTTTAGCTTCGCGGATTTTCATATTTAATTGAAGAAGTTTTTCATTGGTCCATTTATTAAAGAATGGATTACTTTTTTATGTGGCAAGCGCCATCGCATGAGGAGCAGAAAAACCCTTCGCCTCCATTTGCACGATCCATCCCGGTCTTTCGGCCATCTTCGAGTTGCAACAGCATATTTTTCCGTTGCTCTTCGGACATATCAAGGACCGCGTAATATTGCTGAATATAGCGGTCTATCAAATCTCTGAGGGCTACTTTGCGTATCACTTCATCATTATTTGATATTTGAGCCAGAAATTCTTCAGGGATTTTCGTCCTTCCGTTTTCCCTATTGGCATTAGTATATAATTTAAAACCTCTTTTTACATTATCACAGATGGGGCATTTCCCTACCCAATTAGAATTTTCTCTTTCTAAATTTACAACTATCTCTTTGGGAAAATTATCTTTTTGTAATCCATAAAAAACTGCTTCTTTTAGAAATGTACTTCTTTGAGTTTTGGTTTTTTCTAAATCTCCGTTTTCAGAAATGACACTTATTTTTTTATTACTACTACAATTTGCAGATAGCACAAGAAGACAAATAAAAAGCACAAACTGCTGATTCATTTTTTGATTTCTAATAAGGTTTATAAAATATCTCCGGAAAATTGCTCTATCCGGAAAAGTGCATAATTTCTGTTGCCTTTAATTAGATTCCTCGACTTCAGCCTGATTAAATAATATATACCATCAACGTTTATAACTTTTGCCCATTTATCATCACTGCCAATATTTTTTTCCTCCACCAATGTTGTTTTTAGACTATTCTTTCTTTTAACAACAGAATATACTGTCTCTCCGTCCAGACCTAAATCGACTTTAAATGGTAACAGGTTGTAGGCGATCCTATCTGACAAAGTATCAGTCATTTTAGCTTCTTCCCAACGTTTCACATTAAAATCATACCATATCTCTATACTTTTTTCAAATTTCAAGTCATTGAAGAAATCCAATTTTTCCAAAGAATCTTTATCCAGTTTTCCAAATACAAAGTTGGAGGTGCTTATTATTTGGTATTTATCATTTAAAGCTAAACGCATATTCAAGTTATCACTACTATTATTTGAACTATCTTTTTTGTTATAACAGCCGTATTCCAGGCTTACTGGTATTCCATGCTTGGTATCAAAGGCCATCCAAGGATTGGAATTAACAGAAGCCAGCAAGGGCGTACAATCGTGAGTTACAGTTGTAACTTCCTTTTGATCCAAAGCCAGGTAGATCGTCCCGAAGGCAGTGGCTGCATAAATGACCCAAAATAAACCTCCTTTGAATTTGAATCCTTTGACTTCCGCTTCGTTGTCGTTTTTTGCTTTCAAAACATCCTCCCGGAAGTCCTTTTTGAAGATCAACCCAATGATCAGGATCAATAAAATGGAGGATAAAACGATCACTACAATGTTCATCATAATGGTAAAATCTATTTAACATAACGCAAGCTGCTTCGCAACTTGAATTAACATATTACAATCCTATGCAATATAAAATATTTTACCAGTATTGCCGAATCATGGGTTAACAGGATTATAAAAGATATCAATTCTTTTAAAAACTTAGTGAACCTAGGTGAGCTTCGTGCCTTGTGGTAAAACACAAAACCACTTAGGTGATGTGTTAAAAACCAAAAAGTTCTTTGAAAAAGCAGGTTAATTTAATAATCATTTGCCAATTAATCTATCATGTAAATCATACATGGCCTGATTATTAATTGTTATCGTACCTTTTGAGCTATCCAAGTCAACAATAATAATAATCACAGCAGAAAATGCCATAGAAAGGGCAAGTATTAATACCCAGTTTGATTTTTCCATTCTCCCGAGCAGATAGCCCACCTCAAACATGGAAAATATAACCAGGGCAAAAAGGGATATCCAGATCAAACCTGGTATGCGATCAATTAAGCCTGCAGCAACCCGCCTGGTCTGATTGTCAAACATATCATTGATAGTAGCAATAAGGAGAGCGTTAACCTCGTCATTACGAGGCTGTTCTTTTACCATGGAAGTGATTTCTGACCACATCCTGTTTTGAAGCATTTGAGATTGTTGAAGCACTTCTTTATATGCGCTGGGATTTTTATTCAACCACAACCTAATTTCAACATATTCCAGTAAGGCTTTTTTGATTTCTGTACTATAGGGTTCGCTAATCAATCCCGCCCTAAGCCAGCTGGTTTCGATAGCATTGACTTCTTCTAAAAGAAAATGTTTTCGGGCATCAAAACGCGAAGAAGTAAGCCCAAAGGTAAATGCCAATATAAAGGCAAGCAACCCTAAGGTGGCCCCTACAATAGTATTTATGGGAGCATCATCTTCATTTTCAATATGCGATTTTCTCCATCGGGCAAATGCTATTCCGCTCCATACTGACAATACAATTATTATTACTATAAAGAGGTAAGTAACCCAAAGTGGAAGATAACTAATTAAGTACCTGAATTGCATATGCTTCTTTTGGTTTTAACAGCATTCGGATTTTTGCAAGAACAATTGCTGTGTCATATTACATTCCTATGCAATATAAAATATTTTACCTGATTGCCGAATCAAGGAATAGTTAGTCAGTTTGAAGAATGGAGAATTCAAAATGAATAAAAGCAGAATTTCTCCTATATTAAACTTGGAAATCGGTCTTTTCAAAAACGTTCTTTAGTATTCACCTACTCTATTCAATTATTATTCAGGTATCAAAACCTATAATCCACCGAGGTCAAAAACTGGCTACGGTCACCCACTCCAGCTTCCAATACCAGGGTCATACGCGGGTTGAAAGCCCATGCGCCACCTACTAAAAAGTTCCAGGGTTCGGCAACACCTATGTTCATGATATAGCCGATTTCATCCCCTAAAACATCCGCAACTTCTGGATCACTTTCCCGAAGATTGAACTGATCATGAATCTCTTGATTGATATCGATATACATGGCGCCCAGCCAGAAAGTGCCTGTACCAATGGTCTTAAAACCTTCGAGCATTATCCCGACTCGCGGCGTGATCGTTTGCACTTCAACCGTCTGCGGTATCACATCCATATTGCTCCAGGTATAATTATAATCCAGTGTAAAAAAGTAACTTTTAAAACCTCCTGCTGCTGTAGCTCCGATTCCAACCGTGGAACCTTTGTATTCGATTTTATCATTCAACTCGATCGGTTTCACAATGTCTACTTCTCCGATCCCTGGCAAGTCTGCCTGAATACCTGGAATCAGTACAGAGGGTTTAATACTTCCGCTTGAATATCCAACAACGCCGTACACATTCAAAAAGGGGAACAGCCACATATCCGGCCTGAAAGTTCCGTTCAAATCAACAGAGACCGCATCATAAAACTTGATGTCATAAGGCACTTCCTCTCCATCGATAGTCAGCCGGAAATTGCTGATCTTGTTGGTCTGGCGCATCACCATGAAACTGGCGCCTACTCCAAATGGCAGAGGGAGAGAATAGCCCATTTCTCTGACTTTTTTGCCGAAGAAAGGTGGAAAATCAACAATTGGTTTGACTTCCCGGCTTTTTCGAAATGTATCCAGTTTGCTTTCACAGTCAGATAGCCAAATAGGTTCTGCATTCTTTTTAGCTCCAGCGCCGCTGTTTTGGGCGTGAATAGTCAATGAGAGCAATATAAATCCAATCAAATAAGGCAGTTTTTTCATAATCATTAATTTTTTTGTTAACCACAAAGCGCACAAAGATTATCACAGAGATCACAATGTTCGACTATTCTAATTGTCCATTAATAATCCGTTTTATACCAAGTTTTAAAAGTGTTACATTGAAATTAATCAACAGTCCAAGTTTGTAGTCTCCCAATTTCATATAAGTCAGTGTTTGTGCTAAGTGAACATTATTTAAGGCTTCAACACTTTTTATTTCAATTACAAGCTTCCCTCCCACCAAAATATCAATCCGGTAACCACACTCCAATTGTACTTCTTCAAATACTAAAGGCATAGGTTTTTCCTTTTCAACCGATAGCCCAATTTGTTTTAGCTTGTATACCAAACATTCTTGATAGGCGCTTTCCAATAGGCCAGGGCCAAGTGCTTTATGAACTTCAATTGCTGCTCCTACAACTTTATGTGCAATTTCATTTTCAGTCATTTTCTTTATTTTAGTTTTACTTGCTTTATATTTTCACCTTGTACGGGAGATTTTAGTGTCCTTTGTGCCTTCTACGTGTTCTTTGTGGTTTCAAATTACTTTCACTCGTATCACCATTTTCGTTGCTGTTCTCTATTTTTTCTTTTAATTATATTTTAAATATTAACATTGAAAGCAATTTTCTAAAAAAGTTAACTACCCTCCGGCTCTTCCAGCCTCGGCACGCCTAGCGGAAGCGCGACATTTAAATAAATGCCCAGTTTTCGGGATGCATTGACCACCTTGAAAACATCGTAAAATACCCTCAATTGTAAAGCAACTCTGCGACTTGGAATATAGGTCCCTTCTACGCCCAGTCCCATGTATTGGTATTTTGTAACATCCTTTGCTGCATCAGCGCCGCGTTCTTCCTCCAGTTGAAAAGTGAAATAACCGATACCGGCTAGTCGCCAATGGGGGCTCAACTTTTTAGCTATCGCATAGTCCAAAGTATAATTGCTGCCCGGATATTTGTCCAGCTCTTTTTGCTTTTGGTTAAACTCAAAGCGGTTCATGCCTGAAACGGACCATCGTTCTTCTTCTCCGAAAAAATAAGTTAAGCCAAAAAGAAAGGCATGAGTCACATACCCTGCACCCAGATTATTAGTTGGATCGTCTACTGAATAGCGACCCGAACTGGAAATAAAATTGTAGGAAAAGGATGGATAAAAAGGATGTATTTTCCATTTTAAAATCAACGGAGCTAGTACCACATCGCCAAGTCCCAGACCTGAAATGACCGTGGGTGTAGGGCCGTTTACAATTGGCTGTAGATTTATTAGCGGCAAGGTTATCCCAACGGTGTACTGCGCCTTTAAAAAATGTTTTGGAAAGGCATAACTAATATTTGGAAGCAAAATGATCACATCTGTGCTCTCTGAATCCACTTTCTTTCCGCTTCCATCGTAATAGTTTTTGTACTGAAAAAAACCTCCCCGCATGGAGACGAGTATCCCGGCTGGTGTCTGCATCGTCGAATTGGAGCCAAATATCAAAGGAGCCAAGCGTGGAAGGTTGGGTTGCGCTTTGCCTTGCAATCCAATCAGAAACAATAATATGAAGAAAGAAGGTCTCACTTATATTTAAATTTTTAATAAAATATTTTCTTGATCATGGGTATTTGAATGAAGGTTATGAATTGACTTATCAAGTCTTTCTTGGTTTCAACAACCAAATTATTATTGCAGGAAGAACGAACCAGGCTAAGGTCCATACCAGAGGACCAACGAAGGCCAGACCAACATTAATGGTCGCTGTTAAGGGTTCCATGAGGTTATTTTTTGCAATGCTTTTAACCTCATCGCTATTTATTTCCTCACGTATCAGATTATTTTTTGCGGCATAATACCACGCGCCAATACCTATAAATCCGGCAAGCGCCAGGCTGCCAGCCTGAAGGGCAGGAGAAGAAACACTTTCCAATCCCGGATCTGCAATAGCAAAATAAACAAACAAGAGTACCAGTACTAGTTGAACCAGGGAAAGAAGGGCATGTACACCATTTGTTTTCACTAAGTTTTTGAAACAGACTGTTGTTTTGATTCCAATACAGAACGGCCAACCCCGCGCCTATAAAGATTCGCAGCAATTCAGATTTATTGTCAATTAAATGACTTAGTAGTCCCATTGGTTTCGATGTCCATGCCATGTCTTCTATCTGTGGCAGATAGGAAGAGAACATATGGAAAAATATCAATGCATATACCACATCGATGAACGTGGTAAGTCTGCGAAGGTAAACTGTATCCGGTTCCATCGTGATGTTATTCATTTTGTTTTTTTTCTGGTTTTTTTTAATTATTTTCTATTCTTTCCAAATCTTTTAGTAAAGCCAATACCCAGTACTAAATTAGCGTAATGGTTTATTTTGTAATCAAACTCCAAACTAAAGCCCAGTTCCCATTCTTTGGGTAATGGAATGCCATATTCTGCACCTGCCCTTATCACTTGAAGGTTATCGTTCTTTTCAAATTCCACTCCGTAGCCAGCCAGTATTTTCCACCGATGGTTAGGCTTATAGAATAGGATGGCTACCAGTGCTATTGGGTTTTCCCTTATTATTTCTTCACTGGTTCCATGTTTTTCAATCTTATACTGTTCTAATAGAATGTCAGCATGAAGCCCTGTGCCCCAATGGCTATTGAACTGGTAATCGTAGTTTAAACCAAACACGGGCACAATCAGAATGTCATTGGTTGCTTCATCAACTGAATTGGGCAAAAAAGCATTGGCCATTACCAAGGTTATACTGTGAAAACCCTTTTCATGCTCCTCCGAAACAGCATGTTCCTCTGTCTGTGCCATCAAATTAAATCCGCTTACTATCAAGGCCAGGATTAAAAGGAGTTGTTTGTGGATTTTGATTTTTCTCATTTTTATAGGCTTTGTTTATCAGGCTATTTTTTAAAGTCGCTGCTTCTTACTCGTTATTAGTATGGATATTAAAGAGGATCATAATTGGTTATTTCTAATCTGAAAAGAGAGCTAAAACCCTAAAGAAATTCTTCAAGGTTTTAGCTCTTGGGTAGAAAGTGACTTTTTATTTACTTCCGGTCAGCACAGTTACTAATTCGTCAATAATTTTATCCAAATTAAAGATTCATGGTCTTTCCTAGATGGAAAATCCAAGAACTATAATTGGAATTCAGGAGCGTACTTAGCTCTTGATCGACCTGACTGTTACTTATCTCCAGCCCCTTTTGTTACAGCTTCCATCACGCGATCGAGGTTGAAGCTGCCGGGCTTCTGGCGCGGTGGAAACTCGCGGAAACTCTGGAGCCATTCGCCGATAATGACGCCGGCAGGTGCAAACATGAACATATGATCCACCCACCATTCATCATAGCCTATGCTCTCATCCACCGCGCGCTCGAACGGGTCCATGCGCAAGTTGGTCAGCATCGGCGCACGCAGTCCGGTGTAGGGGTTCCTCCAGACGTGAATTCCGTGGGCGTCCTGCCTTAGGAATGTAGCCTTCCAATTGTTGTAGCGCAGCGCGGCTACCTGGCCGTCGTCGGTCCAGTAGAGGAACTCCTTGCGCGGGGTCACGGCTTCTTCACCCTTCAAGAAAGGCAGCAGGTTGTAGCCGTCGAGGTGGACCTTGTAGGTCTTGTTGCCGACCTTCTTGCCCTTCAGCAGATCCTGTCTTCACGTTGGTATCACCTACTGCCGCGAGCAGCGTGGGCAGCATGTCTTCGTGCGCACAAAGATCATTAATGACCGTACCGGGTTTGATGACGCCGGGCCAGCGGATCACGGTCGGCACGCGGAAGCCGCCTTCCCATTGCGTGGCCTTCTCGTTCCGGAACATCGTGGTTCCACCGTCAGGCCAGGAGAAAAATTCCGCGCCGTTGTCAGTGGAATACATAACGATGGTGTTGTCTTCCACGCCCAGTTCCTTGAGCTTGGCGAGCAATTGGCCCACCATCGCATCATGTTCGACCATGCCGTCGGCATAGACGCCCAGGCCCGTCTTGCCCTCGGATTCCGGCTTGAGATGCGTCCAGATGTGCATGCGGGTACTGTTCCACCAGACGAAGAACGGTTTCTTGTCCTTGACGGCTTTGTCCATAAAACCAAGTGCCGCAGTGGTGACTTCCACGTCCACCGTTTCCATCCGTTTCTTGGTCAGCGGGCCAGTGTCCACAATTCTCTGCGTGCCGTCGGAATTGGCCCAGGAGTGGATTACACCGCGTGGACCGAATTCCTTCTTGAACGCTGGATCCTTCGGGTAGTCAGGATGCTCAGGCTCCTGCTCCGCATTCAAGTGGTAGAGGTTGCCAAAGAATTCGTCGAAGCCGTGGTTGGTTGGCAGCATCTCGTCACGATCGCCGAGGTGATTTTTTCCAAACTGGCCGGTGACGTAGCCCTGCGCTTTGAGCAATACGGCGATGGTCGGGTCTTCTTTTTTCATCCCTTCCGGAGCGCCGGGCAGTCCAACCTTAGTCAAACCTGTACGCATAGGCGACTGACCGGTGATGAAAGCGGCACGTCCAGCAGTACAACTCTGCTGACCATACCAGTCGGTGAACACTGCGCCTTCTGCAGCGATGCGGTCGATGTTTGGCGTCTTGTAGCCCATCATGCCCATGTTGTAGGCGCTTACATTGAACTGGCCGATATCATCGCCCCAAATGATCAGAATGTTGGGTTTGTCCTGCGCCATGCTATTTAAAGCAAAGGCCATTAGGACAACAATCGAGAAAATGTTTTTTAATTTCAAATTCATTGTTTTTGTTTTATGTTAAATAAAATAGAATCTATAAACTTCTTAATCGTAAAATAATTCAAAAGGAAAAATTTTCTTCCAATCATCTTTCATATTTACTAGAGCCCATTCCAACGCGCGTGCTATTATTTGTA